>JBGAID010000022.1:75017-120496 GCA_044225865.1 Polyangiaceae bacterium | reverse complement strand
GCGGTCTTCGAGGGAGGGCCTCGATCGCGCGCGCGCCTCGCGACCGCGCCAGCGCGACCGCGGCGCCCACGAGGGCGGTCGCGATCCCTCGGCGACGCGCGCTCGGGTGCACGAGCGCGCACCCGATCAAGAAGACGCCTTCGCGCGGACCGCCGAGGCAGGGCAAGGCGCGGTAGAACCGCTGCTCATAGGCCTTCGGGGTGACGAGGGCAGGGGCGACCTTCATCCACCCGACGAGCGCCTCGCCTTCGACCGCGACCACGCCGAGGGTGTCGGCCCGCCCATCCCGCAGGCCTTCCTCGAGCTCGCGCCGATTCTCGGCGGGCGCTTGGGCGCATCGCATGAGCCAGTCGTTCTTGTCGCCCGTGAACGAGAGCCACCGGCAGAAGCAGGCGCTCCCGGCTGCGTCGAAGAGGTCGACGAGCCGGGCGGCGTCTTCGGCGGTGACGGGCCGGGCGTCGATCACGCCGACCTCGGCGAGGAGATCGCGCGGACGGCCGCCTCCACCCCCGCCGCCGCCGAGAAGAGGCGCGCCTCCTCGAGCGCGGGGGCGATCAGCTGGAGGCCGACGGGCAACGGCGCGCCCTCGCCGCCCTCGGGGACCGCGGCGCCGCACGGCACGCTGATCGCCGGCAGCCCGGCGAGGCTCGCGGGGAGCGTGAGGATATCGGCCAGGTACATCTGCACCGGGTCGTCGATGCGCTCTCCGAGCGCGAACGCGACGGTCGGGCTCGTCGGGGAGGCGATGACGTCCACGTCGGCGAGCGCGTTCGCGAGCTCGTCGCGGATGAGGGCCCGAACGCGCTGGGCCCGCCGGTAGTAGGCGTCGTAGTACCCCGAAGAGAGGACGAACGTCCCGAGGATGATCCGCCGCTTCACCTCGCGGCCGAAGCCGGCGCCGCGCGAGTCCCGGTAGAGCGCGCCGAGGGAAGCCCCCGGCTTCTCGACGCGCAGCCCATATCGAACCCCGTCGTATCGGGCGAGGTTGCTGGAGGCCTCCGCCGTCGCGAGCACGTAGTACGTCGCGACCGCGAGCTTCGTCCGGGGTAGGGCGATCTCGACGATCTCGCAGCCGCGTCGGGCGAGCTCGTCGAGGGTCGCCCGGACGGCGCCGCGGACCCCCGGCGCGACCCCCTCATCCATCGTCTCCTTGGCGACGCCGACGCGCAGCCGCGCCCCGTCCGCGCGGCGGTACGGATCCACGCCGGGCGGGGGCGCGAACGGCCCCACCTTCACGTCACTCGAGGTGGAGTCGAGCGGATCGTGGCCGGAGATCGTCTCGAGGCAGAGGGCCGCTCCGTCCACGTCGCGCCCGAACACGCCGATCTGATCCAGGCTCGAGGCGAACGCGAAGAGCCCATAGCGCGACACCCGCCCGTAGGTCGGCTTCACCCCGACCACGCCGGTCAGGGCGGCCGGCTGCCGGATCGAGCCACCCGTGTCCGATCCGATCGAGAGGGGCGTCATCGCGGCCGCGACCGCGACCGCGCTGCCGCCGCTCGACCCGCCGGGGGTGCGCGACGGATCGTGAGGGTTCTTGGTGACGAAGAACGCGCTGTTCTCGGTGGACGAGCCCATCGCGAGCTCATCCATGTTCGTCTTGCCGACGAGCACGGCGTCGGCGGCGCGCAACCGGGCGACCGCGGTCGCGTCGTAAGGCGGCACGTAGCCGTCGCGGGCGCTCGGAGGATCGGCGAGCTTGCGCAGCAGCACGCGGGAGGCGGCGGTCGTGGGCGCGTCCTTCGTCGCGAGGGCATCTTTGACCGCGACCGGGACGCCCGCGAGCGCGCCCAGGGCCTCGCCGCGAGCGCGCTTTTCATCCACGGTGCGCGCGGCCGCGAGCGCCTCCGCCTCGCACACGTTGAGGAAGGCGCCGAGGGCGGGGTCGCGGTCCGCGATCACGTCGAGCGAGGCGCGGGCGAGCTCGACCGCGCTCACCTCGCCACGCCGCACCAGGGCGGCGAGCTCTCGCGCCGGACGAAGCAAGATTTCTCGATCCAGCATCGTCAGCCCTCGTCCACGAAGGCGGGGACGACGAAGCCCCCTTCCGCCGTCTTGGGGGCTTGGGCGAGGGCGAGCTCGCGCGGCAGCGAGGGCCGCGGCTCGTCCGGCCGGCGGGCGGCGCCGCCGGTCGCGACCGAGGCGAGCGGCTCCGTCCCCGACACGTCGACCGACGAGAGCACCTCGACATAGGCGAGGATGCTCTCCAGATCCCTCGTGATCGCCTTCGTCTCTTCCGCGGTGAGCTCGAGGTGCGCGAGCGACGCGAGCCTTGCGACGAGCGCTTCGTCGACTGCTTCGGACATAGCGCCGCTTTACCAGAGATCGCGCGGCGGTTCCCGCTCGGCGCCGTCGTCGAGCGCCAAAAGGTTGCGTCGCGGCTCGCCTTGGTGGATTGCATCCCGAGCCCCGGCCGTTCTGTTCCAGACCCGACGAGCGATGGCATCTTCGACGCCCACGACCCACGTCCTCACGCGCGAGCCCCCCGGGCCCAGAACGCGCGCGGACGCGGCGGCGCGGTCGTCGCGGCGGAAGGGCAAGTGGGCGCTCCTCGCGGTGGGCGCCCTCGTCGCGGCGGCCGCGGTGGCGCGCGAGCCGAAGGTGTCGCGAGGAGACCGTCGCGCCGCGGTGGCGCAGCTGCTCTCGGAGCGCGGCCTTCGGGCCCAGGCCGACGATGTCGTGTTCATGGACGGCCCGCGAGGGCTCGCTTCGACCGTGAGCCGCTCCCGGGTGCTCGTGCGCGCGAGCGTGGCCATGGTCCCCGGTCCCGATCCCGGGGTGATGATCCCCGCCGACGAGGACACCCCGACCGACATCTACTTGTTCGACGCCAAGCTCTCGCCGAGCGGCTCGCTCCTGGATCTCGACGGCGGCTACAACCTCAGCGAGACGACGGGGGCGGACGAGACGCGCCCCGTCGTCGTCGGAGATCACGTCGCCTACGCCTCGAACAGCGGCGTCGAGGGCGCGCCCACCGTCGTCACCGTGCTCGACTTCGGTGGACAGCCGAAGCTCGATTGGCCGTTCATGGCGCGCGCTCAGAACGCGGTCACGAACCTTCAGGCTACCGGCCGCCTGCGCGGGATCGGGCGGAACGTCTTCACCGTCGAGGCCGACGGTGAGGTGGACGTGCTCGCCGAGAACGGAGCGTTCTTCGTCCGCACCGAGGCCGGGCGCGCCGAGCTGTTCCGGCAGGGCGACGGGCTCACCGCCTTGTTGCCGAAGTGGATCAAGCCTTCGCCGACCGAGATCGCGCAGCCGGGCAACCTCGTCACCTGGTCGGTCGACCGCGTGCGCGCCGAGATCGGCGACGACCGGATGCAGGCGATCAAGCAGGCGTACTTCGAGGCGAAGGACTACTTCGTCAAGCACTCCGGCGAGCAGACGACGGAGGAGGTCGCGGCCGCGATCTCGGAGGAGATGGGCGAGGAGATCGGGGTGCCGATGAAGCAGATCGCGCGCGACCCCGAGACGGGCTGGCCCCCCGCGCCTCTCGAGCCCTACGTGACGCCTTCGCTGCCGAACGAAGGGGAGTGGAACGTAAAGGAGGACGAGGCGTTCTATCGCCACCAGCCGAACCTCCCGCCCACGTACATGACGACGTTCATCCGGACGGATCCGACGCGCAAGGACACGCGCGTCTTCGTGATGGTCTGGGATCCGCGCATGATCGACCTCCACATGATGGCGGGGACGGTCGAGCCGAAGGGCGCGACCGGCAACGCCGGTCCGGGGCTCATCCCCCGCACCCCCGACGTGATGAAGCGCGTGGTGGCCGCCTCGAACGCCGGCTTCCAAGCGCTGCACGGGGAGTTCGGGATGATGGCCGACGGCGTCGTCTATCTGCCGCCCAAGCCCTACGGCGCCACCGTCATGCGCCTCCGAGACGGGAGCACCGCGTTCGGGACGTGGCCCAACGACGCGACCGTCCCCGACAAGATCGTCTCCTATCGCCAGAACATGACGGTGATGGTCCAGGACGAGAAGTTCAACCCGTACGACCGCACGTGGTGGGGCGGCACGGTGCCGGGGGCCGAGGACAAGACCCACACCGTGCGGACGGGGATCTGCCTCACCAAAGAGGGCTTCGTCGCCTACTTCTACGGGGCGGACCTGAGCCCGGAGGCGCTCGCCCGCGGGATGATCCAGACCCGCTGCTCCTACGGCATCGCGCTCGACATGAACGCGGGCCACTCCGGCCTCGAGTTTTACAAGGTCGCGCCCTCGGGGCAGCTCCCGTCGGTGGGCCGCCCGCTCGACACGAAGTGGGAGGCGGAGGGCGACGTGCCCGAGATGCCGGGATGGGAGTTCCACGGCAAGCGCCTCATCAAGGGCATGGGGTTGATGAACTTCCCCCGGTACATCAAGCGCGAGGCGCGCGACTATTTCTACCTCACGCTCCGCTATGTGATCCCGGGCGACAACCTGCCGACCGCGGTCGAGCCAGCCGCGGAGGGCGAGGGGGCGTGGACGATGAAGGGCCTCCCGCAGCGAGGGTTCCCCTACGCGATGGCCCTCACGGAGACCCGGCCGGAGAAGAGCAACCCGCAGCTCTCGTTCCGCGTGTTGGAGCTCGATCCCCGGACCCTCACCGCGAAGAAGGCGCCCGGCGAAGAGCCGGGTCCGGAGGGGAGGGCGCAGTCGGTCCTCGTCGTGGATCCGGGTCCGGAGGGCGGGTCGAGCGTGTGGCTGCAGGACCATGCGTTCGTCGTCGCCGACGCTTCGCCGGGACGTGGAGCGTTTCGAATCGCGACCGGGACTGCTGCCGGCAAGCAAGGGGCGGCGGTCGCGTGCATCCAGGACGAGTCGGGGATGATGTTCTACGCGGAGCTCAAGGGGGGAGGGCGCGGTGACCTCGGCGCGATGAGCACCCTCCTCGCCGGGATCGGGTGCTCGCAGCAGGTCTTCTTGGCGGAGCCGCTCAAGCTCGCCCTCGGCGACAGTACGGACCTCGCGCGCAACGCCGTCCATTGGCCGAAGGGCCCGACCGCGGTCGAGCTCGTTCGCGCGGAAGCCCCCGCCGGAGTCCGCTTCTTCCAAGACACGCCGGTCGTCCCGCGCTCGGAGTGGTACCCGCTTCAGCAGCAACGGGTGCGCTACCACAAGAAGGCGAATCCCTAGTCGCCGGCGCTCGGCTCTCGCCGCTTTGCGTGCGCGAGACATCGTGCTAGCTAGCGCGGCCACGTGCAGCGGGCGGTGTCGTTCGGTCCCTATTCGCTGGTCGAGCGCATCGGGCTCGGAGCGCGCTCCGAGGTGTTCCTCGCCATCCGCAAGGCGGACGGGAGGGAAGAGCGCGTCGCCCTCAAGCGAGCCCTCGCCGGCGCGGTGCACGATCGCGACACCCAGGAGCTCCTCTTCGCGGAGGCGGAGATCCTCAAGAAGCTGGATCACCCCGGGGTGGTTCGGGTCCGTGACTCGGGCACCCTCGCCGGCGTCGCGTACGTCGCCTACGAGCTCGTCGACGGCGTCGATCTCGAGCGCCTCCTCAAGGTCGCCCGCGACCGCTCGTATCGGCTGCCGCTCGAGGCGGCCCTGACGATCGCGATCCGGGTCGCGGAGGCGCTCGAGTACGTCCACGCGTTCCGAGATCCTTCGGGGACCGAAGACCGCCCCATCGTCCACCGCGACGTGGGCCCCTCGAACGTCTTGGTGGGCCGGCGCGGGGAGGTGAAGCTCGCCGACTTCGGGATCGCGAAGGTGCCGGGCGCTCGCCGACTTCGGGATCGCGAAGGTGCCGGGCCGCAACTCGACGACCGGGGTCGGCGAGATCAAGGGGACCATCCGCTACATGTCCCCGGAGCAGGTTCGCGGCGACGACCTCGACCCTCGCAGCGATCTCTACGGGCTCGGCGCGGTGCTCCTCGAGATGGTGACCGGTCGCGTGCCCTTCGAGGAGCTGCGTCCGGTCGATGTCCTTCAAGCCCTCGCCAAGGGCGTCTGGCTCGACCCGGACACGCGCCCGGAGATCGCTCGGCACTTCCGCGACGACGGCTCGCCGCGTCAGGCCGGGTCGCCGCCGCTGCCCGAAGCACTTCGCGAAGTCTTCCGCAAGGTGCTCGCGCCGAAGCCCGCGGGGCGGTACGATACCACCACAAAAGTTCTCGAAGCCCTGCGGGGGCTCGTGCAATTGTTGGGTGCGCGCGTCGGCGATGAAGCCGTGATGCGCGTGATCGGTGAGCTGTTTCCTGCGCGCACCGCGCAGGACAAGTTGGAGGAGAGCCACGACATGGCTGAAGAGAAAGGTGGGAGCGACCTGGATGTGTTCGAGGGCCTCGCGAAGAAGTCCGTTCGCCCCTCGAACGTGCCGGGCTCCTTGCCCATGTCTGGGCCGGCGTTGTCAGGACCAGGTTTGAACGGCCCGGGAGCGGGATCGCAAGCGGCGGGTCCGCCCTCTGCTCGCAACGCCGCTCTGCCGGCGCCGGTTCCGCCGCCGCCCTCGCTCCGGTCGGGTGGTAAGACGACGCTGCTCGGGGTGCCCGCGCCGGCGGCCCCGACGAGCACCCCGATGCCGCTGCCTCCGCCTGCGAGCAAGCCGCCCGTGAAGACGATCTCCGGGGTGATGCCGGCGTTGCCGCCGCCCACGTCGACGGGAGGCGCGACCCCACCCCCGCCGCCGGCTTCGACCGCCACGCCGCCTCCGCCTCCGCCTCCGGGGAAGGTCGCGACGCCTCCGCCCCCTCCTCCTCCTCCGACGAAGGCGGCGGCGAAGGAAGCCGGCAACAGCGCGCCGCCGATGAGCAAGGCGCCCAACACGCTCGTCGCGGCCGTTCCTCCTCCTCCGAAGCCTCCCGCGAGCATCGGCTCCGCGGTCGGGATGCCGTCCGAGGCCGCCAGCGCCGAGCCCGCCGAAGAGAAGGGCGAGGGCGGAGACGAGAATACGCCCGTCGCCGGAAAGGCGATGGGCGCGAGCGCCAACGTCGACATGGATTGGGAAGACGAGGAGGAGTCGACCCACGTCTTCGAGAAGCGCAAGCACGCGATGAACAAGGGGCCGCGGCCGGCCGCGGGCGCCCCTCCTGCGAGCGCGCCTCCCGCCCCCGTGCCCCCGCCCGCGCGCGTCGGCAACGCCGCGACGCTCCTCATGTCGTCGGGTGGCGCGGCCGCGCCGCGGAGCGTCCCCCCGCCGCCGGCGGTCCCTCCGCCGAAGACGATCGTGATGGAGACGCCCGCCCCCCCGCCGGCTGCACCGGTCGCGGCGACGGCCACCCCGCTGCCGCCTCGCCGACCTTCGGAGGAGGCGACGGTCGTGCGGCCCCGCGAAGGGTCGTCGAGCAAGCTCGCCGTCGTCCTCGCCGCGCTCGCGCTCGTGGCCGTCGTCGGGCTCGCCGTCTTCTTGCTGTACCCGCGCAAGGGTGATCTGCGCGTGACGGTGAAGACGAAGACCGGCCAGCCCGTCGCCAAGGCAGATATCTTCGTGGACGGGCGGAAGGTCTGCGAGACCACCCCCTGCCTCGTGAGCGAGCTCGACGAGTCGAAGCCGCACAACCTCCGCGTCGTGATCGGCGAGCAGGTGGTGGCCGATCAGAGCGTCTCGATCCACGCCGGCCGCGAAGAGCCGGTTCAGATCGCCGTCGACGACGCGCCGCCGGTCGAGAAGCCGTCGACGACCTCGACGGCGGTGGTCGCGAGCACGGCGCCGACCGCGAGCACGACCGCGGAGCCCGTCTCCGAAGGCACGGGCTTCCGCGTGTCGGGGGCCAACGGCGTGAAGGTGCTCGTCGACGGCAAAGAGCGCGGCGTGCTCGGGTCGTCGCCGGTCGTCCTGAAGGACCTCACCCCCGGCTCGCACCAGGTGAAGTTCGACGGAGGGGAGCACTACAAGAGCACCGAGACCACCGTCGACGTTCAAAAGAACAAGATGGTCGAGCTCCCCGAGGTGAAGCCGGTCGTCACCAAGGGCCAGCTCACCGTCGAGCTCAAGACGACGGGCGCCGACATCGTTCTGTCCGGCACGAAGGACGGCAAGAAGGTCGAGAAGAAGGTCGACGAGGCGAAGCTGAAGAAGGTCACCATCCCCACCGACGAGGGCTGGAAGATCACCGTCACGAAGAAGGGCTTCGAGGAGTTCTCGGAGGAGATCAAGTTCGAGGACGGCGCCTACGAAAAGACGATGACGATCGAGCTCAACGAGAAGGGCAAGGCGCCGAAGCCGGGCCCGACGCCGCCGCCCGCGCAGACGGGGGGCCCCAAGCCGCCTCCGCCTCCGCCTCCGACCGCGAGCGGCAACGGCACGCTGAGCTGCAACTCGATCCCTGCGTCCAACGCGATCGTCGACGGCCGACCGGTGGGCAAGACGCCGGTCGTCGGGCTGAGCGTCTCCGCCGGCAAGCACACGGTCACGTTCCGACACCCCGAGAAGGGATCGAAGAGCGTGACCGTCGACGTGAAGCCTGGAGGCAAGGCGGTCGCGAGCGTGAAGTTCGAGTAGGCAGAAGAAGCACATCGAGATCGGACAGAGAGGAGCGCGCGTCGCTCCTCTCTGTCGTTTGGGTCGCCCGCGCTCGTGCCGCTTTCTGTTAGCGTGTGAGCGTGCGGCCGTTCGTGCTCGGAACGACGTCGGTTCTGGCCTGGGCCGCGCTCGATCAAATGGCCGTCGACCTCGCCCACCGAGGCGTCGACGGCTGGACGACGATCTACGCGATCGGAGCCTGCGCTCCCTTCGCGCTGCTCGCGGGGGCCTTCGCGAGCGCGACTGCCCGTGGCCTCCGCGACGTCGCCGAGCGGCGGCTGGTCCGGCAAGCGCGCGCCGCGTGGTCCGAGAGCGCCGGCTCCGATCGCGTCGCCGCGCTCCTCGCGATCGGTCTCGCCCTCGTCGTAGCCTCGGGGCTCGGCCTGATCGCGGGCCGCGCCGTCGTCTCGGCCATCCGATCGCCCACGTACGCGGCCGCCGCCGTCCTGCTCGCGGGCGCGGGCGGCCTCGGGGTGGGCCTCGCGACCGCGCTCTCGCTTTGGCCCCTGCTCTCGCGCGCGAGCAAGCTCGTCGCGGCCCGGGCATCCTCGATCGTCCGGCCGTTGGTCGCCCTCGCTGCCGCGGCGGTCGTCGGGGGCACCATCTCCTGGGTATCGGGCAATCCGCTCCTGCGCGACGGGTTCCCTTGGCTGCGAGCGGCGGTGATCGTGCTCGTGGCGCTCTCGTGCGCGCTCCTCGTGTCGCGCACTTCGAAGGAGAGCCGCTTTCGGGGCGCCGCGATCGCCGTCTCCTCGCTCGCCCTCGTGCTCGCGGGGCTGAGCCTCTGGTCCCCGCGTCTGCTGCTCGAGCGAAGGTCGGTGCTGCTCGCGCACGGCTCGGCCGGGGGGCGGTTCATGATGCTCGGGAGCCGCCTCCTCGACTTCGACGGGGACGGCGCCGCGTCCGCCTACGGCGGGGGAGATTGCGCGCCGTTCGATCCGGCGCGAGGCCCTCACGCCCTCGAAATCCCCGACAACGATCTCGACGAGGATTGTTCGGGGCTCGACGCGAAGAGCGCGACGTTCGTCGCCGAGCGTGGGGCCTCTCATCACCCCCGATCTCCACGCGGAGAGAAGCGACCTCACGTCATCCTCGTGACGACCGACGGCCTCTCGTTCGATCACACGAACCTCTCCTCCTATCCGCGCGAGGTCACCCCGCACCTTCGCGCGTGGAGCCGGCGCGCGACGACCTTCGACGCGGCCTACTCGACCTCCTCCGCCACGTGCAACGCGCTGCCCGCGCTCTTCACGGGGCTGCCTGCGCTCGCGGTGCCCGGGTTGCTGCCGCCTCGCAACCAGGCCGCGGTGGAGGGCGCGACGCGGGAGACGCTGGCCCAGGTCCTCTCGCGATCGGGGTACCGAACGGTGGCGCTGCCGGGCGCAGCGTATTTCGCGGCCGCGGAGTGGCCGTCGTTGCTGGGGACGTTCGACGAGGTCGACACCACGCCCCTCGACGCCGCGACCAGCCGGGCCCGCGGCGCGAAGCCCCATGCCGCGCCCGACCTCGTCGAGCGGGCCCTGGCGCTCCTCTCGGAGCCCTCCGGCGGGCCCTTGTTCTTGTGGGTTCATTTCTTCGACCACCACGCCCCGTACGAAATCCCGAGCGGGGCGGAGGCCTTCGGCGGAGGGAGGAGCGACATCGATCGCTACGACACCGAGCTCCGCTTCGCGGACCAGCACTGGGGCGCCTTGTTCGAGGGGATCGAGGCCCGCCTCGCGCCCGAGGACTACATCCTCATCTTCACGTCCGACCACGGAGAGGCGTTCGACGCCGACCACCCGCGCGACCATCACGATTCGGCCCTCGTCGCTGCCGAGACGCACGTCCCTCTGGTGGTTCAGACCTCGACGGCGCGGGGGACCTCTCGTCGCGGGCTCGCGAGCCACCTCGACGTCGTCCCCACCGTCGTCGACATCCTCTCCCTGGATCCTCGCCACGGCTTGTTCGGCGAGAGCCTCGCCCCCGTCCTGCTCGACGGTCGGGAGCCCGAGAAGACCTTCGTCCTCTCTCTGTTGTTCCAGCCGCGGGGGGGGCCGCTCGGCGCGCCCGCGCTTCGGAGCTCCGCGCTCCGGACCCGGGAGCTGCTCTACGTCGACGACCGCGAGCACGACGCCACCCTCCTCATCGACGAGCGCGCCGATCCGCTCGCCCACCACGATCGCACCGCCGCGCGCCCGGCCGAGGCGGAGTGGGCGAGGTACGTGCTCCGCGACCAGCTCGAGCGGGCGAAGCAGGGCGCGCCGTGAGAGGCCCCGGCGAGTAGCCGAATCATTCGGGCTGAACTACGATGCTGCCCATGAAGGGCGGCTTCTGGCTGACGCTCGCGACGACGCTGTGCGCGGCTTCGTGCTTGAGCCCGACGCTCCCCCTGCCACCTCCCGAGGTGGACAACATCTCCGAGACCGAAGCCGGCACGTGGCAAGTTCGCGGAACCTGCGCTCCGGGGGCGGAGGTCGTGATCCTCGACGACGCTACCGGCCGCGGCGTGGTGGTCGAAGACCGAGAGCGCCGAGGGATCTTCTTCGCCGTGATTCAGGCCGATCCTTGCGACCTGATCATCGTGACCCAGTCCGTGGGCGGCGAAGACAGCGCCGCTTCGCGCTTCGTCGTCCAAGAGCTTCGGGAAGGGACCGAGGTGGATCCGCAGGCGTGCGCCCCCTGAACGAGCGCCCGCGCGAGCTCGGGCACGCCTGACGTCCCGGCCCCCTGCCATCGCGTGGTAGCCTTGGAAGGATGAGCGCTCCTCCCGCCGGCACGCACGTGCTCGTCGTCGACGACGAGCCGAGCTTGCGAGAGATGTTGAGCATCGCCCTGCGCCGCGCGGGCTGCGAGGTGACGACCGAGGCCGGCGCCCGTGCGGCGATCGAACGCCTGAGGACATCTCTCTCTCCGTTCCCTCTCGTGATCACGGACCTCGTGATGCCGGATGGAAGCGGGATGGACGTGGTGGCAGCCGCGAAGGCGCGCAGCGCATCCACGGAGGTCATCATGATGACCGCGCACTCCACCATCGACGCCGCGATCCAGGCGATGCGGGCGGGCGCGTACGACTTCATCGTCAAGCCGTTCTCGCCGAAGCACATGCTCGCTCAGGCCGAGAAGGCGCTCGAGAAGCACGCCCTCCAGAGCGAGAATCGTAGACTCAAGGCTCGCCTCGAGCGCGCGAGCATCCACGCCGACATCGAGCTCGGCTCGAGCGAGGCCATGGTCGCGGTGGCTCGGCTCGTCGACCGCGCCGCCACCACCCGCACCACGGTGTTGATCACGGGCGAGAGCGGCACCGGCAAGGAGCGGGTGGCGAGGCTGCTCCACGAGCGGAGCGAGCGCGCGGCGCGACCCTTCCGCGTCGTGAACTGCGGAGCGCTGCCGGAAGCGCTGATGGAGAGCGAGCTGTTCGGTCACGAGAAGGGCGCGTTCACGGGGGCGGTCGTGGCGAGGGCCGGCCTCTTCCGAGAAGCGGAAGGAGGGACCCTCCTCCTCGACGAGGTCGGCGAGCTCCCGCTCGCGCTCCAGGTGAAGCTGCTCCGCGTCCTTCAGGAGAAGCGGGTTCGCGCCGTCGGGTCCGATACGGAGGTGGCGGTCGACGTTCGCGTCCTCGCCGCGACCAACCGCGACATCGAAGGAGAGGTGAAGGCAGGCCGCTTTCGGCAGGACCTCTACTACCGGCTCAACGTCATCCGCATCGGGCTGCCGCCGCTCCGAGAGCGGAGCGGTGACGTGGCGAAGCTCGCGGATCGCTTCTTCCGGCGGTTCGCGCAGGAGATGGACAAGGACGTCCGCGCCCTGAGCCCCGACGTCGTCCGCGCCCTCGATCGGTACGCCTTCCCCGGCAACGTCCGCGAGCTCGAGAACCTGATGGAGCGAGCGGTCGCGCTCGCGACCGGCCCGACGATCGGGCTCGGTGATCTGCCCAGCGAGGTGAGCGGCGTCGCGAGCCTTCCAACCCCGCTCATCGGCGCCGAGCTGCCCGAGGGCGGCACCATGCTCGACGACGTCTTGGGGGAGATGGAGCGGCGGTTGTTGCTGCAAGCGCTCGACCGATCCCAGGGCGTACGGAAGGCCGCCGCCAAGCTCTTGGGCATCACCTTCCGGTCGCTGCGCTATCGCTTGGAGAAGCACGGCATCGATGTGGGCGAAGGTGCCGACGAGGAGCTGGCGCGAGAAACGTCACCGATCTCCTCCGAGCGGTGACGTTTCTCGGCACTCGACAACGGCTCAGGCTACGATTGAGCGAGCATTTGGGAGGACGAGCCATGGCACGACCGATGCAACTCAAGCGATCGATGCGAACTGCGCGTCGAGGATTCACGTTGGTGGAGCTGATGATCGTCGTCGCGGTCATCGGCGTCCTCGCCGCGCTCGCGATCTACGGCCTTCGGAAGTACCAGCTCTCGGCCGGCTCGAGCGAAGCTCAATCGATGCTTCAAAACATCCGCGGCGCGGAAGAAGCGTGGCGCGCGGAGAACCTCTCCTACGGCGGCTGCAAGACGGGCACCGCCGCGCCCTCGCTCAACGGCACGACGCTGGGCGACGACGATCTGTTTCCTCGGAAGAAGACGGAGCTCGACACCAGCGGGGACCGGAAGGTCGCCTGGGGCGCAGGCTTCACCGACGCGACGGTCGTCTCTTGTTTCAAGGCCCTCGCGATCCGCTCCGATGGTCCGGTGCGATTCTCGTACGGCGTCCTCGCGGGTAGCCCCGGCGTCGCCGCGGCAGCGTTCAACCTTCCCGGCGGAACCTGGAACAAGCTGCCGCCGGCGCTGGGCACGCCTCTCGAGCCTTGGTACCTCGCCGTCGCCATCGGCGACCGCGATTTGGACGGCCAGTTCTCCCGCTTCTCGAGCGGCTCTTGGCAGAGCGACGTCTACGTCGATGAAGACACGGAGTAGCGGCCTCAGCTTTTTTTGAGCCTCAAGCAATTCTTGTCACGATCGTCCGCGAGCGCGTGAGCGCTTGCATTTGTTTCCGGGAGCCGGGGCACCACGTCGCCGCGGTCGACGGGATTCGTGTGTCCGTGCGAGCCCCCTGGCTCTTGTTTCAGATGGCCTTGCCATCGAGGAGTTGACCGATGCGAGCATTCAAGCGTTACGCCCGAGCTGGCTTCACCCTCGTCGAGCTGATGATCGTGGTTGCCATCATCGGCATCCTCGCGGCCCTCGCCATCTACGGCGTGCGCCGTTACCTGCAGAGCGCGAAGACGTCCGAGGCGAAGAACACGCTCGGCGCGATCGCGCGCGGCGCGGTAGGCGCCTACGAGCGCGAAACGACGGCTCAGGAGGTCGTTTCGGAAGGCAGCCTCGCGAGCCAGTTCGCCCACGATGTCTGCGCCAGCGCCAACAACGTCCCCGACACCAGCGTCGTACCTGTGGGTCAGAAGTACCAGCCGAACTCCACGCCGGGTAGCGACTACGAGAGAGGCGACGTGAGCACGGGATGGAAGTGCCTCAAGCACACCGTCACGAGCCCGTCCTATTACATGTACGGCTACAACGCGAGCCGCGTCGACGGCTTCGTGCCTGCTGTGGTGGGCGTGGCGGCCACGACCGCTCCTGCGATGGCGGGGGTGGGCGCGAATGAGTTCCTCGCGTTCGCGAACGGCGATCTCGACGGCGACTCGACCTTCAGCGCCTTCGGTCAGCGCGGACGCGTCAACACGTCGACGAAGACCATCAAGCTCGCGACCGAGATCGAGATCATCGACGAGTACGAATGATCGAGTCGGCCTCGCAGGCTCGCTGACGCGAGGCTCTTCGGGGGAGCGGGCTCACGCCTGCTCCCTTTCTCTTTGTCCGCCTTCGGAGCTAGAGTGCGCGCGTGGAGATGACGCTGCTCCGCTTCGCGGCCATCTTCGGGATCGGCGGGAGCCTCCTCGCCGTCGCGGTCCCGGCGTTCGTGCGCGCCCTCTCGGCGTCGAAGTCCACCGAGGCGCTCGATGGGCTCTCCCGCATCTCGGCGCAAGCGGTCGCCCAGGCGGCAGCGCACGAGCAGCACGAGAGCTTTCCCCCCAGCGTCGGCCTCACCCCGCCCGAGGTGCCGCGCGGCGTCCGGGTCAAAGATCCGCCCGGGACGTGGGACCACCTCACCTGGCGCGCGCTCGCTTTCAAGATGGAGCACGAGCACTCGTACAGCTTCCAGTTCGAGTCGAGCTTCGACAAGGTCGGGCAAGCGGCGCGCTTCTCGGCCACCGCGCACGGTGATCTCGACGGCGACGGGAACCTCTCCACCTTCGAGGTCCGCGGTGAGCGGCTCCCTGGACAGGGCGCGCGCATGATGGCCGGCCTCCTCGTGTCGCGAGAGCTCGAGTGATGCGGGGAGATCTCGCGGCCGGGCTCGTGGCGCTCGCCGCCCTCGTCGCCGGCGTCACCTCGCAGCTCCCGGGGCGAATCACCCACGAGAAGACGAAGGAGACGCGCGACGCGTACCTGCTCCCTCCGCCCGAGCACCTCGTCGTGATGTCCCTCGGGCACCGCTCCGCCCTCGCCGACGTGCTCTGGGCGAAGCTGCTCGTCAGCCAAGGTCTTCGGCTCTCGGAGCGCCGCCGCTACGACATCGCGGTCGAGCACATCGACGCGATCAACGAGCTGGACCCGAAGTGGCGGGATCCGTACAAGCTCTCCGACTCGCTGATCACGATGCAGGCGAAGGCCCCCCCTCGCGATCAGATCTACGCCACTCGGCGCATCCTCGAGCGCGGGGTCCACGAGCGCCCAATGGACGCGGAGCTGTGGCTCATCCTCGGGCAGTTCGTGGCCTTCATCGCCCCCGGGACGTTCCTCGACGACGACCCGGAGGAGGCGGAGCGATGGCGGCACGAGGGAGTGGACTACCTCGCCCGCGCGGCCGAGCTCGCCCCCAGCGACGCGAACATCGTGTGGGGCTCGCTCGGGGGAGCGGGGATCTACGCGCGCATGGGGAGGCTCGACCGCGCGGTGGAGATGTACACCGTCATCCTCGCCACCACCGATGACGCGGAGCTGCGCGGCAGCATCGAGAAGCAGCTCGGGGACCTGCTCGCGGCGAAGCGGATCGAGTCGGTGCAGCTGATGGGCGCGGAGCGGCGGAAGCGGTTCGAGGAGATCGTGCGGGACCGCTACCCCGGACTCTCCCCGGGGAAGGCGGCGCTCCTCGGCTTCCCGCGCGACTTGGGGCGCTGCGCGGGCGGATCGCTCTCCAACGCGCCGGCCTCCGACTGCGCGGGGACTTGGCGTGACTGGGCCGAGCTCGCTCCCGTCGCCGCCCCGAAGCCCTGAGCGTCAGTCCCCGAGCCCTTCCCGCTCGAGCAGCGAGAGGAGAAGGCCGAGGCGTCGATCCATCGCGCTGCTCTCGCCTCCCTCACGAAAGAACCGCAGCAGGAGGCGAGGGTGGCGGCGCCTTCGATCGAACGAGGACCGCGCGCCGAAGATCACGAGGGCCTCCAACGCTTGGAGCCGCCCCCACCGCGCGTCGCGCGTCGCGGGCCCCTCGTACGATGGGAGGGCCGGTAGACAGCGATCGTCCACCGGCTCCGGGCGCTCGATCACGGGGGTCAAGAGGTGCTCCAGCTCGCTCCGTCGCCCTGTCTCCAAGGCGAAGCGCGCGGCGGTGAGGCGCTCGGCGGTGCCGCCGCTCATCGCGAGCGCGTCCGCCGCCATCGCATACCCCGCCTCGAGGGCGGCGGCGCGCTCCCCGAGGGGACGGCCGCGATCTCGAGCGCGCGAGAACATCTCGAACGCGTCTCTGCCGGCCGGCGTGGCCGGCCCTCGTTCGCACGCGACCCCTTCCTCGCGGAGCCGTGCGAGCACCGGACGGGTGACGACGAGCACGGACCGCTCGAGCTCATCGAATGGCCGGTCGCGCTCGACGAGCCCTCCGAGGAGCGGATAGGCGAGCAACATCGAGAGCCCGCGCGCCTGGGCGGCGCGCGCCACACGCA
This sequence comes from Polyangiaceae bacterium, assembly GCA_044225865.1. Classification (GTDB taxonomy): domain Bacteria; phylum Myxococcota_A; class Polyangia; order Polyangiales; family Polyangiaceae; genus Xiheicaenibacterium. Next base: position 104,132 of record JBGAID010000022.1, on the reverse strand, counting down.
TCGTCTGCTCGTGCGAACGGGTGACGACGCGCACGAGCGCTTGGGCCTGAAGGTCGGCGAGGTCCGCTCGCGTCTCGTCGAGCCAGGCCTCGCCCTCGACCTCGGCGAGCGTGAGCGCCGTCGGCGAGAGCGCGGCATCGCCGAAGAGCTCCACGCGGGCTCCGGGGTGGAGGGCGGCGCTCGCGGCGAGGAGGCTCGCCGACCTCGCGTCCTTCGGCCGCGCGACGACCTTGACCTCGCTCCTCGCCGCGAGCTCGAGGGCCCGCGCGACAAGGCCCTCCTCGAGCTCCAGGTAGGCGAGGGCGGCGCCGCTTCGCGCCGCACGCGCCGCGAGGACCTCGACCGCCACGTCCGCCCCCGCGTCGAGCTCTCGGCCCTGCTCGAAGGCGACGAACGTCTCACGCTCTGCGATCGAGGGCTCGACGTGATGGCGCGGGGCCAGCCGCGTCAGCCGCGACCCTCGCGGAGCCTGCGCGCGCGGGCCGGTCACGTACTCCACGAAGAGGCTCCGCATCGCCTCCTCGAAGCTCCGGGTGAAGGCTGGTCCGTCCCCGAGCCGAGACCGAGCGAGCTTGTCGCGGAGGGTGATCCGCAACATTCTCCTTCGCGGCTCGTCGGCGGCCAGGGCGACCACCCGGTCCGCGTAGCCCTCGAAGTCCGACGCCACCAGATCGCCGAGCCCCACCGCCGCGAGCAAGCTCGCTCCCACGTTCTGGACGTGGGCCTCGCCGGTGCGGGTGACGACCGGCACCCCCATGTAGAGGGCCTCGCACGTCGTCGTCGTGCCGGCGTAGGGGAACGAGTCGAGCGCGATGTCGACGTCGCCCCACGCCGCGAGGTGCTGCTGGGTGGAGGGAGCCCACCCCAACATCATGAGCCTCGCCGGGTCGATCCCGCGGGCCTCGAACGCCTCGCGGACCCGCCGCTGGGCGAGGTTGGAGAAGAGCGCCCTGCCTTTGATGAGGAGCAGCGCGTGCGGGAGCCGGCCGAGGATGTCCGCCCAAGCGTCGAGGAGGGGACGGCTGAGCTTGGACGCGCGGTTGAAGCTGCCGAGAACGAGCGGGGCGCCCGGATCTCGCTCGACGATCGGGGTGTGCCCCATGGCGTCGTAGCACCACGACGTGACGGGCAGACGAACGAGCCGCTCGGTGTGGAGCGCATCCGTTCGGCCGATCGGGTCGGCGAGGGCGTCGGTGATCCGGACGTCGACCTCGGGGATGCCGGTCGTGGCTGGCCAGCCCACGTACGTGACCTGGATCGGGGCGGGGCAGCGGGTGAGCGACACGACGAGGGAGCCGGCGGTGAACCCCGAAAGGTCGACCGCGATATCGATCCCGGCGTCCGCGATCCGTCGCGCGACCTCGTCCGGGTCGTCGGACTCTACGGTGTGAAAGGTCAGATCGAGGCTGCGGATCTCTTGCTCGATGCGATCGCCTTTGCCGCGCTTCGAGAAGCAATGGACCTCGAAGCGCTCGCGATCGTGGTGCCGGAGCAGCCCGATCACGAAGCGCGCGACAGGGTGATCTCGAAGATCCGAGGATAGGTACCCGATCTTGATCCTGCGCTCCGGATCCGGCGAGAGCGGCCGTCGTTCGACGGTGCGCACCGGCAGGCCGAACCGGTCGGACCAGCGACGCGTGCACGCGAGGACCTCTTCGGGACGGGTCGCGGGATCGTGGACGAGGGGAAAGATGAAGCTCGAGTATCGAGGCGCATCGAGCGGGTTTGCTCCGAAGCAACGCCGAAATGCTTCGCGCGCGCGGGTGTGATAGCCGGCGGCGGCATAGGTGAGGGCGAGCTCCCCCTGCGCGAAGGCGTCCTCGGGGTCGAGCGAGACGGCCGTCTCGAGGCAGGCCGCCGATTCGTCGATCTTGTCCAGCTCGCGATAGAGCATCCCGAGGGCGGTCTGGACCCGCACCGACTCGGGATAGCGACCGGTGCAGAGCTCGATGAGCTCTCCGATGCGGCGCTTCGCTTCGAGGCGGTGGCAGGCTTCGAGCAGCGCCGCGAAGATCCCCTCGCTCGGATGGGCTCGCGCGTGTCCTTCGAGGACGGCGAGCGCGCCGTCGCGGTTGCCGCGGCCCTCCTCGCAGCTGGCGATGGCGAGGGTGGCGCGCTCCGCCAGCTCGCTGTCGGGCTTCGCGGACGCGCGGACGATCTCGGCGAGGCGAACCCCGAGCTCCATCACGTCCGCGTGCTTCACGAGGTCCAGGGCGGAGAGGGCCAGCGCCGGGCCGGGAGACGCTTCGATGAGGGCGGCCAGATGGCGGCGGAGCGCCTCCCGATCGCCGAGGCCATCCGCGGCGTACGCGAGCACGAGCAGGCCATCCTTCGTCCGCGCCTCCGCTGCCTCGAGCAGCGCGGTGGCCTCCCGGAGCTTGCCGACCTCCACGAGCGCGCGCCCATAGGCGTCGCGGTGGATGCTGGTGGGCTCCAGCTCGAAGGCGCGCCGGAACGAGGCCACCGCCTTGTCCGCGAGATCGAGATCCCGCTCGAGCTGACCTCGTCGCGCGAAGAGGCGGGCGCCGCTCGGATCGATCTCGGTCGCGCGAGCGAGGCTCTCGAGCGCGAGCTCGAGGCGGCCCTGCGACTTCAACAGGACGGAGAGGTTCGCGTGGGCGCGCGGGCCCGTCGAGCCGATGCGGATGCTCTCTCGAAAGGCGATCTCCGCCCGGCCTTCGTCCCCGCGCTTGGCGAGGGCGGTCCCGAGCGCGAGGTGGGCCTCGCCATCGGCGGGGGCGGCCGTGACCGCGCGCTCGGCCGCGACGACCGCCGCGTCGATGTCGCCGCGCGCGAGCGACTCGCGCGAGCGCGCGATCCACTCGCTGGCCGATGCATCCATCAGCCCCGACTCTACGCCAGAACGACGAGGCGCGTCTTGCCGGGGCGCTTCTTGCCGGCGCGCGGCGCGGGAGGCGGTGCGTCCGCCTCGTGCAGCTCCCCGACGAGGTCCACGTCGGCGGCCTGCGTGATCGTCACCCGCCGCATCTCGCCCGCCCGACACTCGCCGCCGGAGAGGTACACCTGGCCGTCGATCTCGGGCGCTTGGCCGGCGTGCCTACCCATCATCACGTACTCGTGCTCGTCGCTCTGGCCCTCCACGAGCACCTCGAGCTCGCGGCCGATCATCGCCTCGTTCTTCTGGGCGAGGATCTTTCGCTGGATGTTGGCGAGGGCGCGGTAGCGGCGCTGGGCGGTGCGCTTCTGCACCTTGCCTTCGAGGTGGAAGCTGCGGGCCGACTCCTCGTCCGAGTATTGAAAGAGCCCGACCCGATCGAACTCGGCCCACCGGACGAAGTCGCACAGCTCCTCGAACTCCTCCTCCGTCTCGCCGGGGTGGCCCACGATGAACGCGGTGCGGAAGACGAGCCCGGGCACGCGCTCGCGGAGGGTGGAGACGACCTTGCGCAGGCGCGCCCCGCCGTGGCCCCGGCGCATCCTCCGGAGCATCCCGTCCGCCGCGTGCTGGAGCGGCATGTCGACGTAGGGCAAGACGCGCGGGTGGTCCGCGAGCAGCTCGATCAGCGCGGGGGGGAGCGTCTCCGGATAGAGATAGAAGAGCCGCGTCCACCGCACGCCCGGCACGTCCGCGACCGCCCTCACGAGGGAGGCGAGCTCCGGCCGGTCCTCGCGATCGCGGCCGAAGGCGATCGTGTCCTGGGAGACGAGGTTGATCTCGACGACGCCACGGTCGACGAGCTGCTCGACCTCGCGGACGACGTCTTCGATCGAGCGTGACCGCTGCTTGCCGCGCAGCTCGGGGATGACGCAGAACGAGCAGGTCCGGTTGCACCCCTCCGCGATCTTCACGTAAGCGCTGCCGGGCCGGGTAGAGAGGGCGCGCGGCGCGTCGGCGGCGACGAGCCAATCGGCGGGGGTGCCGACGAGCACGCGCTCTTCCGTCCCGGTGAGCACCTTGCCGAGCTTCATCATGTCGCTCGAGCCGAGGAGGTGATCGATCTCGGGGATCTCGGCGGCGAGCTCGTGGGGGTGGCGCTGGGCGAGGCAGCCGGTGACGACGAGCTTCTGACAGCGGCCCTCCGTCTTGTGGCGGGCCATCTCGAAGATGGCGTCGATGGACTCCTTCTTCGCCTCCCCGATGAAGCCGCACGTGTTGACGACGATGACCTCGGCGGCGCTCGGATCGTCGACGTGCTCGAAGCCGCCCCCGAGGGCGACCCCGAGCATGACCTCGGAGTCGACGCGGTTCTTGGGGCACCCGAGGCTCACGAAATGAACGGACTTCTTCATCCGGGGCTCGCCGATCAGGAGGTCGTCATCGCTTCGTAGAAGCGCGAGAAGAGGTGGAGCGTGTCGTGGGGCCCGGCCGCCGCCTCGGGGTGGAACTGCACCGAGAACGCGCGGGCCTCCGGGATCTCGAGCCCTTCACTCGTGCCGTCGTTGAGGTGGACGTACGAGGGCTTCGCGGACGAGGGGAGGGAGGCGACGTCCACCGCGAAGCCGTGGTTCTGAGAGGTGATCTCGATCCTCCCGGTGGCGAGGTTCTGCACCGGCTGGTTGAGCCCGCGGTGACCGAACTTGAGCTTGTAGGTGCGCGCCCCGGTCGCGAGGGCGAGGAGCTGGTGCCCGAGGCATATGCCGAAGAGCGGCTTCTTTCCCAGGAGACCACGCACCGTCTCGATCGCGTACTCGACCGCCGCTGGATCACCGGGGCCGTTCGACACGAAGACGCCGTCGGGGCTCATCGCGAGGATCTCCTCCGCGCGGTGGGTGCCGGGCGCGACCATGACCTCGCACCCCGTGTCGACGAGGGCGTGGAGGATGCTGCGCTTGATGCCGAGATCGATCGCGACGACCCGCGGCTTCGCCCCTGTCCCGCGCGCCGCCGACGGCGCCGGGTGCAACGTCCGAAAGGCATCCGGGGTCGGCGCGTCGAAACGGTAGGGCTCGCGGCACGTCACCCGGCGCACCAGATCCAGGCCTTCCATGTTCGGCGCGGCGCGGGCTCGGTCGACGAGGGTGGCGGCGTCGAGGCTGCCGATCGCGCCGTTCTGCGAGCCGTGGTCGCGGAGGTGGCGGGTGAGCCGTCGCGTGTCGACGCCGCTGATGCCGAGGAGCGACGCGCTCGCGAGCCAGGCCTCGAGCGTCCCCTCGCTGCGCCAGCTCGAGGTCGTGGGGCTGAGGTCGCGCACCACGAAGCCCGCCGCCGCGGGCATCCCGCGGCTCTCCGGATCGGCGGTGTTGACCCCGGTGTTTCCGATCTGGGGCGCCGTCATCGTCACGATCTGCCCGGTGTACGAAGGGTCGGAGAGGACCTCCTGATAGCCGGTCATGCCCGTCGTGAAGACGACCTCTCCCGTGACCGCCTCGCAGGACTCCGTCGCTCCGAACAGCGTGCCCTCGAAGGTGGTGCCGTCGGCGAGGCACAATCGGCCCGGGCGTCGTTTCGACATCGCGGCGCTCCCTTACCACAGCTTTCGCGGGCGAGCAGGCGGCCCCGTCATGGACTGATAGGATGCCGCGCCGGTGGCGGTGTCGAGCGACGGTGACGAGGAGAGGCGCGAGCGACGGGGAGGTCGCGCGGAGGGGCTCGCGTCGGCGATCCTCGCGCCCCGCGTCCTCGCCGTCCTGTTCGTCCTCGCGTGCGTGCCGGTGGCGCTCGCCGTCTTCGCGGTGCCGTACGTCCCGACCCACGACGGCCCCAAGACGCTCTACGCGGCCCACGTCCGCGCCCACCTCGACGAGCCGGGGTACGCGTCGGAGTTCCAAGCGAGCCGGCCCCTCACCACCGTGGGCTTCCCCCTCGTTTATGCGGTCTTCGAGCGCCTCACCGGTTGGCGGCTCGCTTACGCGATCGCGATGCTGCTGACCGTCGTCGCGATCCCGATCGCCGTGCTCGCCCTCGCGCGGGCGTTCGATCGGAGACGCGCTCCTCTCGCGCTCTTCGCGGTCGCGGGGGCGTTCACCTGGTCGGTCCACATGGGGTTCGTGGGGTTCGTGGGGAGCGTGGGCATCGGGCTGGGCGCGATCGCGGTCGCGATCGGGAGCCCGCGCTGGTCCATCCGCCGCGAGCTCGGGGTGTACGCGCTCTGCCTCGCCGCCACCGTGTTCCACCCCGTCGGCGGGCAGATCGCGTGCGCTTCGATCTTCGTGCTCCGCGTCCTCACCTCGGAGAGGGGGCGGAGGCTCCGCGAGATCGGGGCGACCGCGATCGGCTGCGCGCCGACCGTCGCCGTCACCCTCCTCACCAAGGACGCCCTCGACGAGCTGGCCCAGAAGGGCATCATCCAGCGGGACTACCTCGACCTCTCGTTCGCAGAGCGCCTGGTGGGGCTCCGCACCTGCTTCATGAGCGGGCCTCTCTATCGCGGCCTCCCGCTGCTCGCGCTAGGCGCCGCCGGCATCGCCTTCGTCGTCGGCGACGCCGCGCGCAGGAGGTGGGACCGGCGCGCGGTCGCGGTCGCGGTCGTGGCCGCGCTCGGCGTCGGCGGGACGCTGCTGTCGCCCATGAACGACGGGGTGTGGCAGCTCGTCCAGCCCCGGTTCATCGTGCTGTGGGTCTTCACCGGCCTCGCCCTGGTCCCGCTCGAGCGCGCGTCCGTCCGAGCGCGCGCCCTCATCACCGTCGTCGGTCTCGGGCTCGCGCTCGCCTCCAACGGGTGGATCGCGGCGGAGCACGCGCGCTTCTTCCGAGAGACGCCGGCGGCGGCGGGCGCGTTCGGAGCCAAGGCCGAGAAGGGGCGGACGCTGCTGCCCATCGTCACGCTCGAGGAGACCCTCCTCGACGTTCAGCGCGACGAGACCCGTACGTTCGCCCACGCTGCGTTCATGCTCAACGTGGGGCAGCTCGTGGCCGTCGATCGAGACGCGGTCTCGCCCTACACGTTCTCCGTGCTCCCGAACGTGCACCTCGTCGAGAGCAAGCTCGAGCGCATGCCGCGCGTCCCCCGGCGCGACTACGCGGGCTTCTTCCTGCCCCACGCCGACCCGGCCGCGCGACGCGCCGAGCTGGTCCGGCTCGCCTCGTTCGGGACCGCCTTCGACGACGTCTTCTTCGTCGGAGACGACGCCGACATCGATCGGCTCGTCGCCCTCGGATACGAGCCCGAGCGGCGCGGACGCGGCTTCATGCTCGGTCACCTCGTCGGCTGCCCGGTCCGCGTCGAGCTGCGAGGGCTGTCCGCGAGGGCGGCGCTCCACGTCGAGTGGCTCCCCTCCGATCGACGCGTCGAGACCTTCGAGATCGGACCGGCGGGCCCCGTGCTCATCGAGGTGGCGCGGGCCTCGTGCGGAGGCATCGGCGTCCGCTTGGAGTCGGCCGAGGGCAAGCTCCGCTGCGCGGAGGCGCGCGAGGACGGTCTCCTCCTCGTCGGTCCTCGGGTCGCGCGCGTCGTCTGCGACGTCGTCGCGGGTCGCTGAGAGATCGTGCCCGTACAAAATCGACAAGCCGGGTCGGTGTCCCGACCCGGCCTGCCCGAGCGCCGTCGCGGTGCGAAGCAGAGGACTTGAACCTCCACGGGATCGCTCCCACTGGAACCTGAATCCAGCGCGTCTGCCAATTCCGCCAGCTTCGCGAGGCCGGGCCTTTCTACCAAAGGAGGGCGTCCCCGAGCACGCTTTTTCTTTTGTTCCGTGCCACCCCCGGCGCGCTTGCGCGCTCGCCGACCCCTCCCGTGGGACGCGTGTTCTGCCCGTGCCGGCGGGCTTTTCGGGGGGGAGCTGCGGGCTGCTACCATCCCCGCCGAGCCCGTGCCGAACCGCGACCCGAAGTTCACCGTGATGATCCCCACCCGCGAGCGCGAAGGGACCCTGCCGGCCGCGATCGCGAGCGCCCTCGTGGATCCACGGGACGACCTCGAGGTCCTCGTCGTCGACAACTTCGGGGAAGGAGGCGTGCGCACGATCGTGGAGGCGATCGCGGACCGGCGCGTCCGCTACGTGCGCGCCCCGCGCCGCCTGCCAATGTCCGAGAACTGGAGCTTCGGTCTCGGTCACGTGCGAGGGCGCTACGTGTTCATCCTCGGCGACGACGACGCGATGATGCCGGACGGGCTCGCGCGGGTCGATCGGTGCCTCCGAGAGACGGGGCAGCCCATCGTCGCGTGGCGCAAGGAGACTTCGTACTACTGGAAGGACGCGATCCTCACCGCCCGGCGCAACATGCTCCACGTCGATCTCGCGCGCGTGGGGGAGGAGGCGGTCGTCGCGTCGAAGGACCTGCTCGCCGTCTACTACGCCTCCGAGGTCTCGTTCGCGGATCTGCCGAGCCTCTACACGTCGTTCGTCGAGCGGAGCATCCTGGAGCGGATCAAGGACCGGGCGGGCCAGTACTTCGTGACCTCGACCCCCGACGTCGAGTCCGGCGTCTCCTGCTGCTACTTCGTCGATTCGTTCGCTCGGCTCGCGCGGGGCGCCTCCCTCTCCGGGACCTCCGGCAGCAGCATCGGTACGTCCGCCGTGTTCCCGAACCTCTCGTCGGCCGCGCGCGACAAGTGGGCCCTCGAGCACGATCCGGCGGCGTACGCCGTCCACGAGAGCCTCGTCCCCTCGACGAGCCTCGAGATGCACATCGCGAACGTGAACATCCGCGCGCGCCTGGCGCTCTTCCCCGACGACGACCGCTACGACGTGCGGATCGATCGGGTGATCGGCTCCATCCTCGGCAACATCAACCGGAACCCCGATCGCTACGAAGAGCTGCTCGACGATGCCCAGCGGCTCGCCGCGAAATACCGCCTCGCGCTGAAGCCGGAGGCGGTGCCGCCGAAGAAGCCGCGCGACGAGGTCCGCCGCAAGGGCCTCTCACCGAGCGGGCTGCTCGCGATCGACGGCGACGTGGCCGGCTTCCACGACGCGGCCGCGGCCGCGCGCGTCGCGTCCGCGCTCCTCCCCGACTGATGGCTCAACGCCTCCGCAGGTAGGCGTCGGGCCAGTACGTCACCCGCACGAGCCCCTCTGTCTCGTCGAAGGGCGCGGGGGGATCCTCGAGCACGAAGTCGCTCCTGCGGAGGGCGAACTCGCGCGCGGCCGCGGCTGGGTTGTCGGAAGCGAACGAGGCCTCTGCGCGCGGGACGTCGTGGAGGTCTTCCATGAGGCCGTCGGTGGCCACGATGTACGAGCCCGGCGTGACGAGATCGGCGTACGCCTCGAGCTCGGCCGCGACGTGGGCCAAGGTGTGGTTGGAGTCGAGGACGACGAGGACGCGCTCACCGGGGCGGACGAGGGCGCGCACGCGGGCGACCGTCTCCGGATCGACGGAGCTGCCCACGACGAGGGCGATGCGGTCGGCGAGGGGGTGCGCCTCGATGGCGGCCCGGTTCTCCTCACGGATGCGGATGTCGACGCCCACCACGCGCCCCTTGCCCATGGCCGCGAAGAGGCTCGCGTAGAACACGAGCGAGCCGCCGTGGGCGACGCCGGTCTCGATGATCACGTCGGGCTCGACCCGATGGATGACCTCCTGGATGCGGACGAGATCGTCGGGGAGCTGGATGATGGGGCGCCCCAGCCACGAGAAGCCGTACGAGTGCTTCTGCTGCCAGCCGACCTTCAGGTACCAGCGGGCGAGCCAGGCGAACGCCTCGCGCGAGTAGAGGCTCACCGCGCGCGCTCCTCCCGGCTCCTCGAAGACGAGCTCGTGGGTGTCGGTGTCGATGTGGACCTTCACAGGGTGGCCTCGTCGTGGACGTGGATGGGCAGGGGAGCGACGGCGCGGCGGACCTCGTCGAGGTACACGGGGTTCATCACGACGACGTCGGTGATGTGGCGAGCGGTGAGCTCACCGGGCCCGAAGATGGGGTGCCCGGTGCCGGGCACGAACATGCCCTGCTTGCGGGGGTTGATGTCGACGAGGCCGGCGAGACGCTCGGCGCGCGGATCGAAGAGGCCCGCGAACGTGACCCCCTTCGCGCCGGCCCCCCACACCGCGACCGGGCCGCGCGCGGCGAGGGCATCGAGGCGCGCTCGGACGTGCTCGACGCGAGCTCGCTCTCGGGCTCGGTAGCGGCGCGCGAGCTCGGGGACGCGGCCGCCCTCCGCGGCGGTGCGCGCGCTCGGCTCGGCGCGGCGGGCGCGCGCGAACATGTACTGCCCGCCGAAGACGTGATCGACGCGGACGTCGTCGAAGCCGGCGCGCTCGAACGCGAAGGTGAGCGCCCCCGGCGTGAAGTAGGAGCAGTGCTCGTAGAAGAAATCGTACAGGACGACCCCATCGAGGATGGGGACGACGTCTGGGGTCTCGAAGCACGCGACGCCGTCGGGTCCGAGGAGCTCGCGGGCGACGACCAGCAGATCGAGCGGGCGGTCGATGTGCTCGATGACGTGGCGGCAGAGGATCACGTTGGCGCGGCCGCGGTCCGGCATCGCCGCGACGCCGGCGAGCTTCTCTCGGCGGAAGCGCACCCGTCCGCCGTCCACCTCGTCGGGGCCGCGATACGAAGGATCGAGCCCGAGCCCCGACGCCCCGGTGCTCGCGCATACGGCCCTGAGAAACGATCCGTTGCCGCACCCAATCTCCACGATCCGATCTCGCGATCCGCCCTCGGTCCGGAGGCTCTCGACGAGCGCGCGCGTGTGTTCCGAGAACGCGCCCGAGAAGCCCTGATCGTTGTCGTACCCGGCGCCGTAGGCGGTGAGGCTGGGGTCGAAGGCCCGGTTCCAGACGAGGCCGCAGCCGCCGCACGCGACGAGCTCGAGATCGCCGCGCGGGACGGCGAGGGCCGCGTCACGGGTGGGCTGGGGGAGGTTCTGATGGACGGGGACACCGGCGCGGATGAGGAACGGCTCGTCCTCGCTCGGCCGATCACACAGCACGCACGGGAACGTCACGCGCGCTCCTCGGCGAGGGAGGCGGCGTAGCGCGCGAGCCCGTCGCGCAGCTCGATCGAAGGCGAGAATCCGATGCTGCGCAGGCGCGCGACGTCGGCGATGCGCGAGCCGAGATCGATCGGAGGGGAGGGGAGGGCGCCGACGCGGACGAGGTCGGGCCGACCGGTCGCGTGGCCGATCTCGAGGGCGACGTCGCGGACGCGGCGGGCCGTCCCGGAAGCGATCTGGACGGCGCCCTCGAGGTCGCTCTCGAGGACGAAGGCGAACGCGCGCGCGACGTCGTCGGCGTGCATGAGATCGATGAACGACGCGCCGTGGGTGAGGGGGGCGGGCTCTGCGCGCGCGAGCCTCGAGAGGATGGAAGGGACGAGGCGGCGGCGATCCTCCCCTGGTCCGTAGAGGTGGAAGAGCCGGCCCCACGCGAGCGAGAGCGGGGTGGAGCGCGCGATCGAGAGGAGGCCATCGAAGGCGCGGCTCTTCTCGCGGCCGTATGCCGTGATCGCGCCCACGGCCGAGGCCTCCGAGAGCGGCGCCTCCGCGGGGGCGTGCTCGGCGCAGGTGCCGGCGGCGACGAGGCGCTTCGTCCCCGCGCGGGCGAGGGCCGCTCCGAGGGCGATCGTCGCCTCCGCCCAGCGGGCGTTCTCGGGGCTCTCGAGGTAGACGCCCGGCTCCGTGATCCACGCGAGGTGGACGCAGAGCTCGGGCTCCGCGCGCGCGACCGCGCGCTCCCGCTGCGAGGGCTCGAGCAGGTCCGCCTCGAGGAACGAGGCGGCGCCGGGGAGGTCGGCGCGAGCGCGCCGGGCGAGGGCGACGACGTGGAAGCCGCGCTCGGCGAGGAGAGGGACGAGGCGCGCGCCGACGAGGCCGGTGGCCCCCGTGACGAGCACGCGCGCCGCCGAGCGAACAGGGCCCTTCGCGTCGGCTACCATGGGCCGTAGTCCGGGAAGGATCGATCGCGCTCGCCGATCATGGCCGGTGGGCCCGGCCACACGATCCCGAAGCGCGGATCGTCGAAGCGGACCCCGCGCGCGGCGGCGGGCGCGTACGGGGCGGAGATCCAGTAGGAGACGGTCGTGTCGGGGGCGCGGGTCATGAAGCCGTGGGCGACGCCGCGGGGGATGTACACGAGCCGGGAGAGGGGCGGCGCGAGATCGACGGCCCACCAGCGGCCGAACGAGGGCGAGCCCTCGCGCAGATCGAGGAGCACGTCGTAGAGCGCCCCCGCGATGCACCCGACGATCTTGATCTCCTCGTGGGGCGCGACCTGAAGGTGCATTCCCCGGAGGGTCCCCTCGATCGGGTTATGGGAGAGGCTCGCCTGCGCGATGTCCATCTCCAGGCCGCGCGCGGCGAGCTCGTCCTTGCAGAACACCCGCGCGAAGCTGCCGCGCGCGTCGGCGTGAGGCTCCGGCTCGAGGACGAAGGCGCCTTCGATGGGGGTGGGCTCGAGCTTCACGACGCCGGCTCCGCCTCGATGAAGCGCGGCCTCGGGATGGGCACGATCATGCGGCCTCCGCGCGCCAGGTACGCCGCCTGCTGCCCGACGATCTCTCGCTCGAGGTTCCAGGGCAGGACGAGGGTCGCGTCGGGCATGCGCTCGAGGAGCGCGTCGGGAGGGAGGATCGGGATGCGCGATCCAGGGAGGAGAAGGCCCTGCTTGTGCGGGCTCCGATCCACGGTGAAGTCGATCGAGCCGCGATCGATCCCGCAGAACGAGAGGAGGGTGTTGCCCTTGGCGGGGGCGCCGTAGGCGGCGATCCGCTTGCCGCGCGCCTTGAGATCCTCGAGCAGGGCGCGGAGGTCTCTCCGGATGCGATCCACCGCGCGCGCGAGCTCGACGTAGGGCTCGGCCGTCGAGAGCCCGGCCGCGTCCTCGTCCCTCAGCAGGTCCGAGACCGCGCCCGACACGGGGCGGGCTCCGGGGGCACCGGCGTGAACGCGGATCGAGCCCCCGTGCACCGCCGACTGCTCGACGTCGAACACCTCCAGCGAAGCGGCGTCGAACAGGGAGCGCAGGGCCCCCAGCGAGAAGTAGAAGACGTGCTCGTGGTAGATGGTGTCGAACTCCGCGCGGGCGAGCAGCTCCGCCAGGTGAGGCACCTCGAAGACGGCGACCCCGGTCGGGGAGAGGCACGCGCGCACCGCCCGCAAGAAGCCGCGGACGTCGGGGACGTGGGCGAGGACGTTGTTCCCGACGATGAGGTCCGCGGGGCCGAGGGCTTCGCGGATCTGGGGCACGACCGCTTCCCCGAAGAAGCGCACGAGGGTGGGGATCCCCTTCGCGCGGGCGACCTCGGCGACGTTCTCGGCGGGCTCGATCCCGAGCACGGTCGCGCCTCGCTCCGAGAGGGGGCCGAGCAGGTAGCCGTCGTTGCTGGCGATCTCGAGGACGCGCCGGCCCGGCCCGATCCCGTAGGCGCGCGCGAAGTCTCCGGCCATGCGGCGCGCGTGCTCCACGAACGACGTCGAGTACGAGGAGAAGTACGCGTACCGCGAGAAGAGCGCCTCGGGGGGGACGGTGCGCTCGAGCTGGACGAGCCCGCACCCCTCGCAGCGCGCCACCGCGAGCGGGTAGCGGGGCTCGGCGCGCGCGGCGTCGCGCGGGTGGACGAAGGCGTTCGCGAGCGGGGTCTCGCCGAGGTCGAGGAAGGGCGCTCCGAGCGGACGATCGCAGCCTCGACACGCGGTCACGCCGGTCGCTCCGCTCTCCGGAGATCGTCCAGCGTCCGGGCGAACATCGCGTCCGGCGTCGCGCCCCGCTCGGCGAGGTACCAGGCCACCGTTCGATCGATGGCCTCGTCCAGGGTCACGGAGGGCGCGACCCCGAGCTGCCGCCGCGCCTTCTCCGCGTCGAGCACGAGATGATGGGCTTCGGCCGGGCGCGAGGGAGAAGGGTCCCAACGCACCTGAGCGAGCCCCGAGCGCGCCCGCAGGCGGGCGACGAGATCGCGCACCGAGACCAGGCTCTCCGCGCCCGGGCCGAAGTTCCAGGCGCCCTCGAACCGGTCACCTTCGTCCGAGAGGAGGGCGCGCGCGAGGGCGACATAGCCGTGGACGGTGTCGGCGACGAACTGCCACGGCCGGACCGCGTCCGGGCTCCTCACCACGAGCTCCCGACCCTCGAACAGGGCGCGCATCACGTCCGGCACGATGCGGAGGTCGGCGTGATCCCCGCCGCCGATCACGTTGCCGGCGCGGGCGGTCGCGAGGCGCGCGCGCGGCCTGCCCCCGGCGAGGAACGAGGCTCGGTACGCGCTCGCGACGATCTCCGCGCAGGCCTTGCTCGCGCTGTAGGGATCGCTGCCCCCGAGGCGGTCCCCCTCCACGAACGGGCGCGCGGACTCGTCGTTCTCGTAGCACTTGTCGCTCGTCACGACGATCACGGCTCGGACGCTCGGGCACGCGCGGACCGCGTCGAGCACCCGCACCACGCCCATCACGTTCGTGTCGAACGTCGCCGCGGGCTCCTCGTAGCCGCGCAGGACGAGGGGCTGGGCGGCGAGGTGGAACACGACCTCGGGCTCCGCCTCGCGCACGACGCGCTCGACGCCGGCGCGGTCGCGGACGTCACCGAGGTGAGAGCGAACGCGGCCCTCGAGGCCCACGGACGTGAAGAACGAGCGCGCACCTTCGGGGGGGAGGGCGAGCCCGGTGACGGTGGCCCCGAGCTCCACGAGGAGGGCCGAGAGCCAGCCGCCCTTGAAACCGGTGTGGCCCGTGACGAGCACGGAGCGGCCGGCGAAGGGGCGCTCTCGGGGGGCGTTCATCGGCCGGCGCGCGTCATCCACGGGGCTCGCCCCGTCCGCCAAAGCTCGTTGAGCACTTCCATCTCGCGGTAGGTGTCCATGCACTGCCAGAACCCGGAGTGCTGGTACACGCCCAGCTCTCCCATCTCGGCGAGGCGCACGAGGACGTCGGCTTCGAGGCTGGACTCGTCGCCCTCCGCCATCGCGAGGACGCGCGGATCGAAGACGAAGAAGCCGCCGTTCACCCAGCCCTCGTGGACCTGGGGCTTCTCGCGGAACACCCGCACCACGCCGTCCTCGATCGCGAGCTCCCCGAAGCGCGACGAAGGGCGCACCGCGGTCACGGTCGCGAGCCTCCCGTGGCGCGCGTGGAAGGCGAGGAGGGCGTCGACGTCGATGTCGGCCACGCCGTCCCCGTAGGTCGCCATGAACGTCCCGCCCTCCAGGTAGCGCGACACCCTCCGCAGGCGCGACCCGGTCAAGGTCTTGTCCCCCGTGTCGGCCATCGTCACCGCCCAGTCCGCCTCGGGGTGGGAGCCGTCGTGGATCTCCACGTCGCGCGAGCCGAGCCTCACCGTCACGTCGCACCGCATGAGCTCGTAGCTCAGGAAATAATCGCGGATGACGTCGCCCTTGTACCCGAGGCACAGGACGAACTCCTTGTGCCCGTACGCGGCGTACATCTTCATGATGTGGAAGAGGATGGGCCGGTCGCCGATCTCGACCATCGGCTTGGGTCGCACGATGGTCTCCTCGCGCAAGCGCGTCCCGAGCCCACCGCAGAGTATGGCGACCTTCACGATGTTGCCGCTCAGCGTACCGGTGTTCGTCGCGGCGGAGCGCTGCTTTTTGTGCGGCTCGGCGTGCCCGTCGGGGCGGCCCGCGGTATCCTTCGACCGCGATGGGGGACCTGACGCGGCGGCATGTACTGATGGGCGGGCTCGCGGGCGGGATCGCCGCCAGCGTCGCCGCGACGAGGGTGGCTCGCGCCGGTCAGGAGCCCAAGCCGATCGTGGTCCCGGTGGGGGTGGCGATCGCGGAGCGAGAGGTGGAGGTCGACGGCAAGAAGACGACCGCCCCCGTCGTGCCGCGGTCGTTCGTGGACGATCAGCTCGCCCGCGCGAACGAGATCTTCGAGCCGTACGCGATCTCCTTCGCCCTTCGCGGAGAGCTGCGCGCCGCCGACAAGAAGCTCGCCGTGCTCGAGACGCGCGCGGATCGAGACGCCGTGTGCGAAGCGATGGTCAAAGGGGTCGCGAACCTCTTCTTCGTCACCTCCCTGCGCGACGTCGATGATCCGAGCCGGCATCGCATGGGGGTGACGTGGCGCAAGCTCACGAACCTGAAGAAGAAGGTCGTCATCGTGGCGGCGAGCGCGCTGCCCACCACGCTCGCCCACGAGCTCGGTCACTACCTCGGAAACGATCACACGAGCGTGAAGAACAACCTCATGAGCTACGACCGCGACGGGGCGAAGGTCTTCCTCGACGCGACCCAGGGGGCGAAGGCACGCAAGACGGCGATGGGGCTCTTCGCCACCAAAGAGCTGCTCCCCTGAGCGCGATCTTGGCCGGGCCCATCCGCCCGTGCTAGCCCGACCGCCGTGAGCCGCTCGTTCCTCGCGTCGTGCTTCGCGCTGGGCTTCGTCCTCGCCGCTTCCGGCTGCGACCTCCTCCGCATGCCGCAAGGCGGAGGGGGAAACGGGGCGGGGGGATCGAAGGAGGAGGGCGGGGGAGACGCGGGCGGCGGCGACGCGGGGGGCGGCAGCGAGTGCGGCCCCGGATCGTGCGCGGATTGCCGCACATGCGCCACCAACGGGCCGTGCTTCGAGGTCACGCAGGCTTGCCTCGCCGACCCGACCTGCGTCGGCATCGACGAGTGCCTCACCCTCTGCGGGGCCACCCCCGAGGAGTGCTGGGAGACGTGCCGCGCCCAGAACCCGACGGGGACGGATCTCTACGACGCCGCGCGCGGCTGCATCGACTGCGACGTCTGCGAGGCGACCTGCGCGACCGCCGTCGTCTGCGGCACCTGAGCGAGCCCGCGGTCAGAACAGCGCCGCCGCGATGCCGTCGGTGAAGGCGCGCGCGCGCTTCGGAATTCGAAGGCGCCGGCCGTCGCGCTCGAGCTTCCCCGCGCGCACGAGGCCGTCGATCACCCGCGTCCGCTCCGGGTCGGGGGCGAGGCCGAGCGCCTCCTCCGCCGCGCCGAGATCGAAGCCGGCGTCGAGCCGGAGACCGAGCATGATCCGCTCGCGCAGGCGCGTCTTCGGATCGAGCGACTCGCGCTCGAGGACGGCGAGCGACCGGGCGGCGGCGCCGCGCATGTAGCGCCCCGGGTCGGGGTGGTTGCGATAGCGCGCCGCCGTCCCTCCGTCGCGATCGGAGAGCGTCCCGACCGCGCCGCATCCCAGCCCGAGGTAGTCGTCGCCGCGCCAGTAGCCGAGGTTGTGCCGGGACTCCTCCCCCGGGGCGGCGTAGTTCGAGACCTCGTAGTGGGCGAGTCCGCGCGCCCCGAGGGCCTCGTCGATCGCGAAGAAGGAGTCGGCGAGGACGTCGTCGCTCGCGACCGGGAGGCGACCCTTCCGGTGCAGCTCCCCGAACGCCGTCCCCGGCTCGATGGTCAGCCCGTAGGCGGAGAGGTGTCGGACGCCCGTCTCGTCGACGAGGCGGGCCACCTCACGCGCCGCTGCCTCGGGGCTCTCGGGGGTGCCGCCCTCGACGCCGTAGATGAGATCGGCGCTCACCCGATCGAACCCGGCCGCGAGGGCGGCGCGCACCGCGCGAAGCCCGCCCTCCACATCGTGGAGCCGGCCGAGGAACGCGAGCCGCCCGGGATCGAGCGACTGCACCCCGACGCTCAGCCGATTCACCCCGACCTCGCGCAGGCGGGACGCGCGGTCTTCGTCGAGGGAGGTGGGGTTGCACTCGACCGTCACCTCGAGCTCGGGGGCGACGGAGGTGAACGACCCGCGGACGCCGGCGAGGGCGCGGCCGAGCTCCTCCGGCTCCCAGAGCGAGGGCGTTCCGCCCCCGAAGAACACGGTCGCGAGCGTCGCGTCGTCGCCGATATCCGGCCTTCGCACCTCGAGCTCCGCGAGCAGCGCGTCCGCGTAGCCGGCGTGTGGGATCACCTCGCGCGCCGCAGGATACGAGGCGAAATCGCAGTACGGACACTTCTTCAGGCACCACGGGAAGTGGACGTAGACGCCGAGCGTGGGTCGCGCTGCGCTCCCCCCAGAATTGCCGGACCGATCCATGGGTGTTACGTTCTATGTCGCCGCGAGCCCGCTGTTTTGCGGGCGGCGGCCCCGCCCGCATGCTCTCTTCGCAGGAACTCGTCGGACGCGTCCAGTCCTACCACCCCAACGCCGACGCCGCACTCATCGAGCGGGCCTACCAGTTCGCGAACAAGGCCCACAACGGCCAGACGCGCAAGAGCGGTGACCCGTACTTCGTCCACCCCTCCAACGTCGCCGGCATCATCGCGGAGCTGAAGCTCGACACCGCGAGCGTCTGCGCCGGCCTCCTCCACGACTGCGTCGAGGACACCCTCGCCACCGTCGACGACCTCGAGCGCGAGTTCGGAGAGGAGGTCGCGTTCCTCGTCGACGGGGTGACGAAGCTCTCCAAGATCAACTTCATCTCCCGCGAAGACCGCCAGGCGGAGAACTTCCGCAAGATGGTCGTGGCGATGGCGCGGGACATCCGCGTCCTGCTCGTGAAGCTGTGCGACCGCCTCGACAACATGAGGACGCTCGACTTCATGAAGGCGGAGGCCCAGGACCGCATCGCGCGGGAGACGATGGAGATCTACGCCCCCCTCGCGAACCGCCTCGGCATCGCGCGGGTGAAGAGCGAGCTCGAGGATCTCGCGTTCAAGTACCTCGACCCGGAGGCGTACCAAGCGCTCGTCGACAAGATCAAGAAGAGCGCCCCCGAGCGCGAGAAGTACATCGCGGACGTCTGCAAGATCCTCTCGCAGAAGCTGGCGAAGCAGGGCTTCGCCGCGGAGGTCACCGGGCGCGCGAAGCACAACTACTCGATCTGGCGCAAGATGCAGGCGCAGCAGAGCGACTTCGACAAGGTCTACGACGTGATCGCCTTCCGGTGCATCGTCGAGTCGGTGGCCGACTGCTACGCGACCCTCGGGGTCATCCACTCGCAGTGGACCCCGGTCCCGGGCCGCTTCAAGGACTACGTCGCGCTGCCCAAGCCCAACATGTACCAGTCGCTCCACACGACGGTGCTCGGCCCGGGGAGCGAGCGGGTCGAGATCCAGATCCGCACCCACGAGATGCACCGCGTGGCGGAGCAAGGCATCGCCGCCCACTGGAAGTACAAGGAGCGATCGGGCGGCATCGATCCGCGCGACGCCGCTCGCTTCGGCTGGCTCCGTCAGCTGATGGAGTTCCAGAAGGAGCTCAAGGACCCGGCCGAGTTCCTCGAGAGCGTGAAGGTCGATCTCTTCGCGGACGAGGTCTACGTCTTCACCCCGAAGGGCGACGTGCGCGTCTTCCCGCGCGGGTCGACCCCGGTCGATTTCGCGTACGCAATCCACAGCGAGGTCGGTCACCACTGCTCGGGAGCGCGCGCGAACGGCAGCATCGTCCCGCTCCGGTACAAGCTCCGCAACGGCGACGTGGTGGAGGTCATGACGAGCTCGAACCAGTCTCCGTCCAAGGACTGGCTGGACTTCGTCGTCTCGGGGCGGGCCCGCTCGCGCATCCGCGCCTATCTCCGGACGGAGCAGCGCGACAAGTCCTTGAAGCTCGGGTACAGCCTGCTCGAGAAGGACATGCACGCGGCGTCGCTGTCCTTGTCCAAGCTCCAGAAGAACGACGAGGAGCTGAAGAAGCTGCTCGAGACGTTCAAGGTGACGAGCTTCGACGAGCTCTGCGTCAACATCGGGTACGGGAAGATCTCCACCAAGGGGGTCATCGAGTACCTCGCCCCTCCCGCCTCCGACGCGGAGGCGCCGAGCGTCCCTCCCAGCTTGAAGGAGGGGAAGATCGAGCAGTTCGTACGCAAGCTCACCGGCCGCGACGGGGCGGGCATCCGGCTGAACGGCGTCGACGACATCCTCGTTCGCTACACCAAGTGCTGCAACCCGCTGCCGGGCGACGAGATCGTCGGGTTCATCACGCGCGGGCGGGGGGTCACCGTCCACCGGCGGAACTGTCCCAAGGCGTTCGACGCCGATCCCGACCGCCGGGTCGAGATCACGTGGGACGCCAAGGCGAAGATCAACCGGCCCGTCCAGGTGAAGGTGACGACGCAGAACCGCCTCGGCATCCTCGCGACGATCGGGCAGACGTTCCACGAGCAGGGCATCAACATCAGCGAGGCGCAGTGCCGCGCGAGCGACGACGGCCGCGCGACGAACGTGTTCACGTTCATGTGCTCGGATCTGAACCAGCTGAAGAACGTGATGCGGCGCCTCCAGAAGATCCCGGGCGTCGTCAATGTCGAGCGGGTCTGACGACGCGGCGCAACCGGGTCGAGGGGCGGCGCGAGCCCGAGCGCTCCCGCTGCTTCGCCCCGTCGAGATCATCCGCGTGCCCGGGCCGAGCGGGCTCGTGACGCTCTTGCGCGATCCGGAGAAGATCGCGGTGCGCAACGTGGAGATCGAGCCGCCCCTCGACGGCGCCCTCGTCCTCATGAACGGCACCCGCACCGCCGCGGAGATCGCGAGGATGATGGGTCCGCGCGGCTCCTCGGTCGAAGACATCCAAGCGCTGGTCCGCACCCTCGAAGAGAACGCGATGCTCGACGGCCCCACGTTCGCGGCGCGCAAGAGGGCCCTCGTCGCCGCGTTCGCGAGGGCGCGCGTGCGGCCGGCGGGGTTCGCGGGGGGCGCGTACCACGCCGACCCCGTCGAGCTCGGTCGCTTCATCGACGAGAGCTTCGCGGAGGAGGAGCTCCGGCGAAGGCCGAGCCCCGCGGGCGGGGCCGTCCGCGGGCTCGTCGCCCCCCACATGGATCTGTGGCGGGCGTTCGGCGGGTACGCGACGTCGTACGCGACGCTCGAGCAGCGCTTGCCGGAGGACCTCGACCTCATCGTGGTCCTCGGGACCTGCCACGCGGGGATGCGGTCGCCGTTCGCCCTCACCGCGAAGGGCTTCGAGACGCCGTTCGGGGTGATGCCGGCCGACCACGAGCTCGCCCTCCGCCTCGCCGACCGCGCCCGCTTCGACGTCTTCGCGGACGAGTACAAGCACCGCGGCGAGCACTCGATCGAGTTTCAGGTCGTCTACCTCGCCCATGTCCTCGGGCGCCGGACCGGATCCGTCCCCATCCTCCCGATCCTCTGCGGGCTCGGTCGCAGCCAGGTGATGCGCACCGATCCGGCCCGCGACGCGGAGGCGGAGAGCCTGGTCTCGGCCCTCGTCGAAGAGGTCTCCGGCAGGAGCGTGCTCGTCGTCGCGGGGGCCGACCTCGCCCACGTGGGCCCCCGCTTCGGCGATCCCCGCGCCCTCGTCGGCGCGGAGCGCGCCCGCCTCGAGGCC
Organism: Polyangiaceae bacterium; assembly: GCA_044225865.1. GTDB lineage: Bacteria > Myxococcota_A > Polyangia > Polyangiales > Polyangiaceae > Xiheicaenibacterium. Next base: position 83,090 of record JBGAID010000022.1, on the reverse strand, counting down.
CGAGACCGGACGTCGCTCGACGCCCTCGTCGCCCGCGACGCGGCGGGATTCTTCGCCCACGTCACCGAGGATCTCGACGAGCGCCGCGTGTGCGGCACCGGCCCGCTCTACACGCTCTTGCGCGCCCTGGAGGGGGAGGGGCCGCTCGAGTCCGAGGTGCTCTCGTACACCCAGCACGTCGACCCGGACGAAGGATCGATCGTGAGCCACGCGAGCGCGGTATTCTGCGAGCCAGAGCGGGGCTGACGGGAGCCGCTCGTCGAGAAAAGTTGGGAACAGTGAGAACTTGCTTGACTTGCGCAGCCCGGCGAGTAGGTTTCGCGTCCTGCCGCTGCGGGAGTAACTCAGTGGTAGAGTGCAACCTTGCCAAGGTTGACGTCGCGGGTTCGAATCCCGTCTCCCGCTCTGTAATCATTGAGGTTTTCGGCGCTTGGTTGGCTTTCCCGGTTGGGATTCACCAGCGCCGCCGGAAGCTCGGGGAAGGGGGCGCCCACGTTGCCGTGGCCGACGGCCTCCGCCGCCTCGATGTAGTGCTGGGTCATCTCGGCTGACGCGTGGCCGAGCCGGCTTTGGATCACGAGCGCCGGGTCCCCGCGCAGCGCGAGCCACGTCGCGTAGGTGTGCCTCAAGTCGTGGAACGAGAGCGGCCGCCGATGGTCATCCGACGCGTGTAGCTCTTCGCGCTTCACGCCGGCGAGCTGCAGGTGATGCCGGAGGATATCCGCGGCCGCACGCTTCTTCGGCGTCCGGAGGAGCGGCTCCGCGCCCTCGCGCCCCTTCGCCATCGTGACGAGCATCGGATGGAGCGCCGGCTCGATCACGACTCGTCGCGCCCTCCGCCCCTTCGTGCTCTTCGTCGCCCCCTCCTTCGTCCGGTCGCGCGCTTGGTGGACGCCGATGTAGCCGGCCTCGAGGGCGACGTCGGCGATGCGGAGCACCGCGAGCTCGCCGGCCCGCAAGCCCGTGTAGAGGGCGAGAGCGAAGTAGGTTCGCCACCACAGGGGCACGCGCTCGCACGCGAACAGGGCCGACGCCTCGCGCGGGAAGAGCCACGCGCTTTGCTTCTCGTCTCCGCGGTCCGGCGGGCGCACGCCGGCGCACGGGTTCGGCTTGCCGTCCAGCGCGCGCAGCTCGAGCCGCTTGGCGTTCACCGCATCGTCAAAGAGCTTCGAGCACGTCCCCCACGCGTTGCGAGCCGTCTTCGCGGAGATCTGCCCAGCCCGAGCCTTGTCGTCGAGGGCCTGCACGACGAGCTCCGCGTCGCGCCGCACGAACGAGGCGATCGGCTTGCGAGCGTCGAGCACCGCGAACAGGTGGAAGCGCCAGTGCTCGCCGGCTTCCTTCGGATCGCGACGGGTCGCAAGCCAGCGGTCCACGTAGGCCCCCAAGGTCTCGCCCGCGCTCTCCGGCTTCGGATCCGCCGCGAGCGTCCACCCGTCGCGCCACGCGATCGCCTTCGCCGCACGAGCCTCGTCCTTCGCCTCTTGCTTCGCGCGGGCCTTCGCCTGCTCCTCCGTCTCGCCCCGGAGGCGAGCAGGGCAGGGGTGACAATGGCGCTTCGTGAGCTTGCCGTCTGCGAGCTCGAAGCGGCTATCCCAATGGTCGCCGTGCCATTCGACGTAGACCTGACCCACGCGCTCTCGCGGCATCGTGTCCTCCGCTCCGGGTCCGATCGCATCGCCCATCGTGAGCGGAGGGATCGGGCGCGGAGCGCGGGACACCCCGCGCGGCGCTCAACGCGCCTTGGTGGCTTTCCTCAGCTCCGCCATGCCGGCCTCCGCGCAGTCGAGCGACGAGGCGAGCGCGAAGAGAGAGTTGAATGCGTTGCCGCTGAGCCGTGCATTTACTTCGTGGTTTTCGGGGAAGGACCGCGCATGGTTCCGGCCCTCGTTCCAAAGCCAGATGGTCGCCTTCATAGCCTCCGACGTCTCGCTCCGGATCTCTTCGATGAGATCCGACGCGCTCATCAGCCCTGGGTAGGCGTGGTCGATCAGGTAGCTAAGGTCGCGTTCGTCGAGCCGCAGAGCCCGCTCCGCGAGCTCGGCGCGGAGGGCAGCGAGGCGCGGGTCCTCCGCCTTCGTCTTCGGTGCGTTCTTCGTCTCGGTGGTACGCTTCTTCTGTTGGCTCATGGGAACCTGTCTTTCCTGTGGGTCAAAGGGCTCGGACGGCGCGTCAACGCCGCACGGGCCCGCCTACTTCTTCGTCTCGCGCTCGAGCGCCTCGAGCCCGCGGAGAATCGCCTGCTTCACGACCGCGGCCCGGCTCACGTGCACGCCCGCCGCGCGCTTCGTGAGCTCGGAGCCGATGGCGTCCAGCCGATCGATCGTCGCGGGGTCGAGCCGGGCGGAGACGCCGACTTCGCTTCGTTCGTCACTCATGGTTCCAGAAGATATCCACGCGATACCTTCGAACAAGTGAGGCAACGTCGATTGTCTGCAAGTGCGTGAATCGATATCGAAACTTGCTTAGGTCTGCTCTCCGTGGACGTGGAAGTGTGCGATCAACGCGTTGCTCGCCGCGCTCAGTTGCGTATGCGAGGTGTTCGCCCAGCGGATCGCGAACGTCGTCGAGCTCGTCACCTCACCCATCGCGAGCGGCGTCGCGCGCTTGCCCGACTGCACCTTGGGCGCCCAGCCCGATTGCATCGCGTGCTGCAAGGTGACGATGACGTCCCCCGTCGTGATCGTGACGCTCGCGATTCCGACGCCACCCGTCACCGATACGTTGCCGAGGCCATCGGTCTCGACCGTGCCCCACGCGTGCGTGACCTGGTTCGGGGTGAGCGTGCCCTTGATGATCGCGTCGTTGTACGCGGGGTGCCCCGGCGAGAGGACCAGCCCGCCAGCGTCCCACTCGTCTTCTGCCCACGTGGTGCTCGTGTCGTCGCGCCGCTTCAGCTGCGTGACGCACCCTTGGCCGCCGTACGTCGGCGACGTGGCGCCCCCGAAGGCTTCGATGATCGAGGCTTCTTTCGTGTCGTCGTCGGGGTTCCACGCCCCGCTGTCCCAGAAGGCGTTCCGGGTGATGTCGTAGCCGGCGTCTTCGTAGCCCGTGTCTCGCTTCCGGGCGTAGATCCGGACGTAGATGCCGTCGCCGGCGTTAGCTTGCCACATGAGCTTGCGATCGATGGGCGCGTCGTCGGTGAGGATGGCCGGGGCGTCGTCGCCGACCTCGTTCAGGATGGTGGCCCCCCGGCGCACGATCACGGCTTCGTTGAACTCCTTCGTTCCGGTGAACTGCGTCTCGCCCGCGAGGACGTGGCAGACCTTGTCCATGAGGCCTTCGAGGGGGACGTTGACCGACGCCGCGTTGGCTTTGTCTCCGTCGCTCGGGAGGGTGATGCCGGTCGGGTTGTTGTCGCTGTTGCCCGTGTAGACGCTGCTCATGATTCGATGCTCTCCGCTTGGGTGTTGGTGGGCGCGAAGGCGAGCTCGCCGGCCTTGCGCGTGAGGGCCTCGGTTGCCCGAGCGATGAGCCCCTTTGCGTGGAGCTCGAAGGCGTACCTCGGGACCGCGACGCCCTTCGGGTAGCCGAACGCTTCGGGGTCCTTCTCGATGGCGTCGGCGAGGGCCCGCTCGGCCTCCTCGATCCGCTCGAGAAACGCGGAGACCATCTCGATGAAGTCGGGGGGAAGTGCCATGGGGGGCGCTCCTATTCCACCGCGCCCGAAAGGACGCGCTCCGTTGATGGGATCCCGCTGTCGATCGCGCCGACGGCGACGCGAACATCCGCCGCGCCGACGGCCGCCACGAGCACCGCCGCCTGCGCCGTGTACTTCGCCGCGAAACGCTGCCGCGCCGCGACGATCATCGTCTTCCACGTCCCCGCGTCCCATCCGGTCCCTGGCGTGTCGGGGTCCAGGTACGTCGGGTCCGGGTCCGCGTTGTAGAGGTCCAGCGCGAGCCCGCTTCCCGTCGCGTTGCCGTCGCTGTCGACTGTGACGCTGCCTGCGTTGAGAGCCATGTCTACTACACCTCGCCCGTGAGGACGCGCACGACGGAAGGGATGCCGCTGTCGATCGCGCCTGTCGCGATCCGCACGTCGGCGGCCGACAGCTCCGGGACGAGAGCGGCCGCCACCGCTTCGCATTCGGCCTTGTAGGCGTTGAAGCACCGCACCTTCAGCGCGACGCTCGGCGTGCCCCCGCCGTCGCTGAAGGCCGCCTCGAAGGCGTCCCACGAGGCGACCTTGCCCAGCATGAGGGCGTGCGCGATGCCCGTGCCCGTGACGGCGGCCGTGGTCTGGTCGACCGTGACGCTGCCTGCGGTGAGAGCCATTATCCCCTCGCGACCTCCGCCATGACGCTCTTCGCGATGGCCGCTTCCGTCGCCGCCCGATCCGCCGCGACCGCCGCCGACCAGATCACGCTGAAGCGCTCGTTGAACTTCGCCTTGAGCGCGGCGCAGTCGGCGAGCGCCGCGACCTTCTTGTCCGGGCGATGGTGCTTCGCGATGCGTTCGGCCTGACTCGTCACGAGCTCGACCGCATGACGGAGGGCCGCCGGCTCGAAGATGAGGCGAAGGCCCGCCTCGATGGCGGTCCGCGGCATCTTGCGCCCGGTCGTGCTGTTGTAGTGACTTCGCTCGAGTGTCTCGTCGGCATAGGCCTCCGCGAACGCGCGCGTTTCGGTCTCGGCTTCCTTCGCGCGCTCCGCGAGACGCGTCCACGTGGAGCGGCTCAGGTTGCCGCCGCGCGCCGACGCGCTCTCCTTCGTCGCCGCGGCCGCTGCTGCGTAGACGGCCCGCGCGAAGTCGAGGTCATCACGGCGGCGCAGCGCCTCATCCCGGTCGAACGTACCGCTCGCCACGACGTCTTCGGCTCGCCGGATCGCGGCGAGAGCATCGGCTTCGGCACGCTCGAGCTCGGCGTGGGGAACCTCGCTCGCGACCTCGCGCCGCAGCTTCGCTTTGAGCTCGGCCTGTGCGCCTCGAAGCGCGGTGAGCGCCACGTTGAGGGCCTCGAGCTTGAACCCGGTCGCCTCGCGCGCGGCCGCCTCGCCCTCCGCGATGTAACGGTCGCAGCGCTCGAGGTCGAGCGCGAGGTTCTTGCCTGCTGCGGTCGTCGGCGCCTTCATCGTCCACCTGCCTTCTGCAGCTCGATCGAAGCCTTCGCGTCCGCGTACTCCGCGACGCGCGCCGCGAGCGTCTTGGGGTCTCCCTCCGCGAGCATTCGTTCCTCGCGCTCCGAGAGCCGACCTCGCGCCCGGATCTCCGCCTTCTTCGCCGCGAACGCCTCCGGAGCGATGCCGCGTGCGAGACAGAAGCCGCGCTCTCGCGCGGTGAGCTTCGCCCCGCTGCGCTCTCTGAGCGCGGCGTCGGCGGGCGCGGTGGCGGCGGGCGGGGCGTCGCCGGCCGCGGCGGCCTCTTGCAGAGCGGCGATCGCGTTCACGACGTCGCCGATGGTGGCGTCCGGAGGGACGCCAAGGAGGCCCGCGATCTGCTCGAGAACGAGGCCGGGATTCTTGTCTTTCGTTGCCATTGTGAGTCTCCGCATGGGGTCGATTCTGAAAGGTCGATCGATGAGGGCGACGACTCGCCGCCCGGGGAGTGGTTGGGGGGTTCCGATCTTCAGGTTCATGGGTCAGCTCCTCTGCTTCTGTGGCGTGCGGCTGCGATAGAGCGCGAGCGCCACGTCCAGCGTTCCGTCGGTGTGCCCCTCGAGCTGCGCGCACCGCTCGAAGAAGAGGCGCCACCACGTGTCTTCGTCGCTCGTCTGCTCCGACGCGTGGCCCATCGCGAGCTCGACGCGCAGCCGCACCGTCGAGTCTTGGAGCAGCACGCCCGCGAACTTCACCGCGGCGTCGAGGCCGATCACCGTTCCTCCCGGTCGTGCTCGACGCCCAAGAGGGCGAGGCCTTGGATCACGGCGTCGAGCTCGTCCCACCGCATTCGAAGATGCTTGGTGACGAGCCAGCCCGATGCTTCGAGCCGCTCGACAACGAGGGCAGGGGCGGGCTGCCCCCGCGGGTCGTCGACAAGGCCGGCTCGAACTCTCAGCGTTGTCATGGTCGGTCTCCCTTGAGCGCGGCGAGGATGCGAGCGAGCCGCGCGGTGTAGTCGTCGTCGTCGTCGCGCGCGGCCGTCGGGGGCTCGTCGCGCCACTGGAAGCGAAGCCCGAAGTCGCGACGTCGAAGCTCCGCGCGCACCCGCTCGTGCGTGTCGGCGCGGACGACGTGATCGACGCCGTTCTCGATTTCGGGAGGAACGTCGGCCAGCGGGGCCCGTCGCCCCTCAGCGACCTTCTGCTTAGGCGGCAGGGTCACGTTGGTAACGCGCGTGTTACCAACCTTCGGCCCTGGCTTCCGCGTGGCGCGGTCTTCCTTCTCCAGGATCGCTCGCCCCTTGTCGGACGCGTCCTTGCGGGAGAGCCCCTCGGCTTCGGTGGGCTGCGTCATGACTCTTGCTCCCCGAGCTCGTCCGCGGCGAACCGCGCGAGCTCCTGTTCCGACCACTCGATGAGGTCCGCGAGCGCCCGGGCGACCTTCGCCGCCACGCCCGGCCCGCCCTCGAGAATCCCGTCCACGATCGTCCGCCGCGATGCCTCCGACAGGAGCGCCGATAGCTTCTCGCGCTGCCTCGCTTCCAACGTGTCCAGGTCGAGGGGAGAGCCCGAAGGGGCGCCGCCTTGACGCCTCGCCTCCCGCGCGAGCGCTTGGTGCACGCCGCTCGGCGAGATCCGAAGCCCCTCGCGGGCCAGCTGATTCCGGATCGCCCGGACCGACGCGCCCTCCGCTTGCAGCGCCCTCATCCGAGCGCGCCACTTCGGGGTGACCTTGCCTCGCCCTAGCCCGCGCCCGTTCATGTCGGCGCACCGTCCAGAATGATTTTTTTGGAGGTCTCACACGCGAGACTCGCTCCTCGATCCGAAACCACCTCCCCCGCGAAAAAGAAAACCGCCCCTCCAAGGGGTTGGAGCGCGTGCCAAGGGGTTGGCCATTGCGGCCACGACGTTGCCCCAGGACGCGCTTGCGAGGTCGCCTGCGCCTTCCGCCCGCTCGCCCGGAGAAGACGCGCCACCGACGCCCCCGAGACGTCTCGCGACGTCCCGGACCAACCTACCTGCTGGGGCGGCCCGCTCGGCTTCGCGGGCTCTTCTCGTCGGCTCGCCTCGTTCCTCGACCGCAGCGGATCCAACAGATCGGAGAAGACAATCCGTTGCGGTTGGACCAAGAGCGGCGCGCCCCTGGTCCGCGGGGTCGGCCACCCGCGAAGTCTTGAAGCTCGGAGCTCACCCATGGGCGGCCTCCGGCGCATGGACGCCCACGACGCCCATGGACGCCTCTTCGACGCCCGAGGCGTCCATCCCTGGGGGTCCGGGCGGAGCGCCCTCGGCGCCCGACGCCCAGGGGGGTATGGGGGGTACTGCACACACGCGAGATTGGGCGGCGACGACGAACAAGGGCTCCCTGCTCGTGCCGGTCTTCAGGATGGACGCCCGCGACAGCGCCGTCCGCACCGCCTCACGACCAGCCGTCTTATTCATGCCGGCGAGCCTGACGATCTGGTCAATCGAGGATGCGCGCCCCTCTCGTGCCAGCGCGGCGACGATGCGAGCCACGTCTTCGTCGAGGGACACCTTGGCGCGCTGCTCCTCGGAGGCTCGTCGGTCGGCTTCGATCCGCTGCTCGTCGTCTGCCTCGACCGCCCGGAGCACGCCATGCTCGTCGCGGGCTAGCCGGACCTCTTCGGCCATGGGCCGCGAGTAGTTCGACTTCGTCTGCCGGATGAAGGCGAAGCCTGCGTCGTCGCCCACGCCTGGCCGCAGGATCGCCTCCCAGCGGAAGGCGTCGCGAAGCCCGCTCACCCCGCGAGTCTTCGGCGTCCCGTTCTTCGCGGAGTCCGAGCTGACATGGTGCATCGCGAGGACGGTAGGACGGCCCGGTGCGTCGCAGCATCGCTCGAAGGCCTGCACCGCCCTCGTCGCCGCGTCGTTCGACGCTTCGATCTCGCCCTCCGCAAAGCGGGCCAGCGGGTCAAGAACGACAAGGGCCCACGCATCGCGCGACGCGAGCATGCGAAGCAAAGCAGCGTGCTCGGGGGTCGCGGTCACACGACGGTCGGCGCCGACCGACAC
>JBGAID010000022.1:0-75007 GCA_044225865.1 Polyangiaceae bacterium | reverse complement strand
GCTTTTGTACGAGGGCGCGCTCGTCTGCCGTCAACCGGAGGGCGCGGCCGAGGGAGTAGATCCGGCGGTGGGCCTCTTCCTCGTCTTCTTCCGCGAGGGCGAGGAGCACGTTCTTTCCGGCCGCGGCCGCACCGATCGGGAAATGTCCGAGCCACGGGCGGCCAGTGATGACGCAGATCGCCAGCGCAATCGCGATCTGCGTCTTGCCGGTCCCCCCGTCCGCGGAGAGCACGCCCGCCTTGCCGAGGGGGCAGAGTCCAGGACCAAAGGAGGTGTTCGCGAAGTCATCCGCGGGGCGGTGCAGAAGCCAGGGGCGGGGGGCCGGGGCGACGTCGAAGAACTCGATGGGGACGGGGCGCCACGCTCGCTCGATCGCGCTGCTATGAGCCAGTGTCGAGGCGCGGGGGAGTGCTCCCTTCCTGTCGCTGTACGGTGAGGGCTGGCCGCTCTGATGAAGCGAGATCACCGAGGCGACGCGCTCTTGAAGCTCAACCATGGCGGCCCCCTTCGGTGAGCCAGCCGTCGCCGACCTTCTTCGAACGCTCCGCCTGGTCGAGCTTATGCTCGAGCTCGCGGTCGCTCCAAGGCGGCCGACAGCGCGCCGAGTAGTCGGCGAGGATGAGCTTCGCGACAGACCTCGGAAGCGAAAAACCTCGGAGGAGCACGAGCGCCACCGCGTACGCAGCGTCGTGCCCCCCGGCCCCCGAGATCGCGAGCGGCATGCGGCCTACGTACGCAATCGCCCGGTCCGCCCGCGCTCGGACGTCGTCCGTCCACCGCTCTCGCCGCTCGGTCACGACCGGGGCGGCCGGCGCGGCCTTCGTCGAGAGGGCGACCGCGCGATCGAGCAGCCATCCGCCGAGCTCGGCCTCCGGCGCGCCATCTTCGAGCCAGCGATAGGCCCCTTTCGCCGTGACGCTCGGCGGGAGGATGGTGAAGCCGCCGAACCCGAGCAGATCGATCCCGTCCGCGAGCCCGCGCCCGTTCAGGCCGATCACGCGGTCAATGCGAACGCCCGCCGGTGCGCGATAGTGGAACTGGTAGCCCCCGCTCGGCGTGAGCGTCTGCCGCGTCCACCCAAGAGGCCCGTGCTTCATCACGAGGCGCACGAGCTCGACGTCCCCGCGCTTGCCGTCCTTCACGTCGACGTCGAGGCACACCCACGCCCCGCACGCCGTCCCGATGTTGGCGTCCGGGGTCGCCCCCCACCACGCGCGGATCTGCGCTTCGTCCGTCGTCGCGTCGAGGAACCCGTGCGAGCCCTTGAACGGGAGCTTCGACCGCGGGGAGAGCGGGAAGACGGAACGCCCTTCGGAGGCGTAGCGGAGCGCGGCATCGAGCAGGCTCACGAGCGCCCCCGCTGCGTGAGCCACGCGCGCTTCAGCGCGTCCCGGCGGACTGCACGACGCTGCTCTGCTTCTGCTTCTTGCCCGCGCTCGTACGACGCGACCGTGAGCGGCTCGAGCACGTAGCTCGGTGAGCACGAGCACGGGCCGATCGGTGCGGGGCACCAAGTGTCGTGCAGGATGAGCAGGTGCAGCGCCTCACCGCGGCCGCGGGCGACGCGGCGGGCGAGCTCGCCTTCAAGCGCTGCGATGGAGGGGAAGGCAACCGCGTCGGCGCCAGCAGAGGGCTTCATCAGATCCTCCGTTCCTGTCTCGGAGCCGAGCAGCCCCACGCGGATGCGAGGGGGGCGGCCGCGCTCTTTTTGGGCTCGCTCGCGAGCACGGCGTCCCACGCGACGGCATCGATCACGACGTCGCGCCCGGGCCGCGCCATCGGGATGCCGCGCCGGCGCGCCGTCTCGCGCGCTGCACGCCAGGAGCGGCAGCCCGGGGGGAGCCGCGAGCGCGAGTACCACCGCGGCGATGGCTCGGGCCGCTCGTGCTCGATCGCCTCGAGCTCCACGAGGACCGCGCGCAACACGCGGGCGAGGTCAGCCGCGCGCATGGTCGGCCTCCGACCGAACGACGGCGAGCTCGATCGCGATCTCCGCCGTCGTGAGCCCGTGCGTGCGGATCGGATGTCCGTCCGCGAGCGCAACGACCTCTGTCAACGGCAGCCCGAGCTGAGTCGCGGCCGCCCGCGGACCATGCTCCCCGATGAGCTTGCGGACGGCGATGACGGTTCCGGGTTTGGGGCGCGGCATGCCCCCAGTTACGCCACACCGCAGGCCGTCGATCACCCCACCATGGCGGGGTTTGACAATGCGGTGCTCTCGTGCCTACGGCGCTAGCGCCTTGTCAATGCGTCGCCGCGCGGCCTCGTGCGCGTCGCGCATGTCTTCGGATTGAACGCAGTTCGGGTCCGCCAGCACGTAAAGGTGCGCGGCGAGCCAGCGCGCCGACCTGTCCTCCGCCCGCGCGGTGAACACCAGATCGAGGACCTGTTCGTAGTCGTCGACGAGTGCAAAACGAGGATCGCGATCGACGAGCACGCGCATGGTGGCCGTTACTTGGTACAGGTCGTCTTCTGGGGCGCGCGGGCGCTCTAGGCCGGGGATCAGGGGTGGACTGAGAAGCAGCTCGCACGACCGCACAACGCGACGTGCAAGCTCTCTCTCGCTCACCTCCGCGAGCGTGCAGCCCGTCGCCGATCTCGTCATCTTCTCGAGAGCACTCAAGTCGGATCCTCGTAGCGCCGAGCTCACCGCGCTGATCACGATAGCCGCCTGGCGACGCGCACGCTCGTCCGCACGTCCCTCCGGGTCGAGAACGTCGACGATCTCGAAGCAAGTCGGTCTCCTCCGCCACGCTTGCTTGCTCGGCTCCGTCTGCTTCGCTACCTTCGCCATGTCGACGTCTCCCCGTCGGCCGCGGCGCTGCCCCTGCCAGGGCGAGCGCCGCACGCGTTTCGAGCCTACCGCGCGTCTCGCCTTCGAGGGAGCGCCACGACGTTGCCGGCGTCGGCGACAGCGCGGTCGCGGTCCTCCGCGACGATGCGACCCACGAGGGCCCCGAGCTCGGCGGCGACGTCATGGCGGCCGGTCCGGCTCGCGACCGCGAGGGCTTCACCGAGCAGCCCGAGCAGGCCTCCGGGGAGCGTCGAAACGTTCGGGTCCGTTGTGGTATCGTCGCTTGGTTGGTCTATTCGGTTGGGAAACGTGCCTTTTCCGCGCGAATTCGGCCCTTTTTCGCGGGTTCGAATCCCGTCTCCCGCTCCAGCTCACGACGAGCTCCGCGTTTCGACGACGGAGCTGCATGAGCGCTCCGAACGAAGCACCTCCGAACGAAGCCGTCGCGGCGGTGTTCGGCGCGCTTCGATCAGGCTCGGTCGAGCCGGCGGTGCGGGCGGCGCGGGCGCTCGTCGACGCCCACCGTGAGAGCGCCGAGGCTTGGAACGCCCTCGGCAGCGCGCTCGCGGCCGCGAGCGATCTCGCCGAAGCGCAGGCGGCGTTCGCGCGGGCCCGCTCGATCGACCCTGGGCTCGCCAAGGCCTACGTGAACGCGGCCAACGTCGAGCGGCGCCTCCGCCGGCACGAGGCCGCCGTGCAGCTCATCGAGGCTTCCATCGCGATCGATGGTCCCACCGCCCGCGCCTGCGCCGCGCTCGGCCACGTGCGGCTCGAGCAAGGCCACACCTCGCTCGCCATCGCCGCCTACGAGCGCTCCGTCGCCGCCGAGCCCACCGCCGCCGCGCTCGCCGCGCTCGGGATGCTCTACGCGAAGCAGGGCGCGATCGTGCGAGCCACTACCCACCTCGCTCACGCCTCGCGGTTGGCCCCCTCCGATCGCAAGGTCGCGCGATACTTGGAGGCGCTGCGGCTGTTCGCGAGGGACCCGGACGCGGCCGCCCTCCTGCCGGAGACCCAGACGTGGTCGTGGCTCCAGCACGCGGTGAGCGCGCGCGACGAGGAGCGCTTCGCCGCGCGCTTCGGCTGGGCCGAGCCGGTCCGCACCGAGGAGCCGGCGCTGGACGGGCGGAGGCCGATCGTGGTCGGCTACCTCACGAGCGACCGCGAGGGCGCCCCGCCGCGCGCGTGGGTCGAGGCTGCGATCGGGGCTCACGCGCGCTCGGACCGGTTCGTGGCTCGCGTCTTCTCGACCCACGACGCGCTCCCCGTCGAGCCCATCGCCTCCGTCGAAGCGGAGGACGTCTCGCGGCTCGATCACCGGGAGCTCGCCGTCCGGCTCGGCGACGCCGGCGTCGACCTCGTCGTCGACTGCACCGGACGCGGCCCGGGGACGCGCGCGCGCTGCCTCGCGTTCCGGCCCGCGCCGATCCAAGTCCGCTTCGAGGCCGGAGGGCGGTGCGCGCTCCCGACCGTCGACGCGGCGCTGGACGGCTCCGAGGATCCCGCCCGCTGGATCGAGCGGCTCGAGGCGCTCGTCGCCGACTACGCGGAGGGCCTCCGCGCGGGGACCCGCGCTCGCCTCTCCCAGCGGCTGACGCGGCTCGCCGACGGGTCCCGGGTGTTCACGCCCGCCTCTCTCTCCACGATCTCCACGGTGGTGCTCGCCGAGCAAGGGCGCTGGTTCGAGGACGAGGTGGAGGCGATCCCCCTCGTGGTCCGCGAGGGCGCGACCGCCATCGACGTCGGCGCGAACATGGGCGTGTACACGGTCCTGATGGCGAGGGCGGCGGGGCGGAGCGGCCGCGTCCTCGCGTTCGAGCCCGCCGCCGACACGCGCGTCTTGCTCGCGGCGACCCTCCGCGCAGAGGGGCTCGAGAACGTCCGAATCGAAGCGGCGGCGGTGTCGAATCGCGAGGGCTTCGCCGTGCTCTCTCACGGAGCGAGCCCCGAGCTGAACGAGCTCGGCGGCGAAGGGTCGCACGGCGAGCAGGTCGCCCTCGTGCGGCTGGAGCGGTACGCCGACGCGCTCCGCGGGCTCGCCTTCGTGAAGCTCGACGCCGAGGGATCCGAAGAGGCCATCGTCCGCGACAGCCCGTCGCTCCTCGCGCGCGAGCAGCCCGTCCTGATGGTGGAGCTCGTGCACGCGGGGAGCTTCAACGCCGGCCTCGTCGACGCGCTCCGAGCGTCCGGGCTTGGGCTGTACTTCTTCTCGAGCGCGCTCGGCGGGCTCATCCCCCTCGGCGTGAACGCGCGGGGGGAGCGCACCCCCGTCCTGGACCCGTTCACGCTCAACGCCTTCGCGATCCCTCGTGAGCGAGCGCGCGCGCTCGAGGCGCGCGGGGTCCTCGTGCGCACCGTCGACGGCGAGCGCGTCGAGCCCGCGAAAGAGGGAGCGGCCGCGACCGAGCGAGAGACCCGAGCGTGGCTCGAGGGACAAGGCCTCGGGTGGATGCCTCCCCGATGCGACGAGAGCCTGCGCTGGGCGTGCGCGGCGATGTCACCCTCGCTGGACCTCGGGCGTCGATGGCGATCCGTCGAGCGCGCGCTGGAGCTCTCGCTCGAGGAGATGTCCGCCGATCCCTCGCCCGCCCGAAGGCTCCACGCGGCGCGGCTCTCCCGGGTCGCCTCTCGCCGCGGGCGCGTCGGAGACTTGATCGCCCCCCTCTGTGGCGAGGAGCCGATCGCGAGCCGCTTCACCCACGCGTTCCTCCCCGCCGTGCCGCGCTTCTGCGATCGCGAGCCGGATCGCGTCGGCGCTTGGGTTCGAGCCCAGGCGATCGCTGCGTTCTTGGAGCTCACGCAGTGGTCGATCCACTTTCAGCGCGAGCCCGAGCCGCTGCTTCTCGCGTTCGAGCAGCTGGGCTTCCCCGATCTCGCGACCGCGCGCCGGTTCGGCCTGTGGCTGGGGCGGACGCGCGCGCTCGACTGAGCGCGTCAGGTCCCGAGGTGCTGCGCGAGCTCGGGGCGCTCGAAGAGCTTGCGGCACTGGGGGGCGAACATCCCGCCCGCGACCTCTTTCTTCAGCCGGCGCATGCTCTCGATGCCGTCGATTCGATACGAGGCGGGAAGGCGCTGGACCTCGAGGCCGGCCGCCTCTGCCTTCGCGGCGACGGCGTCGCCGACGCCCGTCCCCGAGCTCTCCGAAGCGGCGCTGGAGCCGCCGAGGCCGAGCGGCCCCTCGATCTCGGAGAGGAACGGCACGCGATCCGCGGAGCCGATCGCGTAGAGGCCCCCGCTGCCCGCCTCCCCCACGAGGAGCCGGCGCTTGGGCAGGAGCCACATCATCCCGTCGAACAGCTGCCCCAAGGGGAGCATCGGCCCGTCGGCGCTCACGAGGAGCATCGCCTCCGCGCCGAGCGCGATCAAATCGTCGAAGGCGTGGGCGGCCCGCTCCGCCGACGAGGCCCCGCGCTGCGGCAGCTCGCGCCACGTGGCGGGCAGGCGCGTGTGGCTCGTGATCGCGTCATCCCCGCCGATGAACACGAGCCGGTGGCGCACCGGGAACGTGGACAGCGCGCCGAGCGTGTCCAAGAGCAGCGCGGTGGCGAAGTCCGCGGCGAGGGCAGGCCCGAGGAAGGAGAGCTGCTCGGCGATGCCGCGGCGGGGGATGACGCCGAGGGCGAGCGCATAAGGGCGAACAGTAGGGTGCGCGCGTTGGTTCAAGGCTTCCCCCAGAACGTGTAGGAACCTATTGCGAGCGATTGCCGAGGGCAATAGCTTCGCTCGGGCCCCTTCATGACGCCCAGCCCTGGATCGCTGCTGTTCCCCGTGTGGTCGACCCGCGGAGCCCGCTCCGCTCCGGCTCGGAAGAACCCCGGCGGCGAGATCGGCTCATGACGGTACGAACCGGCGGCGCCGCCCCCCAACCCGCCTCGATCAACGATCGTCTCCGACACGTCGCGGCGACCCTGGAGCGCCAGTTCCTCGGCAAAGACGAGATCATCCGTCTCCTCTTGATCGCGGTCGTCGCGGGCGAGCACTGCGTGCTGCTCGGCCCCCCCGGCACCGCCAAGAGCGCCCTGATTCGCTCCCTCGCGGAGCTCATGCAGGCGCGCTACTTCGAGTACCTCCTCACGCGGTTCACGGAGCCGAACGAGATCTTCGGGCCCGTCGACATCGCCGCGTTCCGCGAAGGCCAGTATCGCCGCAACACCACCGGCATGCTCCCGGAGGCGGAGATCGTCTTCCTCGACGAGGTCTTCAAGTCCAACAGCGCGATCCTCAACGCGCTCCTGACCCTCCTCAACGAGCGGAAGTACACGAGCGGCGGGCAGGTGATCCGGTGCCCGCTCGTCAGCGTGTTCGCCGCGTCCAACGAGGTCCCGGGCGACGAGACGCTCAACGCCATCTTCGATCGGTTCCTCCTCCGCGTGCGGAGCGAGAACCTCGACGCCTACCACTTCTCGGAGCTCCTCCAGCGCGGCATCGCCCAAGAGGTGCGGCAGATGAGCGGGGAGCGGGTGCAGCCCATCCTCTCCGCGCAGGAGCTCATCGCGATGGGTCGGTCGTTCGGGCAGCGGATGACGTTCTCGGACGCGTTCCTCTCCGCGTACAAGGGCCTCGTCTTTCAGATCCGCGCCGAGGGTATATCCCTCTCCGATCGGCGCGTCGTGAAGACGCTGAAGCTGTTCGCCGCGAGCGCGTTCCTCGAAGGCCGCCCCACCGCCGACGCCTCGGACTTCTTCGTCCTGAAGCACACCTGGAACAACGAGGACCAGGCCGACATCCTGGAGGGGATCGTCCAGCCCGTCCTCGACGCCTTCTATCGCGAGCACCCCGATCGCCGGCGCGTCGGGGCGGTCGGCGTGGGGATCGAGGCCCTCGCCGGCGAGGTCGATCGCATCCGGCAGATCCTCACCGGCGCGGCCGCCCTCGGCGACGTTCAGCTCTTCAGCCAGCTCAAGGCGCTCGGCGAGATCAAGACCGCCCTCGCCGCCCTGCCCGATCCGCGCGCGCGGGAGCTCGAGGTCCGCGTGGGGCAGCTGCTCGAGGCGTCGTTCCGGAGCGGGCGCTTCGCTCAGATCTGACGGAGCGACCGGGGGCGGCGGCGAGCTTGCTCGGGGCCGTCTTCGGGATGTCCTTCGGGATCCGGCCGGGGACGCCGTAGGTCTCCTTGAGGGCGCGGAGCTCCTGAGCGCTGAGCAGCCGCATCTCGCCCGGCCGCAGCCCCTCGTGATCGATGCCGGCGAAGCTCGTCCGCGCGAGCCGCATCACGAAGAACCCGGTCGCGTCGCCCATCCTGCGGATCTGCTGGTTGCGACCCTCGCGGATGGTGATCTCGAACCACGTCTTGCCCTCCTCGTGGCGGATGAGCCGCGCCTTCGCGGGCAGCGTCTTGCCGTCCTCGAGCTGGACGCCTCGCCGCCACCTCTCGAGATCGTCCTCCGACATGACGCCTCGGACCTTCACGATGTACGTCTTCGGCACGTCCTTCTTCGGATGGAGGAGGGCGTTGCCGAAGTCGCCGTCGTTCGTCACGAGGAGCACGCCGCTCGTCGCGAAGTCGAGCCGGCCGACCGGAAAGACGCGGGCGGCGGCGGCGCGGAAGTACTCGGCCACCGTGGGGCGGCCCTCCGGATCGGAGAGGGTCGAGACGACGTTCCTCGGCTTGTGGAAGACGAAGTAGAGCAGGCTCGGCGGTACGAGGCGCTTGCCGTCGACCTCGATCTTGTCCTTGTGGAGATCGGCCTGAGTGCCGAGCTCGGTGACGACGCGGTTGTTGAGCCGGACGCGCCCGGCGGTGATGAGCTCTTCGGCGCTCCGGCGCGAGGCGATGCCGGCTCGGGCGATGATCTTTTGAAGGCGTTCGGGCATGGTGGTGATAGAAGGCGAGGATGCGACGCGTGGACAAACCGTGGGGCCACGAGCTCATCTGGGCCCACACCGATCGGTATGTCGGCAAAGTGCTCTCCATCCGAGCCGGCCACAAGCTCTCTCGCCAGTATCACGAGCGCAAAGAAGAGACGCTCTACGTCAGCAAGGGGACGATGCTCCTCGAGGTGGGCCCCGCGAACGCGATCGAGCGCAAGGTGATGAGCCCGGGCGACGTCTTCCACGTCGCCCCCGGCACCATCCATCGGATGATCGCGGAGACGGACGTGGAGGTGATGGAAGTCTCGACCCCCGAGCTCGACGACGTCGTTCGGCTCGAGGACGCCTACGGGCGAAGCAGCTGAGCGCCTACTTCGGCTGCTCCTGGGCCTTCTTCGCGGCGGGACGCTTCTCGGCCTTCTTCTTCGGGGGAGGCTTCGTCGTCCCTTCTTCCTTCGGCGCTTCGCCCTCTTCTTGGGCGGTTCGGTACTCGGCCGCCTTCCGGGCCGCCTCTGCCTTCTTCGCGGCCGCGTCTTCCTCGGCGAGCTCCTTGGCCGCTCGCTCTTTGCGCACGTCGGTGTCGTAATCCCAGCGGTCGACCCGCTCGTCGCCGTCGACGTCCACCCCGATCCGCTCGAGGGAGCCGGTGGGCGAATACATCTCCCAGACGTCGGGCTTGGAGTCGTTGTTGGTGTCGCGCTTGGCGCGCGTGATCCGGCCGTTGGAGTAGTACTTCCACTCGTCGGGGTTGCCGTCGAAGTTGGTGTCCAGCTTCTCCTCGACGACGCGGCCCTTGGAGAGGGTGAGCCACACGTCGATCTTGCCGTCGTAGTTGGTGTCGGCCTCTTCGTAGATGGCCTCGCCCTTGTCGTTGTAGCGACGGACGACGTCCTTGATGCCGTCGTAGTTGGTGTCGGCCTCGCGGCAGATGAGCACCCGGTTGCGATCCGCCCCCTGCCCGACGACCGCGAACACGCGTCGCACGTTGGGGGTGACCGATCCGGTGCCGGCCGTCTCCACGACGTCGCGGTCTTGGCGGCCCTTCCACTCGCACCGAGACATGTCGTCGATCGACCCGTCCGGGAGCCGCCGAACCGGGGTCGTCTTCGCTTGGCTGTTGAAGGCGACCTCCGGGCTCGAGGCGCATCCGGCTGCGAGGGCACCGAAGAGGGAGAGCGCGACGAACGGCTTGACCTTCATGGCGTGGCTTTCTTTGCGGGTGCGGCAGATGCGGGAGGCGCCGCGGGGGGAGGCACCGCCGCGGGAGGCGCGGAGGAAGAAGGGGGAGCGGCAGATGCCGGCGGAGGCGCCGACGAGGGCGGCCGCGCCGATGGGGGAGGCGTCACGGACGCGGGCCCAGCCGGGAACGAGCCCGGCGCGGTGCCGCTCGCCGCGGAGCTGGCACCCCCGCCCGTGTAATTGAACTGCGGCGGCTTGTAGCCCTCCCCGCACATGTCCACGGCCGTGTCCGGATCGCTCTCACCGTCTTGGTTCTTGTCCGTCGTGACGATGGCGCAGCCGGGCTTGTCGGACTTGGTGAAGTCCCACCACTCGTCGATGACGCCGTCGGCGTCGCTGTCGCGCTCGGCCTTCACGAGCTTGCCGTTCGCGTACGTCTCCCAGGTGTCGAGCTTGCGATCGAAGTTCGTCTCGAGCTCCTTGCTGACGAGCTGCCCGTTTTGGCGGATGGCGATCTCGTCCGGCCGACCGTCCTTGTCGAAGTCCGACTCCCGACGCCGCTCGTTGCCGTTGCCGTCGAAGTAGATGAAGGCGTCCTTCACCTTGTCGAAGTTCAAATCGATGGCGCGGCACACCTCACGCCCTCCGCTCATGACCTTGATGATGTCGGGGGAGCCGTCCCCGTTCACGTCGACCTTGATCGCGGAGCCGGAGTCGATGGCGCAGGCCTCGTGGATGATTTCGAGCGAACGGGCGCCCGAAGCGGCCTTCGGGGCCGGTCCGCTGCTGCAGGCCGCGAGCCACACGAGCCAAATTCCAGGAAAAACCGCGCGAAATCGGCGAGCCCGCAGCATGTGCGACGAGTCTACAGTGCTCGATCTCGCCCTGCAACGGCAGCTGCCGCGATTGACATCACACGTACCAGCATCTAGGGTAACGCCTTGTCAGGGCAAGCTTTCCACAGGGCTGACCCGATTGGGCGTGACATGTCGCGGAAGAAAGTCTCGACGACCATCTACATCACGCCTGAGCAGGCCGACCGGCTGAAGCTGCTCCACGACCGAACCAAGGTCCCCATCGCCGTCTTCATCCGCGAGGGGATCGACATGATCCTCAAGCACTACGAGCACGTCCTGCCCGGTCAGATGTCGCTCGAGGGTCGTTCCGGGGAGGCGCGCGCCCAGGACGCCGACGCCCAAGGGACGTTCTCCGGCATCACGCCCACGTCGCCGCCGCCGCCCCCGGTCGCCAAGCGCTGAGTCCCCTCCGCCGGCATCGTCCCGCGGCCTCGCCGCAGAAGGCAGCTGGCCCGATCACGCGGGGGCTTCCTTGCGCTGTCGACCGCCGTGCGCCAGGAACGGAGCGCGCTCGCACCACGCACGGCAGATGACTTCCCGCCCTGGCTGGCCTACGCCGAGCCGCCCCTCCGTCGGGGTCCTCTCTCGCCCCGAGCACGCTTCATCGTATGCCCACCGACCTCGCCAAGATCCGCAACTTCTCGATCATCGCGCACATCGACCACGGCAAGTCGACGCTCGCCGATCGAATCCTCGACGCGACCGGCGCCATCAGCGAGCGGGAGAAGCAAGCGCAGTTCCTCGACAAGATGGACATCGAGCGCGAGCGCGGGATCACGATCAAGGCTCAGACGGTGCGCCTTCGGTACAAGGCGAAGGACGGCGAGAGCTACACCATCCACCTCATCGACACGCCCGGCCACGTCGACTTCAACTACGAGGTGTCGCGCAGCCTCCAGGCCTGCGAGGGCGCCCTCCTCGTCGTCGACGCCTCCCAGGGGGTCGAGGCGCAGACGCTCGCGAACGTCTTCCTCGCCATCGACAACAACCTCGAGATCATCCCCGTCCTGAACAAGATCGATCTGCCGAGCGCGGACGCGGACGCGGTGAAGCAGCAGATCGAGGACGTCATCGGGCTCGACTGCTCCGAGGCGATCCCGGCGAGCGCGAAGACGGGGGTCGGCGTCCCCGAGATCCTGGAGGCGATCGTCCGAAAGGTTCCGCCGCCGAAGGGCAACCCGGACGGAGCCCCCCGCGCCCTCATCTTCGACAGCTGGTACGACAGCTATCGGGGCGCGGTCTGCATGGTCCGCGTCGTCGACGGCACGATCAAGAAGGGCCAGAAGGTCCGCTTCATGGCCACCGGCCGCGACTACGAGATCACCGAGATGGGGGTCTTCACCCCCTTCCCGACGCCCCTCTCCGAGATCGGCCCGGGCGAGGTCGGCTTCATCGCCGGCAACATCAAGACCGTCCACGACACGAAGATCGGCGACACGGTCACCGACGCGGTCCACCCCGCGACCGAGCCGCTGCCCGGCTTCAAGGACGTGAAGCCGATGGTCTTCGCCGGCATCTTCCCGACCGACTCGGCCCAGTACGACGATCTCCGCGACGCCCTCTCCAAGCTCCGGATGAACGACGCGTCGTTCGCCTACGAGCCCGACACCTCGGAGGCCCTCGGCTTCGGCTTCCGCTGCGGCTTCCTCGGGCTCCTCCACATGGAGATCATCCAGGAGCGCCTCGAGCGCGAGTACAACCTCGATCTCATCACCACCGCGCCGAGCGTCGTCTACCACGTGTTCCTCAAAGACGGCTCGATGAAGACGGTCGAGAACCCGGCCAAGATGCCGCCCGTGGGGAGCATCGAGCACATCGAGGAGCCCATTTATCGGCTCACCATCCACGTCCCGAGCGACTACGTGGGCCCCGTCCTCGCCCTCTGCCAGGAGCGCCGCGGCATCCAGAAGAGCATCACGTACGCCTCGAGCGACCGGGTCATCATCGCGTACGACATCCCGCTCGGCGAGGTCATCTTCGACTTCCACGACAAGCTGAAGAGCATCTCTCGCGGCTACGCCTCCATGGACTACGAGCTCGTCGGGTATCAGCAGGACGAGCTGGTGCGGGTCGACATGCTCGTGAACGGGGACCCGCTCGACGCGCTGAGCATCATCGTCCACCGCGAGAAGGCGTTCACGCGCGGCCGCGACCTCGCCGAGAAGCTCAAGGAGCTGGTGCCACGCCAGCAGTACGAAGTGGCGATCCAGGCCGCCATCGGTTCGAAGGTGATCGCGCGCACCACGGTGAAGGCGATGCGAAAGGACGTCACCGCCAAGTGCTACGGAGGCGATATCTCCCGCAAGCGCAAGCTCCTCGAGAAGCAGAAGGAGGGGAAGAAGCGCATGAAGATGGTGGGGAGCGTGGAGATCCCGCAGGAGGCCTTCCTCGCCATTCTGAAGGTCGAATGAGGGGCGGGGCCGCACCCACCACCGTCATGATCGCGCTCGCGGGGCTCGCCCTCGCGACGCGCGAGGCTCGCGCCGATCAGACCATCGAGCTGTCGGGCACGGTCGAGGCGGGCGGCCTGGATCACGTCTTCCTCGACTTCGAGGTCCCCGAGGGCGTGCGCGAGATCCAGATCGATCACGCCGAGGTCGACCCCGACGCGGACATCCTCGACTGGGGCCTCGAGGACCCGAGCGGGTTCCGCGGCTGGGGCGGCGGCAACGACGAGCCGATCGTCGTCGGGGAGCAGGCCGCGAGCAGGAGCTATCTCACGGGGGCGATCGCCGCCGGCACGTGGCGCCTCGTGATCGGCAAAGCCCGCATCGGGGACGACGGCGCCGGCTACCACGTGACCGTGACCTTGCGCGACGCGCCCACCCTCGCCCCCCAGCCGGAGCGCGCGCCGTTCGAGGACAGGGGACCGGTGGCCTCGGACGGACCTCGCTGGTACGCGGGAGACCTCCACGTGCACTCGCGAGAGAGCGGCGACGCGAGGCCGCCCATCGACGAGATCGTCGCCTACGCGAAGAGCCGCCGCCTCGATTTCGTGGAGCTGTCGGACCACAACACGACGAGCCAGCTCGACTTCATGGCGGACGCGCAGGCCCGCGCCGGCGCGCTCCTCCTCGTGCCGGGCGTGGAGTTCACGACCTATGACGGCCACGCGAACGGCATCGGCGCGACCGCGTTCGTGGATCACAAGATCGGTCAGCCCGGCGTCACCATCGACGCCGCCGTCGACGCGTTCCACGAGATGGGAGCGCTCTTCTCGCTGAACCACCCCATGCTCGACGTGGGGGAGGCTTGCATCGGGTGCGCCTGGAAGCACGACC
Source organism: Polyangiaceae bacterium (assembly GCA_044225865.1). Lineage (GTDB taxonomy): Bacteria > Myxococcota_A > Polyangia > Polyangiales > Polyangiaceae > Xiheicaenibacterium. The sequence continues at coordinate 61,085 of JBGAID010000022.1, read as the reverse complement.
TCGCCGCCGAGAAGATCGACGCGATCGAGATCGCCACCGCGGGCAGCGCCTCGCTCTTCATCGAGCCGACGCTGGCGCTCTGGGAGAGCCTCTCCGACAGCGGTCGTCACATCGCCGCCGTCGGGGGCAGCGACGACCACACCGCCGGTCAGGACGTCGGGGCGTTCGGCGCTCCCATCGGATCGCCCACCACCATGGTCCATGCGGACGAGCTCTCGACGAGGGGCATCCTCGAAGGGATCCGAGCCGGCCACACGGTGGTGAAGGTGAGGGGACCGGACGATCCCATGGTCGAGCTGTCGCGCTCCGACGGCGGCTCGTTCGGGCTCTCCGTCGTCGCGCGCATCACGGGAGGCGCGGGCCTAAAGGCGCGTTGGGTCGAGAACGGCGTGAACGGTGAGCTCATCGATATCGAGGAGGACGACGCGGAGCTCGAGCTCCCGGTCCTGCCCCCCGCCCCCGGGGTCGAGCGCCGCTACCGCCTCGAGATCTGGGAGGGCAAGACCCCGGTCACCTTCACGAGCCACCTCTTCATCACCGCTTCGGACGCGGGCGCCTCCCCGGCGGGAGGGCCCTCGTGCAGCGCAGCGAAGACGACGTCGGCAACTGGAAGCGAAGCGGGCGTCGTCGCGATCTTCGGCGCGATGGGCGCCATCGCGATCCGCGTCTTGCGATCGAAAGGATGTTCACGATGACGAGCGAAGCGACCGACATGAGCGCGATCCGCCCTTCGGACAGGGCATCACCCTCCACCGGTTCTCCCTCGCCAACGGGATGCGCGTGCTCGTCGAGGTCGACGCGAGCGCGCCCGTCGTGTGCCTGCAGACGTGGATGCGCGTAGGCTCGCGGATGGAGCGTCAGGGTAAGACGGGCATCTCCCATCTCTTCGAGCACCTCATGTTCGGCGAGACGGAGGGGCAGCCTCACGGCGCGTTCGATCGCCTGCTGGAGGAGGCGGGCGGGGAGACGAACGCGGCCACCTCCCTGGACTGGACCTACTACCACCAGAACCTGCCCAAGGACGCCCTCGCCCTCGGGCTCGAGCTCGAAGCGGAGCGGCTCGGCCGGCTCGTGCTGCGCGAGCCGCAGGTGAAGAGCGAGAAGGAGGTGGTGGCGAACGAGCGCCGCCAGCGGGTCGAAGACGACGTCGACGGGGCGGTGAACGAGATGCTCTACAAGGCCGCGTTCGAGCGGCACACCTACGGCATCCCGACCATCGGCTGGATGCAGGACATCGAGGGCTTCACCCCCGAGGACTGCGTCGAGTTCTATCGGACGTACTACGCCCCGAACAACGCGACCCTCGTCCTCGTCGGGGACGTGCCGCTCGAGGCGACCTTGGGCGTCATCGCCGACTCCATGGGCAAGCTCGTGCCGAGCGAGATCCCCGTCGAGGACGTCCAGCCGGAGCCACCCCAGACGGAGGAGCGACGGCTCGAGGTCGAGAAGCCGACCCCGACCGAGCGGGTCGTCATGGGCTACAAATGCCCCGCCCTCGGGGACTTCGATCACCCGCCCCTCGTCGTGCTCAACGAGATCCTCTTCGGGGGCCGTTCGAGCCGCATGCACAAGCGGCTCGTGAAGGAGCTCGAGATCGCGACGGAGGTCCGAGGCTGGGCGGGACAGAGCCGCGATCCGTCCCTCTACGAGGTCAGCCTCGTCGCGCGCGACGAGGTGACGTGCGAGGCCCTCCTCGAGGCGTTCGACGCGATCGTCGAGCGAATCCTCGCCGAGCCGGTGGACGAGGCCGAGCTCGACCGGGCGAAGAGCCGCCTCGAGCTCGGGACGCTCCAGAGCCTGGAGAGCGTCTCGGGGCGGGCGGAGACGATCGGCTTCTACGACACCGTCCTCGGCGAGCCGGGCGCGCTCTTCACCAAGCTCGAGGCGTACCGCCGGGTGACCCGCAGCGACGTGCTCCGAGGTGGCGCGACGCGTGCTGGCCGCGTCTGGTCGCACGATGTTCCTCGTCCGACCGAGCGACGAGGAGCCGGGAGAAGAAGAGGGCGGCGGCGACGAGGAGGTGGCGGCGTGAAGGTCTTCGTCGAGTCGTCTCCCAAGCTCCCCATCGTCTCCATCTCGATCGCGTTCCGCTCCGGCTCGACCTTCGACCCTCCGGGGCGTGAGGGCTTGGCCCGCGCCACCGCGCGCATGCTCCGGCGCGGCTGCGAGGGGTGGACGGCGGACGCGATCGAGTCGCGCATCGACACCCTCGGAGGGGAGTTCGGCGCCGACGCGGCCCCGCGCGGCACGTCCGCTCACGCGGAGGTCATCTCGCGCCGGCTCGATCCGTTCGTGGAGCTCTGCGCCAAGATCGTTGGAGCACCAACTTTCCCCGAGGACGAGCTGGGGCGGCTGATCCGCGAGGCGAAGGCCCAGATCGTCGAGTCGCGCGACAGCGACCCGGTGCTGGTCGGTCGCGCGTTTCGCAGAACGTTGTTCGCAGGCCACCCGTACGGACGCCGCGTCTCGGGGACGCTGCCGTCGCTCGACGCGATCGGCCGCGCGGACGTGGCGAGCTTCTACCGCGACCACTACACGAAGAAGAACGCCCTCGTGGCGATCTCCGGCGACGTCACCGAGAAGGGGGCCCACGAGATCGCGGAGCGGATCCTCGATCGGCTCCCGGAGGGGGCCTCGCGGAGCGACGACGTCCCCGAGCCCGCGCCCCCGCGCGGACGCCGCCTCGTCATCGTCGACAAGCCGGAGCGGACCCAGACCCAGATGGTGATCGGCTGGTTGGGCACGCGCCCCACCGACGCGGATCACTTCGCGTGGTACGTGGGCAACACCGCCTTCGGGGGGACGTTCACGTCGCGGCTCATGCAGGAGGTCCGCGCCAAGCGCGGCTGGTCGTACGGCGCCTCCTCGAGCATCGGCTTCGATCGGCACCGCGACGCGTTCACGATGTGGACGGCCCCCTCCGCCGCCGACGCCCCCGCGTGCATGCAGCTCGAGATCGAGCTCCTCTCCGAGATCCGAAGGAACGGGCTCAAGGACGAGGAGGTCGAGTTCACGAAGAAGTACCTCGCCCGCTCGCACGCGTTCGAGGTCGACACGCCCCGCAAGCGCGTCCACCAGCCGCTCGAAGAGGCGCTCTTCGATCTGCCGCGCGGCTATCACGCGAACTACCTCGAGCGGATCGCGAGCGTGACCACGTCGGAGGTGAACGAGGCGCTGAGGAAGCGCATGCCGGAGGACGATCTGCTCGTGGCCGTCGTCGCGACGAGCGAAGACTCGAAGGAGCGCCTCTCGTCCGCGCTCGGCGGCGTCGTCGAGGTCCGCGTCGATCCGTTCGACTTGGAGTAGTAGATTCCCCGCGTGGAACAAGGCGGCCCGCGAGCGTCGAAGCGCGCCGTCGACGTCCGGCCGCTCTTGGCCTTCGCCGCGCTCGCCGTCGTCGATCTCGCGGTGCTCGCCGCCCGTGACGCGGGGGGCGGGCGCGGGGGGCGGCTCCTCGTCTTCGTGTTCGCCCTGACGTACCCCGTCGCGGTCGGGGCGCTCTCGACCCTCGCCCTGTTCGCGGGGCAGGGCTCGCGCCTGCGCGGCGGCCTGCTCGTCGTGGCGGCGGCCGCGGCGGGGGCGATCCTCGGGGAGGAGGATTTCATGAACGCGGCGGGGAGAGCCGGCCTCGGCCGGTGGGCGTCGCTCGGCCTCGGCGCGGCGGCGGCGATCGGGATCGTCGCGGTGGGGCTGGGCGTGGGGCGCCTCGTGCGGTCGCCGCGGGTCCCCACGCGCGTGCGCGCCCTCGTGCGCGGCGGGCTCGTGGCCGCCGCCCTCCTCGTCCACCTCGCCAGCCACTTGCTCTTCCCGCGCAGCTACCCGGCTCTCCACCTCGCCGCGCTCGCCCTCGCCGCCACGATCGGCGCGGCCGCCCTCCCGCCGTGGCGGCCGGGCCGACGCGGGATCGTCGTCGGCGCGCTCGTCGTCGCGTCGGCCGGGCTCGCGGCGCCCGTGCCGATGCGCGCCCTCGTCCCGCTATTCAAGCGACCGGGGCTCGCCCTCGTGCCCTTCGTCGCGCGCGCGCACGCCGCGTTTCACCGGGCCACCACGCGCCGCGGCGCCCCCGCCGAGCGCCCCGCGCGTCACCCCACCACGCCCGGGGTCCGCATCGAGAAGCCGATCGTCGTCCTCGTGACGATCGACGCCATGCGCGCGGACGTGCTCGATCGCGCGCCCGGCTCCCTGCCCACGCTCTCGCGCCTCGCGACGACGGGGGTGCGCTTCACCGACGCGCGGAGCCCCGCCCCTTCGACTATGGTCTCGCTCACCGCCATCTTCACGGATCGGTTCTACACCGAGACGCGTTGGGCCCATCACCCGAAGGCCCAACGCCTCTTTCCTGCCGCCGATCCTTCGCCCCGGCTCGCCGAGATCCTCGGAGACGCCGGGGTCGGATCGGTCGCGGTCGGCGGCCCGATGTGGATGGATCCCGAGCTCGGCATCACCCGCGGCTTCCGCGAGGTGCGGGAGGCGCCCCTCACGCGCGGTGGGGTGTACGTCGACGCCGAGTCGAGCCTCGAGGCCCTCGCCGACGCCCTCGTCGCCCACCGCGACGCGCCCACCTTCGCGTTCGCTCATCTCCTCGAGCCGCACGCGCCCTACGACACGGCGGGGACGGAGGGCTCGACGTGGGATCGATACGTCCGCGAGATCGCGATCTGCGATCGCGCCCTCGGCGCCTTCATCGCGCGGCTCGAGCGGGAGGGCCTCTGGGATCGCACCGTCCTCCTCGTCGGCGCCGATCACGGCGAGGCCTTTGGCGAGCACGACACCGAGTTCCACGGCCTCACCCTCTACGAGGAGATGGTGCGGGTGCCGCTGCTCGTTCGAGCGCCGGGGGTCGCTCCCCGCTCGGTCTCCGATCCGGTGTCGATGATGGACGTGGCGCCGACCGTCCTCGATCTGTACGGGATCGACACCCCGGGAGCCTTCGAGGGCGCTTCGCTCGTCCCCGTGCTCATGGGCGGCGAGCTCGCGCCGAGGCCCATCGTGCTCCAGAGCGGGCGCCTCATGGAGGCGATGGTCTTCCCCGATCGGTTCAAGGTCATCCACGACCGAAGGACGGGCGCGGCCGAGCTCTACGATCTGTCGACCGATCCCGGCGAGACGAAGGACCAGCTGCCCGAGCTCGGCGAAACCCGGCCCCAGCTCGACGAGCTGCTCGAGTTCTTCGAAGCGCGGGATCTCGAAGGGTACGATCCGCCCTTCACGCCGCTGTGAGCCGAGCGGCGCGCGCGCTCAATCGGGGGCGACCTCGCCCGAGCCGCACGCGAGCCACAGCACCGCCATCCGGATCGCGACCCCCGACTCGACCTGATCGAGGATGACGCTCCTCGGGTCGTCCGCGACCTCGGGCGAGATCTCCACCCCGCGGTTCATCGGCCCCGGGTGCATCACGATCGCGTCCGGCTTCGCGAGGGCGAGGCGGGCGCGTGAGAGGCCGAACGTGCGCGCGTACTCGCGCAGCGTCGGCAGGAAGACGCCGGAGAGGCGCTCCCGCTGGATCCGCAGCATCATCACCACGTCCGCGCCTTCGATCGCGGGCTCGATGCGGGTGTGGACGGCCGCGCCGAGCGACTCCGCGAACGGCGGCATCAGGGTGCGGGGCGCCGCGAAGTGCACGTCGGCGCCGAGGAGCTTGAAGAGGGTCGCGCTCGATCGGGCGACGCGGCTGTGGAGGATGTCGCCGCAGATCGCGACCTTGAGCCCCTCGATGCTCCCGCGCTTGCGCTCGACGGTGAACACGTCGAGCAGCCCCTGGGTCGGGTGCTCATGGGTCCCGTCGCCCGCGTTCACGATCGGGACGCCGCACCGCTTCGCGACGTACTCGGCGGCGCCGGAGGCGGCGTGGCGGATGACCACGATGTCCGGCTGCATCGCCTCGAGGGTCTGGATCGTGTCGAGGAGGGTCTCTCCCTTCGTCGTCGACGACGAAGAGCCGGAGAGGTTCACCACGTCCATGCTGAGCCGCTTGCCCGCGAGCTCGAACGAGGTCCGCGTCCTCGTCGAGGCTTCGAAGAAGACGTTGAGGAGCGTCTTGCCCCGGAGCGCCGGCACCTTTCGAACGCTCCGCTTCGAGACCTCCAGGAACGATCGAGCCGCGTCGAGGATCCGCCGCGTGCGCGCGAGCTCCAGATCGCTCGCCGCGAGCAGCGACTCGTGGCGCCTCGGACGACCCTCTCCGCTCATTTCGATCATCGGTCCTCCGACCCTTCCCGCATCACGAGCGCCCACGGCTCCTCGTCCTCGGGCCGCGGCCCCACGCGCTTCACCATGACCTCGACGCGCGCGCGCGGATCCACCTCCACCTGGAGACCGACGTAGTCGGGTTGGATTGGCAGCTCGCGCCCGCCCCGATCCACGAGGACGGCCAGCTCGATGACGGCGGGCCGGCCGTAGTCGAGGACGGCGTCGAGGGCGGCGCGGATCGTCCGGCCGGTGTGGAGGACGTCGTCCACGAGGACGACCCGCCGCCCGTCGACGCCGCCGGGGATGTGGCTCGGCCCGATGCGCGGATTGGGGAGAGCGGTGGCGGCGTCGTCTCGATAGAAGGTGATGTCCACGACGCCGAGCTCGACGTCGGGCGCGCCCGCCTCGCGCGCGTATGCGGCGATGCGGTGGGCGAGGCTCTCCCCCCCGCGCCGGATGGCGACGATCAGGATCGGGGCGCGCGCGGCGCGCGGGCGGCGGGCGCTCCGCTCCACGATCTCGGCCGCGATGCGCCGGAGGCTGAGCGATACCGCGGGCGGGTCCAGCAACACGTCGCTCACGGCCCGCGATCTAGCAGGAGACGCCCACCGGATGAAGCGCGGATGTCGCGGCGCGCTCAGTCCGGCTCGAAGTACACGGTGGAGCGCACGTCGTAGCGATAGAAACGCTCGTACCCGGGGCGCTGGAAGCTCACCGCCCCGAAGAGGTTGACCGCGAACGACCAGGCCGCGAGGACGCCGAAGCTCGGGCCGAGCTTGCGCCGCCCCACCGCGAGCATGCAGAGGAGCAGCACGACGTAGTCGTTGGAGAACCGGTACCCGAACTGGACCCAGCCCGTGTTGTGGTAGAGCAGGCTCGGCAGGGCGACGAGCGCGGCCGTGATCGCGAGCCCGCGAAACGTGCTGCGCGCGGGCTTCGAAAGGGCGCGCGGCCAAAGCGCGAGGGCCAAGAAGGGGGAGGTGATCCAGAGCGCGAGGCCGTGCCCCGTGATCGAGAACGGGGCCGCGACGCCCCCGAGGAACGGCGTGCTCGCGAGGGCGACCCCCAGGTTCTTCCCGAGGTAGTGGAGGCTGAAGAGGCCCCACTTGTCCATGCGCGGTCGCCACACGACCATGAGGTGGCGATGCCCGAACTCGAGGGCGTCGTCGAAGCGCGCCCGGTTGTAGACGGCGAGGATCAAGAGGCCGATCGCGATCGGCGTGACGAACAGGGCCAGGCGCCGCGCGGCGGCGGGGAGGGGGAGCGAGCGGCCGCGCACGAGCGAAATGAGCTCGGCGGCGAAGAACGCCCCCGCGAGGATGAGCGGCGGCCGCGTCGCGAAGGCGAAGGCGAGGAACGTCCCCGCGAGGACGGGACGATCGGCGCGGACGGAAGCCCACACCGCGGCCGCCACGAGGAGCGTGCCGAGGGCGTGAGCGGCGAACCAGACGGTGCCCTGCACCGCCGAGAACCAGAACACGGTCGCGAGGGGGAGCAACATCGCGATGACCGCGTTCTCGATCCGCGAGCGCACGCTCGCGCGCGCGTCGCGGAGCTTCTCGAGCGCGCAGAAGAGGACGGAGGGAGCGGCCGCGGCCACGAGGAGGAACACGAGCCCGTCGGGGGTGCGGTCCGCGCTCCTGGTGATCGCGACGAGGGGCACGAGCAGAAGGGCAGGCGCGGGCGGAAAGCTCACGAACCACTTGTCTCGATAGAGCGCGAAGTCGTTCAGCTCCGTGTAGGCGGGGGGCTCGCCTCCGAGGTCGAGCCGCCCCGCGAGCCACCCCTCCGCGAGGAGGGCGTAGTGGTTGTAGGGGGTGTGAACGGAGAAGATCTTCGACGGCGCCGTCAGCGCGAACGCGAGGAGCGAGGCGACCCCGATTCCGGCTGCGATCGCGAGCGTGCGCCCTCGATCCGAGCCAAGGGCGGAGGCGATGCGCGCAGGGAGGGCCGTCACCGCCTTCGATTCCTACACCCCATCGCTTGCATGTCGCCTCAGTTTTCGCTAAGTCCCGCGCCGAAGTGCAATCGCTCATCGTCGTGCCGGCCAACGACATCGACGCGGCCGGTCTCGAGGTCGCGGCCGACTTGCCGCCGGCGTGGCTCGACAGCCAGCTCGAGGACGCTCAGGCGCGCGCCGTCGCACCGGGGAAGATCACCGGACGGCTCTCGCGCAGCGGCCGAGCGGACGTCGTCGTTCGCTGCAAGGTCACCTGCGAGGTGGAGCTGCCGTGCGCGCGGTGCCTCGCCCCCGCCCGCGTCGACATCCAGGCCGACTTGTCCCTCCTGCTCGAGCCCCGCGCGAGCGCTCCCAGCGCGGCGGGCGCGCACGGGAAATCTCCGTCCGCGCGCGCCAAGACCGCCGCCGCCGGCTCGCCCCCGAAGCCCCTCGCGAAGGCGTCCGCCAAGGGCAAGCCGCGGCCCCACGTCGAGTACGAGTTCGGCTCGAGCGAGGCCGATCTCGACGAGTACGACGGGGAGAAGGTCGTCCTCGACGATTTCATCCGAGAGGCGATCCTGCTCGAGCTGCCCAGCTTCCCGCTGTGCGCGGCGGAGCCGGACCGCGACGCGGAGGCGTCGGCCGATTCGCCTGAGGCCCCTCCCGCGGCCCGCCGGGAGAGCCCATTCGCCGCCCTTCGTCATCTTCTTCCCGGCAGCCCCTTGCCTCCGGAAGAGAGTCTTGGCAATGCTAAGCCCCCTTCGCCTGCGGACCTCCGACGGATTACGAGAGCGAAGAACAAGGCGAAGCCGAAGATTCGTTCGAGCGCGCTTCACCGAGGAAAGAAGTAGGCGGCGCCGAGCGCAGCCGAAGGATAGAAGAGGAGAGCACCGTGGCCGTCCCCAAGCGAAAGAAGACCCCCCCGAAGCGTGACATGCGGCGTGCCCAGCACGACAAGGTCACCCCGGTGCAGATCGCGCCGTGCCCCAACTGCGGCGAGGCGACGCGCCCGCATCGGGCGTGCGCGGCGTGCGGGCACTACAACGGCAAGAAGGCGATCGCGATCAAGACGCCGGCCTGAGCCGGAGCGCGGCGACCGAGGCCACGCGTCCCTTCGAGGAGGCGAGCGCGAGGGCCTCGGGGCGGCGCGGGACCGAGCCGGAGACGCGCAGCTCGCGATGAGCGGTAGCTTCAGAAGCCGTATCGCGGGCACCGGGAGCTACCTCCCGGAGCGCGTCGTCACGAACGAGCAGCTGGCGACGTTCCTCGACACGTCCGACGCGTGGGTGCGCGATCGAACGGGCATCGGGGCGCGCCACATCGCGGGCGACGACGAGGTCACGAGCGACCTCGCCATCCACGCCGCGCGGCGAGCGCTCGAGAGCGCGGGGGTCGGTGCTCGCGAGCTCGACATGATCGTGGTGGCGACGGTGACGCCGGACGGACCGATGCCGGCGGTCGCGGTGAGGGTGCAGCGCGCCCTCGGGGCGGGGACGATCCCCGCGTTCGACGTGAGCGCGGCCTGCGCCGGCTTTCTGTTCGGGATCACCATCGCGGACCGGTTCCTCTCGAGCGGCGCGATGCAGCGCGTGCTCGTGATCGGGGTCGAGCTCCTGAGTCGGATCATCGATTGGACGGATCGCACGACCGCGGTCCTCTTCGGCGACGGCGCGGGGGCGGTCGTGCTCGAGCGCGTCGACGAGGCGTCGGCGTCACGCATCGAGACCTGCCTCGTCCGCTCCGACGGAGAGCTCGCCGACGCGCTGATGATCCCGGCGGGAGGGAGCGCGGAGCCGCTCACCGCGCGCGGCCTGGCGAAGCGGCGGAACAAGGTCCAGATGCGCGGCCAAGAGGTCTTTCGCGCGGCCGTCCGCCGCCTCGAAGAGATCGGCGCGGAGGCCGCGTCGCGGCTCGGCGTCTCCCTCCAGGAGATCGATCGGTTCGTGCCCCATCAAGCGAACCTCCGCATCCTCTCCACCGTCGCGCAGCGATGGGGCGTCGGCCTCGATCGCTTCGTGCTCGTGCTCGAGGAGACAGGGAACACGTCGAGCGCCTCCATCCCGATCGCCCTCGACCGGGCGCTGCGCGCGCGGAGTGTCGAAAAGGGACACCGAGTGCTGATGTTCGCCTTGGGGGCGGGCGTCTCCTACGGGGCCGTCATCGCCCGGCTCTGACGCGCGGGGGCGGCATGGCGCACCGAGCCATCATCATCGATCAAAATGGTGACTGCTTGGTTTCCGAGCTACCGTTCCGCGCAGACTCCTAGTATCGAGCCTTCGCTCGCGTGCAGTCGGTCCATGCACCGAGGGGAGGCTTCACCATGTCGTTGTCGTCGCGCCTGTCGATCGTCGCGCTTCTGTTCATCACCGCTGCTTGCGCCTCGGAAGAGGACGATTCGTTCGGAGCCGCGGCGCCCACGGGAGGCTCGAGCTCGAACGGCGGATCGCCGAGCACCGGCGGCTCGGGTGAGGGCGCCTCCGGTCAGGGCGGCCAGCCTTCGACCAACACCGTCACCGTGACGAACGGCCCGACGACGGTGACGAACGGCCCCGTGACGACGATCACGAGCAGCACCGGCTCCGGCATGTGCGACGACATCACCTGCATCGCGATGTGCTTCCAGATGGGGAGCTTCGGGCAGTGCGTCGGCGGTCAATGCCAGTGCATGGATCTCCAGGGCGCGACGGGCGTGGGCGGTGGGTTCCCGACCGGCGGCTTCGGCGGCGGCTTCCCGACGGGCGGCTTCGGCGGCGGCCTCGGCTTCGGCGGCGGGTTCTGAGATCGATGAAGATTGCGTGGCTCTTCCCAGGGCAAGGATCGCAAGAGGTGGGCATGGGCCGCGACGTCGCGGAGGCCTACCCGGCGGCGAAGGCCGTCTTCGAGCGGGCAGACGCCTCCCTCGGTGAGCCGTCGATTTCGAAGCTCTGCTTCGAGGGCCCTGCAGACGCGCTCACCCTGACCGCGAACACCCAGCCTGCCCTCGTGACGACGAGCGCCGCCCTCGTGGCGGCCTTGCGCGAGGCGCACCCGAGCCTGCCTCCTCCCGCGGTGGCGCTCGGGCACTCCCTCGGCGAGTACAGCGCGCTCTGCGCGGCGGGCGCCCTCTCCCTCGAGGACGCGGTGCGGCTGTGCCGCACCCGCGGTGCGGCGATGCAGGCCGCCGTCCCCGCTGGGGAAGGGGCGATGGCCGCCGTCTTGAACCTCGCCCCCGAGGTGGTCGAGGAGATCTGCGCCGCCGCGTCCGCGGGGAGCGTCGTGTCGCCCGCCAACTTCAACGCCCCTGGGCAGATCGTCATCGCGGGCGCGAAGGAGGCGGTGGGCAAGGCCTGCGAGATGGTCTCCGCGCGCGGCGGCAAGTCCATCCCGTTGAAGGTGAGCGCGCCCTTCCACTGCTCGCTCATGCGCCCCGCGGTCGAGAAGCTGCGGGCCGCCCTCGACGAGGTCACGGTGAGGGGCTTCACGTTCCCCGTCGTCGCGAACGTCGACGCCGCCCCCAACGACGACCCGGGGCGGGTGAAGGAGCTGCTCCTGCGCCAGGTCGACGCTCCCGTTCAATGGGTGAGGTCGATCGAGCAAGCTTCGGCGATGGGCGTCACGGTCGCCCTCGAGATCGGCCCCGGCAAGGTGCTCGCCGGGCTGGTGAAGCGCATCGACAAGAACATCCGGGTGATCTCCGTGAGCGACGCGAAGAGCGTGGCCGCGGTCGTGGAAGCCATCGGCTGAGCCGCGATCGCTCCGAGCCCGCGTCAACGACGAGACAGAGAGAGAGAGCAGCCATGTTCCGTTTGGATCAGAAGGTCGCGATCGTCACCGGCGGGTCGCGCGGTATCGGGAGGGCCTGCGCCCTCGCCCTCGCCAGCCAGGGGGCCAAGGTCATCGTCAACTACGTGCGCGGGGCCGAGGAAGCGCAGAAGACGGTGCAGGCCATCGAGGCCGCGGGCGGGGCGGCGGAGGCGGCTTGCTTCGACGTCTCCGACATGGCCGCGACGGAGGCGGCCATCGCCGAGATCGGAAAGAAGCACGGGAGGCTCGATGTCCTCGTCGCCAACGCGGGCATCGCCATCGACAACCTCGTGCTGCGCGTCAAAGACGAGGATCTCGATCGGCTGTTCGCGGTCAACGTGAAGGGCTCGATCGCGGCCGCAAAGGCCGCCATCAAGATCATGATGCGAGCGAAGTCGGGGCGCGTGATCTTCTTGTCGAGCATCGTCGGCGAGATGGGCAACGCTGGCCAGACCGGCTACGCGGCGACGAAGGCGGCCGTGCTCGGGGTGACGAAATCGCTCGCCCGCGAGTACGCCTCGCGGAGCATCACGGTGAACGCGGTCGCTCCGGGCTTCATCGACACCGAGATGACGGAGTCGATCAACGCCCAGATGAAGGAGCAGATGTTGAAGTCCATCCCCCTCGGAAGGACGGGCAGGGCGGAGGAGGTCGCGGCGTGCGTGACCTTCCTCTCGTCGGACGAGGCGTCCTACGTGACGGGCGAGGTCCTCCGTGTGAACGGCGGGATGTTGATGGGCTGAGCGTGCGCATGAGCGTCGAGCTGAAGTCAGGCTCGCTTTGGGATCGAAACTAGGCTAGTAGGGGCCAGCACGTCGGCGGCGGCGACAACGATGCCGGCGGCGTGCGTTCCCGGAACTCGTTCGGAGGAGAACATGGCTGAGGGTCGCGACATCACGGCCGAGGTGAAGCGCATCATCAAGGAGCAGCTGGACGTCGACGAGAAGGACATCAAGCCCGAGTCGACCTTCATCGACGACCTCGGCGCTGATTCGCTCGGCCTCGTGGAGCTGGTCCTCGCCTTCGAAGAGGCGTTCGAGATCGACATCCCGGATGAGGACACGGAGAAGATCCGGACCGTCCAGGACGCGATCAACTACATCGAGACGCACGCGAAGAAGTGAGCGCGCCCGGGCCGTCGCATCCTCGTTCTTCGGACCGGGATGCGGCGGCCTCGTGACTTGGACGCCCGACGCCCGAACGCGTCGCGTCGTCGTCGAAGAGGGGTGCCCGTCGACTCGAGCGGCTGCGTGCTGGCCACGCGCGCCGAGCCGAGGCAAGGTATGCGTCGTCGGCGCAGGTCCGATCGCGAGCGCATGGTGCGCTCGTCGTCTCGGTCGCGCGAGCGCTCGCTTCGATCGCGAGCGGGAGTTTCGTCGTGAAGCGAGTCGTCGTCACTGGTCTCGGTCTCGTCACGCCCGCGGGCGTCGGCACGCAAACGACCTGGAACAACGTCGTCGCGGGCAAGAGCGGCATCCGCCCGATCACGCTCTTCGACGCCACCGGCTTCCCGACGACGTTCGCGGGCGAGGTCCCCGACTTCGTCGCCGAGCAGTTCATCCCGAAGAAGAAGCTCAAGGAGACCTGCCGGTTCTCCCAGCTCGCCCTCGCCGCATCGAAGATGGCGTGGGACGACGCCGGCTTCGGTGAGAGCGGGGCTCCCCCTTCGGAGGAGCTCCGCGCGCAGACGGGGACGTTCCTCGGGGTCGGTCTCGGCGGCCTCGAAGGGATCTACAACTCCTCCATCACCCTGAAGGAGAAGGGGCCGTCGAAGATCAGCCCCTACTTCATCCCCTCCGTCATCGGGAACCTCGCGGGGGGCCAGGTCGCGATCGCGCTCGGGCTCAAGGGGCCGAGCTACGCGAACACGAGCGCGTGCGCCTCGAGCGCCCACGCCGTCGGCGAGGCGTTCGAGTGGATCCGTCGCGGCCGGACGAAGCTCATGGTGGCGGGCGGCGCGGAGGCGACCATCACCGGCCTCGGCATCGGAGGGTTCTGCGCGATGTTCGCCCTCTCGCGGCGGAACGCCGAGCCGACGAAGGCGAGCCGCCCGTGGGACAAGGATCGCGACGGGTTCGTGTGCTCGGAAGGCGCGGGGGTGTTGATCCTCGAAGAGCTCGAGCACGCGCGCGCTCGCGGCGCGAAGATCTACTGCGAGGTCACGGGCTACGGCGCGTCGTGCGACGCCTACCACCTGACGAAGCCCGCTCCCGACGGCGCGGGCGCTCAGCAGGCGATGCGGATGGCCCTCGAGGACGCCAAGGTCGATCCGTCGAGCGTCGACTACGTGAACGCCCACGGCACGAGCACGCCCCACGGCGACGTCGAAGAGGCCCGCGCGATGATCGGCGTCTTCGGAGCGCACGCCCTCGACAAGAAGCTCTGGGTGAGCTCGACGAAGAGCGTGATGGGGCACCTCCTCGGCGGGGCCGGCGGCGTCGAAGCGGGCATCTGCGCCCTCGCGATCGCGGAGGGCGTCGTCCCGCCCACGATCAACCTCGACGCCCAGGACCCGGACGCGCCCCTCGACTTCGTGCCCCACGAGGCGCGCCGGCGGGTGCTCCACCACACGATGAGCAACTCGTTCGGCTTCGGCGGGACCAACGCGACCCTCGTCCTCTCCAAGCTCGTCGAGTCGCCGTGAAGTGCCCGTTCTGCGGACACCTGGAAGATCGGGTCATCGACTCGCGCTCGTCGGGCGCGGGGGACGTGATTCGAAGGCGCCGCGAGTGCGAGGCTTGCCAGAAGCGGTTCACCACCTACGAGCGCATCGAGTACGTCGTCGCCACCGTCGTGAAGAAGGACGGACGCCGCGAGCAGTTCGATCGGAACAAGCTCGTGGCGAGCATGCGGGTCGCCGCCTCCAAGCGCCCCGTCCCTGCGGAGCGGATCGACGCGATCGCCGACGCCATCGAGCGCGAGCTCGTCGACGCCGATGCGCGTGAGGTCCAGTCGGCCTCGCTCGGGGAGCGGGTGATGGCGCGCCTGCGCCACCTCGACGAGGTCGCCTACGTCCGCTTCGCCAGCGTCTACAAGTCGTTCCGAGACATCGACGAGTTCGCCCTCGAGCTCCGGACGATGGGCGTCGCCGACGAAGGCGCGAAGGGGGAGGGGCCGGCGGCCGGCTCTGCCAGCGCGTCGTCCCGGGCTGGGGACGCGTCATGAAGGCGCTCGACGACACGGCCGCGATGCGCCTCGCGATCGCGGCCGCGCAGAAGAGCATGCCCTCGCCGAGCCCGCCCGCGGGGGCCGTCCTCGTGGACGCTTCGGGCCGACCGATCGCCACGCGCCACCACGTCCGCGCGACCGATCCGCACGCGGAGGTCGCGGTGCTCGAGGCCGCCGGCGAGAAGGCGAAGGGGGCGACGCTCTACGTGACCCTCGAGCCGTGCAGCCACGTGACCGAGGGCCCCTCCTGCGTCGAGGCGATCCTCGCCGCCGGCGTGCGCCGCGTCGTCGCGGGCTGCCGGGATCCGAACAACCAGAGCGGAGGGATCGCGCGGCTCGAGCAGGCCGGCGTCGCGGTCGAGGTCGGGATCCTCGAGACCGAGTGCACCTCCCTCATCGAGCCGTGGAGCGTCTTCGTCTCGACGGGCATGCCGTTCGTCGCCTTGAAGCTCGCCCTCTCCCTCGACGGTCGCATCGCGTCTCGCACCGGCGCTTCGCGCTGGGTGACGGGCCCCGAGGCCCGCGCCAAGGTCCAGGAGCTGCGCGCTCAGAACGACGCGGTCGCGATCGGCATCGGCACCGCCCTCGCCGACGATCCGCTGCTCACCGTCCGCGACCCCGACTACGAGGGCAGGGTCCCCCGCCGCGTCGTATTCGACTCGAGCCTCCGAACCCCGGTGGGCAGCCGTTTGCTCCAGACCGCCGACGCCGCGCCCCTGTCGATCATCACGACGATGGAGGCGCCCGAAGATCAGGAGCGCGCGCTCATCGACGCGGGCGCGGAGGTGCTGCGCGTCCCATCGACCGGCGAGGGCAGGGTGGACTTCGAGGCCGCCCTCCGACAGCTCGCGTCGCTCGGGGTGGTGTCGCTGCTCGTCGAGGGAGGCGCCGAGCTCGCCGGCACCGCCCTCAACGCGCGGCTCGTCCACCGGCTCCACGCGTTCGTCGCGCCGATCCTCCTCGGGCCCCGAGGCCGCCCCGGCGCCGTCGATTGGGCTGGCCCCGACAGCCCGCAAGAGGCCCCGCGCATCCTCGACCCGACGTGGGAGGTGGTGGGGCGCGACGCCTACGTCACAGGGCCGCTCGTCTTCCCGGACGAGTAGCGATCAGCGGGCGGCCCGGCCCTCGCCGCTCGTCTTCGAGGCGGCGCCGTGCTTCTGGACGCCGTGCTTCTGGACCTTGCGCGCCATCAGGCGCTTCTTCAGGGGCCCGACGTGGTCGATCATCAGGACGCCGTCGAGGTGATCGTTCTCGTGCTGAATCGCGACGGCGAGGAGGCCGTCCGCCTCCAGCTCGAACGTCTTGCCCGTTCGGTCGAGCGCGCGCACCGTGACCCGCTCCGCTCGCTTGATCTCTTCGGTGACGCCGGGGAACGAGAGACAACCCTCGTCCCAACACTGGGTGCCTTCGCGACGGATGATCTCCGGGTTCACGAAGACCTTCAAATCGCTCGGCTGATCCTCGCCGGCGATGTCGATCAGGAACAGCCGGTGGGGCTCACCGATCTGGGTCGCGGCCAGCCCCACGCCCGGCGCGGCGTACATGGTCTCGGCCATGTCCTCGATCAGCCGCTCGATGTCCGGCGTGATCTCGGTCACGGGAACGGCCCGGTTTCGCAGGCGGGGATCGGGGTAGTGGAGGATGGTTCGGATGGCCATAGGCGGGCAGGCGAGCCCCTGCCAAGCTGATGAACATCAGGCAACGCGTCAAGCGGCCGAGGCGAAAAAAACGCTCGTCAGCGGGCGGCGCGCTTGAACATGCCGAGGTCGAGCGGCGCTCCTCGCGCCGCGAGGTCCTCCGCGATGCGCGGCACGACGCCGGTCGGGTGGAAGGTGCCCTCCACCGTGCCGCCCGCGGCCGTGCGCTCCGCCGTGAACGTGAAGATGTCGCGGAGCTCGAGCGGGTTCGCCTCGTTGAGCGTGAACTCGGAGAGGCGCATCACGCGGTTGCGACCGTCGCGAAGGCGCGCCACCTCGAGCACGAGGTCGAACGCGCTCGCGAGCCACTCGCGAGCCGTGTCGAGCCCCAGCGTCCGCCGGGTCGCGGCGATGTCGGCGGGCAGCCGGGCCACGAGGTGACGGAGGGTGGGCGCGCGCGCGGCCGCCAGCACGCCGTCCACGCCGTCGCCGATGGCGTCGACGATCTCGGGGACGACGTGACCCGCGAAGGCGCCGATCACGAGGCGGTCCGGTCGGACCCGAATCGCCGCGTGCACCGCCCGCGCGCCTTCTTCGGCGGTGTCGCCGATGAGGATCGAGATCGTGTGGGGCTGGTTCAGGACGAGCTCGTCGTCTTCCTGGAGGACGACCACGCGATCCTCGAGGTTGCCCGCGCCGGCGAGGGCGCCGAGCACGCTCGTCGCGCCTGCCCCGACGCTCCCCGTGACGAGGATGTTCGCGCGGCCCTGGACCGCTTGCGCGAGCAAGGTCGCCATTTGTCGCGCCACCGCCCCGCTCTTCACGAGCTCGTCGAGGGTCGCGAGCGCGCGCTGCGGCTTGCGGATGACGAGCATGTGGCCATCCCCGGAGGCGGGCGGCAGCACGCCGAACAGGCGCGCGCCCCGGTCCAGCCTTCGATCGACGAAGACCTCGTCGGGCTGGAGCGCGCGCCCCGACCGCACGCAGATGCGGCGCACGACCCGGGCGACCGCGGCCTCGCTCGTGAACGCGATCTCCGTCGCGACCTGCTTCTTGCCGTGCATCGCCACGACGTGGTCGTGCCGGATGATCTGCACCTCTTCGACGTACTCGTCCTCGAGCAGCGGGCCCACCGGACCGAGGTCCAAGAGCTCGCGGCGGGCCTCCCCGACGAGGACCTCCGGATCGATCCCGGCCGGCAGCTCGCCGCTCGCGCGCATGGCCGCCGCCCGCTCGTTCAGAGCGCGCTCGATGGCCGCGACCTGGGACGGGGTGGGGGCTTCGCCCGACCCGAGCGACGCGAGATCCGAGGCGGTCGTCGCGCGCTCCATCAACCTCGCGAGGGCGTCGCGGTGCGCCTGCGCCTGCGATGGGTCGACGACCCCTTCGCTCGCGGCCGCGGAGCGCACGCTCGATCGCGGAGACTGGGCCGGCTGCGAAGACGCCGGCACCGAGGGCATCGCGGAGGCGGGCGGCGGAGCGCTGACCTTCGCGGGGACGCTCGACCCAGTCGCCGAGGGTTGGGGCGTCACCCCGGCGGGGGGCGGAGCCGAGGCGTGGGCGCCGGGCTCCGGCGACGCCGCGACCATGGGGGGCGGCTGCGGGACGAAGCCCGGCGGAACCGCGGCGGGCGCGGGCGCATCACCGAAGCCTCCGGGTTGAGGCGGCGGCGCGATCGGCGCGGGGGGCGGCGGCGCGATCGGCGCGGGAGGCACCGGCGCCGCGGGCGGCGAAGGGGATCGGGGGCCCGGCCCGAGCGCCGTCTCGCGCGCGACGTTGTGCAGCGGAGGCTGGGCGAGCGGCGGGGGAGGAGGACCTCCGAAGCCGCCCGGCGCGAACCCGCCCGGCCCATGGGGAGCCGGAGCGTGCGGAGCGGGCGGAGGACCCGAAGGCGCCACCGCGCTCGGGGTGTGCGGATTGGGAGCGATCGGAGCGGGGGCCGGCGGCGGCGTGAGCGCCGCGGGCGCGACCATCGGCGGCGGCATCGGCGCGGCCGGTGCTGGAGCAGGCGCGACAGGCGCAGGAGCCGGAGCGGGCGCGACAGGCGCGGGCGCGATGGGGGCCGGCGCGATGGGGGCCGGCGCGATGGGGGCCGGCGCGATGGGGGCCGGCGCTGCAGGAGCGATCGGAGCCGGAGGCATCGGGGCAGGCGCGATCGGCGCGTGGCCCGGCCCGCCCGCCATCGCCGGCGGGACGGCCGGCGCTTGGGGGATCGCCGGAGAGCTCGGCGCCATCGGCATCGGGGGCGGGCCCGCGGTGGGCGCGCCGGGGAGCGGAGGCGGCACGCCGATGGATGGCCGCACGCCAAAGCCACCCTGGGCGCCCTGTCCCTCTTCGTGCTGCGCCGCGACGTCCTCGCTCGACTGATCCGGCGGCGAAGGCAGCGGCACACCAGGCTGCGAAGCGCCGTCGCGAGGGCCGGGAGCCGCCGCCTGGCCTTCACCAGAGAGCTCGATCCGCAGGACGAAATCGCCGATGTAGATCTTGTCGCCCTCGCGGACGATCGTCGCTTGCGCGATCTTCCGGCCGTTGACGTACGTGCCGTTGGTGCTCTTGAGATCGGTCACGATGAACCGACCATCTCGATAGAGCAGACGCGCGTGCCGCTTGCTGACGTTGCCCTTCGGCAACATCAAGTCGTTGCCTTGGACGCGACCCACGTTGATCTCGGTCTTGTCGAACGACTCGCGCCGCTCGGCCCCGCCCTTCTCACTGATGATGATCGCGAACATGCTTTGGCCGTCGGGTGCGAGGGATACTAACGAATTTTCCAAGGACCGGAACAATCTGTGATGGATGCCCACCCCCGGCGAGCTCCGCTCGCCGCCCCTCCCAAGCGTCTTCGCTCCGGAGGAGCTCAGCCGCGGGAGGGGTTGGACCGCGCGTTCGGGGTCCCCGAGCACAAAAAGCGATAGGGCAGCTCGTCCGAGCTGCCCCTTCTGCATTCTCCCCGCGCGCCGTTCACCGACTCCCCGAGCTCACGCAAGCAAGCTCGACTTCAGCGCTGGGGGGCTCGACGCCCCCCCAAGTCTTCAAGGAAGCCCCGAGCTCGGTTGCGAGTCGGAGAACGGGAGAAGCGATGGGATCGTCAGGCCGTCGCGGTCTGCGTACGGGTGACGTTCACCGCCTGCAGGCCCTTCGGGCCTTCCTTGATCTCGAACTCGACGGTCTCGTCCTCGAAGAGGCGGCGACGTCCCTCCCCATTGATCTGGGAGTAGTGAACGAAAACGTCGGGGCCGCCCTCCTGCTTGATGAAGCCCCAGCCTTTTTCGTCGTTGAACCACTTAACTTTGCCAACTGCCATAGCTCCTCCACTTCGCGAAATCCGTCGAGGGTCCGCGGGGCAGCGAGCCCTCCGAAGTGGTGCCGCCCTCCTCCCCTGGACATGCGCCCCACGCCACCCTCGAAGACCGAGTGATGAAGAGCGTCCTTGAGCTTGCGCCGGCGACTCGCAGCTCTCGGGTGCATGCCCTCAACGAGCGGGCGGACCCTAGACCCGCTCTGCCCTGATGGTCAAGCGATACGGAGGGTCGGCGCTCAACAAACGGAGCAGCGCCGTGCGCGCCTGCGAAGCGATCGGACACGACTGCGTTGGTGCCTTCGCGCACGACGCGAGCGATCCTGCCGCAACCGTTCGAGATGCGAAGACAAAGAGCGCGGCATGGCCCTCGCAAGGCCGCGCCTCATGAACCCCGCGAACGATCCACGATCTCCTCGCATCCTCGCCAAGACCCTCGTGCGCGATCTCCAGGAGCAAGGCTGGGACGCGCGCGCGCTCCTCGCGCTCGCGAACGAGCTGCTCGGGCTGATCGCTGCCGACGTCCGCGCGCGCCGCGCCGAGCCCGCGCGAAGCTGATCGCTCAGGCGTGGTGGTGCTCGAGGTCGGCGTGATCGAAGGACTGCGTCGAGGGCGAGAAACGCTGTGTGGAAACGCGGACCAAGGCGCCGTCTCGATCGAAGTCGTAGAGGTTGAAGCCGGCCATCTTCCGCTCGTCCTCGTGGAGGAGCGAGGCGCTCGTCGCGCCGATGACCTCGATCTCCCCTCGCTTCGTCGGGAGGCGGACGCGCTTGCGCACGTGCCAGTGGCCGTGGAGCAAGAGGCCGCGTGAGAGCGAGTCGAGCATCGCGAGCTCGTGCCGGCCGTCCCACAGACCTTCGAGCAACGTCTTGATGCGGCCGCCCGGGTGCACGGGCGGGTGGTGCTGCAGGAGGAGCACGGTGCGCTTCTTCACCTCGTCGTGCTCGAGGAGGGCGCCGAGGCGCTCGAGCTGGCGGTCGCCGATGCGACCGGCGGCCACGAATGGCGGGTGGGGGACGGCCGTGCTCAGCCCGATGATCGCGAGCGGGCCGCGGAGGCGCACGAACGGGAAGCGATCGTCGGTGATGGGGAGGTCGCTCGACGTGTAGTCATGGAACCACTTCGCGAAGCGCTGGGTCCGGAAGGCGCCCCGCGTGTAGGCGTCGTGGTTGCCGGGGACGACGCTGATCTGATCGGGGTGGAAGCCCATCTCCACCTCGAACAGCTCGCGCGCCAGATCGAACTCGCGCTCCAGGGAGAGGTTGCTCACGTCGCCGGTCACGACCACGTGGTCGACCCCGAGCTCGGCGAGCTTGCGGGCTCCGATCCTCACCGGCTCGGGCTTGTGCTTGTGTCCGCGTCGGAGGCGGATGTTGACCCAGCCGGTGAAGCGCTTGTTGAACAGGCGCCCGGGGACGGCGCCCTCGAGATCGAGCAGGTGGAGATCGGAGAAGTGCGCGACCCGCATCCCGGCTCCTTAGCACGGGCGGCGGCTACGCGGCGGTCAGCGTCTCGTCGCCGGGGTTCCACCCGCACGGCGTGAGCTCGCCCGTCTGCAGCGCCTCGAGCACGCGCATGACCTCGGGGACGCGCCTGCCGACGCTGAGATCGTTCACGCTCACCCATCGGATGACACCCTCCGGGTCGACGATGAACGTCGCTCGCAGGCAGACACCCTCCTCGGGGTGGAGGATCCCGAGGGCGGTCGAGAGCTCCCGCTTGAGGTCGGCGAGCATGGGGAACGGGAGGCCGCGGAGATCGGGGTGCTGCTCGCGCCAGGCGAGGTGGACGTACTGCGAGTCGGTGCTGCCGCCGAGGACCTGCGCGTTGCGCTCGGCGAAGGCCTTCTCCTTTCGACCGAACTCCGCGATCTCGGTCGGGCAGACGAACGTGAAGTCCATCGGCCAGAAGAAGAGGACGAGCCACTTGCCCGGGTAGTCCTTGTCGGTGACGGTCTTGAACTGCTCGCCGGGCTCGAGGCTCACGGTCGCTTGGAGAGAGAACGGGGGTAGCTTGGCTCCGACGGTCAGCATCGCGGGGACTCCTTCAGCTCGGTTGGCTCTCGTGACGCGCCCAACCTAAGCCGCGATCTCCTCAGCCTCCAACATCGATTTCTTATCGATGTGATAGGGAAGGGCTATCGTTTCGCTCAGGGGTCGTAAGCGCAGCGGAAGCCCCGCCATGCCCGCCGCTGGCCCGGGAGATCGTGCCCGCGGGCCGCGCCTCGCAGCCACGCGCGCCCATCCGGGTAGCCGCCTCCGCGGACGACGCGGTGGTCGCCGGCGTCGGGTCCCTTGGGGTTCACCGCTCCGGACTCGCCATAGGCCCCGTACCAATCAAAGACCCACTCCTCCGCGTTGCCGGCCAGATCGAGGATCCCGTCGGGGGTGCGCCCCGAGGGGAACGATCCCACCGACGCGAGCTCGAGGTAGCCGTCTTTGTCCTCGAACGGATCGAGGGCGAAGCGGCCTCCGTTGGTGAGGTACGGGTCATAGATGTTCCCCCACGGATAGCGACGCCCGGCGAGGCCGCGCGCGGCGCGCTCCCACTCCGCTTCGGTGGGGAGGCGTCCCCCTCGCCATCCGCAGTAGGTGGCGGCGTCGCTCCACGTGACCATCGTCGCGGGAACCTCCGGAGCCTCGAAGCGCTTGCCGCCGGAGGCGAGGGGGCGGGAGGCGCACGGGCCGACCTCGGCGCAGCGATCGTAGTCGCCGCTCGAGACCTCGAGCTTGTCGAGGAAGAAGTCGGAGAGCGTCACCTGATGGGGCGGGTACTCCATCGCGAAGTTGTCGGAGAGGCGAGGGCAGTCGTCGCCGGAGGGCTCGTACCGACACAGCTCGATCGCGAGATCGATCTCGCGGGCCTCGGAGCCCATCATGAACGACGCGCCGCGGATGAGGACGCGACCCTCCGCGGGGGCGCGCAGCGTGATCACCGACTGCGAAGGCTGGGCGCGGCGAGCGGGCTGCGCCCTCGCTCCGAAGCTCGCCCCGAGGACGATCGACGCGAGCCCGAGGCCCGTCGCGATCGACGCGAGGAGGGGGAGGATCCTCGCGTGACTCGTTCGACGGCGCCGAGCTCGCCTCACGCCTCCTCAGAGTACCAGGATTTGGGCCGGGTGCTCGAGGAGGCCGCGCAGCGCCTTGAGGAACGTCGCCCCGACCGCGCCGTCGATGACGCGGTGATCGCACGACATCGTCATCGCCATCCTCCGACCGGGCACGACCTGGTCGCCGCGAACGACCGGCTCGCGCCGCACCTGCCCGACGGCGAGGATGCCGCCCTCGGGGGGGTTGATGACGGCGGAGAACTCGTCGATGCCGTACATCCCGAGGTTCGAGACGCTGAAGGTCCCGCCCGTCATTTCCTCCGGCTTCAGCTTCTTCTGGCGCGCTCGCCCCGCGAGCTCGCGGATCTCCGCCGCGATGGCGAGGACGCTCTTCTTGTCCGCGTCGCGGACGACGGGGGTGACGAGGCCCTCGTCGACCGCCACCGCCACCGAGACGTCGACGCGCTTGTGATAGAGGATCGCCTCGGGGGTGAACTGGGCGTTGGCGGTGGGGACGCGCACGAGCGCGATCGCGACCGCCTTCACCACGAGATCGTTGAAGCTGATCTTGAGGGCGCCCTTCTCGTCGCCCCCGTTGCCGGCGACGAGGTCCTCGTTGATGCGCTCGCGCAGGGTGTGGAGGCTCTCCGCGTCGACGTCGATCGTCAGGTAGAAATGGGGGACGGTCTGCTTCGACTCGGTGAGCCGCTTCGCGATCGTCTTCCGCATCATGCTGAGCGGCCTCGACTCGGGGAGGGCGGCCGCGGCGCGCGGCGCTTCGGCCGGCCTGGGCCCGGAGGCGGAGGCCTTCAGCCCTTCGAGATCGCGCGCGACGATGCGGCCGTGAGGTCCGCTCCCTGCGACCCCGCCGAGGGCGAGGCCTCGCTCCCGCGCGAGCTTGCGGACGTAGGGAGAAGCGCGCACGCGGCCGCCCTCGGCGGGGGGCTCCGAGGGCGCTTGGGATACGGGCGCGGGCGCCGGCGCTCGCGGAGGCGCGGACTCGGGGTTGGGCTTGGGCTCGGGCGTGGACTCCGGCTTGGGATCGGCAGCCTTCGATGCTTGCGGGGGCGGGGCGGCGGCGCCCGCGCCCGCGCCCGCGGCGAGGCTCGAGACGTCTTCGCCCGCCGCGCCCACGATCGCGACCGGCTGGCCGAGCTTCACCACGTTGCCGGCAGGCACGAGGATCTTGAGGAGCGTGCCTTTGTCGAAGCTCCGGAACTCCATCGTGGCCTTGTCGGTCTCGACCTCCGCGAGCAGATCGTCGACCCCGATCGCGTCGCCTTCTTTCTTGTGCCAGGCGCTGATCTGGCCCTCCTCCATCGTGGGGGAGAGCTTCGGCATGTCGATGATCTTGGCCATCACGCGCTCCTGTAGGCGGCTCGCTTCGCAGCTTGCACGATGCGCTCGGCGCTCGGGATGACGTGCTGCTCGAGCTTGGCGTTGTACGGCATCGGGTAGTCGAGGGTCGTCACGCGCTCGACGGGCGCGTCGAGGTCGTCGAAGGCGAGGCGCTGGATGCGATCCACGATCTCGCCGCCGACCCCGCCGTAGGGCCAGCCCTCGTAGGCGATCACGGCGCGGTGGGTCTTCGTCACGCTCGCGACGATCGCCTCCTCGTCCAGGGGACGAAGGCTGCGCAGATCGACGACCTCCGCGTCGATGCCCTCCTTGGCGAGCTGCTCCGCCGCCTGCAGCGAGACGTGGACGAGGCGCGACCACGAGACGATCGTCACGTCCTTGCCCGGCCTCGCCACGTTCGCCTTCCCGAACGGGACGAGGAAGTCCGGATCCTCGGGGCAGTCACCCTTCAGGTTGTAGAGCGTCTCGCTCTCCATGAAGAGCACCGGGTCGTCGTCGCGGATCGCGCTCTTGATGAGGCCCTTCGCGTCGGCGCACGTCGCGGGGGCGACGACCTTGAGGCCCGGTACGTGGGTGTAGAAGTGCTCCATGGCGTGGGAGTGCTGGGCCCCGACCTGGCGGGCCGACGCGTTCGGCGCGCGCAGCACGATGGGCACGTGGAGCTGGCCGCCCGACATCTGGCGTAGCTTGGCGGCGTTGTTGAGGATCTGATCGAACGCGACCGCGGAGAAGTTCCACGTCATGTACTCGACGATCGGACGGAGGCCGACCATCGCCGCCCCGATCGCGATCCCGGTGAACCCGCTCTCGGTGATGGGGGCGTCGATGACGCGCTTCGGCCCGAAGCGCTCGAGCATCCCCTCCGTGACCTTGTAGGCGCCCTGGTAGTGGCCGACCTCTTCTCCGACGATGAAGACGCGCTCGTCGCGCTCCATCTCCTCGATCATGCCGGCGCGGACCGCCTCGCGGAAGCGGAGGCTCTTGACTGCCGTCGTCGTGTCGCTCATCGCGCGAACGCTCCCTTGTAGGTCGTCTCTTCGAGGATCTCGGGCCCGGGCTCGGGGCTCTCGTCGGCGAAGCGGATCGCGTCCGCGACCTCTTCTTCGATGGAGGCTTCGATCTTGTCGATCGCCTCGCCATGGCCGCCCTCGACGAGCTCGGTGCGGCTCTTGAGCAAGGGATCGCGCCGCTTGTACTCCTCCACCTCCTCCGACGAACGATACTTGCCGGGGTCGCTCATGGAGTGTCCGCGATGGCGGTAGGTGCGCACCTCCATCAGCGTCGGCTCGGAGGTCTCGCGCGCCCGCGCGATCGCCTCCGAGAAGCGAGCCTTGACCTGGAAGACGTGCTCGCACACGAACCGATCGGAGGCCATCCCGTACCCGGCGGCGCGGGCGGTGACGTCCTCCACGGCGAGGGTTCGAGCGATCGGCGTGCCCATCGCGTAGTGGTTGTTCTCGCAGACGAACACGACCGGGAGCTTCCAGAGCGCGGCGAGGCACATCGCCTCGTGGCAGTCTCCGATGCTCGCCGCCCCCTCCCCGAAGAAGACGACCGTGACCCGGCCGTCGCCGCGGTACTTCGACGCGAACGCGGTGCCGGCCGCGATCGGGAGGTGACCGCCGACGATCCCGTAGCCCCCCAGCATCCGGTGCTCGGCGTCGAAGAAGTGCATCGAGCCGCCGAGCCCCTTGGAGCAGCCGGTGGCTTTGCCGAAGAGCTCGGCCATCGCCTTGCGAGCCGACATACCGCGCGCGAGGGCGAGGCCGTGATCGCGGTAGGTCGTGATCACATAGTCGTCGGGTTGGAGCGCCGCGACCGCGCCGGTCGCGATGGCCTCTTGGCCGATGTAGAGGTGGAGGAAGCCTCCGATCTTCCCTTGCGCGTACGCGCGGGCCGCTTCCTCTTCGAACCGGCGGATGAGCTGCATCTGCCGGTACAGGCCGAGATGAGTTTCGTGGTCCGTCATGGGCCCGCGGAGGGTAGTCGCTAACCCGAGGCAGGAACAGAAGACAGCGCGCGCGGCGCTCAGTGAGGAGCGGGCTTCGCCGAAGAAGACGCGGAGGGCGCTGCGCTGACCGTGGCAGAAGGGACGGGAGCGCGGGGCTTGTCCGAAGGATCGGGCTCGGGCGCGCTCGCGCTCGGGGGTGGGACGGGAGCGGTGCTCGGCTTCGGGGGAGGAGGATCCAAACGACGGCGCGGCGGCTTCGAGACCGGCGGCGCGGACGTCGCGACGGTGGGCTCGGAGGTGACCCCCGCGTCCGCCGCCTCGTCGTTGGTCGTGGCGGCCCGCACCGTCTGACCTTCGGCCGGGCTCTTGAACGCGGTGCGGACGATGAAGCCGGCGATGAGCAGCCCGATGAGGCCGATCACGAAGTACTGGAAGCCTCGACGCTCGCGCGGGACGAAGGGCGGATACGAAGGCTGCGCGCTCGCGGCGGAGAGGCGGGCGGCGGGAAAGATCGACTCCTCGGTGGCGTCGCCGCCCGAGGGGCGGTCGCGCCGCGCCGGATCGAGGGCCTCCTGGGAGCGCGGCGTGTGAGCGCCCACGAGGAGCGCGTCCATGAGCTGGGTGCCGAGCTCTTTGCAGCTCTCGAAGCGCTGCTTGGGATCCTTCGAGAGCCCGCGGGCGAGGATGGTGTCGAGCTCGCCCGGGTAGCGCAGCGAAGCCGCGAACGCCTCCGGCTCGCTCGTGGCGATGCGCGAGGCCACCGAGACCGCGTCGTCTCCGGGGAACGCGCGGGCTCCCCGGATCGCCTCATAGAGGGTGGCGGCGAGCGAGAACTGATCGCTCTCCGGGGAGAACGAGCCCTCTCGGAACGTCTCCGGCGCGCTGTACGCGGGCGTGCCCATCAGCCCGCCCGCGTGGGTCAAGGTCGAGTCGGGCACGCGCGCGATCCCGAAATCGGTGAGCTTCGTCCCGGTGGGGGAGAGGATGATGTTCTCGGGCTTCACGTCCCGGTGGAGGACCCCTCGCTCGTGCGCGTAGGTGAGGGCGGCCCCGAGCTCGCGCGCGATGCGAGCGGCGCTCCGGGCCGAGAGGCGGCCTTCCGCGAGCCGCTGCTTGAGCGTCGGCCCTTCGATGTACTCGAACACCAGGTAGAGCCCGAGGTCTTCGTCCTCGCCCATGTCGTGGATGACGACGAGGTTGGGGTGGGTGACCCGAGCGGCGGCGCGCGCCTCGTGGCGCATCCGCACGAACAGCGAGTCCCGAACGTCTCCGCCGATGGTGAGGTCGTCGCGCAGGAGCTTGATCGCGACATGACGCTCGAGCACCGGATCGCGCGCGAGCAGCACCCGTCCCATCGCTCCGACGCCGAGCGGACGCACGACCTCGTATCGACCGACGTTCTTGGGTAGCTCGCGCGGAGTCGCCCGGCCCACGACTCGGTTTTATCAGCCTCGCCGATGGCGGGAGGGACGAAGAGCGGCCCCCGCGACCGAATCGATCCCGCCCCCCCGGCTCACGACGGGGTGCCGCACACCGGACATCCGCCCCGCGCCCTCTCCTCCGCCTGCTTCACTCGATCGTTCGCGGCGTCGCAGCGATCCGCGGCCAGCTCGCACACGTGCTTGGCCGACTCTCGCATCGAAGCGAGGGCGCGGCAGACGATGGAGCACTTGTCCGACGACGTGTCGAGGGCCGTGCCCTGCTCGTCCTTCCCTTGGAGGGCCAAATCGAGCTGCTTCTCCGCGCGGGCGAGCTGGGCGGTCGCCCCTTCGATGGTGTTCGAGGAAGAGACCGACATGGAGGGGGCCGCCGTCGCCTCGGGCGCCGTCGATCGCACGGCCGCGTCCCCCGGGGTCTGGGGGGCGTGCGGCTCAGGGTTGGACGAGCAGCCTTGGCCGAGCACGCCCGCGAAGAGCGCGAGGGTGGCGATCGCGAAGGCGACAGGGGCCTTCGAGGAGGGGCGCGGGCCCTGTGAACCGAGGCTTGGTTTTCGGAGGTTCATAGTTCGCAGTCGTGACATTGAGAGAGGACGCGCTCCGTCGCCCGCTCGACACGGGCGCGGGCATCCGAGCATCGGTCCGGATCGAGCGCGCAGATCCTCTCCGCCGCGCGCTTCATCGATGCGAGGGCCTCGCAGGCCGTCTCGCAGGCATCGGCGTCGGACATGGCGGTCGCGCCCTTCGGGCCAGTCTGTCCGGGCTCGGGCCTCTCCGGTGGCGCGGGGGAGGTGGGGGGCTGCAGATCCGGATGGGGCCGGCTCTCTCGGCCGAGGATGGGGGCAAGCTTTCGCTCCGCCAGCTCGAGGTCGGCCTCGGCGCGGGCGAGCTCGTTCGGAGCGGGGATCGCCTCGGAGCGGGCCGCGCTTCCACCGCACGCGGCGGTGAGGGCGAGCGCGGCGCTGCCGGCGAAGAGCACGAACCCGGCGGCGGCGTGCGCGGCCCGAGGAGAACGTGCTCGCGATCGCGCGTACGACGCGGTGAAAGGTCGAGGGTGAGGCACGATCGTTGTTCCCCTGTCAGCTCGACGCTTCTCGGAGCGTTTCCGGCTCACCATGATGGCGGTGGCGTGAAACTCGGGACGGGGACGCGGTTCGGGTCGCACGGGCTCGGCCTTTCAACGCGGCAGCCTGGGCGTCCTTACGCGGCCCGCGACCGCGTCCGCCCCCGCGGTCATCAGGGCCATCCACAAATCACGAATCGACGATGAGTGCCGGTGAAGGGACCAGAGGGTATGATGCGTCCAATCTGCATGCGTAAGCTCGGTCTGTTGGCGTTGGCGGCGACACTTGCGGCGGGGAGCGTCGGTTGTGATGAGACCCGCCGCGGTCGAGGTCCTTATCCCGGGCAGTATCCCGGCCAATACAACCCTGGCCAATACAACCCGAACGGCCAGTACAACCCCGGCGGTTATCCTCCGGGCCAGGCGCCCCCCCAGCAGGGTCAGGCCCAGGGCCAGGCGAACCCGTGGGGCGGATGGATCTTCCCGGGCTGGGGAACGGGCACGGGCCAGCCACAGGGACAGCCTCCGCAAGGTCAGCAAGGCCAACCTACCCAAGGGCCCCCTTCGAGCGGCGGGTTCGTCGGCAACGACCCGATCAACAACGTCGACACCATGGCCCTCCGCGCTCGCGCCGGCGCGGTGCTCACGGAGCTGAAGACAGGCCTCCGCGACGCCGATCGAAACAAGGTCGCGAGCGTCCCCTTGTTCGCGGATCCGACGGCGGGCGAGGTGAACGCGTTCGCCGCCTGCGACGATCAGGGTCAGCCGCTCATGGCCATCAGCGACAGCTTGCTCGAGGTGATGGCCTTCTCGGCCCGCTTCAAGGCGACGGACGAGCTGTTCGGCACGCGCAAGCTCGACGGCTACACCTCGATGGTGGCCTCCGAATACCAGCCCAAGAAGCCGATGCCTCGTCCGGCCGCCTCCTTCATCGACCCGGCTCAGGACAACGACAGCCGCAAGATCGCGCGGCAAAACCAGCTCCTCGACGAGCAGCTCGCCTTCGTCCTCGGGCACGAGCTCGCCCACCACTATCTCGGACACACCGGCTGCGCGAACGGAGGAGGGAGCCGAGGGATCGGGGCGGGAGATTTCGGCCGCCTGATGTCGCGGGCGATCCCCGGGCTCAACCAGCAGGCGGAGGTCTCGGCCGACGTCTCGGGCACGAACAACCTCCTCGCGGTGGGGACGAAGCGGAGCGGGACGAAGTGGAACGAAGAGGGCGCGCTGTTGTCGCTCGGGTTCTTTGCCGCCCTCGACCGGCTCACGCCGGAGAAGGTCCTCTTCTCCTTCGAATCGTCCCACCCCCCGCCGCAGCTCCGGATGCCGATCGTCTCGCAGACCGCCAACACGTTCCGGATGACGGGCGGAAACGGCCTGCCGATCCCGTTCAGCTTCTGAGCCTCACCTCACGGACGAGCTTCACCTCACGGACGAGCGCGAGCACCACCGAGGTCGCGCCGCACGCACACACGAGCGGCGCGCCGAGGAGCTCGAGCACGCTCGCGAGCGGGTGAGGCAGCGCGCGCGGATCGGCCCCCGCGGCGGCCGCGATCGGCACGAACGCGAAGAAGGGAGCGAGGGCGAGGAAGAGCAGATCGCTCAGCGCGGGGCGCACCCGCGACGCGGCGGCGACGCCCGCCCCGACCGCGAGGAGAGAGGCGATCGCGGCGTCGCGCGCGAAGTCCGGCGCTGGTCGCATGGCGCTCAGGGTGAGCCGGTACCCGAGCGCGGCGAGCGCTCCCCCATAGGTCGCCCCCACCGCGACCGCGAGGGCGGCGGCCGGGCGCGGAGTTGGACGGGCGAAGCCTCCCACGCGCGACAGGGCGAGGAGGGCGGCCGCGACTACGAGCCCGCCGCCGAGCAGGCGGCGGAGGGCGCGGATCTCGGCTTCGTCCGAGGCGCGGTCGCGCTCGCGAGCGATCTCGCCCACGAGGTCGACCGCGTCGCGCGCCCCGTACCCTCGCTCGAGCTCGCCCCGAGCGTGCTCCACGTGGGCGCACGCGCTCGCCTCCTCGCCACCGCACAGGAAGCTCGTCGCTTGGTCGAACGGCTCGAGCACGTGCTCCGCCGCCGCCCTCTCGTCGAGATCGAAGAGATCAATCATCGGCGAGCCCTGGTTCGATGAAGGAGCGTGGGCGCCGACCGCGATCGCGATCGTCGAGGCGAGGTCGCGGATCGGGCGCGGCTCGAGCTCCACCCCTCTTCGGACCGGGCCCCCCCAGGCGAGCAGCATCGCGCGGCGCACCGGCGCTTCCGCGCCGCCGTGCCCCCCGCCGGCCGGGGAGGTGGCCGTGGTCGGAGGCGACGAGGAGCAGGTCGCGCTGCGGGTCGAGGGTCGACGCCACGCGCTCGAGGAACGCGGCGGCTCGAACGGCGGCCTTCGCGTACGCGTCCGACGCGGCCCCGAAGCGATGTCCGGCGTCGTCGACGTCGCCGAAGTACACGAGGTCGAGGCCTGTCGCCGTCCCCGGCTCCGCCGAAGGCGGACGCATCCTTTCGAGCTCCCAGTCGAACAGCGGCCTGGCGCGCCCGCGCGCCACGTCAGCTTGCGGAGGCGGGCGCGTGAGGCGGTCGAACGGAGCGTAGGTCCGGCTGCGGACCCGCACGAACACCCCCGCGTCCCACGCGGCGTGGGCGACGTCGTCGAGCCCATTCGTCCCCGCGCCGGGACCGTTGAGCCTCACGCCGCTCTCGCGCGGAGCGAGCCCCGTCATCATGGCGGTGATGTTCGGGCCCGTGAACGTCGGCTCGTGGGCGGTGAGCATGCGGAGGGCGCCCTCCTCCCGGAGCGCCGCGAGCTCGGGCATGCGCCGAGCGTGATCGAAGGAGAGCCCGTCCACGATCACGAGCGCCACCCTCCGGGCGAGGGCAGGGGCGGGGCGGACCTCGGAGCGAGCGTGCCCTCGGCCCTCCAGCGCGGTGTGGGGGGTGTTCCAGGAGGGCTGCATGGCCGCGAGAACCCAGGAGGCGGTCGCGGTGCAGGAGGCGCCCGCGATCGCGACGACCGGGAAGAGCCGCCTCAGGGCTCCGTGGGCCGACGGCCCGCGCGATGGGCCCGAGATGACGTCAGCGCGGCGCGGAGGGCTCGATGGTGGTGCCGCACTCGGTGCAGAAGGCATTGTTGCCGTCGATTTCGGCGTGGCACGCCGGGCACGTGACGATGCCGGTCTCGAGCTGATCGGCGGCGACCGCCTCGAGCTCCTGCGTGTTCATGCGGGCGAGGTTGCCCGCCTCCACGTCGGGGACATCCTCGGCGTCTTCGTCTTCGTCGCCCTCGTCTTCGTCGGCGGCCCCCCGGATGTCGGTGTCGCCGACGTGGGGCTCCGGATCGTCGAGATCGTCGATCCGGATGAGGAGCGCGGTGATGTTGTCGTTCCCGCCCGCTTCGTTGGCGAGGGAGACGAGCGTCTCGCAGACGTCGCGCAGGTCGTTCTTGTCGGTCGCGAGCTCGAGGACGCGAGCGATCTCCTCCTCCGAGACCATGCCGGACAAGCCGTCGCTGCAGAGCAGGAAGATGTCGCCCTCCTTCACGTCCTCGGACCGGATGTCGACCTTGACGTCCTCTTTCATCCCGAGCGCGCGGGTGATGATGTTCTTCGGGAGTCGGGAGAGCTCCTCCTGGGTCAGGTCCGGCTTGAGGGCGAGCGCGTCGTTGATGAGCGAGTGATCGTGGGTGAGCTGCAGGAGCTTGCCCTCGCGGAAGCGGTAGCAACGACTGTCGCCGACGTGCCCGACGTGCATCACGGCCCGGTCGCGAGCGAGGAACGCCGCCACGACCGTCGAGCCCATCCCGTGGTGTTGCCGATAGGTCGAGGAGATCTCGTGCACGTCGCGGTTCGCCTTGCGGATGCCGGCGACGAGGCGTCGAGCGTCCTCCGAGTACTCCGAGTAGCCGTCGGAGAGGTTCTGGTCGGGGACGGCGCCGTCGAGGGTGGCCTCGTAGAAGTTGCGCAGCGAGACGGTGGCGAGCTTGCTCGCGATGTCTCCGGCGTTGTGGCCCCCCATGCCGTCTGCCACCACGAACAAATCCAGCTCGGGCCGGAGCAGGACGTGATCTTCGTTGTGCTTTCGCTGACGGCCGATGTCGGTCACGCCCACGGCCTCGAAGCGGACATTGCGTCGCTTCGACTGCCCGTCGTCACCGTCGTCGGTCGTCGGCCCCCGCTGGGGATTGGCCATGCGCTGCGCATTATATGGCACGGGCGCCCGCGGGATGATCACAACGTCGAACTTTCGTCGAACACCCCGTCTTCGACGCGCCGTCCGCGGGCTACCGGCCCTCGAGCCTCAGAGCCGCTCGGTTGGAGCGGCGCCCCCGTCGACGGTGCAGGGCTCCGCCGCCTCGGCCACGGATTTCGCGGCCGGCTTGGCGGGGGGAGCGGGGGGTTTGGCGGGCGCGCGTCGAGGCCGCGCGCCCACCTGCATCGGGTCGAGGCTCGATCTCGAGCCCGGGCATCAGGAAAGCCGTAGGCGCGGGTGCCCGAGATCGATCCTCCGGCCGCGAGGCAGACGTGCCCATGTCGACCTCGATGAAGGGCCCGAACGCGAACCCCCCGACGGGCGCGAAATCGGCCCCGAGCGAGAGGTTGGTGATGTCGATCCCATGGTATCGACCGGTGGCGATCTGGAGGATGCGGTCGGCCTCGTCGTCCGCGTACTCGAGCGCGAGCGTCCGGTAGCCGGCGCCGATCCGCACCCAGGGGTCCATCGCCGCCCCCTGGAGCGCGTGATAGGTGAAGCCGAGGTTGGCGTTGGCCAACGTCGCCGCGCAGCTCGGGCAGGTGTTGTCGGAGGCGAACTGCCCGTACGAGCCCCGCACGTCGATCTCCACGCTGCGGGAGATGCCGACGCCGATGACCCCGCCGACCGTCACCCCGAACGGGGCGACGTCGCTGAGCCGGCCTCGCGGAGAGAGGTTGCCGAACGGGAACGCCGCAGCGGAGAACGCGTCGATGTAGAGGTGGCCGGTGCGCTGGTCGGGCGCGAAGGGCTTCACCGCTCCTTCGCGCTCCTCGACGTCCTCGGCACCGGGGAGGGAGGGGGCCTGCCCCTGGGCCTGGCCTTGCTGGGCGCGCGCCTCGGACGACCACGCCATCGCCGCCGCGAGCACGAGGCCGATCGGCACGAGCGAGAGGCTTTCGGGGCGCGTCGCGGGCGGAGTCACGAGCAGGCTTATCGTCGCTCCGATGCGGTTCGTCAACCGAAGCGCAGGAAAATCTTCGGTCTTCGGCCGCGCGCGCCGGGCCTGAAAAACGCTCGGCAGAGCCTTCGTCCCATTGGGCTCTCCCGCCTTCCGCGCGCGCCTCGATACGATTGTTGGCAACTCGAACGCGAGGGTGGCCGACCCAAGCAGCATGAGCACGGTCGAAATCCTCTCTCACGACTCCGAACTCCAAGACGTGTTGATCCGCGCGGGGCGCCTCCGCGAGGACGGCAGCTTCATCGACCTCGGCGCGCGGCTGCTCCGGCCCGGAGAGGCGATCGTCGTCGGCAGCGCGGCCGGCGCCGACCTCGTCCTCGCCGAGGACACGGTGAGCCAGAGGCACCTGCGCCTCGAGCACGAGAGGACCCACGTCCTCGCGAGCGACCTCGGATCGAAGAACGGCACGGAGCTGCTCGGGCTCCGCGTGGAGCGCGCGGACCTCCAGCCGGGGGCTCGGGTCCAGCTCGGTCGATGCGTCCTGGACGTGTTGCGGCCGAGCGAGATCGTCTCGGAGAGCACGGGACGTCCGCTGCGAGGTCTGGTCGGCTCGTCGCCTCCGATGCTCCACCTCGCGGATCGGGTGCGGCGGTTCGCGCGCCTCGGCGAGCCCGTGCTCGTGCGAGGAGAGAGCGGGACGGGAAAGGAGCTCGTCGCGCGCGCGGTGCACGACGAGAGCGATCGCCGGGCGGGGCCGTTCGTGGCGCTCAACGCCGCGAGCCTCTCCCGCGAGCTCGCCGAGAGCGAGCTGTTCGGCCACCGGCGGGGGGCGTTCACGGGCGCGATGGCCGATCGAAAAGGGGCGTTCCGAGAGGCCACGGGCGGGACGCTCTTCATCGACGAGGTCGCGCAGCTGGGGCTCGAGGTGCAGGCCAAGCTCCTGCGCGCGGTCGAAGAGGGCAAGGTGCGGCCGCTCGGGGCGGACGGGGCGGTGCCAGTGGACGTGCGGCTCGTGGCCGCGACCTGCGAGCCCATCGAGCAGTACGTCCTCGATCGGCGCTTCCGGGCGGATCTGTATCAGCGCATCGCGGTCTGTGTGGTGCGGGTGCCGCCCTTGAGAGAGCGCCTCTCGGATCTGCCTGCGCTCGCGCGGTACCTGGGGAAGAGCCTGGGGATCGACTCCAGCTTGCTGTCCAGCTCGGCGCTGCGCGCGCTCGCGGCGTGCGAGCATCGAGGCAACGTGCGGGAGCTCCGCAGCACGCTGCTCCACGCCGCGCTCGCGGCCGGCGTCGGCAACGTCATCGACGAGACCCACGTGGCGACCGCAGTTCGAGAGCGCTCGGGGCAACCGGCGCGGCCGAGCGCCTGGGAGGCGGCGCGCACGGTGGAAGCCTGCCGGGGCAACGTGAGCGAGGCGGCGCGAAGGCTCGGCCTGCCTCGCAGCACGCTGCGAGATCTCCTCGCCGCTCAGAAGCGGCCGCCGACCACGAGCCCGTTCACCGTCGGGGAGACGACGGGGGTGAAGAACCAAGAGACGCCGGACGAAGGCGGCGCCTTCTCGTCCTGGGGCTTTCCTCCGTACCAATCGACCATGACGTACGCGATGGTTCCGCCCGCGGAGAGCGCGCCCACCACCCAGCCGACCGCCGCCACCGCGACGTTCGCGGAGTGGATGCCCAGGGTGTCCCGGAGCTGATTGCACTCGTCATGGAAGGCCGCGACGTCTCCGGCCCCGTCGCTGTCTTCGGGGCCGCATGGGGAGTTGCTCAGCCCCTGCGCGTCCGCCTTGGAGCGCAGATCGGTGGAGATGAGCTCCGCGTCGGACTTGCTGCCCGAAGCCGCGATCGAGAACCCAATCCCGAGGCCGAGACCGACGCCGGTCAGGCCCGCGCCCACCCAAAACAGCGGTTTGTGGGTCACCCAGGAGCCGAAGTCCTCTCTGCCCGAGGGCGCCGGTCCGGGCGTCGGCCCAGGAGCGGGCCCCGGCCCCTGTTGGGGGATGAGGGGCGCGGGACCACCGTCGGGGTTGGGGTTCGGCGTCGGGCCGGGGAGGGGGGTCGGGCCCACGTCGGGAGGCTTGATGCTGATCGTCGCGACGACCGTCTGGCCCTTCTTCGCCTCCACCGTGCTGCTCGCCGAGCGTCCGCCGAGCGTCGCGACGATCGCGCGCGTCCCCGGCTCGACGAAGACGGCGTCCGAGACCGGCGACTTGCCGACGCTCGTCCCGTCGATGGTGACGTCCGCTCCCGCCGCGTCCACGCCGATCGCGACCTGCGCCGCGTTCTTCTTGCACTCTTCGATGTTGGCTTGGGCGGTGGCGCGCTGATCCGGCGCGATGTCCTTTTGCTCGCGGAGGAACCTCGTGAGGTGGTTGCCGCCGTCCACGTAGGCCTTGAGCTTCACCTCGGCGAGGCCGAGGTTGAGCAACACCGCCGGCGACTGCGAGAGCTTGTACGCCTGATTGAAGGCCTGACGCGCCTCCTCGTACTTTCCGGCGTCGTAGGCCTTCACCCCGTCTTGGAAGCGCTCGCGGGCGACGTTCTTGATCGGATCGTCGGCCGGCTGAGCCTGGGCTTCTCTCGGGCAGAGGGCTCCGGCGAGAGGGGCCGTGCCGAACGCGACGGCGAGGGCGGTGATGCAAGCGAAGCGAGAGCGCATCATGGGTACCTGGTGCGAAGGTACGACAAAGCCTCGCTAGAGGACTAGTACTGCCGGCGGCTTCGCTCTTCGAGCTTCGTCGCGGCAGGGGATCAGAACGGGGTTTGCCGGATGATCCCGCCGCCGCCGCTGCTCGCCGGCTTCGGCGGCTTGGACCCGCCGCTCGAGCCACCGCTCTTTCCTCCGTCGGGCTTGCTCGTCCCGCTGCTCTTCGGCTTCTCGGAGGAGGGCTTGGGCTTCTCGGTGGTGGGCGCGGTCGCGACGGACGCCGTGGCGGGAGGGGGCGCGCTCTCGGTCGCGGACGCGCTGGCCGTTGCGGAAGCAGACGCCGAGGCGGAGGCAGACGCCGTCTCGGTGGCGGTCGCGGTCGCGACCGCGGTCTCCGCAGGCGGAGGCGCGGCTGGCTTGGCTTCGCCCGTCGCCTTCGCGGCCGAGGTGTCCTTCGTCTCCGGCTTCGACTCCGTCTGCTTGGTCTCCGTCTTCTTCGAATCGGCCTTCTGCGAATCGCCGTTGCCCCCGAAGAGCATCATGCCGCCGACGACCGCGGCCGCCGCGACGGCGAGCCCGACGATGACGAGCACCGTCTTCGAGCGCTTCTCGACAGGGATCTCGATCGGGTCGTCGGCTTTCGAGAAGCTCGCGCCTTGGGGGGCGATCGCCTCCGGCGCTTGGGGCGGCGCAGACGACCGGCGCGGAGCGGGCGGAGGGGCCGACGGAGCCTCGCCCTCGGGGCGAAGCGCCGGCGCTTCCATTCGAACCGTACCCCCGAACTTCGCTCGCGATGCGGCGGCGGCGTGGTTGGGGCTGCCCGCGACGGGCGCAGGAGGAGGAGCTGGCTTGGGCGCCTCTGCGATCGCCCTGGCGATCGCTTCGCGGTCGTTCTCGTCACCGAGGCCGAGCTTCGTCGGCCCCGCGCGCTGCGGGGGAGGGGGCGCCGCGACGACCTGCGGCGCCGGGACCGGCTCCGCGGAGGGGCGGGGCACGCTCGCGCCTGCGTCGACGATCGCGATGCCCTGGGCGATCGCCGATGAGACCTCGCCTGCGCTCTGGCTCGTGCGCTCGCCGACCCCGACCGTGGGGACCCCTTCGATGACGGTGTCGCGCGGAGGATTCTGGCTCGTCGTCGAGCCCCCGCCCGAGGAGGGATCGGTCGAGATCGGGTTCAGGCTGCCCTGGGACAGACGAGCCGCGATGAGGTCGAAGTTTGCTTTGTCGGCGTCCGTCAGGTCGGCCGGCGCGGGCGCTGCCGCGACCTGCTCGGGAGCGTCGTCGTCTCCGTCGGTGAGCTCCCACGCAGGTCGAATCATCGACGCGAGTCGGTCCGCCTCCTGCAGCGAAGGGTCGGCGTCGATAGGGGCGGATGCACCGGCTTTGTCGGTCGCTTGCCTGCCCGCGTTTTGCGTGGTCATGCTACCTCTTGCTCGCGCTCGCGCGACGATCGCGCGAGCCTGCCCGACCTCTCGCTCAGGCTACCACCCGTTCGACGCAAGGCCAATCGAGTTGGTTCACTTGGTCTCCGCCCGCGCTCGTTCCTCCCGCCCCCTGCGCCGCTGCATGCGCGTGATGGTCGCGGCGCTCAGCACCGCCGTCGCCTGCGGGAAGGCCTCCCCGCCCGCTCCGAACGAAGCCGCGCCGAGCCTCTCCGAGCTCGATCGGGCCACGTCGCTCCTCGAGCCTTCGAGCGCTCTGCCGCCGCGGGCAGAGGTCGTGGCGCTGGCGGACGCGCTCGCCGTCGCCGCCTCCAAGGAGGCGAGCATCGAGGAGCAGACCCGGCTCTATCGATCCGCGGCCGACCTCCGCGCTCGGCTCTATCGCTTCGATCGCGCGGAAGCGGACGCCCGTGAGGCGCTCGAGCTCTACGCCGCGTCCTCGCGCGCTGGTCGCGGCAAGGAGGCCGGCTGTGAAGCGGACCGCGCCCGCGGTTTGTTCCTCGGGGACTACCAGCACGACGCCGGCTCCGCGTATCGCGCCCTCTACCTCGCGAAGCGCAAGCACGCCTCGCTCGGCGAGGAAGGCCGCGAGAGCCCGTGCCTCACCGCCATCGGCCGCCACCTCGCGATGGCTCAGGCCCACCGCCCGAGCGGGGAAGAGCTGCTCGCCCTCGAGCGCGAAGGCGACCGCGCCGAGCTGCAAGCGCGCGCGGCCCCGTCGTCCTCCGCCTCCGCGTCGGGGAGCGCGGTCGCGGCGTCTCTCTCCAGCGCCGACGCCCCGGACAAGGACGTCGTCGTCGCCCCGAGCGAGCTAGCCCCCGCGAAGGGGCCGGTGAAGATCACCGACATCGACAAATACCCGGGGGAGGGCGGCGGCCGCGTCGTCGTTCACCTCAGCGGCGCGACGAGCTTCAAGGTGGGCGCGCTCGATCCCGACGGAGGAAAGGACGCGCGCATCTTCGTCGACATCGACAAGGCGACGACGAAGGGGGTCGCCAAGGAGCTGGAGGTCGGCGGGGCGATCAAGCGCGTCCGCCTCGGCCCGCGAGAAGGGGGCGCGCGCGTCGTCCTCGATCTCTCCGCCAAGATGCACCGCCGCATCTTCTATTTGCCGGAGCCCTTTCGGATCGTCATCGACGTGAGCGCGCGCCCGCCGGAGGCGCCGCGCCCCACCGCCG
This sequence comes from Polyangiaceae bacterium, assembly GCA_044225865.1. Taxonomy (GTDB): domain Bacteria; phylum Myxococcota_A; class Polyangia; order Polyangiales; family Polyangiaceae; genus Xiheicaenibacterium. Next base: position 21,804 of record JBGAID010000022.1, on the reverse strand, counting down.
CCGGCTCGCCGCGCATCGTCCGGCGGGTCGCGATCGATCCCGGCCACGGCGGCACCGACGCAGGCGCGGTGGGCCCGACCGGCCTCCAAGAGAAGGACGTGACCCTCGACATCGCCCACCGGGTGGCGCCCCTGCTCGCGGACGAGCTCAAGATCGAAACCCTCCTCACGCGCGACACCGACGTCTTCGTCCCCCTCGACGAGCGGACGGCGCGGGCGAACGCCTTCCACGCGGACCTGTTCGTCTCCATCCACTGCAACGCGAGCGAGAACGGGGAAGCGCGCGGCATCGAGACGTTCATCCTCGACGAGCACCGCGACGCGAGCCGAGCCACCGCTCGGATCGCCGCCCTCGAGAACGGGATCCCGATCAAGGGCGCCCTCGATCCCTCCGCCATCGACGCGGAGATGGCGAGCATCGCCCAGCGCCTCTCGAGCGGTCAGGTCTCCTCTTCGTCGCGGACGCTCGGCATGCTCCTCGGGCGGGCCGTGCTCGCGTCGCTCTCGGAGAAATACCCGGACACCACCGACCACGGCCTCAAATCGGCGGGCTTCTACGTGCTCGTGGGCGCGGAGATGCCCGCCGTCCTCTTCGAGACGTCGTTCGTCTCCAACTCCGACGACGAGCAGCGGCTCGCGAAGGCGGACTACAAACAGAAGCTCGCCGACGGCATCGTCAACGCGATCCGCGCCTATCGAGAGGGGAAGGGCTGAGCGGCGCGCCTCAAGGGTCGCGGCTGACGAAGCGCCCGTCCACGAGCACGAACCGCGTCGGGCCCCGCACCACCGCCTCCCGCTCGCGGTGAGCCGGGTCGCCGGGGAGGGCGAGCACGGGCGGGTCTTGGGGGATGAACTGCGGGCAGATCGGGGCGAGCCGTTGTTGCGCTGCCAGCCCGATCGCGTCGGTCGCAGACCGGGCGTCTCGGAGCAGCTCGAGGCAGCGCGTCGTCGGGGGGGCGAGCTGGATCTCCCCACGCTCGAACTTCGCGAGCAGCTCCGCTGGAGATGCCCAGAGGCCGGAGGTCGTCTCCGTCTCGCATGGCGCCGCCTCCTGGCCCGGTCGCATGCGGGTGATGAAGAACTTGGTGTCGTAGCGGCGCGGCTCCGCCTCCGGGGTGATCCACCACGCGAAGGGGTGGAGCGACCCCAGGTCCAGCGCGAGGCTTGCGGCCGAAATGGAGTCCAAGAACGTCGCGCCCGCCTCGAGCGCTCGGCGCACCTCGGCGAGGGCCGGGGCCGCCGCGTCCGCGCAGACGATCCCGGCCTCTTCGAGACACTCGCGGGCGGCCGCGACCGCGATGGCGCGCGCCTTCGCCGGATCCCGCTCGACCTCGAGCAGGCGCGGGTGGGGCGGCGATGCAAGACGCTCGTCGAAGCGGGGGTCGGCGTCGGCGTCGTCGACCTTTCCCCCCGGAAACACGACCGCGCCTCCGAGAAAGCCCGACCTCGGGCTCCGCGCCACGCAATACACTTCGACCCCGGGCTCGCTCGCGGCGCCCTCCCCCAGCGGCGCCTCCCGGACGACGATGACGGTCGCCGCTTGCCGAGGTGTCGCGGGGGCGCGGCCGGGGTCGAACACGAGCCCGCCGGGGAGGCCGGTATCGGCGTTGGAAGAGGCGCTCATTCGAGGTCTTTTGCTACGAACGGCTCGGCCCCGCAATCGCACCTCAACAAAGCCGAGTCTCACGATTGACGGTAGAGGCTCGGGTGCCTACTTTTCGGCGTCCACCTCCCATAGGAGTCGCTCGTGACCAAGGCCCAGCTGAAGAAGTTCAAGACGCTCCTCGAGACGAAGCGAGACGAGATCTTGAAGAGGGCGAAGCAGACCCTCAACGACGACATGACCCTCGACACGAACGACCTCCCCGACGAGATGGATCTGGCGTCGAGCGAGTACCTCCAGTCGTTCACGTTCCGGCTGCGAGGGCGCGAGAAGAGCTTCCTCGACAAGATCGAGCGCGCCCTGCAGAAGATCGAAGAGGGGACGTTCGGCAACTGCGAGGAGTGCGAAGAGGAGATCTCCGTGAAGCGCCTCGAGGCGCGACCGGAGACGACGCTCTGCATCCGCTGCAAAGAGGATCAAGAGCGCGCCGAACGCGACTTCGGCTGAGCTGCTCCGCTTCCTGTGCTCCGAGGCGTAGCGCCTATCCGAGGCGCTTCGCCTTTGCTTTGTTCGGCGCCTTGCTCGGGCGGGGAGAGGTCGGCTCGAGCACCGACCGAAGGAACCGGCCGGTGTGGGATCGCTCCGCCGCGGCCACCTGCTCCGGGGTGCCCTCTGCGACGATCTCTCCCCCTCGCTCGCCCCCCTCCGGGCCGAGGTCGATGACCCAGTCGGCGCTCGCGATGAGCTCGAGGTTGTGCTCGATCACGATGACGGTGTTGCCGGCGTCGCGAAGCCCGGTGAGGGCGACGAGCAAGAGCTCCACGTCCGAGAAGTGGAGGCCGGTCGTCGGTTCGTCGAGGACGTAGAGGGTCGAGCCGGTCGCGCGCCGCGCGAGCTCGCGGGCGAGCTTCACCCGCTGGGCCTCGCCTCCGGAGAGGGTCGTCGCCGGCTGTCCGAGCTTGATGTAGCCGAGCCCGACCCGGGCGAGCGCCGAGAGGAGCTCGCGGATCCGAGGGATCGCCTCGAGCTCCCCGAGGGCCTCTCCCACCGTGAGATCGAGGATGTCGGCGATGGAGAAGCCTCGGTACTTCACCTCGAGGGTCTCGCGGTTGTAGCGCTTGCCGCCGCACGTCTCGCACTCGACGAACACGTCGGGCAAGAAGTGCATCTCGACGCGCAGCACCCCGTCGCCCTGGCACGCCTCGCAGCGGCCACCCTTCACGTTGAACGAGAATCGCCCCGGCTTGTAGCCGCGCGCGCGCGCATCGGGGAGGGACGAGAAGAGCTCGCGCAGGAGGGCGAACGCGCCCGTGTACGTGGCGGGGTTCGAACGCGGCGTCCTCCCGATGGGGGCTTGATCGATGCTGACGACTTTGTCGAAGTGCTCCAGTCCGACGATGGCGTCGCAGGCCCCGACCTGGGCGGCGGCGCGGTAGAGGCTCTGCCGCGCCGCCGGGAGGAGCGTGTCGATGACGAGGCTGCTCTTCCCGGATCCGGAGACGCCGGTCACGGCCGTGAGGAGGCCGATCGGGATCGCCGTGTCGACCCCCTTGAGGTTGTGCTCGGTCGCGTTCTTGATGACGATCGAGCGGCCGTCGGAGGCCTTTCTTTTGTTGGGCACGAAGACGGAGCGGGCCCCCGAGAGGTACGGCCCGGTCACGCTCGCCGCGTTCGCGACGACCTCGGCGGGGGTGCCCTGGGCGACGATCGTCCCGCCGCGGATGCCCGCGCCGGGGCCCATGTCGATGAGGTGATCGGCGGCGAGGATCGTGTCCTTGTCGTGCTCGACGACGAGCACCGTGTTCCCCAAATCCACGAGCCGCCGGAGGGCCTCCAGCAGGCGGGCATTGTCGCGCGCGTGCAAGCCCACGCTCGGCTCGTCGAGCACGTAGAGCACCCCCACGAGGGCGGCCCCGATCTGGGTCGCGAGGCGGATGCGCTGCCCTTCGCCGCCGCTCAACGTCGCCGCCGATCGATCGAGGCTGAGATAGTCGAGGCCGACGTCGATCAAGAAGCCGAGCCGCGCGACCACCGCCCGGAGCAGCGGCTCGGCGATGGCGCGGGCGCGCGGCGAGAGCTCGTCGGCGCCCGCCCGCTCGTCGGTGAGCGACTCGAGGTGCCGAGAGAGATGGCGCAGCGGCATCGCCCCCAAATCGGCGATGTTCTTCCCCCCGAGCCGGACCCCGAGCGCCTCGGGCCGGAGGCGCTTGCCGCCGCAGCCTTCGCACACGCGGGTCACCACGAAGCGGCCGAGCTCCTCGTCCTGCGGCGCCGACTCGAGATCGTCGTCGTCGAGCTCCCGGGGGACCTCGCCCGACTCCAGCGCCCGCTCGAGGCGCCGCACGATCCCCTCGTACCCCTCCGCCTTCGACGCGCGACCGCGGCGCTTCTTCGGCTCTGCGCTCTCCGCTCCTGCCTCCGACGTCGCCGGTCCGACGCCGAACAGGATGGCCTGCTGCGTCGCCTCCGGCAGCTTCTTCCACGGCTGATCGGGATCGACGCCGAGGACCTTCACGACCCGATCCACCTCGAGGGCGAGGCTCACCGAGCCGCGACGCCCCCACGCGAGCACCGCCCCCTCGCGGAGCGAGCGCTTCGGATCCGGCACCACGCGCTCCGGATCCACGCGCGTGCGGGTGCCGATGCCGTCGCACCGAGGGCACGCGCCGTGAGGCCCGTTGAACGAGAACATCCGCGGCTCGATCGGCGGCAGGGAGATCCCGCAGTCGACGCACGCGAAGCGCTCGCTCAGGAAGAACGGCTCCGAGCCGTCGCCCGGATCGACGAGGAGCCGCCCCTCGCCGAGCTTGAGGGCGAGCTCGACCGAGTCCGTCACCCGACCCTTGAGGCCCTCTTTGACCACGATCCGATCCACGACGACGTCGAGGTCGTGGGCCTTCTTGCCGTCGAGGACGATCTCGTCTCCGAGGTCCACGAGCTCTCCGTCGACCCGCACGCGGACGAAGCCCTCTCGGCGCAGGCGCTCGAGCTCGAGGCGGAGCTCGCCGCGCCGGCTGCGGACAATGGGCGCGAGCAACGTCACGCGCGCCCCCTCGGGGAGGGCGAGGATCGAGTCCACGATCTGCTGCACCGTCTGGGCTTGGATCGGCTTACCGCAGCTCGGACAGTGGGGCATGCCGACGCGCGCGAACAGGAGCCGCAGGTAGTCCGCGATCTCGGTCACGGTGCCGACGGTCGAGCGGGGGCTCTTCGCGAGGGCGCGCTGCTCGATGGCGATCGCGGGAGACAGCCCCTCGATCGCCTCCACGGCCGGCTTCGCGAGCTGCTCGAGGAACTGGCGCGCGTAGGCGGAGAGGCTCTCCACGTAGCGGCGCTGGCCCTCCGCGTAGATCGTGTCGAACGCGAGGGAGCTCTTCCCCGATCCGCTCGGCCCGGTGATGACGACGAGGCGGTCGCGAGGGATCTCGCAGCCGACGTTCTTCAGGTTGTGCTGGCGTGCGCCGCGTACGACCAGAAGATTCATGGAAGACCAGGGCGTAGCATGGTCGCGCGGGGGTGTGGTACCGCATGTAGCGATTGCGACAAGGGACGATCCTCGCGCTCGTGTTCGCGGGCTCCGCCGGAGTCGCGGCCGTGATCTTCCTGCTCGACGCGAAGGAGCGATCCCCTCCCGATGGAGCCGGCGATCGCTCGTCCGCGTCTTCGGCGGAGGGCGAGGCGGAGAGCCCGCTCGAGGCCGCGCCCTCGCACCGACCGATCGAGACGTCGGCCGAGGACGCCGCGCGCAGCGCGCCCCTCCCCGCGCGCGAGCTGCCCCGGCCCGCGACGCGACCGGAGGGTGACGCCCCGTGCTTCTCCGACATGGTGCTCGTGGAGGGCGAGCACTGCCCCTTCGTCGCGCACACGTGTGAAAAGAAACGCGACCGCAAGCCCGGCGAGGAGCCGATCTGCGACCGCTACAAGAACGAGGTCCTCTGCGAAGGCGGGCTCATTCCCCTCCGCTTCTGCATCGATCGCTACGAGTATCCGAATCGAAGCGGCGTCCTCCCCGCCGTCCTCGCGAGCTTCGACGAGGCGGAGCGGCTCTGCGCGATCGAGGACAAACGCCTCTGCACCGTTCGCGAGTGGACGTTCGCCTGTGAAGGCGAGCGCGTCGTCCCCTACGCGAACGGCCTCGTGAGGGACGGCCGCGCCTGCAACGTGGACGCGGGGCCGGAGGGGCGGGTCGTCCCGACGCGCGGCCCGACGGTGGAGGCCGCCCTCGGCGCGATCGACAAGCGAAGGCCCGCGGGGGGAGCGCCGGAGTGCGCGAGCCCGTTCGGCGTCTTCGACCTGACCGGAAACGTCGCGGAGTGGGCGTTCGAGCCGCTGCACGGCCGGACGACGAGCCCGTTCGCGTCCGTGATCGTCGGCGGGGGTTGGGGCAAGAGCCCGTCCACGTGTCGCTCCGCCGACGACGCACATCCGTCGTCGCATCGCGCCGCGAGCTTGGGGTTCCGGTGTTGCACGGATGCTTTCACCCCGTCGAAGCGCGTGCCGGTCGCGGGCCGGCGAGGAGGCGGCCTCCGTCCCGTGTTCGCGGCCTCGGCAGGGCCGTCCCCGGTCGGTCCGCCGCGGCCTTGAGCGCCCTCGGGCATGCGAGGGCTTCCATGGTCCGCGGCGTTCGACTAGCGTGGGAGCCGTGGCAAAGGATCCAGGCTCGACGGCGGTCGTCGCCGCGCGACTCTCTTCCGAAGCCCACCGGCAAAGGAACGGGCCCATAGCTCAATCGGTCAGAGCCCCCGGCTCATAACCGGGCTGTTCCTGGTTCGAACCCAGGTGGGCCTACTTCGAAGCTTCGCGGACGAAGCGGACCAAAAAGAAGTCGCCCGCCGCTCAATCGAAGCACGATTCCCGAACGAGGTGTCCAAAACCCGTGAGCATCCGACAGCAAATCCCTTTGCTCGAGGCACTGGCCGACGTCGACGAGAGGCTGCGGCAAGTCGAAGAAGATCTCGCGCTGAGGCGCGGCGGCCTGGAGGCGATCCGGACCGAGCTATCCAGCTTGGAGAAGAAGGTCGCGTCGGGGCGGGAGTCGATCGCCTCGATGGAGAAGACGCGCAACGAGCTCCACGTCGAGGCGCGCCAGATGACCTCCCAGATCGAGAAGTCGCGCGAGAAGCTCGGACGGTCGCGCAACGAGCGCGAGAGCGTCGCGGCCACGCGGGAGCTCGAGGAGCTCCGCAAGCTGCTCCGTGATCGAGAGGACGAGATCCAAAAGATCGAGTCGCTCTTGGAGCGCGCTCGCGCCAGCGTCGTGGAGTCCGAGACGCGCCACGGCCAGCTCCAGAAGGAGCTCGACGGTGACGCGGAGGGCGCCGCCCTCGCTCTCGCCGAGCGCGAGAAGCAGCGCGAGGAGCTCCTCCTCGAGCGCCAAGGCCCGCAGAAGCAGCTGCCGCCCGTCCTCTACCGGAAGTACGAGACGATCCGGAAGCGGCGTCCGCGCGCGATCGCGAGCACCCAGGACGGCACGTGCAACGGCTGCCACATCGCCGTCACCCCGATGAAGTTCCAGCACATGCTGAGGCAGGAGGAGTTCGAGCAGTGCCCGAACTGCCACCGCCTCCTGTACTACGCTCCGAAGCAGAAGCCGGAAGGGGAAGACAAGGCTCAGGGGAGCGGCGGCGCGTGAAGGCGTGCGAGGCGTGCCACCGTCTCTTCGAGGAGCAGTCCGGTTTCTGTCCAATCGATGGGACCAAGCTCGAGATGGTGGACACCTCGGATCCGAAGAAGCTGCCGACCGACCCGGAGGACGCGCGCATCGGCGCGAAGCTCTGCGGCCGCTACGTCGTCTTCCGCACCGTCGCGGACGGCGGGATGGGCCGCGTGTATCAGGCCCTCGACGAGAAGCTTCAGCGCTCCGTCGCGATGAAGATCCTCCACCCGGAGGTCGCGACCGATCAGGTGGCGCTCGAGCGGTTCAAGCGCGAGTTCGAGGTCTCCTCGAGCATGCGCCACCCGAACATCGTCGAGGTGCTCGGCTTCGAGCGGACCGACGACGGCTCGTACGCGCTCGTGATGGAGTACCTCGAGGGCGAAGAGCTCCGGATGCTCCTCAAGCGCGAGAAGCACATGAAGCCGGAGCGGGTGATCCGGATGGCGAGCCAGGTCGCGGTAGGCCTCGAGGCGGCCCACCAGGCGAAGCAGGTCCACCGCGATCTCAAGCCCGACAACCTGTTCCTCTGCCACACCCCCGACGGCGACACGACGAAGATCCTCGACTTCGGATCGGTGCGCGACAACAGCGAGAACGCGAAGAAGCTCACGGTGATGGGGACGACGATCGGCTCGCCGTTCTACATGGCGCCGGAGCAGGCGCAGGGGCTGCCCACCCTCGATCAGCGCGCGGACATCTGGTCGCTCGCCGCGATCGTCTACGAGTGCCTCACCGCGAAGGTCCCGTTCGCGGGCTCGACCGGGCCGGCCATCCTGCTCGCGATCCTCACCCAGGATCCGGACCCGATAAGCCAGGTGCAGGGCCCGCAGACGCTCCCCGCCACCCTCGACGAGGTGATCGAGAAGGCCCTCGCGAAGGATCCCGCGATTCGCTACGCGTCGATCGGGGATCTCGCGGACGCGATCGGTCACGCCTTCGGTCTCGAGGGCGATCATCGCCGCTGGGCGACCACGCCGGAGGCGACGCTGTGCCTGGAGATCGCAGAGCGCCTCCCCGCCCGCCTCGAGGAGCACGCCCAGAAGGTCGCGCAGATCGGGTCGTTCAAAGAGATGGACGCCGCCTTCAAGGCCGCCGCTCCGAAGGATGGCGACGCGGGGGCTCTCCCCAACGACTACGTGATCATGGGCCTTCCCCCGGCGCGACCGGCGTGGTTCTGGCCTGCGATCGGGGGCGGCGCGCTGCTCGTCGTCGCGGTCGTGGCGTTCCTCGTCACGCGTTAGCGCGGCGGGCTCGGATCGCGACCGCGATCACGTTGAGGGCGAAGGTCAGCCCCAGCAGCACGACCACCGTCGCGTAGAGGATGGGGCGCGTCTTGTCGACGTCGGGCGACTGCGTCGCGAGGACGAGCACGTGGTAACCGAGGTTCATGAACGGATCGTTCAGGTTCGTCGGCAGGACGGCGAGGTAGTACGCGGCGCCCGTGAACAAGAGCGGCGCGACCTCGCCTGCTCCGCGGCTCACGGCGAGGATCGCGCCGGTCAGGATCCCGCCCGAGGCCTGCGGCAGGACGACCCGGGTGATGGTCGACAGACGCGTCGCTCCGAGCGCGAGGCTGGCGTCGCGGAGCTCGCGCGGGACGGCCCGCAGCGCCTCCTCCGTGGAGACGACGACGACGGGGAGGGTCAGGATCGCGAGGGTGGTCGCGGCCCACAAGAGGCACGGCTTGCCGTAGGTGGGCTCACCGTCGAAGAGCGCGCCGTCCACGCCACGACCCACCGTCATCACGAAGAAGCCGAGGCCGAAGAGCCCGAACACGATCGAGGGCACGCCGGCGAGGTTGGCGATGCAGATCCGTACCATCCGCGCGAAGGCGGAGTGCTTCGGCGCGTACTCGTGGAGGTAGATCGCGGTGATGACCCCGGCCGGGACGCCGATGACGGTCATGAGCAGGGTCAGGGCGGCGGTGCCGAAGATGGCAGGGAAGATCCCGCCCTCCGTCATGCCGCGGCGAGGCGAGCTCGTGAGGAGCTCGAGGCTGAGGCTGCCCGCACCTCCGGCCACGACCTCGACCATCACGACCGCGAACATCGCGAGGATCACGACGCACGCGAGGCCGGTGAGGATCGCGAGCCCCGAGACGCGGCGCCGCGTCCGATCCAGGGCCGCGGGGGCGAGCGAGGCGGGCGCGTGGGCGCTCATCGCGCCCCCAGGGTTCGCCGCATCCGATCGATGACGCGCTCGGCGGCGAGGTTGATGGCGAACGTCGTCAAGAACAAGAGGACTCCGAGCGCGAACAGCACCGTGTAGTGCGGGCTCCCGACCACGACCTCGCCGAGCTCTTGAGCCACCGTGGCGGTGATGGTTCGGGTCGAGCGGCCCACCCCGAGATCGGCGAGAGGAGCGTTGCCGGACGCGAGCAGCACGATCATCGTCTCCCCGATCGCGCGCCCGAGGCCGAGCACGAGGGCGGCCACGATGCCCGGGGACGCGGCGGGCAGGACGACGCGCAGGATGGTCTGCGATCGCGTCGAGCCGAGGGCGTGGGCGGCGCTGCGGTACGACTCGGGGACGGCGCGCAGGGCGTCCTCCGCGATCGTGAACACGAGCGGGCACACCACGAACGCGAGCCCGAGGCCCGCCACGACCGCGTTGAGACGGTGCTCGAAGCCGAACGCCTTTTGGACCAACGTCCCGAGGACGACGAGGGCAAAGAAGCCGATCACGACGGAGGGGACGCCGGCGAGCAGCTCGATGGCGGGCTTGAGGATCTTCCGAATTCGGCGCGGGGCGTACTCGGCGACGAAGATGGCGGCGAGGACGGCCAGCGGACCGGCGACGACCATCGCGATCGCGGTCACCTTGAGGGATCCGAGCACGAGCGGGAGGACGGCGTACTTCGGGTGCGTGCTCACCGGCTGCCACGCCCGCCGGTCCTCGCTCGGGTGGAAGAGATCGCCGACCGTGACCTCCTCTCGGACCTCCGCGCTCGTGAAGAGGGGCAGCGCCGCCTTCCCGACGAACACGAGGATGAGGAGCACGGCCGCGATCGACGCGAAGGCGACCACGTGCACGAGCACGTCCACGATCCGATCGAGGACGCGGGGGCGCCTCGCGAGGTCGAGCGCCGGTCGCTCGCCGCCGGCGGTCACGTCTTCGCGCCCGGCAGAGGGTAGTAGCCGACGTCCTCCACCAGCTTCTGCCCCTCCGCCGAGAGGGCGAAGTCGATGAAGGACTTCACGTTCCCGGAGGGCTCGCCGGCGGTGTAGAAGAACAAGAAGCGGGCGAGGGGATACGCCCCGCTCTGCGCCGTCTCCATCGAGGGCGCGATCGCCTCCGCGGACGCGTCCTTCTTGATCTTGAGCGCCTTGACCCCCGAGAGGTAAGCGATCCCTCCGTATCCGATCGCCCCCTCGTCGCCCTTCACCGCCGCGACCACCGCGCTCGTGCCGACGAGGGCCTGGACGCTCGACGCGAAGTCCTTCTCCGCGAGGACATGCTCCTTGAAATAGGAGTAGGTGCCGGAGTTGTTCTCGCGCCCGTAGAGGACGATCTTCCGGTCGGGGCCGCCGACGGCGGCGAAGCTCGTGACCTCGCCCCGATAGATCTTCGCGAGGTCGCCGATCGTGATCGACTCGAGCGGGTTCTTCTCGTGGACGTAGACGGCGAGCGCGTCGAGGGCGACCTTCGTCTCGACCGCCTTCGCGCTTCGCTTCTTCTCGAGGTCGCTCTTCTCTTGCTCCTTCATCGGACGGCTCGCCTCGCAGATGTCGGTCGTGCCGTTGATGAGGGCGGCGATGCCGGTGCCGGAGCCTCCGCCCGTCACCTGGATGGAGACCTTCGGGTTCTCCTTCATGTACTGCTCCGCCCAGCGCTGGCCGAGGATGACCATCGTGTCGGAGCCCTTCAGCGTCACCGTTCCGCTCGCGCCGTCGCCGCCCGCGGGCTTCTTGCGCGTGCACCCGACGCCCGCGGCCGCGACCGCCGCTCCCACCGCGGCGAAGATCACCGCGCGGCCCCATGCTCTTCGTCCCACCATCATCGGAGCTCCTCTCAGCCGAACCGACCCGTGACGTACTCGAGGGTCTGCTTCTCTCGCGGTCGCTCGAAGAGCTCCGCCGTCTCGCCCACCTCGACGAGCTTGCCGAAGTGGAAGAACGCGGCGCGCTGCGAGACCCGCACCGCCTGTTGAAGGTTGTGGGTGACGATCACGATCGTGACCGTGTCGCGCAGGGCCTTCACGAGCTCCTCGAGCTTCGCGGTCGCGATCGGGTCGAGCGCGCTCGCCGGCTCGTCCATCAAGAGCACGGTGGGCTTCACCGCGAGGGCGCGCGCGATGCAGAGGCGCTGCTGCTGGCCGCCGGAGAGGGCGAGGCCGGACTCCTTGAGCCGATCCTTCACCTCGTGGAGGAGCGCCGCCTGCTCGAGGGCCTGCTCGACGCGCGCCGCGATCTCGTGCTTGTCGCGCAGCCCCGCGACCCGCAGGCCATACGCGACGTTGTCGAAGATGCTCTTCGGGAAGGGGTTGGACTTCTGAAACACCATCCCCACGTGGCGCCGCACCAGCACCGGATCGATCCCGGGACCGTGGATGTCGTGGCCCTCGAGCTCGATGCGGCCGCTCACGACGGCGCCCTCGATGGCGTCGTTCATGCGGTTGAGGCAGCGCAGGAACGTGCTCTTTCCGCACCCGCTCGGGCCGATCAGGGCGAGCACCTCGCGCGGGTGAACGTCGATCGACACGCCCTCGATCCCGACCCGCGTCCCGTACCGCACCGTGAGGTCGCGGGTCCGCATCTTGGGCCCCACCGGGGCGCTCGCCTCCTCGCGGGCGCGATCGACGGTCGCGGGCGAGAACGGTCGAGCGCCGAGCGAGGTCGCTCGCGCGATGGGAGCTTCGGCGGCGGCGGTGGTCACGCCGCGCAGTCTCGGACCGGATTGCGAGCTTCGCGTTGCGGTACGGTGACGAGCTGGTGAACTGTGCCCGGACTACTCGAGCTTCATCGCCCGCGCGACGGCGGGCCGCTTCGAGCAGCGCTCCGACCAGGCGTTGAGGCGCGCGAACGGCGTGAAGTCGATCTTCATTTGGCGCAGCCACTCGATGAACGAGCTCACGTGGGCGTCGGCGAGGGTGAACGACCCGGTCAGGTACTCGCGGCCCTCGAGCCCGCCGTCGAGGACGCCCAGGAGCGAAGCGATGTCGTCCTTCGCGGCGGCGGCGGCCTTCTCGTTCTGCTGATCGGGGGGCGCCCACATGGTGTTGCGGGCCCAGCGATAGACGGCCTCCCCGAGCGTCACGTGAGCCCAGACGAGCCACATCTGGGCCTGGGCGCGCTTCGGCCCGGGGGCGGGGTAGAGGCCCTTCTCCACGCCGAACGTCTCGCCGAGGTACATCGTGATCGCGACCGACTCCCAGATCGCCGTCCCGTCGTGCACGATCGTCGGCACCTTGCCGTTCGGGTTGATCTTGAGGAAGTCCGGCTTCTTCGCGTCGCCCGCCCTCAGATCGAGCTTCACCTTCTCGTGCGGGATCTGGAGCTCCTCGAGCACGAGGGTCGTGACGGAAGCGGTGGACATGGGCGCGTAGTAGAACGTCAGGCTCATCGATCTCTCCTCACCCCGCGAGGCGCGCGGGGGGCGCACGATGGCGAGGTCCCCTTCGAAGCGCAACGGCCGAGGTGTCTCGAACGGTCGACATCCGGAGGGCGCCGGGCGGCTTTGGACGCGCGAGTAGCCGAACGTCGCTCGCTGATTTAGTCTGCGAGTCGCGTGTCCGATCAATCCGAGAAGAGGAAGCTCGCGTCCGTGGAGCTCGCGTCGATCGCTGACGACCTCGAGCGACGCTTTCGAGCCAGCAAGACGGTCCTGAGCTTTCGAGAGTATCTCGAGCTGTTTGCGGAGAACCCGAAGCGCCACGGCCGCGACGCGGCCACGTACGTGCGCGACATGTTCGAGCACTACGGCACCGAGACGGTCGAGAAGCCTTGGGGCAAGCTCGTCCGCTACAAGCTCTTCGACCTGCCGTGGGAGACGGATCCGCGGTCACGCGAGGTCCCCCTCATCGGGCACGAGGAGCTCCAGAGCACGCTCTTCAAGTTCCTCGCCAACTTCGTGAACGAAGGGCGCGCCAACAAGCTCGTCCTGATGCACGGCCCCAACGGCAGCGCGAAGAGCACGACCGCGGGCTGTGTCCTGCGCGCCCTCGAGCACTACTCCACCCTCGACGAGGGCGCGCTCTACCGCTTCCACTGGGTCTTCCCGAGCCGCAAGACGACGCGCGGGGCGATCGGCTTCGGTGAGGCGCCGAAGAAGCCCGCGTCCGCGAGCTGGGACGAGACGTTCGCCCACCTCGCCGACGACGAGATCGACGCCCGGCTCGTGATGGAAATCCGAGACCATCCGCTCTTCTTGCTGCCGCCGGCAGAGCGGCGCGGCCTGCTCGACAAGCTCTACGTAGGCAGCGGAGAAGAGCCGCCGACGTTCCTGTTGAACGGCCAGCTCTCCCACAAGAACCAGCAGGTCTACCAAGCGCTCATGATGGCGGAGGAGGGGAGCCTCTCCCGCGCCCTGCGCCACGTGCAGATCGAGCGATGGCAGATCTCGCGCAAGTACCGGCAAGGGGCGATCACCCTGGGCCCCGAGCTCAGCGTCGACGCGGGCGAGCGGCAGGTCACCGCCGATCGCTCCCTCTCCGCGCTGCCGACGGCCCTTCAGGCGACGACGCTCTTCGAAGCCCACGGGGAGCTCATCGAGGCGGCCGGGGGCGTGCTCGAGTTCAGCGATCTGTTGAAGCGGCCCATCGACGCGTTCCGCTACCTCCAGCTCACGCTCGAGACGGGCGAGATCGCCCTGCCGCACCAGAACGTGCAGACGAACGTGGTGATGATCGGGAGCGCGAACGAGATCCACCTCTCCGCCTTCCGCGAGCACCCCGAGTTCGCGAGCTTCCGCGGACGCTTCGAGCTCGTCGCCGCGCCGTATCTTCGAAGCGCCGTCGACGAGCGGCAGATCTACGATCGGCAGATCGGTCCCACGATGACCCGCCACGTGGCCCCCCACGCGACAGCGGTGGCGGCGGAGTTCGCGGTCATGACGAGGCTCTGCAAGCCCGTCCCCGATCGACACCCCACCGAGCTCGGCAAGATCCTGAAGGACCTCACCGTCGAGCAGAAGATGGACCTCTACGCGACCGGTACGCTCCCCGAGTCGCTCGACGGCGACGCGAGGAAGGTCCTCCGCGCGGGGCTCGGCGCCGTCTATCGCGAGACGGAGAGCTCCGTGGAGTACGAGGGCAAGGAGGGCGCGAGCCCCCGCACGATGCGGACCGTCCTCCTGAACGCATCCCAACACCCCGACTACACCTGCCTGTCGCCGTTCGCGGTGCTCTCCGCGCTCGACGATCTGTGCAAGCAGGTCTCCGAGTACGACTGGCTGCGGCTCAAGCCGCAGGCCGGCTACTACCACGACACCAAAGAGATGCGGACGATGGTGCGGCGCCGCCTGCTCGATCGCATCGAAGAGGAGATGCGGCGCGCGAGCGGGCTCGTCGACGAGACGAAGTACCGCGAGCTGTTCGACCGCTACGTCACCCACGTCTCCGTCTGGGTGAAGGGCGAGAGCATCCGCAACCCGCACACCGGCGAGTACGAGAAGGCGGATGAGCGGCTCATGCGCGAGGTCGAGGGGCTCGTCGGCATCCAGCTCAAGAACGAAGACCACCGCCGCACGATGATCTCGGCCATCGCGGCGTGGGCGATCGACCACCCCGGTGAGCGCGCCGTCTACGCCGTCGTCTTCCCGGAGCTCCTGAAGAAGCTCCGCGAGGCCGTCTTCGCGGAGCGGCGCAAGCCGGTCGCGCTCCTCGTCCGCGACCTCACCCGCATCCTCCGCGAGCGCAAAGAGGGCAAGGAGGCGAAGGTCGACAAGGATCTGAACGCCGCGCGCCGAACCGAGGTCGGGGAGATGATGAAGCGCCTCGCGGCGATGGGCTACAACGAGGAGAGCGCCCTCGATGCAGCCACCGCCGTCTTGCGCGCGCGCTTCGCGGAGCTCGTCACCTGAGCGCGGGGGTGCGGCCGGGGCTCGTCGACTCGCACTGTCACCTCGACCGGCACGTCTACCCCGGCGGGCCGGACGAGGTGCTGGCTCGCGCCCGCGCGGCGGGGGTCGAGACCTTCGTCGCGATCGGCGTCGGCCCGACCCTCGAGACCGCGCGCGAGGTGATCGCGCTCGCCGAGTCCATCCCCTACGTCTTCGCGACCGTCGGCGTCCACCCCCACGACGCGCGCCACTGCGACGACGCGATGGTGCAGGAAGCGGCCGAGCTCGCGGCCCGCACCGAGGTCGTCGCGGTCGGGGAGATCGGCCTCGACTACCACTACATGTCCTCGGAGCGGGGCGTGCAGCGGGCCGTGTTCGCGCAAATGATCGGCGTCGCCAAGCGCGCCAAGAAGCCCATCGTCGTCCACACCCGCGAGGCCCCCGAGGAGACGATCGAGATCCTCGACGCGGAGGGCGCGCGCGACGTCGGCGGCATCATCCACTGCTTCAGCGAGGATCTCGCCTTCGCGAAGAAGGCCCTCGACCTCGGCTTCGATCTCTCGTTCTCCGGGATCGTGACCTTCAAGAACGCGCGCGCGATCCAAGAGGTCGCGGCGTGGGCCCCCGTGGATCGGATCCTCGTCGAGACGGACAGCCCCTACCTCGCGCCCGTGCCGTTCCGTGGCAAGCCGTGCGAGCCGGCGATGACGGTCCACACCGCGCGCCGGATCGCGGAGCTGAGGGGCGTGCCCTTCGAAGAGGTCAGCCGCGTCACGACCGAGAACGCGGTCCGTCGGCTCGGCCTCGCGTGATGGGCGCGCGCCGCGCGCCTGCGAGGACCACGCCCGCGACGAGCGCGAGGAGTGGCGCGCCACTTCGCTCCTCTCCTCCCGGCGTCGAGCAGCTGCAGCCTTCATCGCCGCCGTTCGCGCTGTCGCCGTTGCCGCCATCCCCGGCTCCGTTCGCGCCGCTCCCCGCGCCGCCGTCCGCGCTGCCTCCGCCGCTGCCCATGTCGCACGTCGCGGGCGCGTCGCAGGGGCCCCACACCCCTTCGCCGCAGGTCTGCGTCCCCGAGCACGTGCCGTTGTCGCAGGGCCGCGTCTCGCCCTGGTTGCAGCTCGCGCACGGGGCGTCGAGCTGGGTCGGCACGTAGTCCTCGGGGCACCCCGCCGTGAGCGATCCGACGTCGGGGTAGCGGACGATGGTGCCGTCGGGGGCGGTCGCGATCACGTACCACTGCTGGCAAGCGCCGCTCGGAACGAAGGGTATCTGATAGTCGCGGTTGCCCGCGTTCACCCCGACCGCGATTTCCATCGGCGTGCATGCGCCGTCGATCACCGCGTCGATCGAGGTCGGATCGCCGGCCACGTCGTACCAGTTGGCCTCGAGCACGCCGTCGTGGTCCACCGCCGATGCGATGCGCGACACCACCGCCGCCGGGTCGGAGCCGAAGTCGGCGAACTCATACGCGCCCCAACACGACCCGCCCGTCCCGGAGCCGGTGCCGATCACGTTGTAGCCGCCGGACGTGAGCGTGTTGCGGTGGGGCTCGTCGGGCGGGCACTCGGTGGCCCAGCCCGTCGCCGCGCCGCTGGGGCCGTAGCCGGCCGCGCCGACCTCTCCGACGCCGCCCGGGAAGCCGAAGATCGAGGCGCGCTCGTTGGGTCCGCTCCCGCAGCCGCCGAGGGTGTCGCAGCTCCAACACTCGGTCCCGGCAACGCACGAGCACGAGGCCGCGCCGTCGCAGCCGTTCGTCGCGATCGCCGGGTCGAGCGTGCAGAAGGTCTGATGGCTGAGCCCGCCCGCGTTCTTGGAGAGGTGGAGGCAGTGGAACCGCGACGCGTGCCCGATGCGCGCGTCGTACGCTACCGGCGGGACGGGATCTTTCGGTGTCGAGCACGCGGCCGCGTTACCCGCGGCTTGATCGTTCGGCGCCGCCCGCACGCGGTTGATCGTCACGAGGATCACCCGCTCGTCGTGCGACGGGTATCCGTCGACGGGCTCGCCATACCCGAGGGCGGTGGACGGGACGAGGAGAAGGAAGAGCGCGACCGCGGCGGTGCGCGTGCCCCAGGTCGACGGCGGGAGTTTCTTTTTCATAGCGATGAGAAGAAAAGGCTCAGCCCTTGTGCGGTGTAGCTCGGCGGGTTGTGCCCGCCGGTCGCGGGGCTGCACCACACGACGGGGTGCCCTGCCGAGCAACCGTCGTACGAGACGCACGGGCTCGGATCGGTCGGGGTCGTCGCGGCGCTGCAGCCGTTCGTCGTGAGCCACGCGTCGCGCGCGGCCGTGCCGTACGAGAGCGGCACCGTCATGTCGTCTTGGTTGTGCGTCATCCACACGCCGATCGGCGTCGAGCACGCGCCGCCCCCGCCTCCGTCGACGATCCCGATGCCGCGGAAGACGTCGGCGCGCTGACAGCCGATGTCGTTGGCCATGAAGCCGCCGCTCGAGTAGCCCCACGCGAAGATCTGGTGCTCGTCGATGCAGAGCTCCTGGGGGAGAGCCTCGACCAGCGCGTCGATGAGGGGCATGTCGGCTCCGGCGCTCCAGAACGTGTCGGCCGCGGTCGGACCGACGGTGAGGGCGACGACGCCGCCGATGGTCAGCGGAGATCCGACCGCTTGAGAGCCATTCGCGCCTGCCCCGTGGAGCACGAACACCATCGGCCTCGCCACGTCGGCGTCATAGGGATCGGGGACGCGGATCGAGTAGGTCCGCTCCTGACCGGCGACGGTGATGGTGCGGTCTTGTTGGCCAGGCGTCGCGGCGACCCCGCACCCGTTGCTGGGAGCGCTCCCTCCCTGCGCGGCACCTCCTCCTTGGGCGGCTTCTCCTCCTTGCGCCGAGCTGCCGCCGTCCGCCGAGCTCCCTCCCACGCTCGACCCGGCGCCCGCGCCCTGACCACCGGTCGTGCCACCGCCGGACGCGCCTTCGCCGGAGCTCGAGGAGTCGCCGCAAGCGAGGAGCCAACCGCACGCGACCGCCGAAATCACCACGCCCCGTCGCGGGATCATGATCTCAGACTACTGCCCGTCTCGGCCCTCGAACATGAACACAGCGGCGTCCAGCGGGGGGTGACGCATCGTCATCGCGCTCGCGAGCCCGCGTTGTCAAAGCCCACGAACGAGGTCACACTTCCATCGTGGCCTCGTCGTCGCGAGCCTCGCGCAAGCTCGGTGCCCTCGATCTGGGGACGGCGAGCGCCCTCTCGCTCGCTGCCCACGCGACCATCGCGTTCGGGTTCCTCGGGGTCATCCACCTCGCGCAGGTGGAAGGCTGCTCCGGGCGCTCGAAGGCGGAGGCGGTCTTCGAGCCGTACGTGCGGGTGCGTCCTCCCTCCGAGGCGATGGAGATCGAGCTCGAGATCCCGCAGGTGGCGCACGCCTCGCCCCTCGTCGCGCGCCCCGATGGCAGGGCGCCGGAGATGACCCCGGGCGGCAGCCCAGTCGCGCACCTCGATGAGGACCGACGCGGCCGAGGCGGCGACGAGAGCGTGAAGGCGCGCGCCGTCAACCTCGCCGATCAAGACGACCGCATCACCCTCGTGTCGTCGACGATGACGAGCCTCACGATGTCCCAGCTCCAGAGGCTCGACACCCACAAGAGGAGGCGCTCGTACGAGAACTACCGCGCGAGCCGAGAGCCGATGGAGCTCACGTTCGTGGCGATGGGCAAGCAGGGACGCACGGCCGCGCGGCACGGCCGCGGGCTCTCGGATCCCGCCCGCGGCGCGCTCGCGGCCGCCTCCGCCGAAAAGAGAGGTGGCGTGCTGGGCGCGCCGAGCGAGCAGCAAGGCCTCGGCTCGCGACCGCGCTCGCCCGGGGTGGAGATCGAAGGGGCGAGCGATCGGGATCCTTCGCCGCGCCGGGGCGTCCCGCGCTTCGCGAGCGCGGGTGGGATCGCCGCCAGCGCGGACGTCGCGCGCGCCCGCCCTCTCGTTTCCCAAGGCGATCCATCCCTCGCGTCGCGCGACAACGGACGCCCCAACGACGACAGCGACGATCCGCAGGCGGTCGAGCCTGCGATGCGCGCCCTCATGGACGCGAGCACCGCCGGCGGAAAGAAGATCGGAGAAGGGCGCGGCGGCGAGCCCGGCCCCTCCGCGTCACCCGGCGCGGGCGGGAACAAAGGGGCGGGACAGACGGCGTCGGGCGCCGGTCAGGGCGGCAACGGTCCCGCCGACGTCGAGCGCAACGGCTACATGCGCGCCGTCTCCGGCAAGGTCAACGTCCTCTTCCAGAAGGGCAACGCGTTCCCCAAGGCGGCCGCCCTCGAGGGCAAGAGCGGCACCGCCGTCATCGCCTTCACCATCGAGGCCGACGGCAGCGTCTCCAGCGCGCGCGTGGCCCGCGCGAGCGGCATCCCCGAGTTCGACGCGGCCGTGCGGCGCTTCGTCCTCCAGAGCGCCCCGTTCGGCAAGCTGCCGTCGTCGCTCGGCTCTCGCTTCACCATGTCGATCACGTTCGCCTCGCCGAACCCCGCCGTGCGGCCGAAATTCTCGAACGACGGAATGCAGTGATCTCCGCCGCGTGGGTTGACGTCGTGTGATGTCGGCCGTCATATCGTCCTCCCACGGAGGAGAACGATGGCGAACAGCAATGGACGATTCGTGTGGCGTGAGCTGATGACGAGCGACCCGGAGGCGGCGAAGCGCTTCTACGGAGAGGTCTTCGGCTGGAAGGCGCGGGCCTCGGACATGGGCTCGTTCACGTACTACTTGTTCGACACCCCCGAAGGCAAAGAGGTCGCCGGCATGATGAAGCTGCCGATGCCGGGGACGCCTCCCCACTGGCTCGGCTACGTCTCTGTCGACGACACCGACGCCGCCGTCGCGCGGATGAAGGGGGCGGGGGGCAAGGTCTACGTCGAGCCCCAGGACATCCCGAACGTCGGTCGGTTCGCGGTCGTCGCCGATCCCGGCGGCGGCGTGACCGCGGCGTTCAAGCCCGCGACGAGCCAAGCCCCGCCGGCCGGCCCGCCCAAGGTCGGCGAGTTCTGTTGGGAGCAGCTCAACGCGACCGACGTCGACGCGACCGTGGCTTTCTACGAGAAGGCCTACGGTTGGACGTCGGCTCCCTTCGGCCCGGGCGGGGAGATGAAGACGCTCGGCGTGGGCGAAGGCCCGATGAATCAGGTCGCGAGCGTGATGAAGGCGCCCCCCGGCGCGCCCACCCACTGGCTCACGTACGTCGTCGTCGACAAGCTCGCCAACGCGCGCGATCGCATCCGCAAGGCGGGAGGCGCGATCATGGTCGAGGCGATCGACGTCCCCGGCATCGGGACGTTCGCGGTCGCGCAGGACCCCCAGAAGGCGATCATCTGCGCGTTCGAGAGCGCGGCGCGCTGAGCGTCGAGGGCATGCGAGAGCGGGGCGGGGGTGACCCGCCCCCGCTCACGTCTCCGTTTGGGGGTGCCGAAGGAGGGAATCGAACCCCCGACCCGGCGCGTATGAAACGCCTGCTCTAGCCGACTGAGCTACTTCGGCGTGCGCGCATGTGGAGCGGCAACGCGGGCCGCACTATAAGGGACCGCGTCTCCTTGTCAATCAGGCTCGTGCCCATCGCCGAGATCGCTCGCCCGCACGGCATCCGCGGAGAGCTGCGTCTCAAGGTCTACAACCCCGAGACGGAGGTCCTCGGCAAGGGCCGTCGCGTCGTCGTCCGCGAGCGTTCGGGGGCGGAGCGGAGCGCGCGCATCCTCGCCGCCCGCGCCGTGCCCCAGGCGACGCTCATCGAGCTCGAGGGCGTCGGCGACCGCGACGCCGCCGAGAAGATCCGCGGCGCCACCCTCCTCGTGCCGCGGAGCGAGCTGCCGCCCCTCGAGGAGGGCGAGTTCTACGCGTTCGACATCGAAGGCGCGCGCGCCGAGCTCGTGAGCGGTGAGCACGTCGGCACGGTTCGCAGCCTCGAGAGCTATCCCACGTGCGACGTCCTCGTCATCGACACGACGAGCGGCGCGCGCATCGAGGTGCCTCTCGTCGACGACGTGATCGACGCCGTCGAAGCCGAGGCCCACGTGGTCAGGCTCAAGTCGATCGAAGGTCTCTGAGCTCCATGAAGCTCTCCATCGTCACGCTCTTCCCCGAGCTCTTCCGGGCCTTCCTCGAGACGAGCATGGTGGGCCGCGCCGTCTCGCAAGGGGTCGCGGATGTGTCGCTCGTCGAGCTCCGACCGTTCGGGCTCGGCAAGCACAAGAGCGTCGACGACACCCCCTACGGGGGCGGGAGCGGGATGGTCCTCCGGGTCGAGCCGATCGTGGCCGC
The DNA here is from genome assembly GCA_044225865.1 of Polyangiaceae bacterium. Lineage (GTDB taxonomy): Bacteria > Myxococcota_A > Polyangia > Polyangiales > Polyangiaceae > Xiheicaenibacterium. The sequence continues at coordinate 283 of JBGAID010000022.1, read as the reverse complement.
CCTCGAGACGCTCGCGGAGGGGACCCACCGCGTCCTCCTCACCCCCCAGGGCCGAGTCTTCGATCAAAGGAAGGCGCGCGAGCTCGCGACCCGCCCCGCGATCGCCCTCGTGTGCGGCCGCTACGCGGGCTTCGACGAGCGCGTGAGGACCTACGTCGACGAGGAGATCTCCCTCGGCGACTTCGTCATGACCGGCGGCGAGGTCGCGGCGATGGCGATCATCGAAGCCACCGTACGGCTCCTGCCGGGCGTGCTCGGCAACGAGGCGTCGAGCGCATCCGAG
>JBGAID010000158.1:0-13382 GCA_044225865.1 Polyangiaceae bacterium | reverse complement strand
CCGGCGGGCGGTGGGGGGGGATTGAGCTGAGACCTCATTGTGGCCCCTTGGCGATTGATGGCCCGGGCGGCCTTCACCGGTCCGAACGGGACATGTGCAGGAGCGCGTCGCTCGATGTTCCATACCGGTGCGCGCATCCCGGGCGTTCACCCGCGCCTCGAGGGGGACCGGGGACACGAGCCGCGGGGTGAAGATCGAGACGGTCAAAGAAGCGAACGCGGCGAAGGGCGATATCGAGCGCGTCGTCCGAGCTTGGTGCGACGCGCGCGACGCGGAGGCGGCGGCGAAGCCGGCTCCGAAGCGCGCGAAGCGTCCGCGATAGGCGTGCTCGTACGCGCGAGGCGGCTCGTCGAGAAGAGCCGCGTCTGACCTGTCCTTCGCGCCGGGTTCCGTCAGGCGCTGGGCGGCGCGATGCTCCCGGGGGGTAGACCGAAGAACATGCGGATCTTGGCGGCGAGGTCGTCGCGCTTCTTGTGGACCCTCGCGGTCTGGGCGGCCTCGGTAAGGTCCTCTTTGACCTCTTCGAGCTCGACCTGGCGGTGGGCGAGGATGGCCGCGACCTCGTCGGCGATCTCGGGGCGGCGCTTGAGGAGATCGTGGAAGACGCTGCGGTCGAGGCGCCAGCAGTCGACGTCGCTGAGGGCGGTGACCGTGGCCATGCGATCGGCGCCGGTGAGGAGGGACATCTCGCCGAAGATGTCTCCCGCGCCGAGCTTGGCGACCTCGCGGGAGACGTCCCCGACGCCGACGCTGACGGAGCAGGAGCCCTCTTGGATGAAGTAGAGCCAGTGGGCCTTGGCGCCTTGGCGGGTGAGGACCTCGCCGCGGGCGAAGGGGGCGTAGCGGAGGCCGGCCGCGAGCTTGCGCTGGTCGTCCTCCGTGAGCTGCTCGAACAAGTCGATGCTGCGGATGGTGGAGAGGCGGCGCTCGGACTCGGCGGCGCGCTTCTGCTCGCGTCGCTCGTTCGTGTCCTCGGTGACGAAGACGGCGTGGGCCGGCATCGCGAGGGGGATCTCGGCGCGCTTGAGGGCGAAGTAGATGCGCTGGCGGACGAGGTGGTCGGTGGGATCGTCGGCGGCGAAATCGGTGAGCCAGTAGCGGGCGGCGTAGCGGACCCAGCTCTCGGAGAAGTCCATCACGAGGACGTTGGGGGCGGGGTCGCTCGCGACGTTGAGGATGGGGGAGCCGGTGATGGAGGCCTCGACGGCGGCGACCACGTCGGGGGGCGGGGTGCGGGTGTCGACGTTGAAGTAGATCCAGCGGCGCCACTTCAGCGGCTGGCCCTCGCGCCGACCGAACACCGTCACCTGGCTCTTCAAGAGCACGCTGTTGGGGACGACGACGGTCTCCCAGTTGCGGGTCTCGATGGCGGTGTAGCGCCACCTTATCTGGGCGATGCGGCCCGAGATGTCCCCGACCTTCACCCAGTCGCCGACGCGGATCGAGTCGTCGGTCTGGAGGGCGAGGCCGCCCACGATGTTGCCGAGCGTCTCTTGCAGGGCGAGGCCGGCGACGATGGTGATGACGGCGCTCGTGGCGGCGATGCCGGCGACGTTCACCCCGAACCGCGAGGCGACGACGAGCACGGTGCCGAGGCCGCACGCGCCGATGACGACGTCCTGGAGGATCTGGGGGACGGCGATGCGCGCGCGGGGCAAGGCGGCCCGGAAGACGAGCCCGCCGAGGGCGGTGATGCCGGCGAGGGCCCCGAACAGCACCGATACGAGGCGGAGGTCTTTGGCGACGGACGCGCCCTGCACGCGGAAGCCGATCGAGACGAGCATCGTGAGCAGGTGCAGCACGAGGAGCGTCGAGGGCGTGCGGGCGCCGCGCGCGTCGCGGCGGCCGACCCAGAAGCGCGACGCGAGGACCACGACCGTGATCCAAGGCGTCCAGTCGGTGAGGAGGCTCGTCGAAGATTGTCGCGGAGACCGGCCAAAGCATGGCGATAGTTTCATGCGCGCGAGGGGTGGTCGAGCCCGCACCAGGTTCGTGGAGGAAGACGTGGGCGGGCGGCCGAGCCACGAGCGACCCGCCGATCCACGCCGAGAGATGGGCGGAGGTGGATCGGGCGGCGCCCTCCACTCGGCAAAAAGTGGCAAATCGTCCGAGCAAATAGGGCATTTCGCGCTTCTCGAGGCGCGCGCGGCGGGGGTAAGAAAGAGTCGATGAACCCGCTCGCCCCCGCTCGCTTCGGTGCCCGAGGCTCACTCTCGGTCGCGCTCGTCCTCCTCGCGTGCGGGTGCGGCGACGCCGGCAGCGGCGATGAGACGAGCGACGGCGCGGGCGGGGATGGAGAGGGCGCGGGCGCGTCCGACGGCGCGTCGGGAGAGGGCGGGTCGACGGGGGGCGGGGCGCCGGGGCCCGCGTGTCCCTCCGGCAGCGAGCTGACGTCGAGCGCGCTCCTCCTCGACGGCGAGGACGATGACGTCACGATGGGGGTCGCGCCGGAGCTCGGGCTCGCGCAGCTGACCCTCGAGGCGTGGATCCGACGCGACGGCGCAGGCGAGACCTTCGGCACCGGCGTGGGCGGTCTCACGATGGTCCCTATCGCGGGCAAGGGCCGCGGAGAGGACGACGGGAGCAACGTCGACTGCAACTACGCGCTCGGGATCTTCGGCGACGTCCTGGGCGCGGACTTCGAGGACATGGAGACGGGGAAGAACCACCCCGTCGTTGGGGCGACGAGCCTCGGCTTCGGGGCGTGGCATCACGTGGCCCTCACCTTCGACGGGGCGTCCCTCAAGCTCTACGTCGACGGGGCGCTCGACGGAGAGACGGCGACGGACGCGACCCCTCGCTACGACAGCATCCAGCACTTCGGGATCGGGGCCGCGTTCAACTCCACTGGCGTGGCGGCGGGGCGGTTCGCGGGCGCGATCGACGAGGTGCGGGTCTACGATCGGGCGCTCTCCGCAGACGAGATCCAAGCGGGGATGAGCACGACGAAGCCGGACACGAGCGGGCTCGTGGGGCGGTTCGCCTTGGACGAGAAGGACGGGGCGGTCGTCGACAGCGCGGGGCCGAACCCGGGCACGATCGAGGGAGGCGCCATGTTCGTGGGGCCGGGCGCTCCGACGGACGCGGGGGCGCCCCCGGTGGTCGGCGCGGCGACGCCCGACGCGGAGGCGGTGCTGGACGCGGGCGACGTGGAGCTCGCCGTGGATCTCGAAGGGGCGGACGCGGACCCGAGCAAGGTCACGTTCTACGTGCGCGAGATCCGCGACGATGACGACTTCACGATCGTGGTGATGCCCGACACGCAGTACTACACGCGCGTCGGCGACAACCACGACTACTTCTACGACCAGACCCAGTGGATCATCGACAACCACGACGCGTACCGGATCGCGGGCGTCATCCACAACGGGGACATCGTCGACAACGGGAACATCGACTCGCAGTGGGCGGTCGCGGATCAGGCGATGTCGACGCTGGAGGGGACGAGCGACGCCTTGCCGGAGGGGATGCCGTACGGCGTGTGCGTCGGCAACCACGACCAGAGCCCCAACGGGACGGACAACGGCACGACGAAGTTCAACGTCCACTTCGGGGTCGAGCGGTTCGCAGACAAGTCGTACTACGGCGGGCACTACGGATCCGACAACGACGAGAACTGGGTCTCGTTCGAAGCGGGCGGGGTGGAGTTCGTGGTCGTGAACCTGCAGTACGACACGACGCCGGATCCGGCCGTCCTCGCGTGGGCGCGCTCGATCTTCGAGTCGCACCCGGACGCGTTCGGCATCCTCAACACCCACTACATCCTCGGCGCAGGCGGCAACTTCGGGCCTCAAGGGCAGGCCATCTACGAGGCGCTGAAGGACGTCCAAAACGTGCAGCTCTTCACGTGCGGCCACGTGGCGGCGGAGTCGCGCCGGGAGGACACGTTCGAGGGGCACACGATCCACTCGATGCTCGCCGACTACCAGGGCCGCGCCGACGGCGGGGCCGGCTTCATGCGCATCTGGGAGTTCTCGCCGAAGAGCCAGGAGCTCACCGTCCGCAGCTACTCCCCCACCCTCGACCAGTGGGAGACGGACGAGGACAGCGAGTTCACGCTCCACGTCGATCTGCGCGGCTTCGGGGGGAGCTTCCACGAAGCGGGGGTCGTCGACCCGGCGTCGGGGCACGCCTCCGTCGCGCTCGAGGGGCTCGAGCCGGGCAAGCGCTACGAGTGGTACGCGGTCGTGGACGACTGCGCCCACGTCGTGACCACGGACGTGATGGGCTTCACGACGAGCCCGTGAGGCGGAGCAGCGCGGCCGCGCGATCCAACGTCCACGCGACGCCGAGGGTCCCGAGGGCATAGCAGGCGATCTGCTTCGCCCGCGGGTGGTGGGCGGCCCGCGCGACCGCGGGCACCTTGGACAGCGCGAAGAGGAGGCCCACGAGGGCGAGCTGGGCGAGCTCGATGCCGACGTTGAAGAAGAAGAGGGCGAACCCGACGCCGCCCTGCGGGATCGACGCCTCGGTGAGGGCGGACGCGAAGCCGAGCCCGTGCACGAGCCCGAACGCGAGGGCGACGACCCACGGGAACCGGTGAGAGAGGGTCGCGCGGTCGATCGTCGCCTCCCACGCCACGAGGACGACGCTCGCGGCGATGGTCGCCTCTACGGGGGCGCTCGGGGCGACGAGCAGGCCCGTGACGGCGAGGGCGAGCGAGATCGAGTGAGCGACGGTGAAGGCGGTGATGGTCGCGACGAGGCGCCGATCGAGCCCCACGAGCAGCACGAGGCCGACCAGGAACGCGAGGTGGTCGTAGCCGGTGCCGATGTGCTCGACGCCGAGCCGGACCCACGCCCACGCCGAGCGGCGGGCGCGGTCCTTCACTTCGAACGACGGATCCTTCCCGGTGACGAGGCCCTCCGTGACCGCGCCGTCGCGCCACTGGATCCGCACCACGACCTGCATCCGCGCCGCGTGCATGCCTTCGAATCGGATCGGTCCGGCGAGGCCCGGGGGCGAGCACGACAGGCGCGTGCTCGCGAGCGCGCACGGCGCGGGGAAGCGGAGGGCGACCCCGCCGGGAGCGCCCGACGCGTCCACCGGCTCCGTCCACGCCACGTCGAACGAGCCGTCGTCGCGCTCGACCATGGAGAGCACGCCCGCCGAAAAATCGTGGGCGCGGGCGGGCGATCCGAGCAGCGAGAGCGCGAGCGACACGAGGAGAGCGAGCGCCCATCGCGCGCTCGCGATCGGACCCCCGGCGCGCTTCGCGCTCGCCGATCCCCGCCAGGCGACTGCGCTCGACGAGCTCGGTCGCGGGAGAGGTTTGATCACGGCCCCTCGACGATGGGCCATTCGGCGCGGAGATCCTCCATCTTCGCGCGCACGCGCTCTTGCATGTCTCGGTCGCGCAGCGCCTTCTCGACGTCGAGGCGGGCGGCTTCGAAGGAGAGGGCCTCGGCCGGGCGGCGCGCGTCGACGCGCACGACGTGGAAGCCCTGCTTGGAGGGGAGCACCGCCCACGAGCCCTCCGCCTGATCGCGCAGACCGTCGGCGAAGGCTTGGCCGAACGACTTCGCGAGGTCGTCGAGCTTGCGGCGCCGGTATTTCCTGCCGCCGGAGTAGGTGTCGCCGAGGCTGGCCGGATCCGCGCCCGCGCGGACGTCGGCGAGGAGGGACTCGGCGCGGGCGCGCGCGGCGTCGTCGAGGCCGCGCACGAACACCTGCGAGAAGTCGAAGAGCTCGGCCTTGCCGAAGCGACCGGGGTCTTCGTCGTAGAAGGCGCGCAGCTCGTCCTCGGTGGGATCGCGCGGGACGACCTCGCCCTCGAGCACGGCGCCCATCTTGGCCGCCACGCGATCGCGCACGACGGGGTCGTCGCGATCGAGGCCGGCGGCGAGGCCGGCGCGGTAGAGGATCTCCTGGTCCTCGTAGCGACGCATCGCCGCCTCGACCTCCTCGTCGGTGGGAGCGCGGCCGAGGGCGCGCTGCAGATCGTCGCGGAGCCCGGATCGAACCTCGGGCCCGAGGACGATCTCGTGGGGGGCGTCCCGGGCCGCGGCGGGGGCGGGGGCGGCGGCGCGCCCGCGCGGGCCGCGGGAGATCGCGTGATCGAGGGCGAAGAAGGCGAGGCCGAGCAGGACGAAGTGGAGGAGCGGCTCCGAGGCGAGCGCGCGCGCGCGCGACATGGCGAGGCCGCTCAGGCGCCCTCGCTCGCCGCGAGCGGGGGCGCTGCCGTCGGGAGCGCGCGCGCGGGAGCTCGTCTCGATTTCTTCGAGGCGGCGTCGGGATCGGAGCGCTCCGCGGCGGGGGCGGCGAGCCGCTCGAGGAGCGCGCTCAACAGATCTGCGGTCATCCCGGCGGTGGGGAGGCGCGGCGTCAGGGAGAGGACGCGCTCGTCGATGCGGCGGCCTCGCTGCACGCGACCGCAGCCCTCGACGTTGTGGACGAGCGACTCGCACGCCGAGCCCTCTTCGAATCGGAGCAGCACCTCGGGGAGGGCCACGTAGCCGGTCGGTCCGGGGGCGTAGGCGACCGCGAGCTCGAGGGCGCGCAGGCCCTTCACCGGGCGCTGAGGCAAGAAGACGAAGCGGATCTCGTCCGGGTCGGGCTGGTCCTTGGGGACGCGCACCTTGGGCACGATCCGCACGGCGTCGCCGTGCCTGCGGCGGATGCGGCGAACGACCTTGTCGTAGAGGGGGATGGGATCGACGGCCGGATCGGGGACGAGGGAGCTCTCCCTCCCGGTCGCGAACATCGCGAGCAGGGGCACCACGTCGAGCCCGACGAGGATCCCGTGGTAGAGCGAGCGGCGCGCGACCACCTCGGCGGCGGCGATGAAGCCCCCGACGAGGAGGGTCATCAGGACCGCGCCGGAGATGCTGGTGGGCTCGAAGACGCCGCGCGGTCGCGGGCGCGCTCCGGCGAGGGCCTCTTCCATGCGGATGCAGAGCCACGAGCCCGGGCCGCGCAGGGCCGGCTTCGCGACGGCGGTGCGGTGCAGACAGAGCGGGACGACGAGGGCGACCACGAGCGCGCCCTTGAGGCTCGTGGGCTCGTGGAGCTCGAGCCAGAGGCCGGCCACGAAGGCGGCGCCGGCGAGGACGGCGCGCACGAAGATGGGCACCGGGATGAGCGGTCGCGCCTTCTGATCGCGGCGCGCGCAGCGCTGGCGCACCTCGATCGCGTGGGCGGCGACGAGGGCGGCCACGAGCAAGAAGATGCTCAGAGCGCCCAGCATGAACAGCGTGTCCTTCGCGCTCGAGACGAGGCGCAGGGGCGACAGGGGCGCGCGGCGATCGGGGGGGACGAGCTTGGGGGCGTCGGCGCTGGACGCGGCCGGCGCCTTCATGAGCCCGTCGATCGCGCGCGCGTCGAAGCGCAGCGACCACACGACCCGCTCGCCCTTCGACGCGTAGGGCCGGATGAGCTCCAGGCTGTCGCGGTCCGACTTTCGGGTGAGCTTCTCGAGGAACGTGCCGCCGGGGACGGCGGTCGCGTCGTCGTCGGACGCGTCGGCCGCCTTCGGCGCGGCAGGGGCGGTCGGGATGGAGAAGACAGCCTTGGTCGACTCGAGGCCGTCCGGCCACGCGGGGCCGACCCAGTCGAGGCGCGCGCTCGTCCCCTCGAGCTTGAGGATGCCGCGCGCGAGCAGATCGGTCCGATAGCGGATGACGGCGACGAAGCGGCCGCGCGAGATGCCGCGCCCTCCGTCGATGTCGACGTGGAGGTCGGTGCGCCCGAGCGTGCCGTCGGCGGTGACGCGCTTGAGGTAGAGGGGGAGCGCGCCCTCGACGTTGCCGGCCTTGTCGTCCTTCTCGGCGACGACGAAGGCGCCCTCCTCGAGGGCCGCGTCCGGATCGATGCCGGTCACTTCGAACGACGTGAGGGGGCCTCCGCTGACGAGGAGGAGGAGCTTGTGCTCGACGCGGGCGCTGCCGTCCGAGTCGATCGTCAGGCGGATGTCGTCGCGAGCGACGTGGAGCTCGACCCACGCGGACGCGGACCGGGGCAGCACGAGCACGAACGCCGAGAGCACGACGAGCAAGAGTGCTCGGAGCTCTCGGCGCACCATCCATCCACCAGGCATCGAGCCCATTTCTCACGGGCTCGACGACGGGGGCTAGTTTCCGGGGGCTCGCCCTCGCCGGTCCGGCGGGCGCGCCCCCGGAGGGGTCACTTCTTCATCGTGTGGCAAGAGAAGCAGCCGAAGCCCGCCTTCTTGGCCGGATCGTAGGGCTCGACGCCGAGGATGCCCGCGAGCTGCGGCGTCATGGCGAACATGAACTGAAGCATCTTGTCCTGCTTCTTGTGGGCGGCGAACTCGTTGGCCGGGTTGAGCTTCGGCAGATCCGGGTTCGGCATCTTGAAGTCGCCGGCCTTCGCGGCCTTGCCGTGACAGGTCGCGCAGTCGAACTTCGCGAACTTCTTCGCGTCGAACTCCTGGAACTTCTTCATCATCTCCGGCATGACCTTCGCCTTCATGACGTCGGTCTTCTGCTCCTTCGTCATGTCCTTCCAAGCCGGCGGCTTCGGCTGCGCGGTCGGCTGCGTCGTCGGCTGGCTGGTCGGCTGCGACGTCGGCTGGCTGGTCGGCTGGGGCGTCGCGGTGGGCTCGGCCGTCGGCTCGGGGCCCGCCATGTCCGACGAGGCCGTCGCCGACGCGACCGGCTCCTCGCTGGACGGCGTGCTCGAACAAGCCGCCGCGACGGCGATGGTTCCGGCAAGCAGGATCGACATGGACAATCGGATACGCATGCGAGAGCTCCTTTTTCGTGGTGCTTCGAGCTCAGGAGGCACGCTGCGCTGCGAGCAGGATCGTGGACTTGAGCCCCGAGCTGGCCGCCCTCCCCCGATGGCGCCGGTCCCCGCCGGAGCACGAAAGAGAGCTTCCGGCCGGCTTTACTAGGTGATGCGCAAGCAAAGTACAACAACTAGCGCGCCGGGAACGCCGGCATGACCACCCTCGCAACGATGGGAGAGCGATCCTTCAGGCCGTCGGCTCGACGTCGTCGCGCAAGAGTCGCTCGAGCTCCTCGGGCAGCGCGCTCGAGGCGGTGAAGGCCGGGACGCGAGCGTCGCCGCCCCAGGCGATTCGACAACCGTGCAGCGCGTGCCGCGTGAGCCCGCAGGTGGTGTCTCCGCCGTAGAGCGCGTCCCCCAGGAGCGGGTGTCCGATGGCGGCGAAGTGGGCGCGGATCTGGTGCCGCAGCGCCTTGGGGGCGCGCGCCTCCACGAGCGCGATCCCTGCGTGCTCGCGGACCTTGGTCCACGTCGTCGTCGCGGGCCGGGGGCTCTCGCGCTCGACGTCGCGCGGGTGGGTGCACGCGAGGACGCGGCGCCGATCTTTGGGGTGGGGGGCGAGCGGGATGTCGATGGTGCCCGCCTCGGGCAGGCCGTCACTCGAGACGAGCAGCCAGTAGCGTTTGTCGAGGCGCCCTTCGCGAAGGGCCGTGGTGAGGGTCTCGAACGCCTCGACCGTGCGCGCCGCGAGCACGAGGCCCGAAGTCTCGGTGTCGAGGCGATGGCAGAGGCCCGGCTCGCGCGGGGAGAAGCCGCAGCACGCGACCTCCGGGTAGCGCGCGACGAGGGCGTTCGCGAGGCTGCCTTTCTCTCCCGGCGCGAGCGGCGCGGTGGGCATGCCGGCGGGCTTCTCCAGGACGAGCAGCTGCGGGGTCTCGAGGACGACCTCGAGCGGAGCCTCCGGATCGGCGACCGCGCTCGCGTTGGTCGTCTCGATGTCGACCTCGACGACGAAGCCTTGCGACGCCACGTCGCCCTTCGCGGCCCGGCGCGGCGAAGAGCCCTCGGGCCCCATCCGCACCCGACCTTCGATGAACAGGCGCTTCACGGCCGTTCGGCCCACCCCCTCGAGCTTTGCCGAGAGGAGCTTGTCCAGGCGAACGCCTGCCTCGCCGGCGTCGATCACGAAGCGCATCGATCGCGCATCTTACACGGATGCTCGGCGAGGACAGCCACCGCGTGGCGACGCGAGCGCGTCCGCGCGCAGGGGTGAAATGCTCGCGCGCTCGGATCGGACCCCGGCGCGCTTCGCGCTCGCCGCCCCCCGCCCGGCGACCACGATCAGAACAGCACCGTCCCGACGGCGCCGATCTTCACGCGCACGGTCGACGCGATGGAGAACCTCCCGCTCTCCTCGTCGAGCTGCGATCGATAGAGCGGCTCGTCGGGCTCGTCGTCCACGATGGCGTGCTCGAAGTCGTGGACGACGGAGAGATCGACGCCGAGGCGGATGAGCTGGCTCGCCCGCCACACGAACGAGGTCGCGGCGCCGAGGCTGCCGTGGGGACCGACGGTGGAGACGCCCGTCTCGTAGAGGCGCTCCCCGTCGACCGTTCGCGACGCGCGCAGCGAGGGGGCCGCGCTCGATCCGAGCGCGTCGAACAGGGGCGAGAAATCCCGGCCGCGGGTCGCGAAGCCGAAGGCGACGCGCGCGTCGACCCACACCCGCGAGAAGCGCTCGCGGTTCTCCCACGGGACGATGCCCAGCCCGACCGCGCCCTCCCCTCGCACCGGCAGCATCGACGAGGCGCTCGGGGTCGGGGCGCGCAGCGGGCTCTGTCCGACCGGGACCTCGAACGTCACGTCGAGCTGACCGAATGGCTCGAAATATCGAACGCGCCGCGAGATCGCGGTGTGGAGCGCGATCCCCACCGTCCCGCGGCCGATCCCCGGGTCGCGCTCGACCTCTCCATCGGGCTCGTTCGCGTCGACGACGCCGTCTCGGTTCAGATCGCCGGGGGCGGCGCAGCGGACCTGGGGGCTGGGCGCGGCCTCGTTGCACGCCGACTGCGCCGGTCCGATCGGGACCTGGACCTCCGCCCCCAACGTCCAGCTCGGCAGCGAGGGGCTGCGGGTCTGGTTCATGACGCCCGCGAGCAGCCCGAACGAGATGTACTCGACGCCGCTGCGCTCGGGAGATCGCACCGGCGTCTGGAAGAGCGGCTCGCCGCCCGCGTCGGTGACGTTCGCGGGCGATCCATCGATCGGCGCGAGGCTCGCGGTCCGAGAGAGGATGATGGGGAGCCGCGTCGTCGCGGCCAGGTCATGGAAGAGACCGACCCGGATCTCGGGCACGAGCCGGGAGGTCATCGTCGACCACGAGGCGACCGGCGTCGCGTCTTGGCCGGCCGGGTGGCGCGTCACGACCCCGCGGCCGATGTCGAGGTGGAAGGCGAGGGTCGCCTCGATGTCGATCGGATCGAGATCGTCGGCCGCGTCCGGGACGTCGACCGGCTCACCGGGCTCGCGCATCATGCGGAGCTCGCCGGGGATCAACGGCTCGTCGGCGCGCGCCGATCGGGGCGCGGCGATCGCGAAGACGAGCGCGGCTCCTGGCGCGAGCAGCCAGCGCGGAGCGCGCCGGGGGTGCTGATTCACGTCTGCGAGCGCTCGCCGCCGGCCGCGGGAGGCGCTCCGTCCGGTCCGACTGCGGGAGAAGCCGCCGCGGCAGGAGCGGCGGGAGGAGCCGCGGCAGAGGCGGCCGAAGGAGCGGCGGGAGGCGAGGCCCCCGCGCCTTGGGCGGACGCGGAGCCGTACTTCTCCTGGAGGCTCGTCAGGTGCTTGCGAAGATCCGCCTGCATCTCCGGGGAGACGGACGGCATCGTCTTTCCGAGCGCCACCGCGGCCGCGGGGTGCTTGCCCGTCTGGGACGCGGCGGCCTCTGCCTTCGACGCCTCGGGGGCTCCGTCGGCCGCCACTTCGGGGCGAGGCGCGGGGAGGGCGTTGGGATCGACTGCTGGCATCGCGGCCGTCGACTTGGAGCTCGGGCCGCGGAGCGCGCGCCACACCCCCGAGCCCGGGCCGGACGCGCTCGCGGCCGCGCGCTCGCCCGTCCGCGCGAGGCTCGATGCGTCCTCGGCGGAGCCTTCCTTGGAGCCGGAGGGACCGTCCGCGAACGCTCCGTCCGCGCCGGCGTCGGAGGTGCCTTCTTCCGCGGCGCGCGCGCTCGATCGCGAGGAGGGCCGATCGCTCGAGCGGTCCTCTCCCGCGTCGTCCTCCGCGATGGCATCCGAGATGTCCTCGGCCGCGAGCTCCTCTTTCGCGCTCGAGAGGTCGCGCGAGGTCTGGTCGAGGCGATCCGCGAGGACGCCGAGGAACTGCCAGAGCAGCTTCACCGCGAGCTCGTACTCCTTGCGCAGGATCGCGAAGAAGTCCCCTCGACGCAGGGAGATCAGCTCGCTCCTCTCCATCGCGCGCACCGTCGCCGAGCGCGGCGAGCTGCGGATGAGGGCCATCTCGCCGAAGTGCTCGCCTGGGCCGACCTCGGAGAGGACCTGCTCTCCGCGGAGGATGTGGAGCAGCCCTTCGATGACGATGAACAGCTCGTCGCCCCGATCCCCCTCGCGCACGACGTCCTCGCCCGGCGCGAACTCGAGGACCTCCGCGACCTGCATGATCCGGAGCAGCTCGCGCTCGTGGAGCTTGGAGAACAGGGGCATGTTCCGGAGGGCCTGGCGCTTCTGCTCCAGCCGGCGCGCCTGGTTCGCGTAGCTCTGATCGGCCTGGCCGATCCGGACCATCACGCACGTGATGTTGTCCTTGCCGCCCTTCTTGTTGGCGAGCTCGACCAGCTCGGCGGCGGCGCGCTCCCCGTCCTCGTCCTCGAAGTACGGCTCGAGCTCGGCGACGTGGTTGATGTACCCGTGCAGCCCATCCGAGGCGAGGAGGAACTGGTCCCCCGGAAGCAGGTCGAGCATGAGGGTGTCGACGTCGACGCGCTCGTAGACCCCCACCGCGCGCGTGACCGCGTTCTTCTGCGCGACCTTGTCGATCTGCTCGCGCGTGAGCCGGCCGCGCTTGATGAGCTCGTTGTAGACGGTGTGGTCCTCGGTGATCTGCTGCACCTTGCCGTCGCGGTAGAGGTAGATGCGGCTGTCACCGACGTGGGCGACGAAGCCGTGCCGCCCCGCCACGAGCAGCGAGGAGAGCGTCGTCCCCATCCCGCGCTTCTGCTGGTCGCTCTTCGCCTCCTCGTGGACGCGCGAGCACGCGCGGAGGACGGCCGCCTCCATCATGTGCTGGATCTCCCGCGCCCCGTCGCGCGAGGCGCGCGCAGAGCCGTACGCCTTCACGAGGTCGATCCGCTTGCGGACCTCCTGGTGAATCACCCGCACCGCGATCGCGCTCGCCACCTCGCCCGCAGCGTGACCCCCCATGCCATCGGCCACGATCGTGAGCGCGAGCTTCTTGTCGATGAGGAAGTTGTCCTCGTTGAGATCACGCACGCGCCCGACGTCGGTCTTCGGGAAGAACTGAATGGCGTCGGAAAGGCCCATTTCCCAGCCGAAGAACGTACCCGAGACCGGCGCCCCGGGTCACTCTGTTTTCCGCCGCTGTTTTCCGCTCGCCGCTCGGGCCCAGGAGAGCGTTCGCCAAGCGAACGCTTTTCTCGCTCTGTTCTCCGCTCGCCGCTC
>JBGAID010000021.1:0-122651 GCA_044225865.1 Polyangiaceae bacterium | reverse complement strand
GATGGGAGCCACCTCGACCCACGAGAGGGCGCGGAGGCGCGCGTCGTCGAAGCCAGGCAAGCAGCGAGGCGTTCGTCGACGCGCGTCATAAGGGAGCGGTTGGGCCAACAACGCCACCCCCGTAAGATGCCTGTTAGGGCCCGCCCGCCGGGGACGGCGGTCCTTCGCCTCTTGGCACCGGACCCCGACCCGCCCGAGCCAATGAGCGTGACTGACCACTACTGCCGGCCCGAAGTTCGTGCCTGGATCTGCTCCGCCCCGCGCACGGCGCGGCAAGTGAAGGGCGGAGCAGCTCCAGGCACGAAGCGCGAAGTCTGGCCGTGGACTTCTGTGTTCCTGGGTACTGCCGGATCCGGAAGCGGACTTCCGGCCAGCAGTACTACTGGTCTGTCCATGGCTCGTGATTGGCGGGACATGTCTGAGCAGCATTCGGGTTCGCGAAGGGGCATGGTCGGCTGCTCCGTCGCGTCGCTCATTGCGGGGAGCGACATCCGAGGCTGAGCGGCGCGATCGTTCGAGCCGGTCGGAGGAGAGGTCGCGGCGTCGCCTGCGCCGAGGCAACGAGAGGTTTTCTGTTGACGGGTCTCCTGGTTTTCGTTGGTATCGAGCGCGTGGGTAGGGGCCGCGAGCGCATCGTTCAGCGCGGTCTCTGTCGATCGGGGGAGGTGGGCGGTGAAGGGATCCGAATGGTTGCTCTCGCTTCCGCGAGCGCCGGGGGCGGCTCGGATCGAGGCCGTGCTCGACGCCGTGCGCGACGGACATGCGAGGGTCGATTGGGTGACATTGCAGTCGGGGCCGGTCGAGATCGAGGTGAGCGCCGATGCGCTGCGCGTCGGAGACGAGAGCGACAGCGTGCGGATCCCCGTCTCCGCGTGGGTCCAGCAGCAGATTGCCGATCTGCTCGACTGTGTCCTCCCGACGGGGAAGATCTGTGACCTCATCTGGCGGCACGCAGAGGTGCGCCTCGCGCCGAGGCCCCAGCGGGTCGACGACAGGTCACCGGCCGCGTACCTCGCCCATCACAACGCCGTCGAGCAGGCCGTCGCTGGGCGCCAAGGGCTGGTCGCTGGCGCCGGGAAGGATTGGGCGATCAGCAGGGGCATCTTCCAGCGGCCGAAGGCGGCGACGAACTATGGATGGCACGTCCCGACGCTGAGCGCCTTGCGGCGCTACACCCGTGTTGGCGATCCGGCGAATTTCAAGGCCGTCACCTTCGCGAGCGACGGCGAGCTCTGGGTCGTGCAGCCGTTCAAGATGGCTCACGACCATGACCACGAGGACTACTCGCAGAAAGCAAGGCTGGTGCGCGCGGCCTGCCGGGTGAGCGGCCAGGCCTCCACCATCGATGCGGTGCTCCGCGACCCCGCGCTCGCGCAGCACCTCTCGCACGAGGGCGTCCTGCCCGGGGCGCGGATGCCTGCCGTGCCGCCGCCGAATCACCGAGCGGTCGTCAGCGCGGTCGGGCCCCGCGCGCGCGGCGAGGTCGTCGTTCTCCGGCGAGGTCACGTCGGCGAAGACGTCAAGGAGTGGCAGCGCATCATCGGAATCGCGCCGGACGCGGCGGGCACGTTCGGTCCCAAGACAGAGGCCGCCACGAGGGCGTGGCAAGAGTCCCATGGGTTTCCGCCCACGGGGGCCGTCACCGAGCAGCAGCGGGAGATCGGCCGCGCCTCGGCGCCCGACCCAGACGAGGCAGCCCCGCCCCTCGAGGCGGGGGTAGACCTTTGGATCCCCGCGACGAACTTCACGAAGGCTTCGCGGAAGGCGGTCTCGTGGGCCATCCTCCACAGCACCGAGAACGACATCGTGCCCGGAATGGCGAGAAGGGTCGCGACATTCTTCGCCAACCAAACGAAGACGCAAAAGGGCCAGAGCTCGTCCCACTACGTCATCGGACCGGACCAGATCGTTCAATGCGTCGAGGAGCCGTCGGTGGCGTGGGCGGCGCCAGGCGCCAATGCCCTTGGGATCCAGCTCGAGCTCGTCGGCAGGGGTGGACCAAAGCTCAACAAAGCGGGCGAGAAGGTCGCCCCGCCGACGAATTGGGAGAAGGAGGGCCGGCCCGTCCTCGAGCGCGCCGCTCCATTCGTGGGCCGCTTGTGCCGTCGATGGTCGATACCCTTGACGCCCATCTTGGACGCCGAGGAGCTGCTCGAGCGCGAGCCTCCGGGCATCACCCTCCATTCGGTCGTCACCGACGCGAGCCTCCTTGCGTTCAAGCGCAACCTGACGACGTCCAGATTCTACCCCTCGGACCCGAAGCGGCTGCCGTCGCACCAGGATCCCGGCGGGCCGAAGGGCAAGCGGTGGCCCATGGACCTCTTCATCGAGCTCGCCTCTGCCGCGCCCGACTGACGCGGGCGGAGGCGGCTCACCCCGCCTTCTCTGCTTGCCCCGCGCTTCGGACGAGCTTGTCGACCATCTCGCCCACCGCGAGGGATGGCCGAACGATCTCGATCTCGTTCGCGGTGGGCAGCTTCGCGCCCGTCGCCGTGGAGTAGCTGAATGGCGCTTTGAGCTTGAACTTGAGGCCGGTGTCGACGGTCTTCTCGGCGAGCTTCCAGCTCTTCGACCAGCGGCTCTTGAACTTCCACACCCCGACCTCGCCGTAGATGGTGGCTCTCGCGCCGAGGGTGAGCACGAGGCCAGCCTCGATGAGCGCGGCGCCGCGGACCTCGAGCTGCTTTTGGCGGTACTTGATGTCGATGTCCGCGCCGGCGTTGGCGGCGAGCTCGGCCCCTCCCGTGACGGCGACCTCACCGCCCGCGCGCGCGAGGCCTGCCTCGAGCTCGAGCCCTCCGGTGATCGACGCCGCGAGGCCGGCCGAAGCCGGCAGTGAGAGGCTCGACTTCAGTCCGACCTCCGCGTCCGGCTTGTCGTCGAATGGGTCGAGCGCGAGGGTGATGGTCGTTCCGACGAGGGCGGCGGGACCAATCTTGTAATGGGCGTCGAGCCCGCAGCCGAGGACGGCTTGAACCCCGAGCGGTCCAATCGAGAGGCCGGGGATGGGGATCGTCTTTCGGAGCGAGAACAGGTTGAGCACGCTCCCGTAGGCCTTGAACAGGACGATGGGCTTCACGATGGTCAGGGCGCCGGTGAGCCTGACCCCGCCGCTCTTCATGAGCTCGATCCCCCCCGTCGCCTCGAGGTCGTCGTTGATGCGCACCGTGACGAGACCCTTGCCGGACAGATGAAGCCCGTCGTCCACCTCCACGTCGGCGCGCCCTTTGACGCGTCCTTTTTGGAAGTCGAGGCTCCCCTTCCCGTGGACCTTCCCGTTGTCGTAGTGCACCTCGACCGCGGCGACGAAGCCCCGATATCGCATGCTCGTCCTCCCGAGCGCGGTCAGGTTCTTTCCGTCGTAGGTCACGGCGGCGGTGAAGCCGTCGAGCGGCGGCACCTTGAACGTGCCAGTGCCGCGGAACAGCCATCGCCCGCGCGCATACTCGAGGCCGAGCTCCGCTTCTTGCTCGCGAGGCAGCCCGACGAGGACCCTTCCCTCCGCGGCGATTCCTTCCTTCTGGAGGCGCACGTCGACGGCGCCTCGCTTGACCGTGAGCCCCGGGAGCGGGAGCTTGAACTGGCTTCCCTCCACGTGGATGCTGCCTTCCCAGCCCGTCTTGCGATAGGTGAGCAGCCCTCTCGCTTCGTCGACCCCAGGCAGGAACGCTCGGATGTCGCCGCGCGCGAAGAAGCCTTGCGCGTCCGCGCCCACCATCAATGCGCCTTCGACCACTCTTCGACCGCGCGGCTCGATGACGAAGGCAAGGGTCCCGGAGGGCTTGAACTCCGGATGAAGCAGCATCGACAGCTGGGCCTGGGTGACGCGGAATCCCGGGATGGGGGGCTGGATGTGCTTCGTGTCGATGTCGCCGACGATCTCCAGTCTGTCGGGCGCGAAGACGACGCCGAGCTTCATCTTGTTGAGCAACGGGATGCTCGGGACGAGCTCTCCTTTGCCCGACACTCCTTCTGGCCCGACCTGGAGCTTCGTAATGGTCCCGCTGCTCAGATAGGGGTAGTGGAAGCGGAGGTTCTTGTTGGCTCGCTCGGAGAGCCGCAGCACATTGCCCTCGACGACGTCCAGCTCGATCCCCGCCGGTTTGTCGAGCGTGAGTGGGATCCTCGTCTTGCCCCTTTCGTCGAAGGAAGCGCTGACCTTGTGGCCATCCTTCTTGGGACGGTGAAGGACCTTGAGGGCCAGTCCCGGCACGAGCTGAGAGGCATTGGAGGACGCGATGTCTTCGTCCCCGATCTTCTTCTTGTCGACGACCACGCTCGCGGTCGCGCCGCCGGAGGCGAGAGGATAGAGCTCCTTGCCGGCGGGCACCGCGGCCGCGACGTTCGTCGCTGCCTTCGCCATCGCGAGCTTCTCGATCTTCGCGCACGGACCAGGCTCGACGCTGACGGGTTGTGCGACGCGCGGGAAATGGAGCACGAAGGTCTCGACGCCCGCGGGCGCGTGCGCGGCGATGCGACGCGCCATCTCCGAGATGTATGCGCTTATCTTGCTGCCGCTCGTGGTGTTGTGACCACCGTCGAGCACTGCGATGTTCGAGGCGACATTCGTGCCTTGCATCTGAAGCTCGACCACGTGGTCCATATGGCAGGTCCCGCCCGCGACGCGCGGAACGAACTCGGCTTCCTTGGGCGGTGAGGCTGGCGTGGCGGGCTCGACCTTCCGCCGCAGCTCGTGCCACTTGGCAGGCGCCTCCTCCTGCGACCACCCCACCTTCTCGAGCCAAAATGGGCGAAGGTTGGCAGAGTCGCGAGCCTGATAGAGACCGACTTTTCCGGCCGCGCGACTCCAGGCGGTCTCGAGGGCGCCACGCTGTGCTTTGGCCTCCCAGAGGGGCAGAGCATCGGCGCCCTTCTCGGGCGGGAGCGCGAATGGGGCGGTGATCTCGAAGGCTTGGGCTTTGCCCTTCTGAGCGTCGTCGAAGACGTCGGTGGCGCCGCTGACGAGGTCCTTCAAGGCCGGTGGCGGCGTCTTCCAACCCCATAGGTCCGAACGGGGGGCGGGCGTCTCGCCGCCCTTGGCCGCGCTCGACTTCGCGGCCATGAGCGGCCGGACGTGCCCGACCGGACTTATCGGATCGACGGCCCTGCCTTCGACGACCGCGTCGGCCACGCGATTCGCTTCTCCCTCGAGCGCCGCCTCCGAGCCGACGGACGGCGCCCCGGCCATGGCGCTCCGTCGCAGCCCCGCCTGCTGGACAGTGTGGGCCAGCTCGTGAGCGAGGAGGTGTCGGCCGGACCTCGTCTCGGGGCGGTACTCTCCGCGATTGAAGACGATGTCGTCGCCCACCGTGAATGCGCGGGCGTCGAGCGCTTCGGCGGCGGCCGCCGCGGATGCGCCGGTGTGGACCCGGACACCCCCGAAGTCGCGCCGGAACCGACCCTCCATGAAGCGCCGGACCTCGGGAGATAGGTGCTGTCCGGTGCCACTCTCGGGGATTGCCGCGTGGGCTGCGCTCGGCTTCGTGTCGGGACCGGCGGCCATCCGCTGGGCGAGCTTCTTCTCTTCGCAGCGGAGGCAGGGGGCGCCGCTGCCCGACCCGCCGCCGGAGCACTTGCACGCGCGCTGCACGAACAGCGGACGTGGCCCTGCCGCAGGGGTCGCGGTGGGCGCTCGTCGCGCGGCCGACTGCTTTTGGGGCTCGGCGGTGGTCTTTACGGGTCGGCTCATCGGCGTCCCTCCTTCGCGAGCTCTCGTCGAATGGCGTGCATCAAGTCGTCTCGCGTGATGGGGCGCTCCCCCGCCGCGATCGACGCGAGCGACACCTGCCGGATGACGTTCATGATCGAGCCGCCCGACAGCTCGTGGTCACGGGCGATCTCGAGAAGGTCGCAGTCCGGGCTCAGCCGCGCCTTGGCGGAGAAGCCGCGCTGCCAAAGCCGGTGACGGTCCTCCTTGCCCGGCAATGGAAAGTACACGACCGACTCGAAGCGACGCATGAACGCGTCGTCGAGGTTCTCTCGCAGGTTCGACGCGAGAATGGCGATTCCGCCGAACGTCTCGATGCGCTGAAGGAGATAGGCGACCTCCTGATTGGCGTACCGGTCGTGCGCCTCTCGTGTCTCCGTGCGCCTCCCGAAGAGCGCCTCCGCTTCGTCGAAGAAGAGAATCCAGTCCCGTTGCTGCGCTCTATCGAACACGCGAGCGAGGTTCTTCTCGGTGTCGCCGACGTATTTGGAGACGACGAGGGAGAGGTCGACGCGGTACACGTCGCGCTTCGTGACCTTGCCGATGAGCGCGACGCTCAGGCTCTTCCCCGTCCCCGGCGGGCCATGAAACAGGGCCCGGTGTCCCGGGCGAAGGCGCGACGCCATTCCCCAGTCGCGCATCAAGGTCTCGCCATGGACGACGAAGGCCTGAATCTCATCGATCTGCTTGAGCGTCCCCGGGTGAAGGACGAGATCGTCCCAATCGAGCTCCGTCTCGATTCGCTGCGCGGGGAACTCCGCCCCCAAAGCGGGGCGGCGACTTCGCCCCAGCATGAGCAAGTCCGAGAGCTCGCTGGGGAGCCGGAGGGGCGCTCTCAGCGGGTGACGGTCGGGGGACGCCGCTCCGAGGTGGAGGATCCCTCGGGAGAGCAGCGAGCCTTCGGGTTGGAGGAGCCGCGCGACGGCGGCGCGCGCTTCGAGGGAGGCCCCGCCGATGACGAAGGCGAGCGTCTCGCCGGTAGGCTCGAGATCGTCGTCGTCCCGAGCGCCCCCGAGCTCGGTGAAGCGACGGTCGAACGCGGGGTTCTTGGTGAAGAACACGTCGAGCATCTGAGGTCGCAGCAGCGGGACGAGCGCCAGCACCACCGCCGCCCGCTCGATGGTGTCGAGCGCGTGCGCCCGAACGAAGGCGGCCCAGTCGGAGCGGGACTCGTCGAGCCGCGGCGGCGGGAGGTCGGCGAGGGTCCGATGTTCGGGCGGCTCATCGGGGGGCGGAAAGTAGAGACGCAGACGCAGGGCGATCCATCGCGAGAACCACTCGAGCTCGGCCTCCAGATCTCGGAGGTTCGCGGTCGTCGCAGGGTCCAGCTCGATCACCATTCGACCCTCAGGGGATCGGCCATCCAGGACAGCTTCACCCAGCTCCACGACCACGAGAGACGCTCGAGGAGAATGTCTTGCGGTCGCCGCTCGACCCGGAGCAGCCACGCCCCTGCGCTCACCTCCAACGTGCCCGCGCGCATGAGGAAGCTCTCGCGGAACGCCGATGGCGAGAGGCTCTTCCATTGTGGTACTTGGTCGAGCAGGGCCCGTATGAGGTACGCACACTCCGCCATCGCCTCGGCGGGTAGCGGGAGGTCGAGCGCGAAGAGGGCGTCGGGGGCGAGACCGCAGAGGAGCTTCGCGAGGGCCAGCCGTGGCTCGGGCGGGTCCGGATCGCTCGTGGCGAGGAAGTCGAGGAGCGCGATGGCGAGCATCCTCTCGTCGGGACCCGCGAACCCACGGCGGTGGTCGATGACGCCGACGCGCTCGAAGAGGCGCGCCAAGAGCGGCCACAAGACGACGACCCCTGCGTTCTCGACGTAGAGCTGCTCGAGCTTCGAGAAGGCTCTTCGATTGGCGCCCAGGGTGGCCTTCGAAGGCGTCTCGACGGGGGCCCGTCCGACCTGGTCGCGTATGGAGATGGTGCTCTCGGAGGCGGTTACGGAGCCCGTCGCGACGTCGTCGTGAGGCTCCGCGCTCGCGCCGTACTCGGAGTGTCGAGCCGCGGCGGGGATGCCGTCACGGCGCTCTCGGGTCTTTCGTCTCTCCCAGGGCCCGGCGCGGGACGGAAGCGGCGTGGGCCCGTCGACGTGGTGGAGCGTGTCCCGGTCGAGCAGACGGGGTCGGGGGTCGGCTTTCGTGTCGGCGCGACTTCGCCTGCTCCCCGTCGGCCACGCCTCCTCATGGAGCGACGGTGACGGTGCGATGGCGTCCGGCCCGCGCACCTCGGCGCGCGCCGCGCGGTCCATTGCGAATGGAGGTGTCCGCGGCGTGGCGGTGCCCCCCGCCGGGTCACCCTCCGCATCACCGTGCGTAGCGGCTCGAAAGAGCGACGCGACGAGCTGGCGAATCGACTCCCCGGTCTCCTCGGGCCCGCGATCGTCGACGGACGAAGGGCGCCGCTCCTCCCTCGCGGACGAGGGCGCCGAAGCCCCTCCGCGCGCGCCGGCGTTCGACGCGACCAGCGCTCGGAGCGCCCTCACCGCGCGCGGATCGCGACAATGCCGTGCGATTCGGGCGGCAGCTCGAGTGTCGTCCGCGACCGCGCGGACGAGCGCGATGAACGCGGCCGGCGTCTCGAGCAGGGCGCGCGTGAGCGCTCGACCGACGATGGCCGGGTCCTTGGCGTCGGCCCACCAAGGGAGGTTGCCCGTCCTCACATAGGACTCCAAAATATCCATTGCTTCGCCTTCGGAGGTGCGGGCCCGCGGCTGGGCCACCAGCGCTCTCGAGACGGCAGCCCGAAAGGCAACCTCGAGCTCGCGCAGGAAGTCCTCGTCGAAGCGGTTCGAGCTGAGCGCACCCAAGTCGAGCTCGAGGCGCTCGAAGCAGTCCATTTGCCCGGAGGGGCTTAGCTCGCGGCAGAGGCGGTCGAGGAGAGGCTCGATGCCGTGCCCTCGGAGCGCCGCGAGCCTATCGGAGAGCTCGTGACCGATCCCGACGCTCGGGACGGTGAGCTCGATCTCGAGCCGTTCAATCGAGCTCGACGCGGAGCTCACGGCGGCACGACCTCGATGGTCACCTCGATCCGTCGCTCCAGCGTCGACGACGCGGCCGGGGACGAGGCGAGCGCCGCCACGACGATGGTCGACGAGCGCTGGAGCGGCCCCGTGGATAGCTCGACCCGACCGCCCGTCCCATCGACCACCTCACTGGCCTGTCCGTTCGGCGAGACGAGCCAATAGCGCTCCCCGGCGCGGCTCGGATCGATGACGATCTTCGACGACGCCCCGGCGGTCACGGTGGGGGGGATCGCGCCGAGGGGCGGGAATGGCTCGATGACGACGCTCCCGACGAGCTCGGCCTCGAGCCCGTTCATCGCTTTGCGGGCGCGGATGC
Source organism: Polyangiaceae bacterium (assembly GCA_044225865.1). Taxonomy (GTDB): domain Bacteria; phylum Myxococcota_A; class Polyangia; order Polyangiales; family Polyangiaceae; genus Xiheicaenibacterium. The sequence goes on along the minus strand of JBGAID010000021.1, from coordinate 113,603 downwards.
GCAGCACGGATCCGGTCGCCAGCGGCGGCGTGTCCACGCGAGGAGGCGACGGGGCGATGCGCGCCGGATCCCCCGGCGGGTGCGTGTCCGTGATGACGAAGTCCTTGGTGATTCTCAGACTGCCACGATCGACGGTCCGGGGGCGCTCCCCGATCCCCTTGTTGAGCGCGGCGTCGAGGTCGTTGCGCTGGTGGAAGTAGGCCTTCGCCGGGACCGGCGCCCCGCCGCCCACCGACATCTCATAGAATACGCCGGGCTGCCCGTTCTGGAAGAGCACGGGCCCGGTCGTCATGCCGCCGCGGATGGTCGCCGTGAGCTGCAAGCGCCGGAGGTGGTCCGGGCGAACCAGCAGCGCCAGCGCACGGTCGAGCTGGATCGCGGACGGGAGCAGCTCTCCGGGCGCCGAAAGGGGCCCCGTCGCGTGCTGCTTCGACGCCTTCACGACGAGGACGCTGTCGGCGTCGAGCGCGCCCGTGTCGAAGACGAGCTCCCCACCATTGCCGGCGACGGCAGGGCCCCATGGCGAGAACCGGGCGAGCTGCTCCCATGGGCCCGGGCCCGGCGGTCGCAGGACCCGCGCGACGTTCGGCCCCGCCGCGACGTCGATGGTCACGGCGGGGGGATCTCCGTCGAAGGCAAAGTCGCGGTCTCGAACCGGCGCGCTCCAAACCTGATATTGGACCGACCGCTGGGTGTCCGGGATACGAACCGAAGCCGCCTCTCCGTGGCTGACGATCGACGCGGAGCTGGTGATGGAAAACCCCGGGTTGGCTCGAGCGCGGAGCGGCAAGACGAGGTCGAGGACGCCTCGTCGCGTCTGCGGAGGATCGCCCACGGACTTGCTGCCCCGGACGCGGAGATCGATGTCTTCGCGAATCGGGATCGTCCGGAGCCTGATCGTCCCGGAGGTCCCGAGCACGGCCTGCTCCGAGACCACGCGGTGGGTCGGGAATTCCCCCATGGGCTCCTTGTGCTCGACGAGCTCGTAGAGGACGCCTTCTTGGCTCGCGAACACCTCGATCTCGGCCTGCACGCCGTAGTCCCCGATCCGCGCGTCGGTGGGCGCAGGCGGTCTGTCGATACGACCATCGAGGAGGGGCAGATCGATGCTCGCGATGAGCGAGCTGTCCACGCTCTCTTCGAGCCGCACCTCCGTGCGCAGCCAGGCTTGTCGCCGCGTCGACTGTCGATCTGCGCCTTGGCGTTTGACGGCCAGGATCCGGTACGTGATGTCGTCGACGATCGGAGGGGTGGGAATCTCCACGGGGCCGCCGGTGCCTTCCACCCTCACGGGCACACCGTCGATCTCGATTTGCACGCCCGCGTCGTCCTCGCCGAATCGTATGGCGTCGCAGAGGACGTAATCGACGTCGCGCTGCGTGAAGCCGATTCGAATCTTGGCGTCCGCCCCCGGCGTCACGACGATCCGCTGCGGGACGGGGAGGTCGCGAATCGGGAACGTCCCATACGAGAGGCTCGCCCCGTCTTCGGCTCGGGCGGACCGACCGATGCCGAGCATGTCGATCAACCGGTCCCGAGCGGCGCGAACGAGGAGGTGCGAGGGCACCGCTGGCTCGCTGTCGACCGCGAAGAAGGCGTTCAGCGGGGGGCCCACGACCGCGAGCTTGGACCGGCGGTGCTGGGAATAGAGCGAGACGAACTCGGTCCACGCGCCGGTGAAGCTCGTCCAGTCGGCTTCGCCGTCGTCGTCGAGCCAGAGTATCCGAACGTCGAGGTGGGCTGGCGCCTCCGCGAAGATGGTCTGTTGGACGAAGCGGACGTACGGGTCGTCTTGCGCGCCGCCGCCGCGAAGGACGACCGTGACCTGGAGGGACCACGGGTCGGGGCCCACGACGCCCCTGAGCATCGGAACCTCCGGCTCTCCCTCTGCCGACATCTGGCCGGCGTCCTCCGGGATTGGACGGAGCAGGATGTGCTCGACCACGGCGAAGGGGGGACACGCTCGCAGCCCGAGCTTGTGCCTCAACCTCTCTTCGAACGCCGCGCCCCCGTCCGGCTGGAGAATGTCACGTCCAGACCCCCGCCCCCCGGTGAGCCGGACAATGCGCTGCAGAAAGCTTCGGCGGTCAGAGACGACGTCCTGGGGCGGCACGGCGCCAGCGCGGACGAGATTGTCGTCGCCGACCGCCTCGGAGAAGCGCGCCAGCAAGTGACCGAGGAACTGCTTCCGACGCTCGACAGAGTCCCCTTGCTCGACGGCCTGGTCCAGCCAAGCGCGATAGGCGTCGGGGGCGAATCGCAAGAGCTCGGCGACGCGGAGGCGCGAGTCGACGACCGGCGCCGCGAAGTACGTGCGCAGGCCGTCGCCGTTGGGGGAGAGGAGCTCGCGGGCGCTCGCGAGCTGCGCGAACGCGTTCGAGAGGAGCTGATCGAACAGAAGAAGATAAGCCTCGAGCTGGTAGGCCTGCGCTCTTCGCGCGGCGCTCGACGAAGCGGGCAGACCGAGCTCCCCGACGCCGTACGCGCCCGGCAGCTGGTGCTGGATGGACGTGTGTGCGCCCAGCTCGCGGGCCTGTGCGGCGGGCCGCGAGAGGGGGCCCTCGGCAGCAGCGTCGCGGGCTCGCTGACGGTGACGGACATCGACGAGCGCGAGCGCATCCGAAAGGCTCGCGCGCACCGGCACCCCGTCGCGAAAGAGGCCGATCTCGGCCCCTCTCGAGAGCGATGCCGCGCAGCCGGCCGGCACGTCGACGGCCCAGCGCTCCGGCGCCGTTGCGCTGCCCAGAACCAAGGACGTCACGGCGCGCACACCCGGAACGTCGAGAATGGCGTGGAGCAAGTCGGAGACGAAGACTGTCTGGGGCGGCTCCTGGGGGGTCGTGAGAGAGCCCTGCGTGAGGCGAGGACCATCGAATACGTCATCCGGCGCGAGCCCGTTCGCGAGGGCCCGCGCCGCCGAAACGAACGTAGGCGCCGGCGCCAGATACGCGTCGACCTGCTCGATCACGTCGGCAAGCACCGCCACTGGGTCGTCGGTGGATCGAATCTCGATGTGGGCTCTCATCCAGACGCTGTATGCGCCGAGCAGTCCAACCTCGAAGTCCTCTGTCAATCCGCGGGAAGCGTGCAGGCGCTCCGCGACCTCTCGAAGCGCGAGCTCCGGGCTCACGCTCCCGTCTCCTTGAAGCGAGACATGACGCAGCCCTCGCAGGAGCACCGGGGCCGCGTCTGGCTCGCCGGCGTCCGGCCGAAAGCGGAGCTCACCGCTCGGGGCGTGATGAAACAGCTCGAGCTCGGCTTCGCGCGGAGGCTCCACCCAGGTGTTGCGGATCCCCTCGACGTCGAGGGCGGCCTTTCGGACGTCGGTCGGGGTGACGGCGTCGCCCGTGAGGATGACGTCCGGCGCCGGCAGCCCAGGATCAGGCCCGCCCGCGATGATCTCAGGCACCTCGAAGGCCGTCCGGTGCGCGAGCTCCGTGATGGCATAGCAGAGCTGCTCCAGGATCGTGATCCCCGGGTCGTGGGCGTTGAAGTCCGTCCACCGCCCGCTGACCAAGCGCTCCAGCAGCTCGATTCCACGCGCCCGCAGGCGCGCGTAGTCCATCGCGGGGTGCGGCAGCGGATCGGTGGGGAGCGTCGGGGAGCGAGCGGCCATTTCTCAACCCCAGCCGGGGCCTCCTCCCGCTTTCTGGAGCCCCCAAACCGCGGTGCCGGCATTGTTGTACTTGACCAGATTTCCGTCCACCTGGAAGAGCCAGTAGCCACCGTCCAACAGGATTCGAAGCTGTCCGTTGTTCTCGAGGACGAAACGTTGCTTTTGACCATACCAAACGCGGAGGTTGGTTCCTGGCGTCATCTGAATTGTCTCGTACGGATAGTCCGTGTGTCCATGGGTCTCGGTGCCGATGCCCATTTCGCGAATCTGTGCTCCTGCCAATAGTGTCGCTCGCCCTGTCGCGCGGAGCTGGCCTTGGGGCAATTGGCTCCAGTCGCCGATGGCTAGGCCGCCGCTGCCGATTGCGACGGGTTTGTAGAGCGCGATGCTTGGAAAGGCTTCGTCTGGGTTGATCCGCAACCAGTCTGTGGCATTGGTCTGCAGAATTCCGAGCCCGCTGGCGTTATTGAGTCGTGCCGACGTCAGTGTCAAATTGCCGCCGACGCGCACCGCCCCCAGAAGCGTGCTGTCTCCCGTGACGCGAAGCTGTCCCGCCGGTATTTGGTTCCAGTCTCCTATGGAGAGGCCTCCCGTTCCGATTGCGACCGGCTTGTATAGTGCAATGGCTGGGAATGAGCTGTCGGGGTTGATGCGCAGCCAGTCGGTGGCGTTCGTCTCGACGATGCCGAGGCCCTGTAGATTGCTCAGTCGTGTTCCGCGGAGCTGTATGGTGTCCTTGGTCCAGTTGATGACAGTCTTGGGGCCACCGTTCGTCGTGCCCAGCGCCCCCCCGCTCCAGCCGAAGGCGACGGGGCCATCCACCGCGACGCCGCCATACTTGTCGTACCACCCGAGACCATGGTTGGTGTCGGCTCCAGCGCGTAGATAAGCGGGCTTGTCGTTGAGTCGCAGGACGCCGTCAATCGACGCGTCCCCCCGCACGTCGAGCTGTACCTTGGGGTCGTTGGTGCCGACCCCGATCCGCCCCGTTGGCGCGTCGATGAACAGCCGGGGCTTTCCTGCGCCGTCGACGATCCCGAAGCCGGGGCGGCTCGTGGCGGGGTGGGCCGGATCCTGGGCGGGGTTGAGGCTGATCTGCCAGTCCGGGTTGGCCGCCGGGTAGTTGGCGAAGAGGCGAAGGACCCTCTTCTGGTCGCCTCCCGCCGAGACGACGGCGAGCGCCTCCCCGCTCATCTTGAAGAGGCCGTCCTCGGTCTGGTTCAGCTGAGAGTCGATGAGGTCGATGAAGTTGGCCTCGGTCGGAATGGCGTTCTTGACGAAGTAGGCCTTCAGCTCGGTGCGATTCTTGTTGCTCATGGGAAGAAGAACCCTCCGGGTCGAGCGATCAAGCGACGACGAAGTCGAGCTCGATCTTCATGTAGTTGATGCCGGTGAAGGACGAGTGCTGATAACCGCTGTCGGGGATGACATCGATCTCGTGCTGCGGGGCGGACACGAGCACCTGGTCGGCCGCGTCCGTGCCGACATGATAGTCCTCCGTCATGGGCGGGATTGCGTCGGGGTGGGTGCCGTCGACGGAGCGGAAGAGCTTCAGCTCGGTCACGTAGTCGACGTCCCCTCGCCGGTCGACGAAGTCGAGAATGCTGTTCGCGTAGATCCGGCCGCCAATCATCAGGTCAGCCCCCTCGTCGAAGGCCCAGGGGGAAAGGAAGCGGATCAAGTCTTCGTTGAGCCTCCTCTTGGCATCGATCTCGTCCTGACCTGGCCGGAAGCGCACCCCCAGGCGCACGCGGACAGTCACATGGCGAGCGTTGCGGACATGAATGGAAGCGGTCGCCGGCGCGCGCGCGACGAGGAGCTCCTCGATCTCTCGGAGGACGTTCGCGGGGACCTTCGGGCCAAAGATCTCTCCCGGCCGAGCCTTGCGAATGTCGGGAATGACGATCACGTCCAGGTGGCCGCTCGAGGGCTCCGCGGAAGCGCGAAGGCACTTGGCTTTGTAGATCTGCGGGAAGTGCTGGAGCACGAGTCGCTCGTAGTCCCACGGCGAGAGGGCCCGGTTCTTGTGGCGCAGTCGCTCGCTCACGCGCGTCTCGAAGATGTCGTCGCGCTCCGCCGGCTTGCCGCCAAAGGAGGTGAATGGTTGCGCGACCGACACGATCCCGGCCTCGGGGCGGACGAGGCGGTCGATGCTCCCGGCGGGGAGCGGTTGATCGTAGTGGTCGGGGGCGTTGCCGCGGTCGTCGAAGCGGACGACGGTCGCCTGGGCGCGAATGTCGAGCGCATCGCAGACGCCGCGCGCGCCGCGGTCGACCCGGACGCGCAACCAATAGAAGGGCTCTGGGAGGAGGCTGCTCGCGCTCGCTTCGGGGAGGGCGAGCTCCACCACCCCGGAGTTGAGCAGCCCGCGCGTTTCGTCGTAGAGCAGCCCACCGCCGGGCTGGCCGAGCCAGCGGTCCCCGCTCAAGTACGCCCACGTCACGGGGGTTGCGGTGACGTCCGGGTCCGAGGTGCCCTCCGCCAGCTGGAGCCAGAGCGACAGCTTCTCCGGCGCGTGGACCCCGCTCAATCCCAGGTAGAGCTCGCCGTCGCCCTCGTAGCGCGGCATCAGGGTCGGCTCGTCCCAATCGAAGCGCCCGACCCCGAACGGGTGGACGTGAAGGAGGAGGTCCTCGGAGCCACGGGTCACCTCCGACGACGCCGTGTAGCGGATTTCGAGCGACTTGATCGAAGGGGTGTAGGGCGCGTCGACGCGGTACTTCTTGGCGTCGACGTTGGCAGACTGTTTGGCGAGCTCGACGGCGAGGGCGCGCGCTTGCTCTGCCGCGACCGCAGGGTACACGGAGTGGCCGAAGTCGACCGGGTCGAGCTCCCAGATGAGGTAGCGGCTCCAGGTGCGGAGGTCGCGCCCGGAGCCGAGAGGCTCCTGCCGTCCATAGACGTAGCCGTGGGCCGCGCGCTCGATCGCGGCGGGGACACTGCCGATCTCGATTGTCTTCGAAGGGGCCGTCGCGCCGTCGTGCGAGAAGAGCTCCGCCTTGTCGAGGGGGAGCTCGACGTTGTTGTCGGCGAGGAGAATAGCGACCTTGAAAGGCGGGGTCGCGGCCCCCTGGACCGGATAGTTGTAGTATTGATAGGGTAGACTGCCCGGTAGGCCCATCCACCGGATGGTGAAGCGAAGCGTCTCGAGCGGCGCGCGCACGAGCTCCGGATGGGCGACGTAGAGTCGAGCTCCCACGCCCGGGCGGCTGCCGAAGGGCTCGAATGGCTTTCTTGGATCGAGCGCGCGATCATCCTGCTGAAGAGCGACGCTCGTGAGCCCGTCGACCTCGACCGCGAGGTGCAAGCCGCTCACGCGCAGCGGCTCGAAGGGAGCCAAGCGGGTGCGCCATTGGCCCCCGCGCTCTTCGTCGCGAATCTGTCGGAGGCACACGCGGAGGGTCGGGGATGAAGGAGCGGCGGCCGGGGCCAGCGGCGGATCGGCGACGTCGGCCGCGAGGACGAGCTGCAAGGCGGGCTGGTCGGAAGCGCCGCGCGCCTTTCGGATGAGCGACCCGTAGTCGTCGCCGGGCTTGCCCGTCGCGAGGGTGGCGGCGACAAGTCGGAGCGTGGTCCAACCCTTCGCCGTGGTCCCTTCGACCAGCAGGACCTTGTCGAGCGCGGCGCGGATCTGTTCCGGAGTCGAGGGCGTCGGCTCGCGCGCATCTGTGGGGTCGTCCTTGAGCTCCTTCAAGAAGGCCGCCCGATCGAAGCCATTGGCCTCCAGCCCGATCGTGAGGGTGATCGTCCGCCGGCCCTGGCTGAGAGAGAGGAGAGGGGATTGAACGGCGAAGCCCATGGGCGCGCCGGGCGTCGCCGCGTCCACCGGACGTCCGCCAAAGGTGCTCCACCGGGTCGACCGCTCCGGATCGGCGAGGACCTTGGTCGCGTCCTCGTAGGCATACAGATTGTGCCACTCGATCTTCTCTGCGACGGGCTCGGCGATGCCTTCGAGCCTGCGCTGCGCGAGCTCGAACAGGCGATAGGCGTCGGGCCAGCCGAACAGGGATGGCCGGAACGGCGCGGAGAGCTCGCGGTGAAAGCGGTCCAGCAAGTCGGCCTTCGCGCGCCCGATCAGCTCGGTCAGGCGGGCAACCGCCGCGTCCCAGCGGAGGGGCTCCGTCGTCGCCCCGAGCGCGAAGCTCGCGACGGCCTCGCAACCGGCGGGGGTGTCCCGACCGCTCCGGACCTCTTCGAGCCTGGCGCGGCGGCGTGCCCGCCAAGCCTCGGCGTGGGCGTCCCCGAGCAGCCGCTCGATCTCGCCAAGAGCGTCGTCGCGACGGTCGAGAGAGGAAGCAAATGCCGAAAGGTCCGCCACCCGCTCCGCCGGCAAGGAGAAGTGACGCTCGAGCCGCTCGACGAGCTCGACGTATTTCTCCAAGCGTTGCCCGTCGCTGGGGAGCGCCGCCAGGCCGACGGGCCATTGCCGCGGCTCGAGCTTCACCCGCACCTCCAGGGCGCGCCGGAGGTTCTCGTCGAAGTCGGCCTTCTGCGCGCGTGTCGCGCTCCCGGGGAGCAGAGCCCACGACAGCAGGCCGGAGCGCCGACGCCCCGCCCGCTCCAAGAGCCGGTTGATCTCGGCCCACTCTGCGTCGATGCGCAGCTTGATAGGCATCAGGGCGACGAAGCTCTCGTACCCGATCCTCGCGAGGCGAGTCTCGATGTACCTCTTGACCGACCGTGTCTCTCCCCCGACCGTCTTCACGAGGAATCGCTTCTCGTACAGATCGTCGATGTCCTCGATCTCCGGCCAGCCGTCGCTCTCGAAGTGGAGATCGTTCAGTTGAGCGGCCTTCAGCAGGTTCGCCTCGAAGTCGCGGGGACGGGCCGGCTCGGGGACGCCGAGGAGGCGATTGATCTCACGCCACTCCGGGTCGCTGGCGTCTCGTCTTCGCTTCAGTCGCAGGAGCGAGCGCAGCTCGTGGTGCTCGAGAAAGAGCTGGGGCGCTTCGACGTGCTTGTCGCGCGCGAACGCGAGGATGGGATAGAGGGTGGCCAGATATTCGCCGTCGACCCGCGCGCCATCGAACGGTGGCACCGGGTCACCCGCGTTGGGGGAGCCGAGCGCGAGCTGAAGCATCTCGCTCAAAGCCACGCTCGGCGTCGAGCTGCGGTCGCGGCGCACGTCGGCGAGGCGGGTCCTTCTCCGATCGGCGAATACGGATCGAACCGAAGAGACCTGGGCGTGGCCGACCCAGAGGTCTCGCGCGGTTCGGTAGATTCGTGGCCGCCCGGTGCTGTCGCGCCCGGCCTGCAGCTCCGTGCCGGCGGGCACCCACACCTTGGGCGCGCGCGGCGCGGCGGTGAACACCGCCGGGGTCCAGTCGGCGATGGCCGGCTTGGGGCGCATCGCGAGGACCTCGCGAAAATAGTATTCGAGGTGCCGGCGCGTCAGTCCATTGAGCTGGTCGCGCGCGAGCCCGAGAAGCTCCAGGAATGTGAGCAGGAGGCCGAAGTGCGGGCGGCCGAGCCAGCGCGCGCGCTCGCCGTCGAAGCGCTCAGGGTGCTCGACGTAGGCCGCGACGTCCGCGACCGAGACATCTGCTCCTCGAACGAACGGCGCCCACGTGCCCGCCTCGCGGACCGCGTCGGCGCCTTCGTCGGCGGCGAGATAGCGCACGTGCTCGGCGAACGACTCGACGAACGCGAACAGCTCCCGCGTCGTCCGGCCGTCGATAAGCAGGCGGCTGGGGTCGAGACTCCACGAGCGCCTCTCGTCCTGACTCGTCCCGTCTCGCTGGCGGAAGCGTTCGGCGCCGGGCGCCGAGAATTGGACCAAAGTGCGCGACATGTCAGGCGCCTCGAAATTTCGTGTTCGTGGTGACGAACATCCCGCTGCCCGAGTATTCGGGCGTCGTGTCGGGTACGGGGCCGGCGGAGGTCGGCTGCTTGGCGGGGCTCTGCACGGTGAGCTTCGCGGTGAACGTGCTCCCGACGAGCAGGGCCAGCGCGCCCCCGGACTTCGTCTTGCTCGCCTTCTGATCCCCGGCGAGAGCGCTGATGCTGAGTGTCCCCGTGCCGGGAACCGGATGAGAAGGCGTCAGGTAAGTGCAGCCCGGCACCGAGACGCTCTTCTCGTCCCCGTCGACGCACCACTTCTTCTTGCCGAGCGTGCTCGGCCCGCTCGCGGTGATGGCCCCTGGTTGGACCACCACCGTTGCCGCACCGAAGGTCGGGAGGAACATGGCCGTGTCGCCGTCGACGAGGACGTAGTCGGACATGGCTTCACCGCGCGGTCGCGAACGCCTCGGTCACGTAGAACGGAAAGACCATATTGAAGCGCGAGTTGGTCTCCAGAACGGAGTACTCGAGGCGGACCTCGACGACACCGGCCTCGCCGGCGCGCTGCGTGACGTCGACCCGATGCAGCTTGATGCGCGTCTCGTGCTCCAACACCGCGTCGCGGATCGACGTCGTGATTCGGTTGACGAGGGATTGGTCCACTTCCTCGAAGATCGCGTCGTCGAGGTTGCACCCGAACGTCTCCTGCATGGGGCGCTCCCCGAGGCGTGTGGAGAACAAGATCTGCAGCGACTCGTGAACGTCCACCGCTCCCTCCACCATCTCGAGCTCCGCCCCTCCGGGGCCGAAGCTCGGCGGGAAGTGCCAGCCGACGCCGAGGAAGCCGGCCGCTCGCGTCACCCCGTCAGCCATCGGTGAGGCTCGCCTCGGGCTTGTTCGCGCCGTTCTTCGGCAGCTGCTCGAGCTGCATCCTCGCCGTCTCCTGGATTTGCCCGATGAGCGCGTAGACGCGCGCGAACGGCAGTTGGCCGAGGGCTTCGAGGATGATGTTCGTCTCTTCGATCGTCAGGTCGAGTTGGATCTTCTTCATATTCGTCGTCCCTCACTGCACGTCGACAGTGCTGCCTTTGATGGTGACTTGGCCGGATGCCGCGTCGATCGTGAAGTCCTTTGCGCTCTTCAAGACGATGCCGCCGGAGTCCATTGTGATCGTGTTCCCGTGTTGATCCGCGATGGTCACCGACTTCGCGTCGTCGTCCAGGGTGATCGACCCCTTGCCAGGCGTCTCGATGACGACGGCCTTCTTCTTGTCGTCCAGTCCGATCGTCAGCCCGCTCTTCGTGACGATCGCGCGCGTGTCGTTCTTGTCACTGGGCTCACCGACGAACGCGGGGGGCTTGTTCTTGGAGCCGTGAAGGGCCCCGAGGACGATCGCCTGACGGGGATCGCCATAGATGAACCCGACGACCACCTCGTCTCCCGGCTCCGGCCATTGGAGGAACCCTCGCTCGTTGCCGGCGTCGGGACGGGCGACGCGCGCCCAGACGGCGCCCTGTCCCTTCTCGAGCGCGGAGAGGAGCACTTTGACTCGCTGCTCCCCGGTCGGGTCGGATTCGAAGTCGCCGATCACCCCGATATGGAGACCCTGCACGTGAGGCAGGAGACCGGCCGCGGGCACGTCGGCGATATCGGGCTGCCGCGCGAACCACTCCGGCCCGATGCCGACCTGAAGCTCCGTGCGCCAGCCCTCGCGGTCGATGCGCTGGGTGACCGCCGACACCATCGCTCTCCCATCGAAGCGCTCTCCGATCCCGGAGAGCTCGACGATGTCCAGCGGCGCGACGTCGGCTCGTCCTTTCATCACCAGCCGGCCCCGAAGGAAGGACAGACGGCTGCGCGCCAACCGGCCGCTCGCCCACGCCGCGAGCTCTCCCTCCGCCGCCACGCCGGGGTGAAACAAGGCGAACGCTTCCCCGCCGAGCTTCTTCGCGACCGCCGCCGCGTCCAAGTTGCCGACCCTGACGGACGGGGCCTCCGCGTCCGCTGGCGCGCCGATCTCGAGCTTCTTCGCATCCCAGCCCACGCTGCTCATCGAGGCCCACTGCTCGCCGCCGTCGAGCTCGAGCTCGATCTCGAAGTCTTCTCCGAGCCCGTACTCCACTCGGACCTTGGGGGATGCGGTCGAGACCATCGACTGCACCGCGATCTTGCCGCGATCGACGTTGACGACGAGCCCCTGCGCGTCCGCGCGCGACACGATGAAATCCCAGTCGCTGGCGTAGTATTGGATCAGCTCGTCGTGCTTGGTCTTCGTTGCGGCGAGGTCCCCGACCGTGAGCTTGGCGTCGGCGATGAGCTTCCTTATGGCCTCGTCGTCGGCCTGCTTTCGAAAGACGGCGCTCTTGCGCTGCCGCGTGAGCTTGAACGCCGCGTCCTTCAGCTCCACGCGGAGCGTCGAGCCGCCCGCGCGGCTCTCGACCGCGTGCCGCACCACCAGGCCTTCGAAGAGCGTCGAATCGCTGGACTCGCCCTCGTATCGAGCGAGGATGGTGACCTGCCTTCCGGGCTCGAAGAACGCGCCGTTGCTGAGCTCGAACTTCCGAGCGGCGACGCTCCCGTCCTTGAGCGTGAGGTGGGCCTCCGGGATTCGGTTCAGCTCGCGCCGGACTTCGAGCGAGAGGAGCTCGACCGTCGGGTCGAGCCTGAGCCCTTCGGAGGTGATGGTGGCGACGGCGATCCCCATGCTCACCTCTTCCCGGAGGACGCGAGCGGCGGAAAGATCAGCTCTCGCCCCGGCTCCAACCTGCGAAAGGAGTCCAGCCTGTTGAACGCGGCGACGCGGAGGTAGTGGGCGGCGTCTCCATAGATCTGGCGGCAGAGGAGGGGGAGGGTGTCGCCGGCCACGACGGTGCGCCGGTGGGTGAGGTCCGGAGAGGAGAGCGCCGCCTCGGCGACGCGCTTCTTCGGATCGATCGCCTCGACGAACTGGGCCGAGAGCTCCGCGTGGAGCGGAGACCCGTCGCGGTCGAAGGAGGTGTATTTGATGTCGACCGACTGGAGTCTGCAGTCGAAGCTCTGGCCGAGGACGCCTTGTCCCCAAGAGAGCCTGAGGTAGGAAGGCTCGTGGCTCGAGCTCTGCGTCTGGTAAGTGATCGCGAGGAAGTCGCTTATCTGCTCGGCCGTCGAGGGGACATGGCGGAGCAGCTCGGCGCCGAAGTAGCCGACGTGGGTGCCGTCCACGACCAGGCTCACCGAAAGCCGCTTCGATTGGCTATGAGAGAACTTGGGGTTGCCCGAGGTGGTCCCCAGCCCTTGCTGGTCCTGAAATACGCTCTCGTGGCGGAGGGAGAGACTCTCCGGATTGTACTGGACCTCGAAGCGGAACTTGCCGGGGATGGGTTGGTCCCGCTTCTCCGTCGTGAACGCCTCGATGGTGAGCTTGGCAAGCTTGAAGGTATCGCCGAGGCCCATGGTTCTCTCCTGACTAACGTCCCCGAGCCTTCTTGAGCTCACGAAGAACCTCGCGGACGCACACGTTCACGAGGGCATGGCGGTCCGCCGTGGTGAGCGGCACCGGGCGCGCCTCGACCTCGACTTCGGCAGGTGGGAGGCGGGAAGGGGTGACGCCGGGAGCCGCCTCGGCCGGGGGCTCCACGACGGCGCGAATGACGAGTTGTCGTATCTCGATGGTCACTTCACACCGCCATGGACTGCATGTTGGCGTACGCGAGCTCCAGCGTGTCGACGAGCACCTTGTCCTCGGTCGCGCTCAAGTCTGCGGTCGCCCACCGAACAGGGAAGGCCTTCAGGAAGAGCCACGCGCCGAGGGGCGTCTTGTCGTCCTTCAGCAGCGTGACGATGACGTTCGACGGCGCAAACTTGAAGAGCGTCATCGCGGCGTTGAACTCCAAGTTGAGCGGAGAGGCGGCGACGAAGCCTCGCTCGAGGACGAGATTGCCATAGCCGACCCGCTTGGGCAGGCGGTGGGTGTAGAGGTTCTGCCCGCCCTCCACCAGCGAGCTGGTCTCGATCGCGGCCGAGAGGCCCGATGCACGTTGAAAGCGTATGTCGATCGGATTCGGCACGACCCCTCCCGCGAAGAAGAAGACGGCGAACCGTGAGCCGAGCGCGAGATCCATCGGGGACCCTCAGGAGACGTGGCGAATGGAGATGCCGGAGGCGCGGACCTCCAGCACCTCGATGCTGAGCTCGTTCGTCTTGGCGTCGAAGGTGGGCGCGGTCATCTTGACGGGCAACGCCTTCGCGATGTGCCAGGAGATCGCGGGGACTCCGGTCTCGTCACAGAGGCTGATCTCCATGACGCTCGGCTGCTTCTGCTCCAACCACGTGTGCAGGGATTGGCTCCCCTGGACCGTGCCCTGCTCCATGGTGATTGTGGTGTAGCGGTCGACGCGAAACTTCTCGATCTCCTCGCCTTCGGCGAAGCTGAGACCGTGCCGGTACGTGACCGTCTGGTGCTCACGATGAACGCCGGATACCCGCGAGAACCGAGCGGCCGTGCCGTCGATGGTCACGCGGAAGTTGTACGCGGCGAGCGGGTGGAGCGCCTTCTGGTCCGCTGCGGTCTGCGCCATGGGGTCAGGACTCCTCGATCGTCACGGAGTCCCCGGCCAGCTCCATCGTCTCGATCGCGGCGTCGTTCGACTTCGCGTCGAAGGTCGGCGCGTCGAGCTTCGTGGGAAAGGCATTGGCGATCTTCCACGACACGACCGCCTCGCCCTTCTCGTCGCACAGTCGAATGAAGACGTCCTTCTTCTCGACCTGGTTGATTTGGACCGTGCGTATCCAGCCGAAGAGCTGCGCTACGCTGGCTCTGCGGACGACGCCCTTCTTGAGGGTGACCTTGGTCGGGGATTTTTGCCCGGGGACTATCATGACGCGAGGGCCGGGCAGCCCGCTGGCGGTCTGGCTCTCCTTGTAGGTGCTCGTCTCGTAGGCGATGTTGAGGCCGGAGACCTCCGTGAATGCCACGGAGTCGCTGCCGATCTCGACGCGGTAGTTGTAGACAGGAAGCGGATAGTCCGCGCGGATGGTTTCTCGGGTAACGGGCACGGCATTCCCTTTCGGCTAGGTGGAGGGGCCTGCAAATCAGGACTCGGCGAGCTTGTGCTCGAACCTCAGAACGACGAACTCGGCCGGTCGAACGGCGGCGATCTTGAGCTCCACGATGAGGCGCCCTTCGAGGATGTCCTGCGGCGTCATCGTCTTGCCCAATCCGACGTGAACCTGAAAGGCGTGCTCCGGCTTCGACCCCTGGAGCGCTCCCTGCTCCCAAAGACCAAAGAGATAGGCGTCGAGCATCCCCTTCACCTTCAGCCAGGTGGTGGCATCGTTGGGCTCGAAGACCGCGAAGTGCGAGGCGTTCTTCGCTGACTCCTCGATCGTGATGAAGAGGCGACGCACGTTGACGTACCGCCACTCGTTCGAGTTTCCGTCGAGCGTCCTGGCCCCCCAGACGACCGTGCCCTTGCCCGAGAAGGCCCGGATCGCGTTGATGGACTTCCCCGCCTTCGGGTCGACGTTCAGCGTCTCCTGCTGAGCGTTCGTGATCGTGGTGACAGGGGCGATCACCGCGGACACGCTGGTGTTCGCGGGGGCCTTCCAGACGCCGCGGTCCCTGTCGGTTCGCGCGTAGACGCCCGCGACGGCCGCGCTCGGGGGCAGCGCGACCCGCTGCCCATCCAGGTTCTTCTTCACCTTGTTGTAGAGCAGGGTGTCCGTCGTCTTGATGTCTTTCAGGGTTCGGGCGTTGTCCCCGGCGATCGTGACTTGGTCTTCGGCGTAGACGAAGTTGATCGTCGTCTGGAGGTACGGGTGATAGGCGGCGCCGTACATCAAGCCCTCCGTGCCGATGCCCTCCCGAAAGGCCGGGACGTCGCCGTCCTGGACATCCAGGATCGCGA
The DNA here is from genome assembly GCA_044225865.1 of Polyangiaceae bacterium. GTDB lineage: Bacteria > Myxococcota_A > Polyangia > Polyangiales > Polyangiaceae > Xiheicaenibacterium. The sequence goes on along the minus strand of JBGAID010000021.1, from coordinate 98,321 downwards.
ACCGATCCTGCAGCTTCTTGCAATGAGCGAGCGATTGCTGGTTCAAGTCGTGAAAGTCCTCCTTGGGGAGCGAGACGATCCCGGGCATGACGATCAGGGTGGGCTCGTCGACTGCCTCGAGCGCCTCGAGACCCTTCTTGAAGCGGGCCGGGCTCGCCGCCTCCGAGGTGTTGTCGACGGAGACGACATAGCACTTGCCGCCACCATTGCGGAAATAGAGGCTCATCGCGTACCAGAGCATGTGCTCCGGGAGGCTGGACTTGAGGACCTCGACGGCGCCCTCCGACGATGCCTTGAAGGCCGTCGGCGGAGGTAACCCGAAGCGGTCCTCAAATTCGAGCAGGGTAGTGACCATCTCGATTTCGACCTCGCCCTTCTTGCCTTTCGTCGTGTAGCCGAGGAAGGCGGGGATCGCCGTGGCCACGGGGGCCACCGAAGGGGGCAGGGTCGAGATCTCTTGGATGTAGACGCCGGGGTAGGAGCTTATCTGCATGGTGCTCGAGGCTCACGAGGTTGGGGTCAGGGGGTCGAGCGGGCGACCCGGATGTCGACAGGATTGATGATCTGCGGCGACGGGTCCGGCTTCGCATCGCGAAGCACGACCATCTTCAATCGGTAGTGAAGAGACGGATGCTGGGTGGCGCGCAGCGCGTTCCAGACCTCGTTCTGCTCGGCAAAGCGCAGCGTCACGAGCTCGAACGTGAGCCGCTCGACTCCGGTGGGGAGCTCGGCGGCGCCCCCTTCGATGAGCGGATGTGACTGGAAGAAGGAGAGGACCTTGGTCAAGTGGTTCCACGCCCCCTCGTATTGCTTGAAGCGCGCGACGAAGAGGAGGTTGAGGATAAGGCGGATCTCCGGGTGGACGCGCGCGGGAGGCTCGTTCGGCAGGGACCTGGAATGCAAGTCGGGCGGCCTGAGGACCCGATCCTCTTCGAGGTTGAGCAAAAGGAGAGATATCGCCTCGGGCGCGAAGGTGAGCGGATCCATCTTGTCGCCGTCGGGGAAGACGACTTTGTCGCCGACAGGGTCACTCCCAGCCGGAAACTCGGCGCGCAAAAAGTCGTCGAGTTGTCTTCGCACGAACGCGAGAACTGTCCCGATCATCCCCTGACCTACCCGATTGCGAAACCCGAGCGCGAGGATGCGCTCCAACCTGCCCCCGAGCTATGAACCAAAACACGCTCGCGACTGTCTCGTCAACTGCCAAAAGCGCCTTCGTGAACGCGACTGCGACGACCAATCTCTGCTCGAGAACAGGACAAACATCGGCGAGCCGCCGTGACGAGCGGCGCGTCCACGATTGTCGAGCTCGCCGGCGGGGAGCTACCGCTTCGTGTTGTTCTTCAATGCGGTTCGGATGCTTTCGACAAGGGCGGGCTCGCCGGTGTCACGTGCCGATTCGAGGCCCGCGCTCCCAGAGCCGCCAGCGGCTGCTTTGGCCAAGTGGGAACGGCGTTCGAGCAGATTGTCGACGGCGCGGACCTCCTGGAACGGGTAGAGGAGCCGCAGGCCGCGCTTGTCGCCTTCCGAAAGATCTTGCCCGTCGCCAGCGGGGGCGGCCGGGCTCGGATTGCGCTTGTAGAAGAGCGCCGGGAAGCGATAGAGCATCACCGACGCGTTGTCGAAGGCGCTCGCCACGGCGTCGGGGTTGTCGGTCGTTCGGAGGTTGAAGTCGATCTTCGCCTTGGACCAGCGGTTCGGCGGACCGGCGAGATATGTGTAGATTCCGGGTCGACGTCCCCCGTTGTCGGTGACGAAGGTGCCGTGGCCGTCGGTCGTGGGCGTGTAGCCAGGGTCGTCCTCCCAGCGAAACTCGACCTCGGCGGGGCCGCGCATGTTTTGGTGTTCGTGGTGGAAGCCGACGGCGTGCATGAACTCGTGGCGAGTCGTCCCCTTCCAGCTGGCCGGCCTGGAGGCGGCGAACCCCCCGAGGTTCAGGCTGCGCTGATTGGGGCGGCCCCCTACCGGCTGGCCTGGTCCGGCGATGGACGTGTTGATGCTGTCCTGTCCGACGAGCGACCAATAGCCGCCCATGTCGAAGCTGACCCGTATGTCCGCGCTGTACGCAGTGTCCGCCTCGGACCATTCTCGAAACTTCGTGCGTGACCCGTCGGTCCAAAAGTCGAGCTTGAGATTGCATGCCTCGGTGATTTGCGTCGTTGCGTCTGCGATGTCCTTGCGCAGCGCTTCATCGCCGCCGAGAAAGGCGACTGTTACGACTTGGCCGGGAGCCCATGCCGTCACGTCGGAGAAGACGAACTCGAAGCCACCGCTCGAGGCGCTCTTCAGCCACTTGTCCCGGAGCTCCATCGACGCTCGAATGTAGTCGGGAAGGTCGTCGAGGATGAATTCGCTGTCCTTCATATGGCCTCCATGCCGCGGGTTCAGCGGAAGGCAGTGGCAATGGCCCCCTTTCGACCACGCCCGTTCCCCACCCCCTGAACGCGGATGAGTGGAACATATCCTTGGTAGCTTGAGAAGCGGGATCGGGCGCCGCTCCAGGACGGCGGAAGCTGTCGCGGCGGAGCGGCGGTGGTCGTGGGAGCTCCAAGCTGTGAGCGCTCGGTGCGGGACGTTCCGCCGGTGGCCGGAACCGAGATTCAGGTACGCTCGCTTCTGGAGACCCCGACGCGGCATGGCAGTTCGATGTCGAGGGGTGGTGGGAGGTGATGATGGGCTTCGCGGGAATCGATACGGCCGTGTATCCGGGTGACGGGGTCATGGCGCACTTGCGATCGAAGACGAACCTGCGGTGGTGCGGGTTCTACTTGGGTCCTGCGCCGTCGCACCGCGGTACGTCTTGGATGTCCAAGCGCGCCAGCTTGGTCAGCGGCGGATGGGGCCTCGCTCCCCTGTACGTGGGACAGCAAGAGGCGGGGCCCGGCTCTCACCAGGTGGACGCGGCGCATGGCCGCCGCGACGGCAAGGCTGCCTGTCTATTGGCGGCGAAGGCGGGGTTTCCTGCCGGCGCCGTGCTCTATCTCGATATCGAAGTGGGTGGGCCGCTCTCTCCGGCATTCGTCGCGTACTTGCAGGCTTGGTGCGCTCACGTCGCGGCGGGCGGATACACTCCGGGCGCCTACCTCTCTCATACGAGCGCGAAGAGCGCGTCGAGCGCCGTCCCGGGGCTCGTTCTATGGATCTTCAAGTTCAGGCTCGCCGACGTCGGCGGGACGAAGCCGGCACCCTTCAGGGAGGAGATGGAGGGAAGCGCCGCCACGCCGGCCGTGGTGGCGTGGCAATGGGCTCAGAACTGCCGAATCGCTGTGCCAGGCGGAAGCTTGCTGGTCGATCTCGACGTCGCGTCGGTCGCCGATCCGTCGAGGGCCGCTCCAGCGAGCCGCCTGGAAGCGCCTGCCAATCGGCTCGCGGTCGGGGCTACGTCCAGCGCCTGGAGTCCGCCGCCGCCTCCGGCCGGAGATGAAGAGGTTGCTGTCATCGATCCGCGCGTTCCTCCGGCCCACCCACCAGGAACGCCCTGTCCCACCAACCCGGCGCCACCGGTGGGGTGGAAGTATTGGAAGGGCGCGGTGCCGAAGGGGGGGACGGAGCTCGCGACGCGGGTCCTCCGACAGCGCGCAAAGTATCCCATGGGTTCGTTCGTCCAAGCACGACTCGGAGAGAAGGTCGTCGGGGCGCGTGTGGAGTGGCACACCGTCCAAGGCGCGACTGGCAAGAAGGGGTGCTTTCGGGGGGTCAACTTGATGCGCGCGGCCAGCTGAGAGCCCCGACGATCAGGCGGTCAGCGCGTGAGCCCAATTTCAGGCGGTGCGTCCCCGAGGAAGACGCCCATTGCGCCGTAGGGACGGCGCCGTTGGTTGGGGGTGGACCCAAGGGTCTCGCGGTCGTTCGAGGCTTTCGCTATGGTCGGCAATCCGCGATGGTGGAGAGGCGAAGAGAGAGAGAGCCGAGCGCCGGTCGTGAGCTCGCGCCCCCGCGGCTGCGCGAGCCGGTGGATCTCGACGCTCATTTGGAGCGCCTTCCGCGCGACGCCTCGTGCAAGGGGATGTTCTTCAAGACGATCTTCGCGCTCGGGGCCGCGGCGGGGAGCCCGGCAGAGCTGGCCAAGGCGGCGGGGATCCCGGCCCGCCGCTACACGCCGTTCCTCGATTATCCGATGCGCGACAACCTGCGGCTCACGGTGGAGGTCGCGCGCCGCGTGTACCCGCGGCTCGCATTGGGGGAGGCGCTCGCGGAGATCGGGAGGACGTCGTTCTCGACGTTCCTCGGGAGCCACGTGGGACGCGTCCTCGTGCTGGCGGTGGGGGACTCGGTCGGCGACGTGCTGGCGCTCGCACCGAAGGCCTATCGCCTGAGCATGAGCTTCGGTGAGGTCCGCGTCGTCTCGAGAGAGGCGCGTCGCTTGGTGTTCGAGTGCTTCGATTTGCCGGCGTTCATCGAGACGTACCAGGTGGGCACGGTCCAAGGGGTCTTCGAGCACTTCGGCGTGACGGGGCGGGTGCGCGTGTCGCTCCAGGACATCGCCAATGGGGCGGTCGAAGCCTCCTGGTGATCGGATCGTGGAGTATGCTCGCGCCGATGGGTCGTCGTCTCGGGGTTGCCCTGTTCTTCGTCGCGCTGGGCGGCGCTTGTTCGGAGGGCGTAGCGCTCGAGTCCGGGGCGGTGGAGGGTGAGTACGACGGGGCGGAGTTTCGGCCCACGTTCGCGGTCGCCCTCGACGCGAGCGACGAGGTCCTCGGGACGACGCTGGAGATCCAGCTCGGCGATCGGCCCATCGACTGCGAGCACCACCTCGTCGTGGGGGAAGGCAACCCGGAGGGCTTGTATCTCGTCATTCGCGTCGGCGAGCCGGTCGCGGGCGTCTACGACGCGTACTTCGAATACGAGAGCCTCTCCGCAGACGGGTCGAAGCAGCTCGGCGGCTTCGGGACGGTGGAGATCACCAGCGCCGACGAGGACAGCATCGCCGCCACGCTCTCCTTCGAGCTCGCGGAGGCGCACCGCCCGCACGCGTCGGCGAGCGGGACGATCGAGGTCCGGCGCTGCCCATCCGAGTGAGCGCCCGCCCTGCTCGTTGAGCTTCAAATGGGGCCGAAGCGATGCCCGCGCGCGCCGACCGTGACCATTGCATACAACGCGTTGCCGCCGAATGGGTCGTGAACCGGCAGCCCGATAGCGCGGTTGCTCTCGGCGAACGGATCGCCCTGCCTCCGGCTGGCTCAACCTGATAGTGAACAGTGATGACCCGCGGTTCTTCCCTCCTCGGCCTCTTCTCCGGGGACGGCTCGGAAGAGGCGTTGCCGGACTCACCGTTCGAGGCTGCCCCCGGGCAGACCTTGGCCCTCGAAGACGCCACCGCGACCGGCGCCAGCGATTGGGTGGTTCGGCTCGGGCCTTGAGGGCGGCGATCACGGTGCGGCGCGCGACGACATCGTCTTGCGCCTCGCGGGGGCGAGCGAGGCAGCCAGCGCGAGCCGCTCCGCTTGAGCGCGATGGGCCTTGGGCGGCGCGCGACGTCGAGGCTATCCTGTCGCGATGCGCCGCTTCTTCTATGTCGCCAAGCTGCTCGCGCGGGTCGCGCTCAGGAGGTGGTGGGTGCGCGTGGCGCTGGGCGCGCTCGTCGCGCTCGGCGCGTGGTCTTGCTATGTGGCGCTGCGGCCGTCGCCCGGCGACTCGCTCACCCCGGTCGAGGTCGACAAGATCTACGCGGTGATGCGGCGGCACGTGAAGGAGGGCGGTCCCAATCACCTGCACATGCGACGACTCTATTACTATGCGCCTCCATTCGCCAAGGCGCGGGGGGCGAACGTGGACGCGGTGCGCGCCGCCGCCTTGCTCCACGACGCGACCAAAGAGGACGGCGAGGGCGCGCCCAAGGAGCGCTTCTGCACCCACGGCGATCAGGGGGCCGAGCTCACCGAGAAGACACTCCAGGAGATGCGCAAGTCGGAGGCGTTCACGCGCCTCGCGACGACCGCCGTCCGCGAGCACATGGGGCCGTGCGGCTTCAATTGGCGGTGGCTCTCGCGCCGCTTCATGTCGAAGTTCTGCGGGCGCTCCTATCCAAAGCCCACGACCGCGGAGTCCGAGGTCCTCTACGACATCGACATGCTCGATCTGATGACCGTCGACGGCGTCGTGAAGGTCGCGGAGCTGCGACAGACCAACCCGGAGTTCGGCAAGGAGCCCCTCGAGGCATCGGTGAAGACCGGCGACGACTCGGCGTGGAAGAGCGTCGTCGACGCCAAGCAGACATTGCTCACCCCGAAGGCGGTCGAGTGCGGCGAGGATCTCGGCGCGCACACCAAGGCGTTCGTGGACGGGATCGACTTCAAGAAGGTCACCGACGTCGCGGCGCTGAAGAAGGCGGCGGCGGACTATCTGGAGGCCCACCCGACGCCGGCGTGCCTGCCGGCGGTGCCGCCGTGGGACGGGGGGACGAGCCCCTGATCATCGATGCCCGGCGCGTCCGATCCGTCACCGGCCGTCGCGCTCTTTCGTGACCCTCGATCCGTGGCGCGGCCACGGGAGCACGAGCTCTCCGCCGACGGGCAGCGCTCGCCATTGCGACGCCAGCGCGTCGAGCTGCGCGACGCACGCTTCGATGCGCGCCTCGTCGGCCGGCGTCAGCGGGCCGGTCGGCGCGAGGCGCGACGCTTCGGGTCTCTGTCCGTGCCGCCTCCTCCACGCCAGGTCGACGAGGGCGGCCAACCGCTCCGACGTCACCATGTCCTTGGAGGTCGCGCCGTCGGCGCCGGCCAATCGCTCCTCGCGGCGGTGTTGTTTGCGTCGCCTTCTGGCGAGCTCGCGCGCTCCGCCTCGCGGCTCAGGCGTGAAGGTGCCCCCGCCCTTCGCGGCGCGCCCGAACACGCCATGGTCGAGCCCCAGCTCGGCCTCGACCGCGTAATGGACGAGATCGTGCGGAATGTCGTCGTCGTACCCGGGGGCGGGGTCCATGGCTTGGGGCGTGCCCGCGAGCGGCTCGACGATGACCGCGTATCGGCGCGGGCCCGTGCGACGGAAGATGACGTTCAAGGCGGGGATCGTACGTGCGAGCCGCGTCGTGCCTGACGACCTCGTTTCAAGGACGGACGTCAGGATCCTGAAGGGCTGCGTGGCTTCGGCGCGATCTGGATAGGATGCGCCGATGACGAACAATCTTCAGGGGGTCGAGCTGGTCCAGGCCGTCATCGAGCTGGTGCGCTCGAACGGCTTTGCGAAGACCTTCGGCCGCCGGTTCGGGGGGACGTTCAGCAGCGTCGCCGTCGATCACGAGCCTCGGCCGATCGACGCGGAGATCCTGGATGAGGCTCGACTGGACGGTGACATGCCGCTGACGCCGTCCCTCCGAGCGTGGCTCTCGTTCGACGGGTCGCTCTGCGAATGGATCGACAATGAAGGCGAGGTCGTGCCGCGGACGCTCGTCGAGCTCGCCGAAGATGACGGGGAGCTCGTCGCGCCCGCGATGACGATCTTGTCGCGGCCGTGCTACCCGCTGCCCTTCAGCGGTCGAAAGGCATACCACTTTCTTTATCCGTCCAAGCCCGATGCGATCGGTGAGCTGCCCGTGCTCTCGGCCGAGCCCGACAATTCGATGGTCGGGATCACCTATCCGGGGCTCGACGTGTTCCTCGGCTATTTCGCGGGCATCGTACCCGGACGAAAGGGTGACTGGTTCGCCGAGCGCCTCGCGGAGCACGAGGCGAACGTCCTCGGGGGAAAGCAGATGCTCGACCTCGATGAGCTCGCGGAGGCAGCGACGCCGAAGGGGACCGGATTGCCTCCCGGCGTGAGCCCAGGGCCGGGCGGGAAGTACATGCTGGAGGGAGACGGAGCGGTCCCCGAGGGCTTTGCCGTCGTAAGGGAGCTCGTCAATCCGTTCACCAAGGCGAAGATGCGCGTGCTCGAGAGGAGGTGAGAGCGCGCCATGCTCGAGCCATGAAGAAGCTTCTCTTGGTCATGCAGAGCGAGCTGGACATTCCGCAGTTCCAGTTCGCGCTCTGACCGGTTCATACACTCCTTTACCCCGCGCGCAATGCGTTCGCCACGGGGCGGCGCCCCTCCAACCTGTCCGCCATGGATGCTCCAATGGGGCGCATGCAATCGATCTACGAGCTCGGCCTGGAGAAGAACGAGGCGAACTTCGTCGCCCTCACGCCGATGACGTTCCTCTCGCGAGCGGCGCAGGTGCACCCGGAGCGGGTGGCGATCATCCACGGGGAGCTACGGCAGACCTGGCGGGAGACGGAGGCGCGGTGCCGGCGGCTCGCGAGCGCGCTGCGGAAGCGCGGGATCGGGCGGGGCGACACGGTGGCGGCCCTGATGCCGAACGTGCCGGCGATGATCGAGGCGCACTTCGGGGTGCCGATGAGCGGGGCCGTGTTGAACGCCCTCAACACGCGGCTCGACGCGGACAGCATCGCCTTCATGCTCGCGCACGGGGAGGCGAAGGCGCTCTTCGTGGATCGGGAGCTGGGGGCGCTCGCGCGGGGAGCGCTCGATCGCCTGCGGAGAGACATTTTGGTGGTCGACGTGGACGCCCCGGAGCTGGGGCTGCCCGCGACGCCCGGGGTCGCCTATGAGGCGCTCCTCGCGGAGGGCGATCCCGCGTTTGTCTACGAGGGCCCCGCCGACGAGTGGGACGCCATCTGTCTAAACTACACGTCGGGGACGACGGGAGATCCCAAGGGGGTCGTCTATCACCATCGCGGCGCGTTCATGAACGCCGTGTCCAACATCCTCGAGTGGGACTTGCCGAAGCACCCGGTGTACCTGTGGACGCTGCCGCTGTTCCACTGCAATGGCTGGTGCTTCGCGTGGACGGTGGCGGCGCGGGCGGGGACGAATGTCTGCCTGCGCAAGGTCGACGCGAAGGTGATCTTCGATCTGATGCGGGAGCACCGGGTGAGCCACTATTGCGGCGCGCCCATCGTGCACTCCACGCTCGCCGCGGCGGCGGGGGAGCATGGGCGGGACATCCCGCAGCGCGTCTCGGCGATGGTGGCGGGAGCGGCCCCGCCCGCGGCGCTCATCGAGTCGATGGAGCGTATCGGGTTCGATTTCGTGCACGTCTATGGCCTGACGGAGGTCTACGGCCCCGCCGCCGTGTGCGAGCGCCACGGCGCGTGGGCTTCGCTGCCAATCTCGGAGCGGGCCCGGCTCAACGCCCGCCAGGGCGTGCGCTATCACCTCCAAGAGGCGGTGGACGTGCTCGACCCCGAGACGATGAGGCCGGTGCCGGCGGACGGCGAGACGATGGGGGAGCTGATGTTCAAAGGGAACATCACCATGAAGGGCTATTTGAAGAACCCCACCGCGACCCGCGACGCGTTCGCGGGGGGGTGGTTCCACACTGGCGATCTCGGGGTGCGGCAGCCGGACGGCTATCTGAAGATCAAGGACCGCAGCAAGGACATCATCATCTCGGGAGGAGAGAACATCTCGAGCCTCGAGGTCGAGGACATCCTCTATCACCACCCCGACGTGACGGGCGCAGCCGTGGTGGCCCAGCCGGATCCGAAGTGGGGCGAGACGCCGTGCGCCTTCCTCGAGCTGAGACCAGGGGCGACCCTCACCGCGGAGGAGGTCATCGCGTTTTGCAGGGAGAGGCTCTCCGGCTTCAAGGTGCCGCGCTCGATCGTGTTCGGTCCCCTGCCGCGGACCTCGACCGGGAAGATCCAGAAGTTCGAGCTGCGCGCGCGGGCCGGCTCCACCCGCGCCATCGATGGGTGAGAAGCTCGGTCGACGAGCGGGAGGAAGCAAGCGAGGCGCGCTGTCGTAAGAGGATCTCGCTTTCTTGCTCCTTTGGAGGTCCTGATGTTTCTCGGTGGCTCGTGGCGAGCCGGCCTCGTCGTCCTTCTCTTCGTCCTCGGGTGCGCGCCCCCGTTCAGGCCCCAGGGCCCCGCCACCGCGGGGGCCACGAAGGGCACGCTGCGCGTCGATAGGGCGTCGCTGCCGCCGTCTCATTCGCTCTCGCTGAAGGTTCAGTCGGGATCCCACTTCCAATCGGGTGACGACGCTCCGCGGGAGCTGCCGCCGGGCGAGTACTCCGTCTGGTATTCGGCGAGCACAGCCAAGGGCGAGTCGTCGGCGGATCTCGGGACGGAGAAGGTCGTCATCGAGGCCGGTCGCACCACCACCCTGCCGATCCGGCGGCTCTCGAAGAAAGTCGACCCGGGCATGTTGGGGGCCGGCGCCGGCTTCGGCGCGATCGGGGCGGTGAGCCTCGCCCTCGGGATCGTGCTGCTCACCGGAGGGGACGCCGAGCCGAGCGAAGACGGGGCGATTGAAGACGCCATCGGGCTCGTGGGGGCGATCGTCGGGGGCGCCGCCGTCCTCGGCGGCGTGACGCTCACCGTGATCGGATCCATCCCGAGGTTGCGGTGGGGCGACCTCCCGGAGCGTTCGCCCAGCGTCCGGTCAGGGCTCTCGCTTCGACTCACGTTCTGATCGAAACACCCCTGCGCTCTTCAATGCTCGCGTCACCGCGCGCAGCTGAGCGACGGAGCTCTCTTCGATCCTCTCTCCGTCTTTGGCGATTTGGACCAGCGTGCCGAAGCGCGGGACGGGGACGGGGCTGAGGCACGGGTGAGGCGGGACCGGGCCGAACGCGGACGATAGATAGGTGATCCATCCCACGGTGGGGGTGGCCATTCCGGGGACGGGAAACTGGGGGGCGTCGCCACGAGCGATGAACGCCCACGCGGGGCGGAAGGCGGCGATCACGACGACGAGGAGCTCGCGGAGGGATTGGGGCTCCCGCTCGTGGGTGCCCGAGATCTCGATTCGGTTGGGAGTCTCGATATTGGCGACTTTGTCGCGGGCGCCGCACGCGACGGTGAGCTTGCTCTCCCAGCGGCGGAAGGTGCCCAGATAGAAGCTTTGACAGCTGAAGTCGCCCGCGCGAGGGCGTCGCTCGAGTGGAAAGCTGCCGGCGCGGAGCGCCCACTCGACGGAAGCGCCGTCGCGGCAAGGGTGGGGCTGGGCCGACTTGCCGAGGGCGGCGGTCCAAGCGCGATCGGAGCCTGCCCGCAGGGCGTCGAAGAGGACGAGGAGCCGATCGACCGCGTCCGCGGGCGGCTCCGGCCGCGGCTCCCAGGTCGCATAGAGCCGCCATTTCGGTGCAGACCTCACGGGGGGCATTGTTGCCAGATTGGGAGCGAACTGTCACTCCGCGCGTGGCCCTTGCCCGGCGTGGTGGCGGCATCGAAGATGGCGCGCATGGCCGCGGCGCAGGATGAGCTGTTCGAATTCGACGTGGACGGGGCCCCCGAGCACCTCGTCGTGACCAGCTTCTCGGGCGTCGAGGCGATCTCGACCCCCTATCGCTTCGAGGTTCGAGTGGAGCGCGCCCCCCTCGACGCGAAGACGGTCGAGGACCAATACGTCGGCAAGACGTGCCACCTCGGGTTCGGCGACGCTCGGGCACGGCGGTGGGTGCACGGGGTGGTTCGGAGCGTCGCGGTCACGGGCGCGCCCCGGAGCCGGCCCGAGATGCGGCTCTACACCTTCGAGGTGGTCCCGCGCCTCGCGCTCGTCTCTCTCAAGCGGAACAGCCGCGTCTTCCAGGACAAGTCGACGGGCGCCATCATCTCCGAGGTGCTCTCTGCCTCGGGGTTGGACGTCTCCGACCGGTCCGCCACAGACATCTCGCACCGCGAGTATTGTGTCCAATTCCAAGAGACCGATCTCGCCTTCGTCGAGCGGTTGCTCGCCGAGGATGGGAGCTTCTATTTCTTTGAGCAGCAGGCGGACGAGCGCGGCAAAGAGGTGCTCGTCCTCGCGAGCAGCGCGACCGCGTGCGCCCTCGTCCCGGGCGCCCCCAAGCTCCACCCGCGCGAGGACTATGGACAACGGAGCGACACCCCTGACGTTCGCCGATTCAGCCTCGAGCGGCGCGCGCACGCGGGCTCGGTGGTGGTGAAGGACTTCGACTTCAATCGTCCGTCGCTCGATCTGAAGGCGGAGGCGAAGGAGGGAGAGGAGGGCGAGCAATATCATCACGACGGCGTCCTCGACCCGATCGCCACCTCCAGCGCGCTCGCCTCGGTGCGCCTCGAGCAGCACCGGCGCCTGCGGTGGGTGGCGCGCGGGGACACCGAGAACGCGTCCCTCGCCGCCGGCATGGGGATCGAGATCGCAGACGCCGATCTCGAGTCGCACGACGGGACCTACACGGTCGTGAGCGTCGATCACTTCGGTCGCGACCCTCACTACGACGGCGGCGCGTCGAACGAGCCGCCCTATCGAAACACGTTTCGCGCCGTCCCCTCGACGACGGTGTTCCGGCCCGAACCGCCCGCTCCGCGGATTCAACAGGTGCTCGAGACAGCGGTCGTCGTGGGGCCGCCCGGCAATGAGCTGTTCACGGACGATCTCGGTCGCATCAAGGTGCAGTTTCATTGGGACCGCGAGGGCAAGCTCGACGGGGCCACGTCGTGCTGGCTCCGAGTCATGCAGCCGTGGGCAGGTGCGGGCTGGGGCTTTCAATTCATTCCGCGCATCGGGATGGAAGTGCTCGTCGCCTTCCTCGGGGGAGACGTGGACAGGCCCATCGTCATCGGGAGCGTCCCCAACGCGGAGCACCCGCCGATCTACGCGAAGGCGTCGGGCCAGACGCGCAGCGGGATCCGCACCCGATCCATGCCGGGAGGGAAGGGCTACAACGAGCTCGCGTTCGAGGACAAGCTCGGCGAGGAGGCGATCGAGCTCCGCGCCGAGAAGCACCTGACCGAGACGGTCGGGGCGAACCAAACGACGACCGTGGCGAAAGATCGCTCCATCACGATCGGCGGCAACCGCAGCGAGAGCGTGACGGGCAAGCAGAGCCTCGCCGTCGGCGGCGACAAGCTCGACGTCGTGCGGGGCAATCGCGCGGAGGACACGACGGGGAATGTCTCGTCCAATGTCACCGGCAACCGAGCCGACGTCGTCGGCGGCGTCGACACGGTCGAGGTGACGGGAGCGGCGACTGCGCGCTACCACGCGACCGCGAGCGTGCGCGTCGATCACGACGCGAGCCTGACCGCCATTGGAGGCCTGGGAGTGAATGTGGGGATCGACGCGCCCGCCTCCGCCGCCCTCCACGCGACCGGCTCGTGGAACCTCGGCGCCGATGAGGATCTCGTCCTCCACGCGGAGCGGAGCGTGACCATTCAATGCGGAGACAGCGTGCTGCGCATGACGCCCGACCGTGTCGAGATCACCGCCAAGGAGATCGTGGTCAATGGCGCCGAGAGCACCACCGTGAAGAGCGACAGGTCGATCGTGGCCCTGGACGGCGAGGCGAAGATCTCCGCCCCCGCCGCGCGCTTCTTCGGCACCGGGTCGAGCTTCGAGCTCACCAAGGACGTCTACACGAAGGGGGCCGCGATCAAGCTCGGCTATCGAGAGGGCGACCCGCCCAAAGCGACGGCCGATGCGGCGCCGCCCGAGACGCAGCCGTTCAAGCTGAAGCTGAGCGATGGCGCCTTCCAGCCCTACGCGAGCCGTCCCTATGAATTGACGGTCGACGGCCGAAGATACTCCGGCACGACGAGCGGGGACGGTACGGTGGCGCAGGACATTCCGAAGGGCGCGACGAAGGCCCACCTCGTCCTCTGGGAGGGAGAGCCTCCGGCGGGGAAGCGCCACGTCTGGGACATCGCGATTGAAGACCCGGAGCCCGCCTCGACGACGGAGGGCGCTCGCACCCGCCTCGCGAACCTCGGCTACGAGACGGGCGCCGGCCCGGGGATGGACCCCAAGACGAAGCAGGCGATCATCGACTTCCAGGAGGATCACGACCTCGAGCCGAGTGGCGATCTCGACGGCGCGACCGCGGCGAAGCTGACCGAAGTCCACGGAAACTGACGGAGCGATCGAACATGGCCGAGAACCTCACCGCGAGCCCGTCCGAAGAGAGCCACGCCTCCACCGAAGAACGCCGAATCCCCATCGTCGTCGTCCCCGGGTTCATGGGGACGCGCCTCTATGACTCGGCGAGCAAGAAGCTCGTCTGGAACCCCACCGGCGGTGGCTATGGCGGGGAGGCCCCCGGGGACTTCGCGGCCGACACCGCTCGCCTCATGAACCTCGCCCCCCTGGATCCCGCCGAGCCCCTCGCCGACGCGACGGCGACAGAGAAGGCAGACAATCAGACCATTCGACATTTCTCCAACCTCATCCCGGACTACTACCGCGACCTGTGCGTGGCCCTCGGAAGGCTCAGCGGGCTCGCCAACGCGGAGACGGGCACCCCGGCCTGGAAGGCAGTCGTCTACGGGTGCGGCTACGATTGGCGCCTCAGCGCCGCGACCGCCGCGACAAGGCTCCAGAACGTCGTCGCCGACGCGCGCGCCGAGAACGGACGCGAGAAGGTGATCATCGTCGCCCACTGCCAGGGTGGCCTCGTCAGCCGATACTACTCTCGCAAGCTCGGCGGCCGCGGATCCGTCCGCGCGATGTTCCTCGTCGGGAGCCCCATCCTCGGCGCCGTCTCTGCCTTCACGACGATGAAGGCAGGCGTCCCCCTGGACACCGGAGATTGGCTGACGCTGTTCATCCGCCTGCGGATGGGGCTCGGCGCGACGGCGTCCCGCGATCTCCTGCGGGCCTTGCCGGGGGCCTACGAGATGCTGCCCACCCGCGTTTACTGCGACAAGAACAAGAGCTGGCTGACGTTCGAGACGAGCCAGTCCGGCTATCCATACAAGGCCGGCGCCGCGCCGAAGCCCCTCGCCGACGCCACGACCGACTTTCCTCAAGTCTACAAAGACATCTTCGTGGGCTTCGGCGACGACGCGACGAAGCGGACCCAGTACGCCGCGCGCGTCGACGCCGCTCACCTGTTGCACGAGCAGCTCAAGGTCACCGACCAGGTCTACGTCCACCCCCGGACGTATTGTGTGGGCTGCTTCGATATGGATACCTCCGCGGAGGTCGACCTGCCGCCCTATGGGACGATCAACGTCCAGAGCGGCGAGAACGTCTACACGCCCGACGTCAGCTGGCTCGGGATGGCGAAGGGGCCCGAGCTCGGCATCGGGCTCGGGAAGGGAGACGGCGCCGTCCCCGCGTACGCTGTCAAGCCGCCTTCGGACATCCTCTTTCGTCCTTTCGCGACCTTCATCTCGGCCCCAGCCCCTGTCCTCGATACCGATCACCAGGCGCTGCCCTACTCGCCCGACGTCATCCACGCCATCACCGCCGAGATCCCGATCATCATCGGGCTGCACGAGGACGACACGGACGCTGGGGACGACCCGGTCGCGCCGAACGGCTGCAAGGCTTGTCGAGCGCCCATCAGCGCCGATCAGCTGAAGCAGCTCTTCCCGAAGGGGACCGCGACCAACGTCGCGGAGGCGGTGGCCGCGTTCAATGACTACTTCATCCCGTTCGAGCTCGCGACCTGCCTGCGCAAGGCGCACTTCTGGGCTCAGGTGTCGGCGGAGACGAAGCCGAGCCTCGAGCATGGAGAAGAAGACCTGACGCAATATACGCTCACTGGGAAGGTGGTGTCGGGGCAGCGCTACTACAACCTCACCAACGTCACCGCGGAGCCGCCCAAGAACGCCCCCTACAACTTCCAGCTCCACCCATCCCTCGCGACCAAGTATGCCGGCACTGGCAACGGCGACGCTCAGGCCGAGCCTATCGCGAACGTCCTCTATGGCGGCTGGGTGGACGAAGACGGCACGGTGCTTCAAGAAGGGAAGCCCAACGTCGAGAAGCTGCCCGACGGGCGGCTGATGATCATCCGGAGCGGCAGCTCCGACATGGGCAACCACCAGCCTGGCGACGGCTGGACGTTTCGCGGCCGCGGCTACATCCAGCTCACCGGACGGAACAACTACACGCGGAGCCAGAAGGTCATCGACGAGGTCGCTCCCGAGTGCGGGGTCGATCTCATTCAATCACCGGATGACGCGTCCACCACCGCGGTCGGCGCGATGGTCTCCACGTTCGGATGGTGGAAATCCTACGACGCCAACAGCGTCGCCGACCGCGGCTGGGCCGACAGCAACGTCGACGAGCTCTTTCGACTCGTCAACGGCGCGGGCCCCGGCAAGTTCGACCAGCGACGTCGCGACAAGTTTCACGTCGCGAAGGTCGCGTTCACGATCGACGAGTGTCCTTCGTGCAAGACTGAATGACCGAGCGCGATTCTCGAGCAGCACCGCTGCGCGGTTCGGCCTCTCTCGCCAAACGCGGACGCGCCCAACCGGCGAGGCGACGGACCAAACAATCCTCCCTGTAGTTTGCAGTGAGCCCCGGTGCAGGGAGGTTGGCCGCCTTCCCCGGGGCTCGCGCCGGCGCCGCCGACACTCTCTCCGCCACCGCCCCCGCTCGTGGTCGCGCCCCCTTGGCCCGGTCCTCCGCTGCCGTCAACGGCGTTCAGCGTTCCCTCCTCGGTGCCCAGGAGGAGGTTGCAGCCGGTGCCGAGGATCGCGACGAAGAGCGATGTCGATCGACGGAATGTCATGGTCAAAAGGTCCCCTCGGCGCCGATGAACGAGGGTGACACGGCCGCTCGCACGGGCGCGCGGCCAATCGGAACGGCGAGCATGACGGACGATGCCGGCGGCGCCGGCGAGCCCTCCAATGACGAAGGTGGCCGTGGAGAGATCGCCGAAGAGGCGAGACTGCGCGCGGAGGTCTACCCCCGCGGCGGTGCGGCAGAGATTGGTCGTTTCGTCACACTGCCCAGGCTCGTTGCTCTCGTCGCGACGCTGCATCGCGAGGACGCCGAACGTCGCACCCAAGACGATGCCGACCCCGCCGAGCGCGGTGACGACGACGCCGCCAATTCGCAGGGGCGGCATTCCGGTCGCGGGGGCCGGCCCGCTCGCGCCTTTGGCGGGACGCGCTTGCACGCGAAGGCGAAGAGCGCGCGCCTTTGCCGGATCTGCCGGGACACCCGCGAAGCCCTCGTCATAGATGCCGGCGAGGACCTGACAGGAGGCGCCGTCTCCGCCGTCACATCCGACCTTCGCCTCTTCCAAGGCGGACTTGCCGGGTTTGGCGGAGATCTTGGCGGCCGCGGACATGGAACATTCGCTGGCGTCGCCAGGCCTGGGCTCCTTCTCGCGTTCTCCTTCGCTGCGATGACAAGCCAGTCAGTCGATCGCGCCTACGGGCTCAACGCATGATGAAGCGCGACCACGACCTTTGCGTCGTCGGGCACCTGCGCTCGAATTTCCGCTCCGCGCGCGAAGGCCCACTCCACGTGGGCGGGCTCGGCGGAGAGGGGAGGGGATTGGGCCGCGCTCTTCACCTGCGTGCGGGAGAGGGGACGGTCGAGCACGACGACCGTCCCGCGGGCGAGGGCGGCCGCAATGGCTGGGTCCACGGTGATGGGGGCGAGCGCGGTGATGACTTTGAGCCTGCGGACCTGGCAGCGCTGCTCATAGCGAACGTCGAGGTCCCGGCCGTTGCGGACGTAGCCGGCGATCTTGTTCGTGGCGACGCAATTGGAGAATTGCTCGTCGACGTCCTCGATGGGAGCGAACGTGACGAGGGCGGTGTCGCCCTGCTTGGCGACGGCGGCGACGGTAGCGACGGTCCCGCCCAGCGACAGAGGATAGGGCTGCTGGCGGGCCGGGTCGCGCAGCCACTCGTAGCGACCGCGGGTGTAAAGGGCCTTGGGGGTCACCGTCTTCGACGGGCCCTCGCCGAACGCTCCCGTCTCATGGCACATGGAGTGGACGTCGAGGAGAAGGGAGAGGACGGGGCTCGTGCGCGCTCGCTCGCGAACGTCGCCGAACGCGGCGCCGCGGCTCGCGTGGAGCCCTGCGGCGAAGGCCTCGGGGACTCGCGAGCGACAGACGACGCGATCGTCGTCCGACGCCGACCATCGAGTGTGGTTGGAGCGAAAGCCCCACGCCACGACGGTCCGAACGAGCTCGGCGTGCTCCTCGACCTCACGCCGCCATCGATCGGAGGTGGCGCGGGCTTTTGCGAGGAGCTCGGCCTGCGCCGCTTCGTCGCCGCTGCCTGGCTCTCGAGGGAGGGAGGATGACCTTCCGGCGAACGCGTCCCCCGCGTCTCTCAGCAGGGCTGCGACCTCTCGACGTTCGAGCTCGTTCTCACCGGGAGCGGCGGCTCCGGAGAGCTCGCTCGCGAGGAGCGCACAGAGGGGGTCGGCGGTGAGGGCCACGACGCCCCCGGTGGGGAGACCGCGGAAGCATCGATCGAAGAAGGTCTCGAGCGCGACCTCCCGAGATCTCCCCTCGAAGTCGGCTCGGTAGCGAGCGTCTACCGCGTCGCGCGCGCGCTGCGGGCCGCGACAGACGACCTGGCCCCGCGCGGCGACCTGACAGTCGCTCCCGCCGTCCACCACCCGCGCGCGCGCGATCTCCAACCGCGCTGCCGCTCGAGCGGAGGGTGATTTCGCATCCGCGAGGCGGCTCGCGAGCGCATCCGCGACGGAGTCGGGGCGATCGCGGATGGCCGCGCCGCCGCGATGGAGGTGGGTGCGGTGGGGGCGCGCCGGCGCTGTCGAGGTCGGCGCCTCTTGGTCCGGCAGGATTTCGATGCAGGCGCTCGTGAAGACGACGAGGGAGATGCAGATGCAGTCGACGACCTTCATGGCCCGAACATGCCGCCGCGGAGCTCAGGTGAGAACCGACGTGGCATCGGGTGCCACTTTTTTGGGTGGGCCGTCAGGCCATGAATGGCGCGGTCAGATCCACCTCGTCGCCCATCGAATCGATCGAACCCGCCGGGAGCACGCCGTCGAGGGCGCGGGTGACCGACTCCTCCTCGCCCGCGCTCGCCGTGCACGCCTCCCAGACGCGCTCGAGCACGGGGATGGAAGATGCAATGGCGCGCTCGAGCACGTCCTCGAAGCGCCCCCAGGCTCCGGCCATGTACTTGGGGCGGGCCCGGGCCTTCTCGCGCTCGGGGCCGAGGCGCTTGCCGAGCGGGCTGCCGAGGAGCCTTCCATGCTGCTCGTATCCTCTTCCCATCCGGGCCAGGTCGCCTCGGGACGGTCTCAGCTCTGGCTGTTCAATCGCGGCTTCGAACGCGCCGGCGAGGGCGGCTGCAATCACCGGGCTCGCGAAGAGCTCGGCGCAGGGTACGCGGACGAGCCGCACGATACCGTCCGTGCCCATCCTGTCTTTGCCGAAGTAGCGCTCGTGAAAACAGATCGATTGAAACTTCTCGACCTCGCGGTGGGCGGCGTCGTGGCTTCGACCCTCGGCGAAGCGTCGAGCGAGCGCGTTGACGAGCGGGTGAATCGCGCGATCGATGGCGGCGTGGGACCCGGCCCCGAGGGCGAGGGCAGCGAGCTCGGCGGATCGCGAGCGGCGCGCCTGGGCCGCGAGGGCGTGGACGATTCGGGGGGCGGCCCCGTCATGGACAATCGCGCCGAGCGGGCTCGGGCGCGGCGTGATCCCGAGGGCGTAGCGGACGACCTCCTCCGCGTAATGGTCGAAGTAGGGCAGATCGGGGGCGATGGCGCCGAGCCGCCCCACGTCCTCGAAGCGAACGGCGGCGCGGCGAGCCTCGTGAGGCATTCTCGCGGAGAACGCCGCTTCTCGAAACGCGGTGAGGTGGATCCCTTCGGCGGGCATGGGCAATCGGCGGCAGGCTATCAGCGACGCTGACCGCCGCGGCCGTCTCTTGCGGCATGTACGACTCGATCGTGATGCCGCCCGCGCCGCCTGCCGCGACCTCGAGCGCGACCTGGATCAATGGCCGCACGCCGAGTAGACGAACGGCGGTCCACGAGAGGTCCATTCATCGGCGCGCGCCGCCCTTGGTCTTGCCCTTCCGCGGCTCCTTGGCGGGAGCCTTCTTCCCCGCCTTCGCCCCGCGCTCGTCGGCGGCGGCGGTCTGCGACTGCTCGATACGGAGCGCCTCGTCGACGGCGGCGAGATCTTCTTTGGACGGTTTCGGCCAGTCCCAAGACGGGTGGCTCGGGAGCTTCGAGGGCGGGAGGCGCAGGAGATCGAGGCGCATGCTCGGGTCGGGGTTCTCGCCGGTGAGCTCGGCGCCGCGCGCGCGCGCCTGGGCCACGAGGGCGAGGGCGATCCGGTTGAGGTAGGGCTCGAAGATCTGATCCTCGATATCGGCTTTGCCGAAATGGGCGCGCGTCCGCGCGGCGACCTCGACGAGGAGGGGGGAGGGATCCCGGGGAGGAGCGTCGAGGAGGCACGCCCCCGCGAGGTCGCGGAGGCAGGCAATCCATTGCCCGTGCGACTTGGACTTCGCGTTGGGGGGGAGCTTCTTTGCCTGGGAGAGGGATGCGGCGACGAGCTTGGATTGTCCGGCGATCGATGCGGCGAGGGCGCGCAGGAGCATGTCGAGGTGGGCGTCGCCGACCCGGTGCTTCAGCTCCGGGGAGGTACGCGCGAGATAGGCCTCTGACGTCTTCACGAGGGCGGCCTCGTCCCCCGTCACCTGCAATCCGAAGAACGCCATGAAGGAGTGGAAGGGCTGGGGCCGCGGCAGCTCGATCTCGACATAGAGCTTCCCGGCGAGGGCCGCCTCCGCGAAGAAGGCTTGGACCCTCTCGGGGGGCCGCCCGAGATCGAGAGCCGCCATCGCCTGACGGGTGTAGAGCCGCTGCCGGGCGAGGAACGCGGCCGTCTGCCGCGTGGGGTCGACCTCGCGATCGAGCGCGTAGTTGGCGTCCCGGTCGGTGGCGACGAGCTTGTAGAAAGAGGAGCGGCCTTCGACGGGGACGAGGTGATTCATCGCGGCGGGAGCCTACTTCACCTTGTTGTATTTGATCTTTCCCTTCTTTCCCTTCGTCACCTCGGTGGCGCCGTTCTCCACTGCGTCGCGCTGGGTGATGGGTCCGTTGAGCTTTCGCCGACCGGCGCTGTCCTGCTTGATGTCCTGGTGGACGATGACCGCTTGGACCTTGCTCGGATCCTTGTCGAGGAGATCGAGCGTCTGCTGAATCGCCTTCTTCTGGCACTCGGACTTGGCCTCTTTGAGGGCCGCCTCCAGCTTCTTGCGCTTCCAGTTGGCGCTCATCTGCATGTCGTCGTCTTTGTCGCGCTCGAGATCGCCGCCCCCGGTCTTGCACTCCTCGATGCGCGCGCCGATGACGTTGCCCTTGGCGTCCTTCTGGACGGCGAGGATGTCGATGCCATTTCCCGAGCCGACCTTGCAGTCTACGATCGTGAAGCCGGAGCCTCGCAGCGCCTTCTTCCGCTTCTCCTCGAGCTGATCGCCGAGCTGCATGCTCCGCGTCGGTTTCAGCCCGAGGGGATCGACCCAGGAGAGCGGCTCGGGCGTGTACGCGTAGGCCTCGAGGCCGCCGCTGATGCCGGCCGGGTCGGTGCAGATGAAGGCGCCGAGATCCGGGTCGTAGTAGCGGAACCGGTGATAAGCGAGTCCCGTCTCCGGATCCGAATATTGACCGAGGAGGCGGTGGGGGGTGTCCGTCTTTGCCCCCGGCGCCATCGTTGCCGCTCCCCATTCGTCGCGCTCCAGGCGGGCGACGACCTGGCCTTGCCCGTCGAGGAGGGCCTCTGGCATCCCGACCTGGTCATTGACATAGTGGAACCACTCGCCCGTCCCGCCCAGCTCCGGGACGTCCTCGTGAGCGAGGGGCTCGATGGAGCTGTCGACGGAGCAATAGCGCCTCTGCTCCGTCGAGACCTCTCTGCCCCGTTCGTAGCGCGCGGTCACCTCCTCGACGAGGCTGTCGCCGTCCCAGTAGAAGCGCGTCTCCGTCGCGAGCTCGAGGACTCCCGTGAACGCGCTCCTCCTCAGGGTGCGCTTCGAGATACGGCGCCAGAACGCGTCATAGGCGTGCTCGACGCGCTCGCCATTCGGGAGGACCACCGCGGCGAGCTGACCTTTGGCTGTCCAGGTGAAGCGGGTGATGGCGGGGCCGTCGTCGAGCATCGTCTTCTTCTCGACGAGCTGGCCGTCGGCGTCCCACGTGTACGTGCTCCGTCCCTGCTCGACGACGCGTCCTCCGGGGCCGATCCGCCCCGGCTCGTGCGCGAGCAACCGCGCCCCCGCGATGTCGTATCGGAACTCCTTGCGCGTCGCGCCCCGCTGCGCGGCCACGAAGTTGCCGCCCATGTCGTACTCGTACGATCGAGAGGGGACGCCATCGCCGGAGACGCCGATGAGCTGGTCAATCTCGTCCCAGTCGTATCTGCGGACGAAGGCGAACCGCCCTGAGGGCACGCCGACGAGATCGGGCTCTGTCTCCCCTACGCCGAGCGGCCGGGTCCCCCGCCGTACGACGCGCCGCTCTCCGAGCCGCCCGACGAGATCGAACAAGGACTCGACCTCTCCTCCCTCCGGCAGGATGCGCTTCGTCTCGCGGCCCGCGCTGTCGAACGCGTGGAGGAGCTCTCGCTCGCCAGGCCCCGACCCGAGGCGCGTGCAGGTCGCGCTGCCGAAGGCGTCTCGCTCGCGGGAGACCTCGAGCCCGAGCGAGCTCCTCGTGAGCACGACGTTACCCTCGAGATCGAAGGTGCGCTCGAGGGTGTAGGTGCCTTCGGGGTCGGAGTGGTGCTCGCGGACGATGCTGCCCATCGCGTCCCGCTCGTAGACGATGGTCCGCTGCGCGCTCCGCACCGCGACCATGTCTCCGTTGAGATCGTACTCGAAAGACTCGCTCGTCCCGTCGGAGAGCGAGCGGACGAGGATCTCCCCTCGCGCGTCGCGCTCCAAGGTGGTGGTTCGCCGCAGCCCGTCCGTGACCTGGCGAATGCGGCCGGTCGGGTCGCGGGAGATCGAATAGGTGCGCCCGTCGAACGCCGTCAGCTCCGTGGAGAAGCCGCCGGGGTTGTAGGTGAATCGGCAGCGCTCCCCGCGTGGGTTCTCGATATAGACGAGGCGGCCCTCGCGGTCGTACCGGTGCTTCACGACCGCGCCGTCGGGGTAGTGCTCCTCGCAGAGCAGGTGGTAGCCGCCGTACACCCGGCGGATCGCCGTCCCGCGTTTGTCGATCGTGGCGACGATCTGGCCCTCTCCGTCGTACTGCATCTGCTCGTCGAGACCATCGGACCGCCGGATCGAGACGAGATCCCCGCGGTTGGAATAGGTGTACGTCGTGCGATCGTTGCCCTCCCACTCCGCGAGGAGGCGACCGAGGTGATCATATTGGGCCCGTCGCTCCGATCCGTCCGGCTGGACGCGACGGATCAGGTTTCCGTGGGCGTCGTAGGTGAGGAGCCACCGGCCACCATTGGGCATCATCACGATCGTGGCGAGGCCGCGCTCGTCCCACTGGTAGCTCGTCACCCCGCCATTGGGGTGAACGACGGTGAGGGGATTGCCGCGGCTGTCGCGGGTGATGACGGTCTGTTGGCCCATCGCGTCCACGAAGCGAATGGGTAGGCCCGCGTCGTCGCGCGCGATCGTCACCTTGTTCCCGAGCGGCCCCGTCACGCTCAGCACCCGGTCGCGGGGGTCGCGCACGAAGGTCGTCACCGCGCCGTTCTCGTCGGCGACGGCGACGAGGTAGCCGCGCTCGTCGTAGCGCGAGGACTGTACGCCTCCCGATTTGACGGACTTGTCGACGAGGCCGAAGGCGTTCCCGAAGTAGCGGCGGACCTCCGTCGACTTCACGACCTCGGTGACCCGGTCCGCCATGTAGTGGAAGACGCAATGGTGCACGCCTTTGGCGGGGGTGCGGCCGTCGGCGAGGAGCTTCGGCGCGTGCTCCGAGAGCGATGGGTCGGGGCGACCCTCGTAGTCGCCCCAGCCTTCGATGCAGCGACTCTCGCTGTCGTAGATGAAGTGGAACGTGAGCCCGGACCGATCCCGGTCCAGCGTCATCCGGTGCTCGTCGTCGTATTCGTACCGCCAGGCGTGGTCGTCGGCGTCGCGGACGGTGACGAGGTCCTCGCGCTCGTCATACACGTAGCGGACGAGCGCGATCCATTGGCCCTGGACAGGGGCGTTCTGTATGGCGATCTCCAGGATGCGTCCGGCCGGGTCTGTCCGAGCTCGAAGGACCCTCCCCGCCGAGTCGGTGATCTCGGCGAGCTTGCCGTCGTCGTAGACGACGGTGATCCGGTTGCGATTGCGGTCCTCGATGGCGGTGAGGAGGTGATGGTCGTCGCGTCGCTCCGAGAAGATGAGCCACAGGCCGGCGCCGGTGTCGAGCGCGTAGCCCCACGCCTCCGCCCGCAGCACCCATCCCCACGGGCCGAGCCTCTGCTCGCCCGGCTTCAAGAGCTCGAAGTCGACACTCACCCCGAGGTCGCTCCAGACGACGAGCTTGTCGCGGCGGACCTGAACCTGCCATGAGAGCGTGTGGGACCAGCCATAGCCGAGGCTGCCATTTCGCCGGCGGGAGAGGGAGCTCCACGACCTTGCGAACGTCAGCGGCAATGGCCCCGGCAGCTCGAAGTCGACAATCGGATGCGTGAACGTCCGCCCCGTGACGACGTCGACCGGGTGGCACTCGGTGCCGCAGTCCGGGTTCTTGGAAGGGTCGGGGGCGTTCCTTTGATCGCCATTGGCGCCGTCCCCGCTTCCGTTTCCGCCGGCGCCGCTTCCGTCGCCGCTCCCATCGCCGCTGCCGGAGCCCCCGCCGCTGCCGCTGCCTCCGGCGAGGACGGCGATGCTGGGGCACATGCCGGGGATGGGGGGGATGTTGGGTACCGGTGCGGTGCGCGCCATGGAGACCTCTTGGATGGCAGGAGACCGCTCCGATCGACGCCGGTCAAGCCGTCAGGCTGCGAAGGGGGCGCCGTCCCTGGGGTGTCCTTCGAAGTCTCTTATCCATCGGGGTGTCGCCTTGTCCGTCGAGAACCGCCAAAAGATTCCAGTTCCGCGCCGTTCCTTCCTGTGGTCCCTCAACGAGACTTCGGGCGAGATCCTCATGCACGCGGGCCCGACCGAGTTCACCCCGAGCGCGAACGATCGCATCGTGCGCGCGAACGATCGCGGTGGCTTCGAGCAGGCGGCGATGGAGGCGCGCCCCTTCGTGGTCGCGCGCGACGGCGAGTATGTCCTGCTCGCGAACCCGGTCCGCGGGGAGGGGGCCGACGACGCGCCGAATGGCTCGTACGTCCCCGGCGGCAACAAGGAGCGCGAGCTCCAGCTCGGCACGACGAGGGTCGTCGCGGGGCCGTGCGCGTTTCCTCTCTGGCCTGGTCAATCGGCGGAGGTGCGCCCCGCCCACAAGCTCGGCGCGAACCACTATCTCCTGGTCGAGGTCGTCGGTCCCATCGACGAGCGCGCTCGTTATTACCGGCTCGTGATCGAGTCGGCCGGCCTCTCCAGCGCCGTCATCGACGCGGGGGACGCCCCCGCCGATCTGCGGCCCAGCGCCGCCGGCGCGGAGCTCCGCCTCGGGCAGCGCATCGTCATTCAAGGGCGCCATCCGCAGCTGTTCATTCCGCCGACCGGGATCGAGATCGTGCCGCCGCTCGAGGAGCTCGATCCGTCCAAGGACACTGAGGAAGACGGCGTAGCATCGCTCGCGCCGAGGGTGGCTGACGAGCTCGGTAAGCTTGTGGCCCAGGTCCGGGAGGGGATGACGGCGAAGCAGTTCAGCACGTTGAAGAACGAGCTGCGCCACCGCTCCGATCTGACGATCGGGGAGCGCGCGATCATGCTCGCCCAGCTGGACGCCGCGACGGAGGAGAAGGGGGCGGCTCGCCGCCCGCGCGAGCGCCACGAGCGCCGCCAGCTCCCCCAAGACCCGTACGCGCGGCGCGCCGTGGTCCTCGGGCCGAAGGAGTTCTGCATCCTCTTCGATGCCGACGGCAACCCGCGCATCGTCCGCGGCCCCGCGCGCGTGTTCCCCGGCCCTCACGACACGTTCCTCCACCGCGGCTCGCGCCGCCGCGTCTACGACGCGTACGAGCTTTCCGAGAGCCAGGCCCTCTGGCTGCGCATCATCACCCCCGTCTCGCGCGCGCGCCTGCAGGAGCTCTTGCCCCCGGGCTTTCCTCTGACCGAGGAGCGCTACGAGGCGGGCCACGAGCTGATCGTTCGCGGCATGCCGAGCGTGTTCTTTCCCTTCATCGAGGCGGAGGTGGTGCACCCCGAGACGCGTGAGCCCCACGTCGGCAACGACCACGAGAGGGTCGTGCTCGAGGCGGTCGGCGTCGATCCCCAGTCGGGGATCTACATTCGCGATCTCCGCACCGGCGCCGTCAAGACCGTCCGCGGCGAGCAGTCCTATTTGGTGGACCCGCGCTCCGAGGAGCTCGTCCGCCGCCGTGTGTCCAAGGAGGATTGGTCGCTGTGGGTCGGCCCCGTCACCGACGACGTCGTCACCCCGTGGGCGATCTCGTTCGAGGTGCCCGGCAACACCGCGTGCGCGATTGCCTCACCGCGCGGCGTGCGCGTGGAGATCGGCCCCAAGGCGGTGCTGCTGGACTACGACGAGCACCTCGTCCCTCTCCACCTCTCGAGGGGCCCGTCCAAGGACGGGCATGATCGGGCGCGTACGTGCTTCTTGCGCGTTCGAGACGGTCGCTTCTCGGACGCGTTCGAGCTCGAGTCGCGGGACTTCGTGCGGCTGCGCGTGCGCCTTGGCTATGCCGGCCATTTCGAGGGCGAGCCGGCGGGGTGGTTCTCGGCCGAGGATCCGGTGAAGCTCCTCGCCGACGCGGCGCGGTCGCGCGTGCGCGAGCTCGCGCGTGCATCCGACGCGACGGCGCTGCTCTCGGATCTCGCGCGCGACG
Source organism: Polyangiaceae bacterium (assembly GCA_044225865.1). Taxonomy (GTDB): domain Bacteria; phylum Myxococcota_A; class Polyangia; order Polyangiales; family Polyangiaceae; genus Xiheicaenibacterium. Next base: position 71,755 of record JBGAID010000021.1, on the reverse strand, counting down.
CGCGGGCCGCCATCGCCGCGCTTCGGTTCCCGAGCAATGGCATGGTCGTCGACGCCGTCGATCTTCTCTCGATCCACATCGTGGATCGCGCCCTCGCCGACGCGTTCGAGAAGGTGCAGAAGGACTCGTTCGAGCTCCGGCTGCGCGACGAGCACGCGGAGCGCCGCCTCGCCTCCTCGCGCCAGCAGGGCGCGATTGACGAGGAGGAGCACCGCATCATCCGCGAGGCGGTGATCCGCAAGGCGGAGTCTCGTGTCATCGACGCGGAGGCGGACGACCGGGTCGCGAGGCGCGCCGTCGAGCTCCAGGCTCTCGTCGACGCGCTCGCTCTCGAGAAGAAGCAGCAGCGCGATCAGGCGGTGCTCGAGTTCGAGGTCGCCTCCCAACGCGCCCTCGCGGAGGCGCACGCCGAGCGGCGACTGCGGGAGGCGGAGGCGGAGGCCCGCGCGAGCGCGACCTTGAACGAAGTCGAGGAGGCCCACCGGCGAGCCCTCGGCGCGATCGAGTCCGAGACCGCGCGCGCCACCGCTCAGGCGGAGGCGACGCGCCTCGCCGCCCTCCAGCCCGAGCTCGTCGCTGCCCTCCACGCCGCCTCCGACTCCGAGGTCATGAAGGCGGCCGCCAACAACATGAACCTCGTGTCCCTCCTCGGCGGCAAGAGCCCGGCGGAGCTGCTCGCGCGCGTCGTCGCCGGCACCCCCCTCGAGCGCACCACAGAAGGGATGCGCGCGCGCGCCGAAGCCAAGAAGGACAACGGCGCCGCCTGAACACTTCGCACCGGAGAGCCTCCACGTGGGCCGGGACGCAAATCATCTCGCCTAGACGGGTAAGGCATTCGATCCATAATCGAGGTATCGCGGGTTCAAATCCCGCGATGATTACAGAGTCTCTGTCGGGGGGCTCTCCGGTGCGAGCTTCTTCCCGAGGTCCTCTTACGAGAGCTGGTCCTTGGAAAGCGGCGCCGCGAAGCGCCGGTCCATCGCCTGGCGCTCGAGGAAGAGCAGGGCTTCGAGCTCGAAGGCGTCTCGGCCCTCTCTTCCAAAGTGCTCCTCGATGACGTAGAGCAGGTCGTCCAGGCCCATCTCTCGAATGAGGGGGAGGAGGAGCGATATGAGGAAGTCGAGGTCGTCGGATTGTTGATGGGTCATGCCCTGGGAGTCGACGAAGCGCGGGCGCGGTTCACCGAAAAGCTCGCCCCCTTCGGGAACTCGAGGCGGCCCGGGTGGTCCGCCCCCCGCGTGCGTGCCTTCGCAGCCAGAGTCCTCGTATTGAGCTTTTCCCTTGCGACGGTGGTTTGGGGGTGCGGAGGGACGAACGCCTCGCCTGCGGGGGCCCTGGAGGTGGCGGCGGTCCCCCGGCCCGCGGCGGTGGCCGTGTCCGCGCCCGCTGCAGCCGAGATCCCGGCTCCCCCTGGTCCCGAGGCGTCAGCGCGACCCTCCTTCGACGAGGCGTGGGGTTGGGTGAAGGCGCAGGCCCCCGCGGAGGCGGCCGAGCTGTCCGCGGTCGAGCCCTCGAAGCTCGTCGCGGCCCTGCTGGATTGGGCGCCCCCCGGCGGCACCATCACCGTCTTCGATCGGGCGTGTCGCCCCCACGAGGTGACCCGCGGCGAGCGGACGCTGTCCGGCCCCGCGAATGTCACGACGACGATCTCGGGGAACACGAAGCGGGTGCACGAAGACACGGTTCAGTTCGGCTTCGACACCTTCTTCACGTGCGGAGGTGAGGGCACCTATGAGCGCCGCGGCGGAGCGTGGGAGCTCGTCGAGTCGAGCGCGACGGGCTGCATGTCGACCCCGAGCAAGCACATCTCGAAGGTGACGGAGGACGAGGTCTGGTACGGGGGCGAGACGGTGAAGGTCGCGCTCTACTGCGCGTCGCGCGCGCGCGAGGTCCAGGAATGCCGCGGGGGCGGCCAGCGAGTCTGCTCGGTGTGCAATCGCCTCGGGATTGGAGTGAAGACCGGTCACGGCCGAGGTGGTCAATCTTCGATTCAGTCCTCGACCAAGGTGGACGGCGTCGACTGCACGGTTTCGTGCCCCGCCGATCTCATCAGCGAGAAGATCGCGCTCTACGACCCCGCCCTCGCGGGGGTGAGCCTCGAGCGCCGGTCCGACGAGCCCCACCCGAGCTTGTTCCGGACGCGTGCGGCGTGTCGGGCCTACGCGCGGGCTCACCTCGTCAAGGCGAGCGAAGTCATGACCTGGTAGCGCTGCTCATTGCGGCTCCTCGGGGTTTGGGCGCGGGTCGGTCCCCCAGCCGGCGGAGTCGACGACGAGCACGGCGAGGAGCTTCTTCTCCACGTCGACGAGCGAATCGTGCCTTTGGAGGATGTCGTACATCACCATCGCGACGGCGAGCGCGCCTGGGTTCGCGGCGAGGGCTTGCTCGCGGGTGACGAGCTGGAAGCGGGCGAAATCGCATCGCTCGTAGATCTTCTGGCTCTTCTCCGCGAAGGGGATGCTTCGGCCGCTGGTCTCGTCCCGCACTTTCGGGTCTCGGCAGGTCTTCTCCCAGACGTCGTCGTCGATCCGAGTGAAGAGCAAGGTCGATCTCTGTGATGCATCGATGTTTTGCCCGGAGGCGTCGTCGAGGCCACGCAGCAGGTTCGCCGGGAGGCGGTCCTGCTCACCTTCGGCCAGGCTCGCGGCGGCGATGCGCGCCTTGGTGCCGGGGTCGGCCTTCATGGTGTCCATCTGCTCGGCCATCCGTTCCATCCCGTCCTTCTGGCGAGCTTCGAGCGGCTTGAGAGGTTTTTCTTTGCAGCAGAGGAGGGTGAGCGCGAGGAGAGACGTCCATCCGAAGCGTCGCATGAAGGGCCTCGAAGCAACGGACGGACCAGAGCGACCTCTGCTCCGCGAGGCGCCATGGCGCGGCCGCTTGCGGTGGATGCCAGGCCGAGGGCTCGGCGAGGTGCCCTTCGTCACCGGCACGGAGGGGCAGGAGCCCTCGATCGATTGGGTCTCGGGGGCAGAGAGACGCGCTTTGGCCTGGTCAGCGGGCGGTGTTGCTCAATCGAAGCCGATGGAAAACGAGACCGACCCCGCACCCACGCGTACGCGCACGGTAGCGCGCTCGGCGGGGGTGCTCTTTCCGCTTTTCACGACGTCGACGATGCCCCAGATCGTGCCCGCGAGGAGGATCGCTCCGCCGACCCCCATCGTGATGTTCCCAGCGAGGGCCATGTCCTCCGCGGAGGCGCGCAGGTCGGCGGTCTCTCGTTGCGAGCTCGCGGCGTCGGCATCTTCGTTCTTCGCGAAGCCGAGGCCGGCCACGATGGCGCCGGCGATGGTCCCCGCCCCGCCGAACCCGGCGATGACCCAGGGGACGGGGCTCGGGCTGCTCTTGTTCGCGGGCTTTGTCTCTTTGGCCGGCACGACGGGCTTCGGCTCTTCGCTCTTGGACTTGGCGGTCTCCGCGGCCTTTCGCTCGGCGGCGAGCTTCTTGAGGGTCTCGATCTTCTTCTCGAGCGCGCCACGGTCGGGGATGTCCTTTCCTTCGGCCAGATAGCGCTCGTACGCGGAGGCGGCCTGCTCGAGATCGCCTTTGCCCTCGTAGGCGCGGGCGAGATTGTAGAAGACGACCGGATCGGGGGTGAGGCGATAAGCCTCTTTGAGCAGGCTAATCGCCTCGTCGAAGCGGCCCTCTCGATAGGCCGTCTCGCTCTGCTCGAAGAGGATCTGAGCCCGATCCGAGGCGGCAGGGGCGGCGTGGGCTCCTCCGACGACGGCGAGCTGGAGGGCGGCTCCGAGCGCGAGGGCGGCGGCGCGGCGAGCGCTCATGGCACCACCACTTCGTAGATGGTGTCTTCGGCGGGGGCGCCGGCGGGGATCGTCCCGATGTATTCGAACATCAATTCGTGCGCCGCCTCGTCGTACCGAGCGATGACGTCGGGCCCGATGGGCGCATCATTGGATGCCTGCACCGCTCCGCCTCTTCGGATCTCCCACGCGGGTGACGTCCAGCCTTCGAGCACGAACGCGGGCGACATCCGCGCGTGGGTCGCGGACGTGCCCAGCTGCACCGGGGTGCCCGTCACGGACACGACATACGCGCCGCGCTCGACGCGAGAGAACGTCGCCCCCATCGAGATCTCCAATCCGGGATCGCGCAGCTCGGTGACGTGCTCTTGGGCCTCGCCCGCCGACATCCCGGAGGGGTAAACGACGAGCTCCCCCACGGCGACGTGGCTGTCGGTGGGGGCGAGGGCGAAGGGGCCCCCGTCCCAATATCGATTGTAGGTGTGGTCCGCGCCGAGGCCGGTTTCGGGGCCCAGGTTCGCGATCAGAACGTTCGGGAAGGGCTGCGCGCCCATCGTGCGGCTGAAGATTGCGCCGTGGGTTCCGAGGTTGGCGCCTGCCCACTCGAGCGACTCCGACACCGTCAGATGGTGGTACTCCGAGCCGGTCAATTGGACGTCGACGTCTTGGTTGTTGGCGACCAGGGTGGTGACGGAGACTCGCCCGCTCGCGTAGATCGTCTGCTCGGTGACGACGTCGACACCGCCCGCAGTCGGGAGCCGCACGGAGCTGACGAGGACCGCGCGCACCGGGGTCTGGTCCGTCACCGCGCCGGCCGACGAAGTCACGTCCTTGTAGGTGTACCATTGAATCGAGTCGGCGAGCGCCCACCCCTCGTAGAGGTTTTCGAGGAGGAGGTTGTTGTCGCTCAGGTTCAGCGAGTCGCTCGTCCCGAGATCGAACCATCGCGAGAGTTGGTAGTCGCTCGACTTCGGGGCGACGAGCAGGAACTTGCCCGCCACCTTGAACGAGAACTCCGTCGAGGCGTCGCCGCTGAGCTCGAGCGGGGTCGCCAATGTCGCCGGACCACCGCCGTCGCCCGCGCCGCCCATGCCGCCCGTCGACGGGTTGCCTCCGGTCGACGGGTCACCTCCATTGCCCCCTTGGGAGACGGGGGCTCCTCCTTGGCCGCCGGCGCCGCTGCTCGGAGAGATCACGCAGGTCTGGGTCGCCTCGTCGCAGACGTAACCGTCGGTGCACGGGCAAGGTCGTCCGTCGAGGCTCACGTCGGGCAAGACACACGCGAACGGCACCCATCCAAGCAGGGCTGCCATGAGCAAGCGCCGGTCGAGCATTCCCCGATGCTAAATGAGCGAGCGCAATTCTCGATCGAAGATCCTCGCGCGATTCGATTACCGGGTCTGGGCCTGGGTTCTCTCGCCGTGCCTCGATGATACGTCCGCTTACGTGAGGCCCCGCAGAGCGCCCCCAGTACTGCCGGCCCGAAGTTCACTGCGTAGACCTCCTTGGACTCCGTCCACTGCGTGGACTGCGTCCAATCCGGTTCGTGCCTGGATCTGCTCCGCCCCCGCGCACGGCGCGGCAAGTGAAGGGCGGAGCAGCTCCAGGCACGAAGCGCGAAGTCTGGCCGTGGATGCCGGATCCGGAAGCGGACTTCCGGCCGGCAGTTCTGGTCCGGAGGGCTGATGCAGCCCTCCCCCCACGCTCCGCGTGGGGCCCCCCTCCGCCTCCGTGTTCAACGCTGGCCGCGCCGGGCCGAGAAGTCGGGTTCGCGTTACTAGAAACCAACCCCGCCAAACGCGGGCGCCCCCCATCGCCTGCGGCGACGGGGCACCCATCATCCGCTCTGAAGCGTCGTATGTGTCAGGATCACGATCGGTGATTTAGCCGACCTTCAGTCGAATCGTCGGAAGCCCGTGCTGGATTTTGCGGGCTCGGCAGAGGGCGCGGCCGTCTTCGGAGGAGGCGGAGGGGCTCCCACTCTGGGCTTGGAGCGCGCTTGGGCATCGGCGGCCGCGACCCCCGCGGAGGCGTCCGCGGAGGCGGTCGGGCGGGAGGCGTTGGCGCTCGAGACTGCCTCTGTGGGGCTGCCCGATGGGGTGGTGGTAGGGATGGAAGGCGAGACGGTGATCGCGGGGATCGCGGTCGTCGCGGCCGCCTCCGGTGGGGGCGCGCTCGCTCGCCCGGCCTCGACGTCGGCCGCCTGGCGAGGTCCTCGGAGCGCCATCGGGACCGCGACCGCCGCGACGACGAGCACCGCCAGCCCGACGACCATCAACGGCCAGCGCGATCGAGCAGGTCGCTCTCTTGCCTCTTCGCCCCCCGCGACGACATTCGTCCTCGTCGCGGAGGGGGCCTCCGCCGCCACCACCGAGGCGGGCGGCTCCGGAGCGGCCGCCTCGGTCTCTGCTTCTTTGCTCGAGCGAAACGAGTCCTCTCCGGGCGGCAGCTCCGTGACTTGCTCTCCCCGCTCGAGGCTCGCGAGCATCGCGCGCTTCTTCGCGATCCGGTCCTCGAACAGCTGCATCATGAGGGCGGAGAGCTCTTCTTCGGCCGGCTCGGTGGAGGGGATATCCTTCAGCGCCGCGAGCAAGTCGCGCCGCATCGCCGCCGCCGTCGCATAGCGACCTTCCGGGTTGCGGCTGAGGGCGCGAAGGTAGATCTCCTCCAGCGATTTCGGGTAGCCGGGGACCTGGCTGGTGGGCAGCGGCAGCGGATCCTCGCAGACCGCGCGCAGGACCATCAAATCGTTCGCGCGCTCGAAGAGCCTCGTGCCGGTGCTGAGCTCGAACAGCAGGATGCCGAGGGCGAAGACGTCCGCGCGCCGATCGATCGAGGGCTGGGCGAGCAGCTGCTCCGGCGCCATGTACGCGAACTTCCCCTTCACCTGTCCGGTGCGGGTCTTCGACTCGCTGGTCTTCGCCTTGGCGATGCCGAAGTCGATGACCTTCACGTGCCCTTCGTAGAGGACGAAGACGTTCTGCGGAGAGACGTCCCGATGCACCACGGAGAGCGGCGCGCCGTCCGGTCCCTTCAGCTCGTGGGCGGCGTGGAGACCTGCGCACGCCTCCGCGACGATGTGAGCAGCCAACCGCGGAGAGAGGGCCTCGCTCCGCTTCGCGAGCAGCTTGCCGAGGGTCGAGAGGCTCTCCCCCTCGAGGTACTCCATGACGAGGTAGAGGTCATCCGCGGCCTCGCCGAGCTCCTCGACGGACACGACGTTCGGGTGGCGAATGCGGGCGGCGATCCGCGCCTCGTCGAGGAACATCTGGCGGAACTCCGCCTCGCGGGCGAGGTGCGGCAGGATCCGCTTGATGACGACGGGGCGCTCGAAGCCGCTCGGCCCGCGCACGCGGCCCAGCACGACCTCGGCCATCCCGCCGAACGCGAGCGGCCCGACGATCTCGTAACGACCGATCGAGACTCTCTCGTTGCCGGGGGCGCCTCGGCGCATCGCCCCATCATAGAGAACGATTCGCCGCGCGTCTCAAATCAACCCCTGCCGCGACGGAGCTCGCAGAGCGCAGTCGCCTGGCAGGGGTCGGCGAGCGCGCAGCGCGCCGGGGGTCGGATCAAGCCTGGGGGGCGCCCGCGAAGACCATGAAGTCCAGGGAGCCGCGGTCTTCGTGCACCTTCACCAGCCCGAGCGCCGCCTCGAGCGGGCCGGGGACGACCGGGTGCACATACACCACGGTGAGGTCGGGGCCGCGCTCGATGCCCGCTCGGGAGAGCTTCGCCGCGAAGCGTTCCATGATCTCCCGCTGGAATGGATTGAACATGAAGACGACGACGCGGCCGGGCGGCAGCTCGTACTCGGTCGCGTCGACGTTCTCGAGATCGATGGGCGTCGACGAGCCGGTCACTTGTCGGTACGACTGGACGTTCCGCTGCGCGGCCGCGTGGAGGGCTGGCGAGAGCTCGACCCCGACGAGGCGCGCGAGCTTTAGTCGATCGGCCATGAAGAGGGCCCGCCCCTTGCCCGATCCGATATCGACGAACGTCGTCTGCTCGGGGGCGAGATCGATCGCGCTCATGATGCGATAGAACCGGCTCACGTCGCAGGCGTGGTAGGACCAAGCCTGCTCGCGCTTCGCCGGCGCGACGTCGAGGCGGCTCCGGTCGACCGAGCGCGTCGTCTCCACCCCCATGGCTCGATCGAACACGGCGCTGCGATAGCGGAACATCGCCTGGTCGACGACGCCCTTGGCCCGCCAATAGAGCGCGGGCAGCACGACCGTTCGCCGGTACGCCTTCTTCATCGCAGCGATGGCTTCCGCCCGGGAACGGCTCGAGAGGGAAGCTCCTACCGTTGTTCGCATTGGCGTCGTCTAGCACACCATTCAGCATGCGCTAAGTGACGCGCCGGCACCTTGGCGCCCCGTCGGTTTGTCGCGCAGCCGGTGCACAATTGGCGGCAAGCTCGCCGGGCGAACATCGAAGACGGTATCCAATTCAGACCTCAAATCCCCGAGCCTCGATCGAGCGACTCCAGCGCCGCGTCGAGGGCTCCGCGAATGTCCTGTTCGAGGTCTCGCCAATACTCGACGCCGATGCTGAGGCGGACGAGGCCCTCGGTGACCCCGCTCGCGGAGAGATCCTCTTCGCTCATCTCGGAGGCGGTCGTGGAGCGGGGATGACAGGCGAGCGACTCGACGCCGCCGAGGGACACCGCGCAGCGGACGATGCGCAGGCTGTTGAGGAAGCGGAAGGCAGCGGGGCGGCCGCCGCGGAGCTCGAGCGCGATCATGGACCCGGGGGCGTTGCACTGGCTCTCGAAGATGCGGGCCTGATCTCCGACGAGCAGCGTCGGGTAGTGGACGCGCTCGACGGCGGGGTGAGCCTTCACGACATTGACGAGCCGGCTCGCGTTCTTGGATTGTTTGATCATCCGCAGCCACAGGGTCGCGAGGCTCCGCTGCAGCATCCACGCGGTGAACGGCTCGCAGATGGTGCCAAGGAACGCGCGCGAGGCGCGGATCGGATCGGCGGCCCGCTCGTCGGCGGTGACGACCGCCCCGGCCACGAGGTCGCTGTGGCCGCCGAGGAACTTGGTCGCCGAATAGAGGGCGAGATCGGCGCCGTGGACGAGGGGCGATTGGAACACGGGACCGAGGAAGGTGTTGTCGACCGCGAGGGGGATCCGTCGCCCGCCGGGGGCGCGATCGAGCACGGCGCGAACGGCGCGAATGTCGATCATGCGCAGCGTGGGGTTCGCGGGAGTCTCGACGTACGCGAGCGCGGTCTCGGGTCCGTGCTCGGCGACGGCCTGCTCCCAGCACCCGTCCGGGACGGGGATGGCGCGCACGTTCCACTCCGGGAGCATGCTCCGGAAGAAGTGATCGGTGCCGCCGTAGACCGGTCGCTGATAGAGGATCTTCTGACCGGGGCGGACGATCGAGAGCACCGTGGTCGTGATCGCGGCCATCCCGCTCGTGAACGCGAGCGCGGCCCGCGCTCCCTTCTCGACCATGCGCAGCCCGTCCTCGAACATCTCCGCGTTCGGATGATTGAGGCGCGCGTAGATGAGCCCGATGCTCTCTCCGCGCCGCTGCTCGACCTTCCCGAGCGCGACCTCGAAGTAGTGCGCCGCGTCCTCCGCGGAAGGAAAGCAGTACGTCGAGACCGGATAGATCGGTGGTCGCACCGCCATCACGCTGAGGCGCGGATCGAAGCCCTCCGACACCGAGCTGGTCTGAGGGTGGCGCCGATGCGCGGGAGACGAGGTGGAATCGGACATGGGCGCGATGTACACCGAACGCCGCGGGCTGTCCGCTCCGAGGGACCGGGTCGGTTAGTCTCTGCGAATGGAGAAGGTCGCGGCCCTACCCCGCCACGAAGGCGCCTCGCTCTTGCTGATCGCGGCGTGCGCCGCTTGCGGTGATTCGTCGCCGCCCGCGTCCACCGTGACCCCGACCGACGCGCTCACCGCGAGCGAAGGGGTGCTGCGCGATTCGCAGGGCCGGCAGCGGGTGCTGCGCGGAGTGAACGCGCGGGTCGCAGGCATCTTCGACGTGACGTTCGACGACGGGCGCGCTCCGGTGGAGTCCATCCCCGCCTTCACGGAGGCCGACTGCGCGTTCATCGCCGAGGAGCTCGGGATGAATCATCTCCGCCTGCCCGTCAGTTGGAGCGCGATCGAGCCGGTCCGCGGGGAGTATCGGGACGACTACGTGGACGCGGTGCTCGCCCTCGCCGCCGCCTGCGACGCCCACGGCGTGGCGACCTTGGTGGATCTGCATCAAGACGCCTTCAGCAAGCACATCGGGGAGGACGGAGCGCCGCTCTGGGCCATCGTGCCGCCGCCGACCGAGCTCCTCTCCGGCCCTCTCACCGACCTCGACGAGCGGCGAACGAGCGCGCAAGTGATTGGCGCCTTCGACTCGTTCTTCAACGACGCGGAGGGCGTCCAGCAGGCCTACGCCGACATGGCGGGCTGGCTCGCGGGACGGATCGCGGGGCAGCCCGGCGTCCTCGGGCTCGAGCTCATGAACGAGCCGGTGGTGGTGATCTTCGCCAATCGCCTCGACGACTTCGATGGGCGGGTGGGGGACGCGGTGCGCGCCGCAGCGCCCGCATTGACCATCTTCTTCGAGCCCGACAGTCTGCGCAACCTGACCGACTCGTCGACCGTGCTCTCCCCCATCGGCTTCGAGGACGCGGTGTATTCGCCGCACGTCTATGTCGACGTGTTCGAGGATGGGTGGGCGAGCGAGGACGTCACGGCGGTCGAGGCCAGCGTGGACGCGGCGAGGAGAGAGGCGGACGCGTACGGAGCGGCGCTCTACGTGGGAGAGTTCGGCAACGGCCCCGACGAGCACGGGCTGAGATACGTGCGCGCTTGCCTGGACGTGTTCGACGCGCGAGCGATCTCCAGCGCGTGGTGGCTCTACGAAGAGACCTCGCAAGGCGCGTGGGGGCTCTACGACCCTCCCCCCTCGGGACAAGCGCGAGGTCCGCTGCGCGAGGAGGTCGCGGACGCCCTCGCGCGCCCCTATCCATCCGCGGTGGCGGGGACCATCGAGTCCTTCTCGTTCGAGCCCGGGCCGCGGAGGCTCACGGTCGCTTTGTCGGGCGCGGCCGCCGACGTGCCCCACGAGATCGCCATTCCCCACCGGCTGTACCCGGGCGGAGTCACGGCGCGCTGCGACGGGGTCGTGGCGGAGGTGTCCAACTCGGCAGGCCGCGCCGATGTCGTCTGCGGCGGGAGCGAGCTCGTCATCGAGCCGGCCGACTGACCGTCACTGGGGGACGAAGTCGTCGCAAGTCTGATCGATCAGGTCCACCGCCTCCGCGAAGAACGGAGAGTAGTCGGGGAGCTCGACGGAGGCCTCGAGCCCGCGGTCTCCCCACCGCCCGATGAAGTCGTGCCAGTGCTGCCCGGCGGTGCCGCCGTCGTAGGGCGTGAGCCCGAGCACGACGACCGCGTCCGCCTTGCCGCCCTTGGCGGAGACGACGGCGTCGTACCAGGATTGCGGGGTCCCTGTGTCTTCGTAGTTCGGGTCGTCGCTGATGAACGTGACGACGAGGATCGCGTCGGATCGAATGAACCCCTCGTTGCAGCCACCGGCCGCGTTGAGCTCGGGCGAGACGGCTCCGACGATGGCTTCCATGGGGCGCTCGGAGGCGCTGCCGGCCGTGCCCACCTTCGCCATGCATGAGAACGTCTCGGCCGCGTTCGGGTCGCCATCGACGATGTATCGATTGCCGCCATAGACGTCGCAAATCTGGTTGCTCGCGTATTCACCGGCAGGATGGATGACCCCCGCTCCTCGAACCCGGTCGCACTCCTCGAACTGCGCGGTCTCGACATAGTCGTTGCACGTCTGGTGGTCCGGCGTCTCTCCCACCCAGCCGTTCGCGGTGTTGCAGCGCCCCCACGCGTCGGTGTCGGCGACGAGGACGTGATAGTCCGCCGCCGATAGGGTGCTCTCGATGGTCTCCATGAAGGACGGGAAGCTGACGACGAGCGCGTCCTGCTCGTCATTCATCGAGACGGAGTTGTCGACCACGAAGAGGAAGTCGACCTTCTTGCAGCCGTCCATCGCTCCGCCGCCGGATCCCTCGAAGCCGGCCCCGCCTCCTCCCGCCTCGGGCGGCGCGCCTCCCTCGCCCCCTTCGCCGCCGGCGGCGCTCTCCGCGCCTCCCCCGCCCTCCGTCGCGGGCTGGCTTTCGCCGCCGCAGGCGCTGGAGACGAGAGCGAGGCTGGTCGTCGTGAGCGCGATCCATCGAAGCATGGCGAGTCGCCAATCACGAACCGTGCCGGCAGCGCTGCACCGGTGATGTCCTCCAATTTCGAGGGATTGTCGGGGGGAGTGTCCACCTGCGGGTGACGGGGAGGGACAGGGTGTCCACCGGCGATGGACACCGGGGCGCCACGAACGGGCGACCGCAAATCGTTTGACCTCAAACGATCTGCTACGGTCCCGCGATGCGGCCAGACGCGACTCGGGGCTCCGTCGTTCGGTCGAACGTGCCCACGCGCCTGGACGCGCTCGCGTGGTCGCGGTGGCACCGTCGGGTGGTCATGGCGCTCGGCATCACGTGGATCCTCGACGGGCTCGAGGCCAGCCTGATCGCGAGCCTCGCTCCAACGCTGCAAGACGAGAGGACGCTGGGGCTGCGGGTCTCCGAGGTCGGCCTCGCAAACACCGTCTACTTGATCGGGCAGGTGGTTGGCGCCCTCGTGTTCGGTCATCTGACGGACCGCTACGGGCGAAAGCGACTGTTCCTCGTGACGCTCGGTCTCTACTTGGCCGCTACCGCTGCGAGCGGGGCCGCGCCCGGGCTCGCCGTGTTCCTCGTCTTTCGATTCCTCGCGGGGGCGGGCATCGGGGGCGAATACTCCGCGATCAACTCCGCGATCGACGAGCTCGTGCCGGCGCGGCTGCGCGGTCGGATCGATCTCGGGATCAACGGCAGCTATTGGGTCGGGGTCGCCCTCGGGGCGGGGCTGACGTTGGTGCTCCTCGATCCGAGGTGGATCCCGGTGGAGATCGGCTGGCGGTTGGTGTTCGGGATGGGCGCGATCATCGGGCTCGCCATTCTCGTCGTGCGCCGCGACGTCCCGGAGAGCCCGCGGTGGCTCTTGATGCACGGCCATGTGAGGGAGGCCTCGCGCACCTTGGATGCGATCGAGGAGAAGATCCGAGGAGCAGGAGGTCCCGTGGCCGCGGCCGAGGCTCTGGCCCTCGTCGACATCACGGTGATGGGGGCGGTGGGGCCGAGGCACGTCTTTCACGTGCTGATGCGCCGCTTCCCCCGGCGGACGGTGCTGGGGCTCGTCATGATGATCGCGCAAGCCTTCTTCTACAACGCGATCTTCTTCTCCTATGGCCTCATCTTGGAGCGGTTTCACCACGTCCGGCCGGAGCGCATTGGCCTCTACGTGGTGCCGTTCGCAGCGGGGAACTTCCTCGGTCCTCTGTTGCTTGGTCCGCTCTTCGACCGGTTGGGGCGGCGGGTGATGATCCCGATCACGTACGCCGCCTCGGGCGTGTTGCTGCTCGGAACGGGGCTCTTGTTTTGGGGCGGGCTCCTCGACGCGGGCACCCAGACGATCGCGTGGTGCGTCGTGTTCTTCGTCGCGTCGGCGGCGGCGAGCTCGGCCTACCTCACCGTCAGCGAGCTGTTTCCGGTCGAGGTGCGCGGAATGGCGATCGCGCTCTTCTATGCCGTCGGCACGGGGGGCGGAGCGGTGGCGCCGTCGCTGTTCGCCCGGATCATCGAGGAGGGAGACCCGGCGAGCCTGTTTGCCGGGTATGGGTTCGCGGCGGCGCTGATGGTTGCGGCCGCGATCGTCGCCCGCCTTCTTTGTGTGCCGAGCGAGGGGCGCTCCCTCGAAGAGCTGACGTAGAGACGGGGGCGAGGGGGCGTCCTACCGGCTCGACGCTTGCAATGCTCTTTCGCCGGAGGTCTTACGAACATGAAACGAAGATTGTTGGGGGGCGCCGCCGCGGCGCTCGGGCTCTTCTCTTTGCTTGCCGGTTGCCTCGTAGTCGACCCCACGACGTGCGTGTCGAACGCCGACTGCGACGCGGATTCTACCTGTGGGGCGGATGGCTTTTGCCACCCGAGCTCCGGGACGTGCATCGACGACGGTGGCGCCTGCACTATCGACGCCGATTGTTGCAGCCACAGTTGCGCAACCGACGGGACGTGTAGCGCCGCCGTCGATTGCTTCGAGGACGATGTAGAGTGCCTGACGGACGCCGATTGCTGCAGTGAGTACTGCGCGTCGGACGGGTTCTGCGGTGTCCCCGGGACGTGCTTCGTGGACGGGGAGACCTGCGTGGACGACGTGGACTGCTGCACCGGGGTCTGCGACCTGGGGATCTGCGGGGCGGTCGAGTGCTTCGACGTCGCGGAGGCCTGCGTCGAGGACCTGGATTGCTGCGATGGCCTCGTCTGCGACAGCACCGCCACCTGCAACGTCTGCTCGGACGTCGACGAGGCGTGCCTCGGGGATCTGGATTGCTGCGGCGATCTGATCTGCGACGTCGACGGGTTCTGCATCTGACGCGTTCCTGATCCGCGGCCGAGGAAGGCGCCGATGCCGATCGCTCGTCGAAGAGCCCGGTCGGCATCGGACCCCTCGCGGCAGCGGCCTGCTAACGTTCCACTCCGATGAATCCTCTCGTCTCGGATCGGAACGTCGATTTCCTCCTGCACGACGTGCTCGACGCGACCGCGCTCACGGCGCTGCCCGCGTTCGCCCACCACGACCGCGGCACGTTCGACGGCTTCCTCCGGGAAGCCCGGCGGATCGCGCGGGAGGTGCTGTTTCCGGCGTACCGAGCGCTCGATGAGGCGCCCCCGCGCCTCGTGGCCGGGGAGGTGCTCGTGCATCCCGAGCTGGAGAGGCTGCTCGCGCCGATGATCGAGCTCGGCGTGCTGACCGCATCACGCCCGGAGGCGGTGGGCGGCGCGTCCCTGCCCATGACGGTGGCCACCCTCGCGCATGTCTATCTCATGGCGGGCAACCTCTCCGCCTATGGCTACTTGGGCCTGACGACGGGCGCGGGCCATTTGATAGAGGCGTTCGGGAGCGAAGAGGTGAAGGGGCTGTTCCTCGAGCGGCTCTATTCGGGGGATTGGACAGGGACCATGGCCCTGACGGAGCCGCACGCGGGCTCGAGCCTCGCGGACGTGAAGACGACGGCTACGCCCGCGGGGGACGGGACCTACCGTGTCAAAGGGGACAAGACCTTCATCTCCGCCGGCGATCACGACATGCGCGACAACATCGTGCACCTGACGCTGGCCCGCATCGAGGGGGCGCCGGCCGGGATCAAAGGGGTCTCTTTGTTCGCCATTCCGAAGCGGCGCGTCGGCGCGGAGGGGGCGCTCGTCGCGAACGATGTCACCATCACCGGCCTCATCCACAAGATTGGATGGCGGGGGCTGCCGAGCGTGACCCTCGCGTTCGGCGACAAGGGCGATTGTCATGGATGGCTCGTCGGGGCGCCCCACCGCGGCATCTCCTACATGTTTCAGATGATGAACGAGGCGCGGCTCATGGTGGGCCTCAATGGCGTCGCGACCGCGTCCGTCGCCTATCACGCGGCGCTGGACTATGCGCGGACGCGGGCCCAAGGCCGGCCCGCGAGCGCGAAGGATCCGAGCGCGCCGCAGGTGCCCATCCTCCAGCACCCGGACGTGCGCCGCATGCTCCTCCGCCAGAAGGCCATCGTGGAGGGGGGCCTCGCCCTCGTCGCGTTCGCGGCCCGCTATGGGGATCTCGCGCAGCACGCGGTGGACGCCTCGGCGCGGGAGCGGAGCCAGCTGCTCTTGGATCTGTTGACCCCGATCGCGAAGACGTTCCCGGCCGAGCGCGGCTTCGAGGCGAACGCGCTCGCCCTCCAAGTCCACGGCGGATACGGCTACTCGAGCGAGTATTTGCCGGAGTCGTGGCTGCGCGATCAGAAGCTCAACTCGATCCACGAAGGGACGACGGGCATCCAGGGCTTGGACCTTCTCGGCCGAAAGGTGGTGGCGCGGGGAGGGGAGCCGCTCCGTCTGCTGCGCGAGGAGGTGGCGCGCACCGCGGAGCGTGTCGAGGCGGCGTCGGTGCCCGGCGGGCCCGCCGTCCTGGAGGCCCTCGACGGGATCATCGTCCTCACGATGCAGCTCGGGGCGAAGGGCGCGGCGGGGGACGTCGACGGGATGCTCCTCCACAGCGCGGACTACCTCGAGGCCCTCTCGATTGTCGTGGTGGCATGGGTGTGGCTCGAGCAAGCGGCGGTGGCGGCGAAGTTGGACAATGCGGATCCCTTCTATCGAGGAAAGCTCGCGTGCGCCGCCTATTGGCTCGAGACGGAGCTGCCGAGGGTTGCTCCGCTCGTCGCGCTGTGCGCCTCGGGCGCGGACAGCCACGTGAGGATCCCCGACGAGGCCTTCTGACATGTATCGTGGCCCCGGGAGGCTTCGATGAACTGTGCAAGGTGCGGGGCGCCGAACGCGAACAATCTGACGGCTTGCGCTGTGTGCACCTGGCCGCTGACCGACGCGGCGGCGGAGCCTCCCCGAAGGCGCGACCGGCGCTGGGGCGTGCAGCTCGAGACGGCCCAGGGGGATCATCTCTCGGTGCGTAGCCTCGACGCGGAGGTGGTCGTCGACGGCCCCTTCGCGCTCTCGGAGCTCGCCGTCGTCTTCGAGAACGACCTCGGGCGGGTCGTCGAAGGCGATCTGATCTTTCCTTTGCCGCCTTCGGCCGCGCTCGCGAAGCTCGTGGTCACGGTCGGCGGGCGCGCCCTCACGGCGAAGATCCGCGCGCGCGACCGGGCCGCTGCCGAGTACACGCGCGCGCTCGAGGCGGGCAAGACGGCCGCCCTCGGGGAGACGGAGGGCGAGGACCTCGCGCAGCTGCGCGTGGCCCCGATCGAGGCGGGCGAGCGGGTCGAGGTCGTGCTGGGGGTGGTGCAGACGCTGCTCCCGACGGACGGCGGCCACCGCTTGATCGTCCCGCTCACGTACATGCCGCGCTTCGTGGAGGATCCTGCCGCCCTCAAGCCGATCGAGGCGGCGGCGGTGGACCGCCCCCGGCCGCTCATCCTCGCCGCGCGCGCGAAGGTCCAGGTCTCGGTCGCGCACGGGCCCGCGGGCGCGCCCAAGCTCAAGTGCGCGAGCCACCCCACCTCTGCGAGCGCGGGGGAGGGGAGGGTGACGGTCGTGAAGATGGGGCCCGCGCCGCTCGATCGGGACTTCATCCTGGAAATTGGAGACCGGCCGCCGGGTGAAGTGCCGGTGCTGTGGCATCGCTACGACGCGACCCCCGGCCCCGATGGGGCGGGACCGACGACCGCGATTGCGATCGTGCCGCCCGCGTATGCCGACGAGGGGCCGGTCATTCCGAGGACCATTCATTTCTTGGTCGATCGCTCCGGGTCGATGGCCTCCGGTCCGATGAGCTCCGCCATTCGAGCGGTGCGCGGCTGCTTGCGCGCCCTCAGTCCCGTTGACCGGTTCAACATCCTCGCGTTCGACGACGCGCTGGAGGCGTTCGCCGATCGCCCGGTGCCGTTCGACGACAGGATGCTGGCCGCGGCCGACGCCTTCATCGGGAGCATCTCCTCCCGAGGGGGGACGCACGCGTCCCTCGCGATCGGCGCGGTCCTGGACGCGCGTCTTGGAGACGCGGCGGTGTCGATGACGGCGCCGACCAAGGGCGACGACGCGCCTCATCGCCTTCGGGTGGTGGTCTTCATGACCGACGGCGATGTGGGGGACGCGGAGGCCGTGCTCGCGGCCGCGCGGGCGAAGCTCGTCGATACGCGCGTCCACGTCATCGGCATCGGCAACTCGGTCAACCACGCGATGCTCGCGTCGCTCGCGGCGGCGGGGGGCGGGGTCTACATCCCCGTCACCACGGACGAGGACCTCGAGCGCGCCCTCAGTCGATTGAAGAACGCGATCTACGCACCGCTGTGGACGACCATCAAGGTCGCGGTCGACCACGCCGGAGATCTGCGCGCGCCGAGGCAGCTCGAGCCCGCGGGGCCGCTCGATCTGTTTGGGGGCGAGCCGGCGCTCTTCGCGTTTCGCGGCGCGGTCGAGGCGGGCGACCGCATCGTCCTGACGGGGCAGCGCGCCGACGGAGAAGACCTGCGGCTCAGCGTGGACGTGGGCGCGGTCGCCTCGAACGAGCAAGGGGAAGGCGTCGCTCCGCTCGTGTGGGCGCTGCTCAAGAACAGGCGGCTCACTTATAAGTTCGATGCTGCCGACGATCCGACGCTGGAGGCGCTGGGAACGGCGTTCGGCCTCGCCAATCGCGCCGTCGCCCTCGTCGCGACCCACGGCGACGATCGCGGGGTGGTGGTGACGGGCAGCATCCCCGTCGCCCTCCCGATGCCGGCCAACGTCGTCTCCGCGGCGTTCTCGGCAGGCCCACCTCTCGCGGGCGGCTTCGGGGGACCGCCAGGCTTCGGGCCGCCGGTGCCGCTTTCGATGGCCGCTCCGCCCCGGATGGCGCCGATGGGAATGGCCGCTCCCCAAGGCTTCGCGCCACCCCCTCCTCCCGCGGCGCCTCCGCCTCCGCCGCCCGTCGCGATGCGGGCCCCCGCGCCCGCCGTACCGCGATCGGTGGCGCTCCCGGCGCAGCCCGCGCGCGCGGCGGCGCCGCCGCCGACCCTCACCAACGACGAGGCGGGGCTTCGCGCGCTGATCCTCCTGCAAGGGGCAGACGGGATCTTCGGGGGCGATCTCGCGGTCACCCTCGCGGCGGTGGCGGCGCTCGTCGCGCGGGGGCATTCGCACCGCGAAGGCCTCTTCAAAGCCGAGCTCAAGCGCACCCTCGCGAGCCTCCGCAAGCTCGTGGGCACGACCACCGGTGACGACGCGGGCCGGGCCGCGCTCGCGATTGCATTGCTCACCCGTCCCTTCGGCGAGGCGTTGCCGGATGGGCTTCCCAGCTCCGTCGCCGCGATCTTGAGCGGCTTCGACGCGCAAGAGGCGGAGGTGGCGGGGCCGATCGTGCGGTCGGTCCTGGCCGCCGCTCCGCTCTATCGCGGGTCGGCTGCATCGGAGCAGATCGTGAGCGCGTTCGCCCTCGTCTGACTCTTCCGAGAGAGAGCGTGGTGTTCAATCGCGGGCGGCGCGTCCGATGACCCGCTCGCCGACCCCGAGCACGGCGCGGTAGGCCTTCAAGCTTGGTCTCACGACGTGGTCGTGGAGGACGGTAATGGACAGTCGCTGCCAAGCGTCCTGGGCGCGCGCGGCCAGCTGCTCGACGGCCGTCTTGCGGGACGTCGCCACGCCGAGGGTGACCCGCCGATCGTGGTCGAGCTCGGCGACGAACGCATCGAAGGCCGCGGGCAGCCCTCGCTTCCGGCGAAGGAGCCGGCTCACGAGCTCACGGCGGCGCTCCCGCCCCAAGGCGAGCTCATCACAATAGCGGTTCACGAGCGTCGAGAGGCGGCGGTCGGAGAGCCGCGCTTCGATGCGCCGGGCCTCGAGGAGCATGCCATAGAAGTCGCCGCGGACGCGGCCGGCCACATACTCGGAATAGAACAGGTTCCGAATCGGGGCGACGGTCGCGCTGCGCTTGTTGAAGCGATCCAATGCCTCCACGTCGAGGTCGACGAGCGTGTGGTCCCAATCGATATTGATAGGGAGCCGGTGGGGACCGACGAGCACGTATTGGTCGACGTGCGTGTCGAGGTTGGCGAGGAGCCACTCCCAAGGGTGCTCGCGGAGGAGGTGCTCCGTCGCGAGCGCCGTCCAATGGAGGGGATCCGTCGACAGGCGAGCCTGATGGTGCGGGATCATCGGCTGCACGAGGCCTTCGCGCTCGCCGAGCTCGGGCAGCTTCATCGTGCGCCGCGCCGCCGGGACATGGAGGCGACGGAGCGCGCGCCTCGTTCGGTACGCGAGGAGCTCCGCCGCGATCTGGTCGGGCGGTGCGAGCTTGAAGAGGTATCTCCGGCCCCCCCGGTCTCGCAGCACCACTTGGGGCCGGCTCCCCGCGGTGAGCTCGGAGGCGTCGCGATCGACCTCGAGGGGGAGGCGCTCCAGGACCGCCTCGTCGGCGAGGGAGGACCAAACGTCCGCGCGCAAGTCGTCGACGGCCTCGGAGAGGGAGTGCCGAACGAGGGCTTGTCCGATGCGCGACACAACGTGGACGCTTAGCGCGCGGAGGCCCATCTTTCCACTCGCGCGAGTGGGATTCGCCCGCCTGCTCCGGTATGCTGCCGCCCCTCGGAGCCCGCCATGCGAAAGCCTCTCCCGCGCCTCACCCAGCCCCTCGTGCGTGACCGAAACCCCGACGGGACGCGCGGGCCGCTGCGCCCGGCGACATGGGAAGAGGCGATGGCGCGGGCGGCGGGAGGGATCCGTGCCTCCGTCGACGCCCACGGCCCCCGGACCTTCGGGATCTTCTCGTGCTCGAAGGCGACCAACGAGGTGAACTACATGGCGATGAAGTTCATCCGGTCGACGATCGGGTCGAACAACATCGACAGCTGCAACAGAACCTGACACGCCCCCAGCGTCGTCGGTCTGGCGACGGTCTTCGGAGCAGGCGGCGGCACGAGCTCCTATCGCGAAGCGGAAGAGACGGATGTCATCCTTCTGTGGGGCTCGAACGCGCGCGAGACGCACCCCATCTTCTTCCACCACGTGCTGAAGGGGGTGCGCCGCGGGGCGAAGCTCTACGCCGTCGATCCCCGCCGGACGACGTCGGTGGATTGGGCGGACGGCTGGCTCGGCCTCGACGTCGGGAGCGACATCGCCCTCGCGAACGGGATGGCCCACGTCATCCTGCGGGAGGGGCTCGAGAACCGCGCCTTCATCGAGCGCGCGACGACGGGCTTCGAGGCCTACCGAGCGCACGTGTTCGAGCGCTATCCCCTCGAGCGCGTGGCGGCGCAGACGGGCATCGCCCCCGCCCTCATCGAGCAGGCGGCGCGGGACTACGCGCGCGCCGACCGCGCCATGATCTGCTGGACGCTCGGCATCACCGAGCATCACGACGGGGTCGACAATGTCCTCTCGCTGATCAACCTCGCGCTCCTCACCGGCCATGTCGGAAAATGGGGCTCGGGGCTGAACCCGCTCCGCGGCCAGAACAACGTCCAGGGCGGGGGCGACATGGGGGCGCTGCCCCACAAGCTCACCGGCTTCCAGGATGTCGAGGACGAAGCGGCCCGCGCGAAGTTCGAGCGCGCTTGGGGGGTGACGATCCCGCCGAAGGCGGGCTGGCACCTCACCCAGATGTTCGAAGCGATGGAGCGCGGCGAGATGCGCGCCCTCTACGTGATCGGCGAGAACCCCGCCCAATCCGAGGCGGACTCGAAGCACGCGACCCACCTGCTCGAGGGCCTCGAGATCCTCGTGGTGCAGGATATCTTCCTCACCCGCACCGCCGAGCTCGCCGACGTGGTCCTGCCGGCCACCGCCAGCTTCGCGGAGGCGGAGGGGACGGTCACCAACAGCGAGCGACGCGTCCAGCGCGTGCGCCGGGCCGTCTCCCCTCCCCAAGGAGCGCGCGACGACATCGCGATCATCGCGGACCTCTCGCGGCACCTCGGGCGTGACCTCGGGGACCCGACCCCGCGCGAGCTCTGGGAGGAGCTCCGCACCCTCTCGCCGATGCACGCCGGCATGAGCTACGAGAAGCTCGAGCGGCTCGGCGGGGTGCAATGGCCCTGCCCCGACGAGGCGAGCGAGGGCTCCCCGTTCCTCCACGGACGCCTCTGGGCCGAGCCGCTCGTGGGCCCCCGCGCGCCGTTTCACTGCACCGAGCAGCGAGGCCCGGTGGAGGCGCTCGACGCGGACTTCCCGTTCCGGCTCACGACCGGGCGTCGCCTCTCCTCGTTCAACACCGGCGTGCAGTCGGGGAGCTACCGCTCGCCGCTGCGGCGCGGGGAGACGGTCGATCTGTGCCCCGAGGACGCGGCTCGGCTCGGCGTCGCGGACGGAGAGATCGTCCGCGTCTCGTCGCGCCGCGGCTCGCTCGACGTGCCCGCGCGCATCAGCGCGCGGCTCCGCCCCGGGCTCGTCTTCATGACGTTCCACTTCCCCAACGAGATCGACACGAACGTCCTCACCATCGACGCCACCGATCCCAAGTCGGGGACGGCGGAGTTCAAGGCCGCCGCTGTCCGCATCGAGAAGATCAGCGCCAACGTCACCGCCGCCGAGTAGCCCGTGGATCTCCACCCCATTCGAACGAAGCCGACCTCCGAAGAGCGCGAAGCCGTCGACGCGATCATCGGCGCGATCGAGAGCCCGCACCCGACGGTGGGGCTGCGCGAGGCGAGATCGCTGCGCCACCTCCTCTTGCCGGTGCTCCACGCGATCCAGGCGCGCTTCGGCTGGATCCCTCCCGGTGCCCTCGGCCACGCCTGCGAGCGGCTCCACGTCCCGCCCGCAGAGGCGTTTGGGGTGGCGACGTTCTATGCCCTGTTCTCCCTCACGGAGCGGCCGCCGCTCGCGCTCCACGTCTGCGACGACCTGGCCTGTCACGCCGCGGGCGCGCCCGCGCTGAAGGAGGTCCTCGCCAAGGAGCACTCCGCCGAGGGCGAGCCGAAGCACGGCATGGCTTGGCACTCGAGCCCCTGTCTCGGTCTCTGCGAGCGCGCCCCCGCCGTGTACCGCGTGAGCGCGGGCGCTTCGTCGAAGGAGGACGCGTGGGGCCCGGTCGCACCGGGCGCGGTGCTCGGCGCGCTCCATGAAGGGAGAGGTTCCGCAGCGCGCGCTTCGTCCGTGCCCCAAAGAGGACGTGACGGGGGGCGTTTCCCGCTGCGCTTGCTCGACCGCGTCGGTCGGGTCGACCCGACGAGCCTCGACGACTACCGCGCCCACGGAGGCTATGGCGCGCTCCGCCTCGCCCTCGATCGCGGTCCAGCGTTCGTCTTGCGAGAGGTGACCGAGAGCGGCCTCGTGGGTCGGGGCGGCGCCGCCTTCCCCACCGGCCGCAAATGGCAGGCGGTCGCCTCCGCGGCGGGCCGGCCCAAGTACCTCGTCTGCAACGCGGACGAGTCCGAGCCAGGCACGTTCAAGGACCGCGTCCTCATGGAGGAAGACCCGTTCGCCGTCGTCGAGGCGATGACGATCGCGGGCACCACCGTCGGCGCCGAGCTCGGCTTCCTCTATGTCCGCGCGGAGTATCCGCTCGCCCACGCCCGGCTGGCTGGTGCGATCGAGGCAGCGCGCGCGCGGGGCTATCTCGGTCCCGACCTCATGGGCAAAGGCGTCCGCTTCGATATCGAGCTCCGGCGGGGCGCGGGCGCGTACATCTGCGGCGAGGAGACGGCGCTCTTCGCTTCGATCGAGGGCTTCCGGGGTGAGCCTCGGACCAAGCCCCCGTTCCCGGTCGAGGCCGGTTTGTTCGGGCGGCCGACGGTCGTGAACAACGTCGAGACCCTCGCGAACGTGCCGTGGATCCTCACCCACGGCGCGGCCGCGTACCGGCACGCGGGCACCGCGGGCTCGCCAGGCACGCGGCTCTTCTGCGTCTCGGGCAAGGTCGAGCGCCCCGGCCTCTACGAGCTCCCGTTCGGGGCGAAGCTCTCCGAGCTGCTGGAGCTCGCGGGCGCTGGCGATGTCCAGGCGGTGCTGCTCGGCGGCGCCGCGGGCACCTTCGTCGGCAAGTCCAAGCTCGATCTGCCGCTGACCTTCGAGGATGTCCGCAAAGCGGGCGCGACCCTCGGGTCCGGCGTGGTCCTCGTCCTCGACGCGTCGATCCCGATCGGGCCCGTGCTCGAGCGGCTCGCGCGCTTCTTCCGCGACGAGAGCTGTGGCCAATGCATCCCGTGCCGCGTCGGCACCGTTCGGCAGGAGGAGCTCGTGACCCGCCTCGTTCGCAAGTCTCCGCGGGGCTCGGTGGAGGCGGAGCACGCGCTCCTCGCGGATCTCGGACAGGTGATGCGCGACGCCTCGATCTGCGGCCTCGGTCAGACGGCCTCGAGCGCGATCGAGAGCGCGGTGAAAGAGCTCGGCGCGCTCTTCGGAGGTGCCTCGTGATCCGGTTGCCCCTCATTCAGCCCGCGTCGCCCCGGGCCCTCCGCGACCGAGGCGACGGACCTACGCGCGACGTCTCGATCACCGTCGACGGAGAGAGCGTCTCCGTCCCCGAAGGCGCGACGATCCTCGACGCATGCCGCGCGCGCGGGGTCGACACTCCGACCCTCTGCTGGGCGAAGAACCTCACCCCCGTGAACGTCTGCCGCATCTGCGTCGTCGAGCTCGAGGGCGCTCGCACCCTGGTCCCTTCTTGCTCG
Organism: Polyangiaceae bacterium; assembly: GCA_044225865.1. GTDB lineage: Bacteria > Myxococcota_A > Polyangia > Polyangiales > Polyangiaceae > Xiheicaenibacterium. Next base: position 47,781 of record JBGAID010000021.1, on the reverse strand, counting down.
CGCAAGGCGGAGGCGGGGATGGTGGTCCTCACCGACTCGCCGCGCGTCCGCACGTCGCGCCGGCTCGTCCTCGAGCTGCTCGGCTCGAGCGTCGATCTCTCCGCCACGCCCGGCATCGGCGACCTGATGGTCCGCTATGGCGCCGCGCCGGAGCGCTTCGGCCCCGCCGCTCCCCCCGCCGAGGCGGGCGCTCGGGATCATTCCCACGCCGGACACCACGCGCCCTCGACAGGGGCACAGGCCGCCACTGTCGCTCAGCCGCCCAAGGTCGACAATGACCTGTTCGTACGCGACTACGCGAAATGCATGCTCTGTTACAAATGCGTCGAGGCGTGCGGGACGGATGCCCAAAACACCTTCGCGATCGCGGTCGCGGGGCGGGGCTTCGAGGCCCGCATCTCCACCGAGCTCGACACCCCGCTCGACGACTCGGCCTGCGTGTTCTGTGGCAATTGCATCGGGGTTTGTCCGACCGGCGCGCTCGTCTTCAAGCGCGAGCACGACATGCGCGCCGCCGGGACCTGGGACGAATCCAAGCAGACCGAGACCACCACCACATGTCCCTATTGTGGCGTCGGATGCGCCCTGACGATGCGCGTTCAAGACAATCGCATCGTGCGCGTGACCTCTCCCGTCGAGTCATCCGTGACGGAGGGTCATTTGTGCATCAAGGGCCGCTTCGGCTGGGAGTACGCGGGCGGCGGATGAGCCCCGGCTCAGGCTCGGCTTCCAGGGAGCGGTCCGAGCCTCCCGCCTTCATGCGCGCGCGCTCGGGTGGCGCGATTGAAAGGCGATGTACAGCACCAGGAGCAGCGCGCTGAACAGTCCTGTCATGCCCCAGGCGAGCAGATGCTCGCGCGGGGCGAACAGCGGTGAGAGCGCGGAGCGCGCGACCTTCGCCGGCGTCACCACGAGGTCCCACGAATTGAAGCGCAAGATGCGTCCGAGCCAAATCGCGTACCCCGTCGACAAACCGAAGGCCATTACGACGGCCCAGCCCCACCCCCGACCGAAGCGCGCGGCGACGCGCCGGTGCACCTCGAACAGCGAGCAGAGGGCGAGGCCCACACCAGTGGCCGCGCACGAGAACAAGAGCGCGAAGTCGTGCCACAACGGACCGCGCGTATGGCGGAGATGCACGAGGTCGGTGACGAGATAGAACGTGTTGGGGAACATCGCAAAGAAGGCGACGAAGCAGGGCGCGCTCGCCGCGATCTTCTTCCGATCCCAAAGCGCGCAGCTCGCCGCCCCGAGCCCTACCGCGAGCCAGGCCAAGAACAGGTTCCAACCCAGGAACGCGAAGGTCAGGGTCCCGACTCGCAGGACGCGCGCCACGAGCAGCGAAAACGACAAGAGGGTCAAGAGCCCGCCCGTCGTCAGTCGTCGCGCGAAGGCCGTCTGGCCGAGCCCGAGGTTCATGGTGCCCATGCCGAGAGGGTGGCATCTCCGGCCCGGGGCAATTTTGGAGGCTATGAGGAGATTGAGCGGAGCCCGAATGTGGCGCTGGGCCCATCATCCGCTCGGTGGCTTCGTATGTGATTTAGGGAGGCAGATCGGGGCCGCTCCCACGGCAGACCCAGGACTTGGGTCTCGGCGGCGACTGTCCGGGCGGGAGACAGGCGCGCGCGGACGGGCATGCGCTGCATGCAAGCGCCAGCGTTGGGCTCTCCTCCTTACCAAGCCAGTCCATCACGGTCTCGCAGCCCGTCTCGAAGATCGCCGCGCGCATCACGCGTTCGGCGGCGGGCGCCCGCTCGGCGTCGAGGAGAAAGGAGGCGATCTTGATGGCGTGTTCGGCGCGTCGCCTCTTCGCTTGTTGGGGGCCGCTGGCCAGCGGGCGCTCCCCGCGCTCTTCGGGGGGAGCGCCGTCGTCCCCGGTGCGGTCCGGGCCCGCGGCGCGCTCGACGAGCAGCTCGACGTCATGGGTGGAGAGCTCTCTCAAGCTCGCGGGGAGCTCGATTGCACACGCCGTCAGGAGCGTTGCATATCCCTCCGCGGCTCCTCGTTCCCAAAGGCGCCTCAGCAGCGCGCGCGGTCGCTCCGTGGCCGCGTGCGTCGCGTAGATGCGGACGAGCCTAGAGACCGTTTGGTGGAGCTGCTCCCGGCCGCCCTCGCCCGCCACGACCTTCGCCTCCATGCGATCCACCGCTTGCCATAGGAGCTCGGCCAAATCCGGCCTCGCTCTCAGCTGGGCGCTGAGATCGGCTATCACGAGCTGCCCCTCGGGCCCGGGGCAGGTCTCGACGCACTGGAGGTAGGCCCGCACCGCCTCCGCGTTGTCCTCGCGGTCCGCGGCTCTGTCGGCATGAACGACGAGCGCTCGCGCCGCATCGGGGCCGAGCAGCGCCGGCGCTGCCGAGCACCCGGTCGCCGCCGCCAGCGCGACCACCCAGCCCAAGACCCGCGTCGCCATGATCGCGCCCTCCAGCGCCGCCTCGGAGCGTACCTCCGCCGCCTCGGACTTCATAGAGGCCGGCCCCGCTCGTCCGCGTCGACAGCGGCCGCCTCGGCATGACCGGGCCCGGATCGTCTCGAGTCCGGCGCCTCGCCACGTCCCTCCGCCTCCTGCCTGTCGTCCAGCGGCACGCGGAGCAGCTCCTCCCGCGTCTTGGTGCCCAGCTTGTTCGCTGCCCTCCATAGCAGCACACCCACCGTCGACGCCGAGATCCCGAGCTCGTAGGCGATCAGCTTGTTCGAGTGCCCGAGCTTGGCGTACGCGAGGGCTTGGCGCTCCCGCTCGCTGAGCTCGCGCCGGCTGGGGCTCACGGGCGCGTTCTCCTGGGCCAAGAGGAAGCGCTTCCCGTCATGCTCGAAGCGATCGACGATCGACCAGCGCGCCGCGACGAGGCCGCGCCACGCCTCGACCGCCGCGTCGGGGTCGCGCCGGCGCAGCGAGCCGCGCGCGCCTTCGACCGCGACGGCGGCGTCCCGCAGCGCCGCGCGCGAAGCGTCGTCTTTGGCCGGCTCGCGCGCGTGCAGCAACTTGCCGGATGGACTGAGCACCGCGTCGGCGCGATCCGGATCGAGCGGCGCGGAGAGCCTGCGCACGAGGCGATACCCCGCCGCGAAGTGTGCCGCGAGGCGCGCGAGCCGTCGCTTGGTCCCACGATCGACGCGCTGCCCTTCGGAGAGCTTGGCGGTGACGAAGCAGCCAATCCCGCTCGGGTCGACGCCGTTCACGAATAGAATGTCGGTGATTCCCCACGTCCGGAAGAGCTTGGCCGCCGGTTGATTGGCCCAGTCCGGGCCCTCGCTCGCGGTGCGGCAAGCCTGGGTGCGGAAGACCCACGCCACGCGATCGGGAGAAGATCTCTCGATGGCGCGAAGGATCGCTTCGTCGTTGCGGGCGCCGGCCGCGACGAAGCCGTGGAGACGCAGCTGCTCCACGTCGCGGGCGTCGTAGAAGAACGCCGAGCACCCCATCCCGCGGTCGAGCAGCGGGCTCGCGGCCTCGAGCACCCCCTCGAGCCATCGACCCTCTCGTTGCTCGACCCGATAGGCGGCTTCTATCACGCTGATCAAGTCGGCTTTCACACCGATATTGTTAGCGAAAGCTCGCCCGGTTGGGGAGCCCCTCGAACGTCTGCTTGCGCGCCCGGTGAACGCGTCGGTCCGGTTCACCCATGCCAGCGCCGTCGTGGTCGCGATCGCAACGCGCCTGTCGGGGACGGGCAAATCTACCGCCGCCGGGACCGAAGCAATCGAGACCAGAAGACTGACTGCACAGTCGTCTCGAGCACGAGGTGTCGTCCGCGCTGAGACCTCGTAGCCCGCCTGCCGGGTGGCGGGGCCTCACCCTCGGCTCCACCAGGACACAAGCCGAGTCGAGGACGGCGCTGAAGCCGAATCACGCCAGGTGCGACCGCCCCCTGAGCGAGCGCAGCGAGCGATTTGGGGGCGGTGGGCGCGCGTCAGCGCGACCGGTGGGGGCATCGATGAATGGCGAAGGAGCGCGGGGGGCTTTGCGGCAGGGGGGGCGCGGTTTCGCGAACGTCACGGTAGTTCGACGGGCGCTGCGCGCGTGCCCCGAGGCGACGGCGCGGTTTCGACAGATCTCGGCGAAATCGCGAGGGGGGATCTCGCAAAGCCACCCCGGCTTTTTCGCGGCGGGTCTTTGGGAGAGAACGTCCAGTCACGCGCCCGGTGTTACGTGTCGGGCTCCGGCGGCCTTCACGGCGGCGGCGGGGGGAGGCACACCGTCGTCGCGTCGCTGCACGATCCGCAGTCGAGCTGATAGCAGGGATCGTAGTCGACCTGGAGGCAGAGGGTCTCGCCGGGGCAAGCGTCGGGCGCGCCTGGCTCGCAGGGCTCGATTGGGAAGCAGCCCTCCGTCTTGATCGCCTCCGGGACGTCGGAGCAGCCCGGCGTGATCCAGCGGCAGACATCGGACGCGATACCGGTGCACTCGATCTCGTCCATTGCGTAGCAGTCCCCCGGACACGTCATCGAATCGAACCCGACAGAGAAGGTGCCGTCGACGCAGTCTGCCATCGCCGTTCCCCCGCAGTCGTCGATTGGATAGGAGCACGACGCTCCTGCGAGACAAGGAGTCCCGTCGACTGGCACGTCAGCTGGGCAAGCGCACGCGGGCGCGGTGTGCGTCCATCCGTCGGCGGTGCAGGTCGCGACGACATCGCCGTCGCAGTAGTCGAGCCCGCTCGAGTAGCTGCACGTGGAGTCGACCAGCGGGTCGCAGGCGTCTCCGTCTGCGGGCAGGGTGTCGGGACAGGCCGGGGTGCAGTTCGCAATGTCGACGGAGACGTCGAACGCGCCGTCTTTGCAGACAGCCACCGCGGAGCCGCAGGAGTCGGCGTACGGACAGCTCAGGCCTTCCTCGTCGCAGGCGTCTCCCGAGCTCGGCGCGGTGAGGGGGCACCCCTGGTCGTCGCAGCCTGCGTCGCACGCGACGCTTGCGCTGCAGCCTGCGAGAGGAGCCGCGGTGAACACGACGATGAACAGTCCGGCGAGGTGTTTGAAGGAGGCCACGCCGGCCATCTGGCAATTGCAGTGCCGCGTGGAAACCGGCGGATCGCCGGCCGATCGACCCGCCCCTGGGCCAGGGTGAGCCTCTGTTCGCGGTCCCCATGTCCCTGGGCCCTCGTCCTCCCTCCCGACGCCGCGTCGCTCGCTCGCGAGCTCCGGGTCGCAAGAGAGCGTCACAATGCTGCCCGCGCGAGGAATTTCCTTGGCGAGCTCAGAACAGCGTCGGGGAGACCCCAAGTCCCCTTCGTCCTCGTCGAAGCGTGAGGGCCGGGGCGAGCGCCAAGCTCGCGTCATCCCCGCGCCTGTCGAAATTCAACCCGTCGCCCCGCGGAGCTCCTCTCGGAGCGGAGCCGCCTGCGAGGGGTCGGCGAGCGCGGCAGCGCGCCGGGCGTGAAATCGACGAGTCCAGGAGGTGAACCGTCCATGCGTACCTACGTCTTCGCCGCGCTGATCGGCGCGTCCTTGCTCCTCCCCAGCTTCGCCCGTGCCGCGGACGCAGTCGCCGCGCCGACGCTCCTGTCCCCCAGCAAGCCCGCCTTCGACCGCATCCTCTCCGTCGCGGCCTACGGGCTCGGCTGGGCGGGCGCGTACGCCGGCGGCGGTGGCGGCGGCCGGATCGCGCTCGTTCCGCATCGTTGGTTCGGGCTGGACCTCTTCGGGGAGGCGGTGTTCGTGCCGAACCCGGGCGGCCTCCGTCACGATCATCCCGTCGGGTTCGATCTATTCGTTCCAATCCGGCTCGGCGAGCGCGTTCGTCTGCGACCGCTGGCCGGTATGTGCGTCGTCTTCTCGCTGATCGAGCCCGACCGAAAGGACGGGCCGCGGTCCGACGATGTCCTCTTTGGTCTTCAGGCGGGGACGGGGGTGGACGTGGCGCTCGTCGACGAGGTCTCGCTCTTCACCGACCTCAAAGCGATTGGATACCTCGGTCACGACCGCGCTGCCCTCGGGTGGACCGGTTCGGTCGGGGACGGATATCGGACCTTCGGGCTCGGCCAAGCCACCTTGGGGCTCACCGTGCATTTGCCGCTATGAGACGCCATTCGCTCGCGTTCGACGCGATGGTCGTGTGGAGCACGGCGCTCCTCGCTTGCTCCGGTCGGCCGGACCTCGACGGCGCGGCGGACGAGGGGTGCGGGAGCTGTCATGCGCGGCAGGCGGATGAGCACGCGTCTTCCGCCCATGGGAGCAGCGCCGACTCGCCGGTGTTCGGAGCGCTGAGGCCTCGGGTCGAGGCGGCGTGGGGCGAGGCGGCGCGAAAGCGGTGCGACGGCTGCCACACGCCCGGCCACACCTCGGACGCCCACGTCTCTTGCGTCTCCTGTCACGACGCGATCGGGAACGCGGAGCCGAGGGACGGCAAGCTCATCATCGACCTCGACCGCCCCCCCATGGGACCCTTCGGCGGCGAAGGAGGCCCTCACGGCGCGCGATCGGGGGCCCTGCTCGCCGACAGCGAGCTCTGCATCACGTGCCACGCCGTCACCGGACCGGAGCACTTCGTCGAGCCGACGGACGAGGAGTACGCGGCCTTCGTGTCCGGCGGCGGACGGGACAGCTGCATCGACTGCCACATGCCGACGCTCCCCGACGGGCCCGCCGCCAGCGGCGACGGCCTGGATCGGCGCCTGCGCGACCACACCTTCGTCGGACTTCGACCTGCCTGGGGGGAGGGCGCAGCTGTTCAATCGGAGCGCGCGAGCGACGGCGCGCGATTGCTGGAGCGGGCGCTCTCTCTCCAAGCCGAGCGCGAAGGGGATCTCCTCCACGTGCGGCTCGAGAACCTGGGGGCAGGGCACGCGGTCCCCACCGGGGTCGCCGCCCTCCGACGCATTTGGGTAGAGGTGAGATTCTTCAGCGACGGCGACGCGGTGCTCGCGGCTCATGGCGACGTCGACGCCGACGGGCGTATCGCGCATGCCCCGCCGATCGAGCTGGGCGTCTTCGGAGAGAATGGCGAGGGGCCAGTCGACGTGATCGTCGACGCGACCGAGGTGCGCGCGGCCGTGCTGGGCCCGGGAGAGACCCGTGACGCGAACCTGCCAATCCCCGCCGGGGCGATCCGCGCCGTCGTCTCGATCCGCGCGCGGGCCCACACCCGCGAGTCTCTGGACGAGCTCGGCCTCGAGGACCGCGCCGCCGAGGTCCCGACGCTCACGGCCGCCACGACGGAAGTCGATCTCGAGACGGGAGAAGCTCACCCCGACTGGAGGGCGCCCTCGAACTCGCCATAGCCTCCCGGGATGAAGAAGTCTTTCCCGGGCTCCAGCCCGAAGGCTCGAATCACCGTCGCCGCGATGTCCTGTGAGGTCGGAGGCCGCGTGACCTTCTCTCCGCTCTCTTCGACGAGCGCGACGGGCGCGCCGAGGGGAGAGCCGCTCGCGCTCTCGTCGTAGCCGCCGAGCATTTGATTGCCCTTCACGGAGCCGCCGACGAGCAGCGCGCACGTCGCGGGGTGGTGGTCCGTGCCGTCCTCGCCGCTCCTCGCGAACGTGCGGCCGAAGTCGCTGTAGATGTACACGAGGGTCTCGTCGAGGAGGGTGCCCTGTCCGGAGGGGGCCGGGGTCAGAGACATCTCGATGAGCATCTGCGCGATCCCCTCGAGGGCGATTCGCAAGTGGCTCGTCTGGGCGCGGGCGCCCCCCGAGAAGTGCACGTCGAACGAGGCGTTCGCGATGCTCGTGGCGCGAAGATTCAGGCAGCTCACGAGATCCGACTTGAGCAGCCGGAGCGCGAACTCCCAAGGACCGCCGCTGCGTACGGGGCCGCACACGTCGGCCGCGCCGATGCACGCGGTGCCGAAGGCGCCTCCCGCGTAGAGCGGGTCGGCGTCGATGTGCTCGAAGCCGGCGGTCGCTTCGAGCTTGGTGAGCACGTCGCGCGCGATCGTCTTGCTGACGCCGGCGTAGGTCTCGTAGAGCTGGCGCAGCGCTTCGTCGGTGCCGGTGGTGGAGACGCCTTTGTCTCGCCGGATCGCCTCCATCACCGCTGCGTCCGTCGCGGTCAGGGGCCACTTCTCCCCGAGCGGCTTGCCGTCGAAGTCCACCGCGTCGCGATCGGTGCGCGTCCGCAGCCCCGCCCACGCCCCGTCGCGTCGGTCCGAGATCGTCGACTCTACGAGGGCCAAGCTCGACAACGAATACGGATTGGCGATGGCCGGTAGCCCCGCCGCCGACGGCGCTGTCCCGCCCAATGTCGCGTTGGGCACCGGTCTATCCGGAAAGTATGCGGCGAGGTAATTGGCCAGCACCGCGTGGACGGAGGGCGCCCGGAAGGATGATCCGGCGACGCCGCACATGCTGGCGACGATCCCGCTCGCGTGGGACGCCGTCCCCTGGTCGGCCCCGACGAGCAGGCACGCGCGATCGTAGAGCTTGTAGTCCGGGTTGGCCCAGCTGTATCCCCACGGCCGATAGAGCTGGGTCCCTCCGGAGAGCGTGTTCGAGCCGGTGGCGTCGGCGGGGTCGGCGGGGTTCCAGTGAATGGGTCCCCGCAGCTTGCGGATCGGCGCATCCAGATCCGCCGCCGTCCCGTCGAAGTTCTTCACCATCGCGGCGTCGTAGCCGAACGGGTGATTGCCGCCCTCGGGGGGCTGGATGAGCTTATCGACGCCGGCGGACGAGAATGGCGTGAAGATGTGCTCCCAGTTGCAGCCGCCGTCGAGCCAGATGCCGAGCAGCTTCGTCGGTCCGCCCGGCTTCGGCCCGGCGAGGGCGGGGCGCCCGGAGAAGGCGTCGAGCAGGCCGACCTGAGAGGCGCCCAAGGCGGCGAGGAGGAGCTGTCGTCGAGTGGGTTTCATGGCGCCTCTCAGTAGAAGACCCAGTGGGGGTGACGAATGAAGTACGAGCAGGTCCCGATGTAGCCGGCGCGCGCGTCCGTCTCCGTCTCGAGGGGCACGAACACGGTGTCGAACACCTCGTTCACCGACGCGTCATCGGCGACGGTGGCGTGGAAGTGGAGGAACCATTGGCGAATGACCGCCTTCACCGCGGCCGGGTCGCTGCTGCCGGTCGCGACGCTCGCGCCTGCGGGCAGGAGGGCGGTGTTGTTCGCCTTGTCGAGGGCCATCGCGCACCAGCGCTGCGACACCTGAGAGAGGGTGCCCAAATAGCTCGGGGTGACGGTCGAGTCCGACTTCATTTGGAACATCGCCGACCCGCCTCCGAGAGACGCGAAGCGCTCCACCGGCAGAGACTCGAACGGCGCCGGGATCGCCTCTGGCGAAGAGAGGGCGTACCGCTCGTCGGATTGTTGGTTGCTCTTGTGCTCGATGTCGTAGTTGTTCGCGGGGACGAAGAAGTCCTCGTCGGTGAGGCCGAGCTGCTGGTAGAGCGCTCGCTGGATGTCGTCGGCGGCCATCCGGGTCACCCGCCGCGCCTCGATCGACGGGAGCGGATCGAGCTGCCGCGCCTCGAGGCCGACGACCCAGGCGCGAATGTCGGCCATGCTCATGGGAATATCGGCCATGTCGGCGTACGCGGGGCCCGCGATGGGCATCTGGGTGAACGCCCGCGTCCCGTGACCTTCCAACAGGAGGACGAGCTCGCTATTGTCGGGGTCCCCGGGGACGACCTCGTTCTGGGCGTAGACGACCAGCGCCTCGAACGCCTCGATCGAGGCGAAGAAACCCCGGCTGCCGGTGCTGTGGCACCCCGCGCACGTCGGCGACAGCGCGTCGAAGACCTTCTGATTGGCGGCGCGCTCCTCGGGGGTGGGTCCGCCGCAGGGGGTGGGATCGGTCTGCGATTCGCTCGCCGACTCGCCGCAGGCCCCGGCGGCGAGCGCGACCGAAGCGACCAACAGGGAAAGGGCTCGTCTCATGGTCAAAACCCCCTCCGGAACCAGGTCGACTGGGTCAGCGTCTTCACGAACGGTCGCACCAGCCGCCCGCCCTCGACGAACTGAGCGACGAGCGTCTCGAGGTAGCCTGTCTCGCTGGCGGGATCGATGTCCCGCCCGATGATCCGCTCGTGGAGCCGGCGCACTACGCACCGATCGAAAGAGCCGGCGGCGACGATGATTTTGGCGAAGCCGAGGGGACCGACCGTCCCGTCTCCGTGCTGACCCAAGAGCGTCTGCTCTTCAGGCAAGAAGTCCATGAAGAGGGCGTACGGATTGGCGGCGACCTCCTCCTCGGTGGCAGGGGTCATGACGGAGCCGGGGCGGTACCATTTGTTCCATTGCGCGAACGGCTCCGTCGAGTACGGATATTCACCCTCGCGCCACGCCGGGTCCCACGTCCACTCCCCGACCCCCGGCATGAAGTACTGCGCCCCCCAGCCCTCGAAGGCGCTGCCGCGCTTTCCATATCGTTTGAAGTGCATCGCGGCGGGGTCGATCCGCTTGTGGCAGTTCTGGCATGGCCCCTCGTCCCCCGGATCCGTCAGATACGGGTTGAACTCGATGTCCCCGCCCGGGGGCAAGAGCTGCTCGCAGGCGAGGGCCTCCAGCGCGCGCGCCGCCCTGAGCCGCTCGCGCGGGTACGCGTCGAGGAACCCCAGCGACGTCAGCATGCCGGCGGAGGGAATACCCTCCGACCGCTCCGTGGTCTCTCGCGGATCGAAATGGTAATCGCGGTCCGCCAAGAAGAAGCGGTTGCGCTCGGATGGATGATATTCGCGCCACGCGGACGGGTCATTGGCGTCGTGGTGGGGATCGACCTTGGCGGCCCCGAATTGGGCCGGGCTCCACCAGCTCTTGTCGTCGACGACCGCGAGATCCCCGCCCGCGAGCGACTGGCTCACATAGGCGGCCTGGACCGTGCTCGGTCCCACCGAGAGATCGGCGAGGATGAAATCGGTCGCCGGGAGATCGTGCCATGCGATGTGGGCGAAGAGGCGGGCCGGCTCCTCGGCGAGCAATCGACGCTGGCCATTGGGGTTGCCAGGGACGAAGGCGCCCCATCCCGGGTAGCTTCCGGGGTCGAACCAGCAGCCCGCGGCGTCCGTGAAGCAGCCGCACGTCCCTTCGGGTCGGCCATTGCACTGGATGTCGATCGGGTTCCCCTCCTGCGTGCTCTGGCCGGTTTGAGAGGTGCTCGCGGCATTGCCAGTGAGCGTCACCATCGTCCCGGGGGCCCACCACGGCTCGAGGGTGCGCGTCGGGGCGGCGGCGCTGCAAGCTTCGTCCGCGCTCTCGAAGTTGTCGCGATAGTAATGGAGATCCCCGCCATGGGCGGACTCCGGTGGGCACGCGGTCAAGACGCGCTGCTGCTGGGGGCCGTACTCCGGCGCGTCCGCGGTGCGGTCGATGAGCGGGATGTTGAGCCAGCGCTTGGCGAGCTCGAAGGTCGTGTCGTAGAAGCGCGGATCCTTCAGGGCGTCATCGATGAAGGCGTCGACGTAGGTGAAGCGAGCCTCGTCGTCGGGGAGGGCGGCCGCCTCCGCGAGCTGCGCGTCGGTCGGGGGAACCCCGAGCAGGGCGATGCTCGCGCGGCGGAGGAGGCGGAGCGGGGAGAGCTCGTCCTCGGGCTCTTCGCGCGCGGGCGTTCCCGCCGCGCCGCCCTCACCGCATTCGCCGCCCGATCCTCCATCGCTGGGCGAGGCCGCTCCGTCGCACGCTGCCAGCAGGGCCAGGGGGACGAGCCAATGCTTGCGCATGACGTCCCGTACCATCCGCGCCTCGCTCGGCAGAAGAACGCCTGAGCGGCCGGACGTGAGCATGTCCAGTGGCCACGCTCGAGCGCGTGCAGCGGCGGAGTGAGATTGCCATGCCGGTGAACGGCGCCTCCTCGAAGGCGGACGGTGTGGTCGTCGAAAATCGAGCATGGGAAGCGATCTGGTTTGCGCTGGACGTTCGTTTGGGGTTCCCTTGTCGGCCGGGGGGGCAGCCAGCCTTGCTTCAACTTCTTTCCAACCTCGCGGATATGCTTCCCGTCGGCGTCATCGTCCTCGACGTGGAGGGGAGGGCCGTCGTCTACAACGCGGTGGAGGAGCGCCTCGCGGGTCGGCGCCGGGAAGAGGTCCTCGGGCGCGACTTCTTTGGCGAGCTCGGCGTCTGCATGAACATCCCCGCGATGGCGGGTGTGTTCCGGGAGAAGATCGGCCGCGAGCCTTTCGCCGTCGAAGCAGACTTCTCATTTCCATTTCCGCTCCTCGCCATTCCCCGTGAGGTCCGTGTCCTCCTCACCTCGTTCGAGGCGAACGGACAGCACTATGGTCTCTTGGTGATTCGAGACGTCGCCTTCGAGCGCTCCGTCGATCGGGTTCGAGAGACCCTCACCCAGATGTTCGTCCACGATGTGAAGAACCCGCTCACCGCCATTGCCCTCAGCCTCTCCCTGGTAGAAATGCGGGCGCGAGACGACGTCCTTGCCCTCGAGGCGATCGCGGACGCTCGAGAAGGGTGTCGCCGAATCGAGTCGGTGCTGATCAACCTCCTGGACACGGCGCGCCTCGAGACGAACACCCTCCCGCTGTCGAAGCGCGAGGTCGACCTGTCCGCGCTCGCGAGGGAGGCCGCGGGGCTGTCGCGGGCTCCCGCCCTCACCGCCTTCTGCACCATCGAGGTCGAGGAGGGGGGCGAGCCGGTGATCGCCAACGTCGATCCGGACATCGTACTGAGAATCATCCGCAATCTCGTCGACAACGCATCGAGGTTCGCAAAGCGGGTGAGGATCTCCACCCACGCCGATGAAGGCCGCGCCGTGATCGCAGTCTCCGACGACGGGCCCGGTATTCCCGCCGCGTCGCGCGGGAAGATCTTCGAGCGGTTCGCCCCCGTCGGGCAAGAGGGCGCCCACGCCCGCGCGCGCAATCAGGGCCTCGGGCTCACCTTCGTACAGCTCGCGGCGCGGGCTCATGGGGGTGACACGACCGTCGATTGTCCCCCGGGCGGCGGCACCGTGTTCCGCGTCAGTCTCCCCGCTATCGGCTGATCCCGGCGCGCGTCGCGCTCGCCGACCCCTCCCCGGCGACTACGCTCTTCGAGCTCCGTCGCGGGAGGGGTTCTCATCACCGGTACTGGTATCATCGCGCGATGAAGCATCGGCTGATCTGGGCGCGCGTCGAGGTGCTCGCCGCGTGCCTGGGCCTCCATTGCTCCTCGACGGTCGTCGTCGTCCACGGACGCGCGGTGAAGGTCGTATCCGCGGGCGATCTCCCGGCGGCCGCCGAGGCGGCGAGGGAGAAGACGTGTGCGGAGCAATCCACCGCGTGCGGGCCCTTCCCGTGCAGCGGGGGGAAGTGCGTCGTCGCGGTGTGCGACGATCGCACTCACTGCAGCCTCGGCTTCTGCTCAGAGGGCTATTGCGTTCGAGCAGAAGAGGACGGAGCGCGCGCGTGCCGGCCATTCGCGCCCCCGACCGGAGAGGCGGTCGATTGGCAGGTTTGGTCCGGCTGCCGGTGCACCCCCGAGAGCGAGGGCGTCGGGCGCGACGAGGCGCGCTGCGGCTCCTTCCCGTGCACCGCTGCAGGTTGCTACGTGCACGCATGCGAAAAGGACTCCGACTGTTCGTCGGGCATCTGCGCTTCCCACACGGCGTGGCCGCATGGATATTGCGTCACCGACGACGCCATTTGACGCCCCGCGCGTACTTTTCACTTCTTCTCGCGCAGCGCGCCCGGCGTCGTGCCCTTGTCGCGTCTCACGAGCTCCGTGAGCGCGCGCTCGGAGAGCCCGACACGCCCGGCGATGACGGCGATCTTCGCGTCGCCGTGGATGAGCATGGGCAGCGCCACCGCGAGCCGCGCCGCCCGGAGCTCCTCCCGGTAGGAAGTGCCGGCGTTCTCCAGGATTCTCTGCAGCGTCCGCGGGGAGAGCGCCAAGGAGCGCGCCGAGCCGTCGATCGTCGCGCGCGCGGGATCGGCGCGCAGCAGCTCGCGGAGGCGCCGCAGGTCATACGACTCGCCGCGCGCCGCGACCACCGCCTCGTCGAGCGTGGCCGCCACGGGCCCATTGTCCTCTCCGAGAGACATCAGCGCCTCGGTGCGGTCGCGCGACAGCCGGAAGGGGTGCGTCTCGCCCAGAATGGGCAGGATGCCGGTCAACGTGATGCTCACGAACGAATCGGAGACGACGCCCACTTGCATCCGCACCCGCCGCGCGAGCTCCTCGCGGCGCTCTCGCAGCCATCCCACCACGCACGCCAGCGTGTCCGGGTCGAGGACGTCGATCCCGCTGCCGTCGAGGACGACGTCGAACCGCTCGCTCATCTTGGGGTGCCGGTAGTGAAATGCTTCCAGCATCGCGTGGGCGGACTCCACCGGCGGCCGTCCCCACACGACCGCGCCGCAGAGCTCGGGGTGAGCACAGAACACGAGCACGGTCGGGGCGGCGAGAACCCACTTCCCGATGGGATCGCGGAGGAAGTCCGAGACCGAATCGGCCGCGCGCATGGACGTGAAGCTATCACGCTGGGGGCGGGGGCTCCGCGTCACTCGTCGTAGAAGGAGCCGCCAAACGAGAGCGCCGACCCCGGCCCCGGGTCGGGGGTGGAGGCGGCGTCGAAATAGTCGAGGTAGGGCGTCCACACGGCGTCGTCCTGAACCTCGATCTGGACCGTGACGGTGAAGCCGCCCCCCGGGATCTCGGCGCCATATTGACCATCGCGCCCCGAGACGCCGAGCGTCGCCAAATCCGCGAACGGAATGGCCGCCCCCGCGTCGTCGACGATCGTCACGGTGAGCCGCCCGGTCACCGGAGGCGCGCTGCCGTCGGCGAGCGCGATGTTCGTGGTGTTCAAGAAGGCCACCCGCCCCGCCGGCAAGTCGGAGTCGGCGGCGCTGAACTGCCAATGCTCGGACGCGACGTCGATCGGGCCGTCGAGCGAGACCCCGCACGGGGTCGCGGGATCGTCACAGATGACCCAATAGATATGAAACAAATCTGCCTTGTCGATCCCGGTATAGCTCCAGGTCAGCCCCCCGGGCCGGCCGGGATCGCCCTCGGGGGTCCAGGTCAATCCGTAGGGCGGAAACTCGTCTCGCAGCGCAGGCTCCACCTGCGAGTCGGAGCAGCCGTCGGCGTTGACCGGCTCACCGGAAGGCGTGCCTCCGCAGGCGTCGTCGGGATCGAAGACCCCATCCCCGTCCTCGTCGCAGGTGTCGCCGCACGACGTCTCTCCGCCGCCGGTCCCGTCGCCCCCACCGCTCGAGGACCCTCCGCCGACGTTGCTGCCCGCGCCCGAAGAGCTTGCTCCGCTCCCGTCGCCGGGAACCTCGCTGCCCTCGGCGCAGCCGAGGAAAAAGAGGATGGCGAGCGCTGCCCCGACTGTTCCCGATGCGCGAAGGCCCAGCACGGCCTGGATCTTACGATCAAGGAACGGGATCGCCTACCGCCGCGAGTGGCCGGATGAACAACGGGCATATCGGATCGACTGTCCGCATCGCCACGAGCCATCGGAGCGGGAGGCTCGCCGCTTCGCGGCGCACGGCAATGGCGAGGGTAGGGGGCAGCGAGAACGGCTTGTTGAGGGGAAAGCCGCGGAGCGGGTCGAAGGGAGATGGGGGACAATCGCGGGTGAACGTCGTGTGCTGGACGACGGTGATTGCTTCGGCGCCGACATCCACGGTGAGGGTTTGTGGGCGAGCGAGCGTCCGCGGATCCCCCGAGACGAGAGCGCCGGTCTGCCGATCGAGCACGACGGAGCCTCCCGTGGCGTCGACCGGGAGGGCCTTGGTGGTCGTCCCCACGATCAGGATGAGAGACACCGCGTCGAAGCTCACGGGTGGGTCGACGGTGAAGCCAGTCGACGCGAGCTCCCCTTCGGAGCGCACGACGATCGCCTGGGTCGATGGCATCGAGAGCGCGGCGGGAGGCGCCGCCGCCGAGGTCTTCGGCGTCGCGGGGGCCGGGGCCAACGCGGGCGCGGCGCCGCACCCCATGACCAACGCGACGAGCCCGAGGACGATCGAGGAGGGACGCATCGACGATCCGAGAACGGTCACCGCGACACGTCTTTTGCGGCGGCGCGCCCCCTCGCTGGGCGCGCCTCGAAGATCGATTGGCGCGCTGCCTTTTGAATGGCGAGCACGGCGGGGTGGGTGAGGCGGCGCTCGACGGAGACGGCGTAGAAGCGCTCCCGAACCCCCTTCAGTCGCGTGAGGAGCCGGACCCCGTGCTGCTTCGTGATCTCGCGCGCGACGACGGTGGGGGCGGCGAAGATCCCAAGCCCGTCCCCACCAAAGACCTTGAGGAGGGCGCTGTCCGCGAACTCGCCGACGACGCGGGGGCGCGCGCCGCGGGTCTCGAACCAGTGATTGAGGGCGCGCCGCAGCGGATTGTCCTCGAGCGGCAAGAGGACGGGGGCGCCGTGCAACGACTCGGGGAGGCCGCGCTTGATGCGGTCGGCGAGCGCGGGTGTCGCGAAGAGGGCCATCTCCGTCTCACCCAAGAAGTGGTGGAAAGCTCGCACGCTGCTGCCGGCGGGGACCGGCGTGTCCGAGAGCACGACGTCGATGGTGTGGAGCGAAAGATCGGCCAGGAGCCTGTCGAAATGGTCCTCGACGCACACGACGCGAACCGCCTCGGACATGGCGAGGGCAGGCTCCAGGAGGCGCCGCACGACGAGCTTCGGCAGGGCGTCGACGATCCCGACGACGAGGCGCGGGGGGGTGCCCACGGAGCGATGCGCCACCGCGTCGACCATCTCCCTCCCGAGCGCGAAGATCTCGTCCGCGTAGCGGAAGACGACGCGGCCCATCTCGTTGAGCACGAGGCGTCGACCGACTTTGTCGAAGAGCTTCTCCCCCAATCGATCCTCGAGGGCGTGGATCTGCGCGCTCAACGTGGGGTGGGTGAGGCGCAGCGCCTTCGCCGCGGGCACCAACCCGCCCTCCCGCGCGACCGTCCAGAAGTAGAGCAGGTGCTGGTAGTTCAGGGTGTGGAGCCAGGCGGACTCCCGCGGCGTCCTCTGCTCGGCCATGGCGTGGAAGCCTACCACGACATGTAGAGCTCAACGACACGATATGTAGAGCTTTCGTCATGGTCGACATGTGCCCTGCGCCTTAGAACCTATGGGCGCGAAGGCGCAGGAGGAGAGCACGATGCAGGTTGAAGTTCGATTTCGAGGGGTCACGCCGTCGGGGGCGCTGCGGGACCACGCCTTCGGCCAGGCCCGGTTCCACCTCGCGCGGTTCGGCGAGTCGGTCGCCGCCGTCGTGGTCCGGGTCTCGGACGAGAACGGTCCGAAGGGCGGCGTCGACAAGCGCTGTCACGTGGTGGTGCGGGGCCCCGCCATCGGCAGCGTCTCCTTGGCCGTCGAGCACGAGGATGCTTACGCGGCCGTCGACGCCGCGTGCTCGAAGGTCGCGCGGATCGTGGGACGAGAGCTCGCCCGGTTGAGCGAGGGCCGGGTCGGAGAGCTGGAAGGCGCCTCGTGAGGTGGATGAACGAATGGAATCGATAGGTTCGCCGTTGCTCTGGGGCGGGTTTTTCGCCTTCGTGCTCGTCATGTTGGCGTTGGACCTCGGCCTCTTTCATCGCAAGACGCACGTCGTCTCTCTCCGCGAGGCCGCCGGCTGGAGCGCGGCGTGGGTGGCCCTCGCGGGGCTCTTCGGCGTCGGCGTTTATGCCTTCTATGGCAAGGAGCGCGCGCTGGAGTTCACGACCGGATACGTGATCGAGAAGGCCCTCGCCGTCGACAACATCTTCGTGTTCGTCATGGTGTTCGCGGCATTCGCGATCCCGCCGCTCTACCAACACCGGGTCCTCTTTTGGGGCGTCCTCGGCGCCCTCGTCATGAGGGCGATATTCGTCTTCGCGGGGAGCGCGCTCATCTCGCGGTTCCACGCGATCCTCTATCTCTTCGGGGGCGTCCTCGTGCTCACCGGCATCAAGATGCTCGTGAAGAAGGACTCCCCGCCCGATCTCCAGAACAACCCGGTGGTGAAGATCTTTGCGCGCTTGTTCCCCATCAAGCGTGAGCTCCACGGGGAGCGGTTCACCGTCGTCGAGAAGGGCAAGCGATACGCGACTCCGCTCCTCGCCGCCCTCGTCGTCATCGAGGTCTTCGACCTCGTGTTCGCGGTCGACTCGATCCCGGCCATCTTCGCGGTGACGACAGACCCGTTCATCGTGCTGTCCTCGAACGTCTTCGCGATCTTCGGGCTCCGCTCGATGTACTTCCTCCTCGCGGCCGTGATCGAGCGCTTCGCCTATCTGAAGATTGGCCTGTCGTTCGTGCTCATGTTCGTCGGCGCCAAGATGCTCCTGATGGACATCTACAAGGTGCCCATCTGGGCTTCTCTCACCATCATCGCGAGCGTGCTCGCCGCCTCTGTCATCGTCTCGCTCATCAAGACTCGCCAAGAGACGCCCGCGAGCGAGCCGGCATGAGCGGTCGCAATTGGAGCAAGAACGTGATCACCGCCTCACTCGGCGCCGCCCTACCCTCCAAGCCATGCCCACGAAAGAACGTGTCCGGTCGTTCATAGCGATGGTCGAGCGCGGGGAGCTCCTCGAGAGCATCCCCGCGTTCTACGCAGAGGACATGACCGCTCAGGAGAATCAGGAGCCGCCCCGCGTCGGGCGGCCGGCCCAGCTCGCCAACGAGCGACAGGTCCTCGCGAGGTCGAGGGTGCTCGCGGCCCGCGCCCTCCACGTCGCGGTCGACGGGGACGTGGTGGCGATCCACTGGCTGTTCGAGCTGGGCCTCGCCGACGGGACGGAGGTCCGACTGGACGAGGTCGCTCTCCAAATCTGGCGAGGCGATCGCATCGTCAGCGAGCAGTATTTCTACGATCCCGCGCAGCGACGTCCTTCGCCCCCCATTCAGCGATGAGCATCGGCGTCCGCGCGTGCCATGCTGTCCTGGTGAGACAGCCGCCGCAGGTCGCTGTGAGCAAGCGCGTGGTGGCCGCGCTCGAAGGGGCACAGGTCGCTTACGTTATGCTTCCGCCCGGGGCGGGGGTCGTGGAGGACCCATCCGCCCATCGGGTGGCGGTGCACCTCGGGGCCCCTCATCGACTTTGGGAGATGCGCGATCGCGGGCAGCGCGATGGTTTGCATCGGTGGGGAGACGTGGTTGTCACGGCCGCGGGGGAGCGGGCGCGGATGCGCTGGGACCAGCCCACCGTATTCGTCGACATCGCCCTCTCGGCGGCGCTCGTGGAGCAGGCTCGAGAGCCTCGCGCGCGCGGAGCACCGCCCGCTCTGACAGGGAGCTTCGGGCACCGGGACGCTGCGCTCTCGACGCTCGCGGTGTCGTTGATGCGCGGCGCGCTCGGGGACCGCAAAGGAGAGGGCCTCGCCCTCGAGTCGCTCGTCGCGGCGATGTGCGCGCGCCTCGCTTCCCGGGGCGACGGCCCCCGCTCTCTCTCGGCCGAGTCGCGGGGAGGGGTGGCTCCGGCGCGGCTACGGCGCGTGCTCGACCGCATTCACGACGCGCTCGAGGCACCGCATTCGCTCGCGGAGCTGTCGGCGCTCGCGGGGACGAGCCGCTTTCATTTCTCGCGGCAATTCCGGAACGCCACTGGACTGTCGCCCCACGCCTATCTGATCGAGGCTCGGGTGCACGAGGCGGCCCGGCTCCTCTTCGAAGGCGTCGACGTGGACGAGGTCGCGCTGCGGGTGGGGATGAACGGCCGTGCCCACTTGGCTCGACATCTCTCTGCCAGGCTCGGGGTTACCCCTGGCCGCCTGCGCTCTCGTCGTAGCGCGGCTCCGCCGCGACCGAATGGTTGAGCGCGGGTTGGGCTCTCTTCTCTCGTCAGCCGACTGATGTCTGTGGACCGTGGCGGTGACGTTATGGTCGGCGGAACGTGAATGCCACGCCGCAAGGACGTTGCGGGGCCGTGGATCGGGTCGATCGATGGCCTTCCCAAGTCGGCCAATGACGCCCCTCAGGTCTCGAGACGGGGCAGCTGGCCCATGGTGTCGACGTACTCCCGCACGATGTCCTCGACGATCGCGCCGATGGGCTTGATGTCTTTTGCCAGCGCGACGCCTTGCCCCGCGCTCCAGATGTCGACCCATTTGCGTTCGCCCCGTTGAACCTCCTTCTGGACGCCGTCGCGGTCGACGGGCTCGTGGCCGGGGACGGTGTCCTTGATGAAGTTCGCGTGCACCCCGCTGACGGCGTCGGTGTAGAGGATGTCCTCCGGGCTTCCGTTCACGACGCGATGTTTGTACGCCTCGTCGGCGCCGCACTCGGTGGACGCGATGAAGCGCGTGCCCATGTACGCGAGCTCGGCCCCGAGGGCGAGGGAAGCGGCGAGCTGGCGCCCCGTGGCGATGCAGCCGGCGGCGATGACGGGCACCTTGAGGTTCTCTTTCAAATACGGGACGAGGACGTAGGGGCTCGTCGTCCCGGCGTGGCCGCCCGCCCCCGCGGAGACACCGATGATCGCGTCCGCGCCGCTCTCCTGGGCCTTGAGGGCGTGCTTGAGATGAATGACGTCGTGGAACACGATCGCGCCGCTCGCGTGGGCGCGCTTCGCGATCTCGCTCGGGTTGCCATAGCTCGTGATGATGACGGGGACCTTCAGCTCGATGCACGTCTCGAGATCGTGGAGGAGGCGCTCCGGGTCGGTGAGCTTGATGGTGAGGTTGATCCCGAACGGCTTGTCGGTGCGGGCACGGATCCACTCGAGCGCCTCTCGAAACGCCTCGCGCGTGCGGAGGTTGAGCGAGGGCATCGTCCCGAGGATGCCGGCCTCCGCGCACGCGACGACCATCTCCTTGTTCGAGATGATGAACATGGGGGCGCACACGATTGGATAGCGCAGGCCGAGCCGGGCGCTCAGCGGGGTGACGATTCGACTCATCGTCGCATCATTCATCGACCGGGCCGCTGGTGACAAGCGGCGCCCAACGGCGGCCTCCGGAGCGCGGACAGATCCCTGCTTCTCCTCCGCGACGTCTCAAAGTGCGGTCCTTGCGCACGTTCTCTCGAGGCGACCCGTGCTCACAGGAAAGGCCTCATGATCCGGTCGAACCTCCTCGCCCTCCTCCTCGTGCTCGTCGCCCTGTCGCTTACGGGGTGCTTTCACCTGCCCGCTGCCTCGATCCCCGACCGCACCTTCCGTCCCGGGGACGACGACCGGTGCGCGCCGGGCGCCCTCGTGGATCCCCGCGCGGGGGCTTGGCCGAAGCGCGAGCAGCGCGCGCTGCGAGAGGCGCTGGACGAGGGCGAGCCCGTCGTCGTCAGCGCGCTCGGATGTCGAGTCGACGTCATCCCCCGCTGCACGACGAGCGGGAACATCGAGGCGCGGAGAGAGGGCGACGCCACCACGTTCGCGCGGGGCGGAGGTGGCTACCGCGCGCTGGATCTCCGTGGAGCGTGCCCCTTCGCGACCCACGTCGTCGACGAGGCGACGTTCGACGCGCGAGGTCGCCTCGTGGACGTGTCGATCCGAGAGCTCACGCTCGAGGGCTTCGACCTCGGGGGCGTCTGGAGGGGCGTCTTGCGGCAGCCGGGAGGGCCCTATGCGAGGTACGACCTGCGCCTGGATCTCTCGCGGCGCGGCGATCTCGTCAGGGGAACGTCGGAGGTCGCGACCGTCGATGGCGACCAATGGGGTCTTCTCCGATTGCGGGGAAGCCTCCGGGGCACCACGGTCTACTTCGCCGACAGAGGCGTGATCGACCAGGACATCAGTCCATTCCTCGCGTGGTGCATGAAGGGTGGCTATGCCGTGATCGACCCCCGCGCGGGGGCGCTTCGAGGGGCATGGCGGGCGCTCGCTTGCGTGCCTGGAACCATCGAGGCGGACCGGGTGGACGAATGAGTCCGTGGTGGGCCGAAGCGCGCGCGGCGCGGTGCGGTAAAGTGAGCCCGATGAAGCCCCTCGACCCGACGATATTGGATGAAGTGGCGGCGGCCGCGGGAGGGGCGCGCACGCTATCCATCGACCGTTTTGCGGAGCTCTGTGCGCCTCACGACCTCGATGCAGAGGCGATCGACGCTCTGATCGGCGGGCTCGAAGCGCGAGGCTGCTTCGTGGAAGGAGATCCGGACGCCTCTCCGAGAGAGGAGCTCCGCGTGGTGCTCGTGACCGCGCGTCGCTTCGTCGGCGAGCACGGGCGGAGGCCCTCACCCTCGGAGATCTCAGCGCATTCGGGGCTCGACGTGGCGGTCGTGCGTCGCGCCCTCGTCTACGGGCGGATCCTCGGTCGCTGAGAGGGCTCGCAACGCGGCCAGCGCGGGGCATACTCCGCCCGTGATCCCCCTCTCGGTCCTCGAGCTCTTCCTCGTCTCCTCTTCGCGGTCGCCGTCACAGGCGATCCACGACGCCCTCGCGGTCGCCCGTCGCGCCGATGAGCTCGGCTACCGGCGCTATTGGATCGCGGAGCACCACAACATGCCATCCATCGCGAGCTCCGCGCCCGAGGTAATGATCGGCCACGTGGCGGGGATGACGAGGCGCATCCGGGTGGGCGCGGGCGGCATCATGATCCCCAATCACACCCCCCTGCGGGTGGTGGAGATCTTCCGCACCCTCGAGGCGCTCTACCCCGGGCGAATCGACTTGGGCATCGGCCGCGCGCCCGGTACGGACCGGGTGACCTCGGCCGCGCTGCGGCACGCGAGCAGCGAGTCCATCGAGCGCATCGCGGAGCTCGTCGCCTTCGCGGGGCGCGACTTCCCCTCGGGGCATCCGTTCGCGTCGATCGAGGCGCAGCCGAGCGACGCTCCCCTGCCTCCGATCTGGATGCTCGGCTCGACGTCCGCGGGGGCGAAGATCGCGGCCGAGCTCGGGGTTGGGTTCTCGTTCGCCGGCCACTTCAGCATGGCGGAGGCGGACGCCGCCCTCGCCACGTATCGCAAGCTCTTCCGGCCCTCCGCGACATTGAAGGAGCCGCGGGTCATGATGGGGGTCGGGGTGATTTGCGCGCCGACGGATGCGCGGGCGAGCGAGCTCGCGAGGTGCGTGAAGCTCGCGGTGGCGCGC
Organism: Polyangiaceae bacterium; assembly: GCA_044225865.1. Taxonomy (GTDB): domain Bacteria; phylum Myxococcota_A; class Polyangia; order Polyangiales; family Polyangiaceae; genus Xiheicaenibacterium. The sequence goes on along the minus strand of JBGAID010000021.1, from coordinate 24,967 downwards.
CTCGCCCGCGGAGAGCGAAAGCCCTTCCCCTCGGTGGAGGAGGCGGCCGCCGCTGTCTTCGACACCATGGATGAGATGGCGGCGAGCCGATTCAGCGAAGGGGCAGTGGTGGGCGATCCGAGCCGCGTCAAGGCCGGGCTCGAGGCGCTGGTGGAGAAGACGGGCGCAGACGAGCTGATGATCGCGACGATGGTCCCCGATCCGGCGGAGCGCCTCGCCTCCTACGAGGCCGTCGCCCGCGTCTTCGGACTCGACGAAGCGTGACCCGTCAGTCGATCCAGAGGACGCCCGCCGGTTGGCTCGATCGCTCGCGATTCGGGACGACACGACGGAAGTCACGAAACACGACCGTGCGATGATCGGGATGCCGGATCTCCCCGCGCACGAAGATGCGGGGCGAGGGCTCACCGAACAGAACGACCACCTCGTCCGCGACGTGCGGACGGCCGGCGCGCGCGATGCGAGCGGCTTGGGCGATGCCGATCGACCGCATGACGTCGCCCTTGCGAAGCGCGGTCGTGAGCTCGCGCTCCTCGCGCTCCTTCGTCGGCAGGAAGAACCACTCGCCCTGGCGGACGATGCCGCTCCGCCGGTCGGCGAAAGAGGGCGGCACCTCGGGAGCTCGGAGCGACTCGCGAGCGGCGTGGACGGAAGACGCGCCGTGAGGGAGCTGGGCGATGAAGAGGTGTTGCTCGTCCATGCCGCAAAGGAAATGGCGCTTCTCGGCGTTGGTGAACTGCTCGACGACCCGGCTGTACTTCGTCTCGGAGACGACCCGCGACCCGGCCGGCAGCGTGGCGGCGCGGCTCACCGTCGTTTCGAACCGCCGCCGCGCTTCCTCGACGAAGAGCACCAACTGGCGTCGTGTCGGGTCGGTGCCGAGGACCTCGATGCGGTTCTCGGACGCACCGGGGAAGAGACGGAACGTCTCCGCGCCGCGGGCTCGCGCGATATCGATCTGAACGATCTCCACGGCGCGGGCGGAGCGGCGCCCGGTCGAGATGGGCTCCCGGAGCAGGTTGAGGTCGAGGCGCGCTTGCCGAAAGCGGCGCGGCAACACGGCGAGCGAATCCATGATGGCGCGAGCGACGGCACGCCGCTCGCCAGCCTGACGCTGTCGTCGATGGGCGTTGTCGAGCGACGAAGTGGCACGTGAGCTGCTCTGACGGATCGGGTGTGGCTCAAGGAGCTCGCCCGATATGCCATCGTCGGCACGGCCTCGTTCGGGCTCGATCTGGCGATCATCGCCGTGCTCGTGGAGTGGCGCGGCGTCGACCCCGTCTCGGCTTCGGTCATCGGATACGCGGTCGCGCTCGCCATCGACTACGCGGGCGCCGTTCGGTGGGTCTTTTCGCGACGCCGCCTCGCGCGCGAGAGGGCCATCGAGATGGGGCTCTTCGCGCTCGTCGGGATCGTGGGGCTGGGGGTCAACACCCTCGTCATGGAGCTCATGACAGCCACGGCGGGACTTCACTATGCGATTGGAAAAACCGCGGCGGGATTCGCCGTGATGCTGTTCACCTTCTATGTGAGGCGGAGGCTCCTGTTCTCGACGGGCTCACCCTTGCCGACTCGACGTTCGACAGGGTGAGTCGGAGGTGCGGCCTCGACGACTCATCGGAATCATCGTCCTCCTCCGATAGGCTTCGAATGCGTGATGCGGCCGAAGCACAAAGGCGCGTCCCAATCGACGCAGTACTCTCACGTCGCCAAAGAGCGGCTGGCTCGGCCGCGCCGCAGCGCGCGAGAGGCGCCGAGCACGCTCGTCTCGATGCGACCGTCGATTCCATCCATCCCGACGCCGACGCCGGAGAAGGAGGCGTTCGCCGGCAGGTATGAGCTCGAAGATCGGATCGGGCGCGGCGGGATGAGCGAGGTCTGGGCCGCGTTCGACCGCGTCCGTCGCGAGCGCGTCGCCCTCAAGATCATCTCGCTCGACTGCGAAGATCCGGTGCGCGCGAAGGCCCGCTTCGAACGCGAAGCAATGCTGAGCCGACAGCTCCGCGGCCGGCCTTTCGTGGAGGTCTTCGACCACGGGCTCACCGGCACCTCCGCGTTCATCGCGATGGGCCTGCTCGAGGGCGAGACGCTGCACGACCGGCTGCGCCGTCGAAAGCGATTGGACCCAGTGGAGTGCCGCGGCCTGCTCGCGGGCGTGGCGGAGGGCCTGCGCCTCGCTCACGCGCTCCAGATCGTTCACCGCGACCTCAAGCCGGGGAACATCTTCTTCGAGCGCCACAAGCCGAAGGCATCCGGGACGCGCTCCATTCGGGACCTCGACGAGACGGTGAAGCTCCTCGATTTCGGGATCGCGAAGGACGGCTGGGATCGAGCGAACCTCACCCGCCCCGGGATGGTGCTCGGGTCCGCCTCATACATGAGCCCCGAGCACATCGACTGCGGCCCCGACTTGGACGCCCGCGCCGATCTTTGGTCGCTCGCGGTGGTGCTCTATCGCGCCCTCACCGGTGAGCTGCCATTCCCGGGACGTCTCGCGGCCGCGATCATCGCCATTCGTGGCACCGATCCGCGCCCGCCGACGGCCGTGAATGCATCCCTGCCCGCGTCCGCCGACGCCTTCTTCGAGCAGGCGCTCGCGAAAGACCGCACGCGCCGATTCCAAACCATCGACGACATGACGCGCTCGTTCGCGGCCGCGTTCCCGCTCCCGGACGACACGGCGGCAGAGCGGACGAGATCCCCTTCGGCGCATGGGGCCTGGGAGTTCGATCCGATCGAGATCGGCAGCTTCGAAGGGTCCGAGGCGGGAACGCTCGAGGCGCCGGCCGCCGAGGTCGAAGCGCCCGCCGCCCCCCCGCCCCCGCGATGGCGCGCTTCCGTACCGAGCGTGGAGTCGGTCACGATGGAGCAGGCGACGCGGCCTCACCAGCCGACGGCGCGGGGAGCGATGGGCTCGCTCCCGGCGTTTCGTCGGTCGGGGACGGCGCATGCCAGTCCGGCCCCGTCTCCCTCGCCGTCGCGGCTCCGCCCGATGACGGTGCTCCTCCTCCTTTCGCCGCTCGTCGTGGCGCTGCTGCTTGTCGCCTGGATGCTGTTCGGCGACCGGATCGTGACCTCGCTCTCACGCTCCCCATGACCCGTTGCGGTGGGCACGCTGCGGTGGGCACCCACCGCCAAGGCCTCCGTCGCGTGGTTGGGCCTGGACACGCGGTGCCTCGCGTTTCTAACCTGAGAGGCTCCGGGCGGTCGACGGGGTCGGGGGGAGGCAACTGTGAGCTCCAAGCAATTCGAATGGGCCGGGTGGGGGATCTCGGTGCGGGCGGACGCCCTCGATCTCGAGCGGTGACCGGTCATGTCACAGATCGTCCGCGCCCGCGCCACGCGCGAGAATCCATACTTCCAGCCTTCACCACGCCTCGAGGGAGCCGACAATGTCGGCTGGCTCCGAGCCGGCGGCTTTCGAGGCCCGCGCGTCATCCTCCTGGGAGGTAGCAGTCGAGGCGCGCTCCGGGTCCGGTGCGCGCAAGCGCACGGGCGGGGCGGAATGGCGCCGAGCCATTGGTCCCACGTGGCAATCATGGCCGACGAGGGAGAGCTGACCTACGAGAGCGTCCTCCACCACGTGGAGATGGGTCCCCTCTCTGGCTCGGCCGCGCCTCACCCCGAACGCGGCGTCGAGGTCGTGCCTGCGGGGGCTTTCGCGGATCGCTTGAGCTGGCCCAACGTCGCGGTCATCTATCCGGACGTCGAGAGCCGCGACGTGGCCAGCGCGATCGGAGACTTTCGGACGGGGAGCCTCGGCCGGGACCTGACGACGCTCGCGGTCACGTGGCTCGCCTTCGCTTGGGGGTCCGAAAAATCTCCGACCCCGTTGGATGAAGGCGCCGGTTTGCCGGCCGCCGTCTTCGCCGAGACCGTGATCGGGGCCGCCGGGGTCGCTCTTACCCCCATCGTCCCCAATGGGGCTTCGTGCCCGGAGTGGATATGGCAGGCCGCGCGCTTCTGGCACGACCTTCATTCCGAGGCAGGCTCCAATCGGGCGGGCCTCGAGGGCGCCTATTGTCTGGACGACGACCTGGGGCCCTCCGTGCGCTCCATCTCGTTCATCGGGAGCGCTTGAGAGTCGGGCCGCTTCAAAGAGCAGATCAGTCCCACCGTCCTCCCCAAAGGGGCCGCGGCTGCGATCCCGATCTATGTCCCGGCGCGCGCGTCCAAGGCGTTACCCCTCTTCGTACGCATGGAGGGCCGGGTCATCGGGGACGTCGTCGCGGCCCGAGACGAGACGGAGGGTGCGTCGGTCGCCATCATCGTGCACGCGGTCGCGCGCGCCGTAGAGATGAAGAGCTCAGGCTGAAGGCGCGATGACGCGTCGGCGCCCGGTGAGGACGGCCACGAACATGCCCAGGATACCAATCCCCAACGAGCCCCACCCGGCGAGCTTGGCCGGACGCAGCCAAGGCTTCTCCTCGGGGAAGCGGACGTCCTCCGTGGTCACGGCGGAGATGGAGCGGATCCCGGAGTCGAGCATCGAGCAGCGGAAGATGACCTTGCGGAGCGGCCCCGGCCTCACCCCCGCGTCGACCACGATCTGCTCGTCGTTGCCTACGAGGTGGCCTTCACCCGTCGTCACCTGGGTCGCAATCGAAGGCTGGGACAGCATCGTGATGGGGCGACCGGCCCCGTCCCGGGCCGAGCAGCTCGCGGTGGTGGTGTCGTGGCCAATCAGGTTTTTTCCGACAAGCACCACCAAAGCCCCGCGACCCTCCGGGACATCGATCGCGAGGTCCTCCTCCGCCTTGGTGACGCGCGGCGCCGCGTCGAGGGCGTGGGTGAGATCGAGCGGCGCCCCGTCCTTCGTCGCCCAACCATAGCCCGCGAGCACGTCTCCCGCGACGGTGAGCCCGATGAGGGCGACCCCACCGACGGCCGCGATCACGAGGAACACCATGAATCTCCGCACGCCTCGCGGCGTGAGCTCGTAGACCGTTTCTTCCAAGACATCGCCTCCCGCGGCTCGAGAATAAATCAGCGCCCGAGACCCTGCTACCAGAGCACCGATCATGTTTGAAAGCCGGCGCACTCGCGCGATCTCGCGCCCGATCCACACGGCCTCGTCGCTCCGCTCCTCAGATTTGTCCGCCCTCAGGCTTCTGCGACGAGGAGCTCCTCTGAGTCGAGGGGCGGACGCAGCCCATCGGAGCGGCCCGAAAAGTAGCGCTCCGTGAGGGCGGCCGCGGATACGTGCTCGACCCTCGCAAAGCCGGCTTCGCGCGCAATGGCGAGCATCTCCGCGGGGGTGAAGAAGCTCACGAATGGCGTTCCGTTCGCGCGGGCGCCCCGGGCGGCCGCCTCGATGCCGGGCCGAACAGCGGCCTCGGCGAGCTCGATCGGGAGCATGAATGACATTACGAGCGTCGTACCGCGGGCGAGGGCCGCGACCTCGCGGAGGGTGGCCTCGATCGCGGCCCGGGTCAGGTACATGCTGACGCCGGTCGACGCTACGATCGCGGGCCGTTCGCGAGAGAGCCCCGCCTCCAAGAGGCGCCCCATCCAGTCGTCGCCCTGTTCGAAGTCCACCGGTACGAGCCTGAGAAAGGACGACACGCCGAAGCCCAGCTCCATCAGTCTCTGCGCTTTCCACCGCTGCGGTCCGGGCTGGTCCACTTCGAAGACGACGATGCGCGAGGCGAGCTCCGGGCGACGCTGGGCGAATGTGTCGAGCCCCGCCCCGAGGATCACGTATTGGTCGAAGCCCTGCGCGACCTTCGCTTCCACCACGTCCTCGACGTAGCGGGCGCGCGCGACGATGGACGCCCGGAACGGCCTGGTGAAAGGGCTCATGTCGGGGCGCTTCTGCCAGTCGGGCTCGGGAGCGACGAGCTTCAGCCCGACCTCGTCCTCCAGCACGTGGGGTGGCGCGTCGGTTTGGACGTGGAGGGCGCGCCACAGGGCCACGCGAGCGGCGGTGTTCTCGGGGGCGAGCATCAGGCCTCGGCGTGGGCCCGCTCGAGGGCGGCGATGTCCAGCTTCACCATCTTCATCATCGCGGCGACGACGGCGCGCGATTTGGCCGGGCTCGGGTCGGCGACGAGCTCCATGAAGCGCTTGGGCACGATCTGAAAAGAGAGCCCGAACGGATCCGTGATCCATCCGCACTGAACCGGCTTGGCGCCCGCCTTCACGAGCGCGTCCCAATATCGATCGACCTCGGCTTGGTCCTCACAGCTGACGAAGATCGAGAACGCGTCCGAGAATTTGAAGTGGGGACCTCCATTGTAGGCCATGAATCGTTGCCCCCCGATCACGAGCTCCGCCGCCGTCATCGGCCCGCCCTCGCCGTTTCGGGAGGCAGAGAGCAGCCGCGTGTCGGGGAAAATGGAGGTGTAAAGCTCGATCGCGCGCTCGAGCTGGTCATTGAACATCAAGAAGGGGGATGCCTTGGTCGTCATGCGTCTTTCCTCTCGTGAATCATCACACTCAGTCTTGCTTCCAGCTTGGCGAGCTCCATCGTCCAGCCTTCGGTGGCTCTCCTCGTCCACGGCTCGTCGTGCATCCGGTCGAACTCGAGGACCAAGCGCACCTTGGGCCCGACGGAAGCGAAGGTGACGACCGTCTCGACGTCGTAGGCGGCGACCCCGGGGATGAAGTCGGCCAGGTGCGTGTAGGCGAGGCGCTCCCGCGGGCGGACCTCGCGAAAGGTGATTCGGGCCTCGTGCCGGCCCGGCATCCCCGCCTCTTTCATGTACGTCCGCGTCTCGGGGGTGTCCGCGATCATGTCATAGAGCATCGTCCCGCCCGGCCGCACGTCGAGGACGCGGACCTCGACCCGGAAGCCGTGGGGCCCCCACCACGACTCGATCCCGTCCTTCGTGGTCCACAATTCCCACACTTCGTCGAGCGTCGCGGAGAGCGAGCGCTCCATCGTGATGTGCTCTTTCTTCACGAATGACTCCCTTTGGACTTGGATTTGCGGCGGCGCTCGAGGGCGCTGTCGAGGCGGTCGAGGCGCCCCTCCCAGAGGCTGCGATAGCGAGAGACCCATTCTTCGATCTCTTTGAGGGGCTCCGGACGGAGGGAGTAGAGGCGCCTCTGCCCATCGGCGCGCATCCGAACGAAGCCTGCTTCGTGCAGGATTCGGAGGTGGCGCGAGACGCCCGACTGGTGAATCGGCAATCGATCGACGAGCTGATTCACTTGGGCCTCCCCGGCCCCCAGCGTCTCGACGATGAGCCGGCGGGTCGGGTCGGCCAAGACTTGGAACGGGTCTAGTTGCACGCGCATGTAGATACATCATGGCGCATTGATGGTCAAGGCGCGTGGGGCAGCAAATGTCCTTGACCCTCACGCGACGGGAGGCCGTAGCGTCCCCGACATGACGAGTCGCAAAATGCTCCGGGTCAACGAGGTCGCCGAGCTCGCCCGCGTCTCCATTCGGACGCTGCACCACTATCACGAGGTGGGGCTGCTCGTACCTTCGGCCCGCTCGAAGAGCGGCTATCGGCTTTATCGCGAAGAGGACCTCCTCCTCCTCCAGCAAATCCTCGTGGGGCGTGAGCTCGGGATGCCGCTCGAAGCGATCAAACGATCCTTGGATGACCCGAGCTACGACAGGCGGGGCGCGTTGGAGGGGCAGCGGCGCGAGCTCTTGGCGCGCGCGGAGCGGACGGCGGCGATGTTGCGGTCGGTCGAGGCGGCGCTCCTCGCGCTGCAGAAAGAAGGAGAGACGAGCATGACCATCGGAATGAGCGACGAGGAAGTGAAGGCGCTGTTCGACGGATTCGAGCCATCTCGCTACGAGGCGGAGGCCAAGTCGCGCTGGGGCGAGACCGAGGCGTACGAGGAGTCCAAGCGCCGAACGAGCCGGTACACGAAGGCGGATTGGGAGCGCTACAGGATGGAGGCGGACGCGATCATGGCGGACGCGGCGGCGCTCATGCTCGACGGCACGCCTCCCGCTGGCGCCGAAGGGACGAAGCTCGCCGAGCGGCATCGGCTGTCGATCGATCGCTGGTTCTATCCGTGCTCCCGGCAGATGCACCGCGGCCTCGCCGACATGTACGAGGCGGACGCGCGCTTTCGGGAGAACATCGATCGCCATGGAGCGGGGCTCACGGCCTGGCTCGTCGCCGCGATCCGGGCCAGCAATGTGCGAGATGAGTCATGCGAGCCATGAAAACGATTCAATTTCGCTCATGATGGGCCGGTCGCAGGATGGTCGGCATGAAACGCACTGCCGACCTCTCCGCCGCCGCCGTGCTCGTGACGGGCGCCACCGGCTTCATCGGTCGATGGACGCTCGCCGCCCTCTCCCGTCGCCACCACACCGTCGTCGCGCTGGTCCGCGGGGGGGCGCGGCGCGAGGCCGAGCTCCGCGCCTTCGTGGCCCGGATCGGGGGCGACCCGGAGCGCGTCCTGGTCGTGGACGGGGATATCGAGAGGCCGGGGTTGGGGCTCGCCCTCGACCCGAGGGCGGTGCGGGTGGTCATTCACCTCGCCGCGAAGTTCGCCTTCGGGATGGATCGGCGCGAGGCCGGAGCCGCCAACGTAGAGGGGACGCGGAACGTGATCGCGTGGGCGGCGGAGCTCCCCCGCCTGGAGCGCTTCGTGTTCGTGGGTGGCTATCGGATGACCCGGCCCGCGAGAGGCGGAGACGGCGCGTACGAGCGATCGAAGCACGCCGCCTATCGGCTGTTTCGCGACGAGATGTCGGGCCGGTCGATGCCGTGGACGGCGGTGCACCCGAGCGCGGTGATAGGGGACTCGCGGACAGGAGAGACGATTCAGACGATAGGGCTCGGCGAGACGCTGGGGCGGCTCTTCGAGGGGCGACTCCTGGCTCAGGTCGGGACGGGCCGCGAGACCGTGCCGATCGTCCCGGTCGACACGCTCGCCGAGATCCTCGCGACGGTCCCCTTTCGACAGGAGAGCGCGGGCGAGGATTTGGTAGTGCTCGACCCGGGCACGCCCACCCTCCCGGAGCTCCTCGGCGCGGCGGCGGCGCATTGGCAAGTCGGGCTTCCCTCTCGGCGTCTCCCCGTCGGGCTCGTCGCCGCGCTGCCGAAGGTGCTCACCGGCGTCGACGCGGAGAGCCTCGGCTTTCTCGTCGAAGACCGCTACGACACCCGCCGCACCGAGGCGCTCGCCGCTTCGGAGGGGATTGAGCTCTCCCGCTTCGAAGAGGCCTTCCCGCGGGCGTGCGACGGGCTCGCGTCGACCTACTTCGGGCGGGTGCCAGGGGCGGTGCGCGGTAGGACGCACGGCGGCATCTTCGTCGCGGGGCCGCTCGAGACCTCCGAGCTCGTCGCCCTGCACGGCGTCCCGTTCGACGGCGAGGCGATGGCTCCCGTTGCGTCGCGGCTGGGGGCGGCGACGGCGAGCATCGATTTGCCGGGCATGGGTAGGTCGTCCGCGGTCCACGCGAGCGACGAAGACACCGACTGGCTCTCGAAGGTGTTGCGGCGCCGCCGCGAGCCGGCGGTGCTCGTCGGGCACTCGCTCGGGGCGGGCCTCGCGGTCGCCCACGCGGATGCCCGCCCGGACGAGGTTCGCGCTCTGATTTTGATAGCGCCGGCGTTCCTCGCTGGTCCCGCCCCCTGGCTGCTGCGAATGCCGCGGATCGTCGCCCCCGTGCTCGCCCGGATCGATCGGCCGGCGTTCGTTCGGCGATTCCTATCCGAGGCGAGCGGGCCTGCGCTCGATGAGGCGGGGCGTGCGATCGACGCCGCCCTCTCGGCGATGCGCCGCCGAGGGGCTCCCCTCCGGATCGCCCGCGCCCTCGCGCGGGCCGCGTCTCCCAAGGCGCGCGTGGCCTTGCGAGGCGCGCTCAGCCGCGTGGTCGAGCGACGGATCCCAATCCTGGTGATCCACGCCGAGGCGGAGCCCATCCGGTGCCCGCCCGCCGTGAAGAACGTCGTGACCATCCCGGGGGCGGGCCACAATCCGCATTTGACCCACGCCGACGCGGTCGCGGAGGCGATTGGCGCTTTCCTCTCCGCCCTGCCCGCGCCGCGGAGGGGCGGGGAGGAGCACTGGGCGGTCGCGAGGCGCCTTCGGGGGGGCGAATCCCCCCCTCTGTGAAGGAGAAGCCGCATTGACGCCCGCTCGTCCGTAGCGGACGACGCGAACATGACAGTGCGAATCACGGTCGAGAGAGAGGGGCACGTGCTCCTGATCGGGGTCAATCGGCCCGAGAAGCGCAATGCCTTCGATTTGGAGACGATCGAGGCGCTCGCGGCCGCCTACGAGACCCTCGGCACCGACCCGGAGCTTCGTTGCGGCGTGCTGTTCGGCCACGGCGACCACTTCAGCGCCGGGCTGGATCTCGCCGTCGTCGGGCCTCGCGTCGCGTCGTCGGGCCCCGAGACGCTCGCGGGAGGGCGTGTCTATGATCCCTTCGGGGTTTGGGGGCCCCTCGTGCCGAAGCCGGTGGTCATGGCCGTGGCCGGGATTGCCTTCACCCTCTCGATCGAGCTCGCCCTCGCCTCCGATATCGTGATCGCGGCCGAAGACGTCCGCTTTCGCCAATTGGAGATCGGGCGCGGGATCATGCCATTCGGGGGCGCGACGTTCCGCGCGCCCGCCCAGCTCGGTTGGGGGAACGCGATGCGCTTCCTGCTCACGGGTGAGGAGTTTGGCGCGCGCGAGGCGCTCCGGATCGGGCTCGTCCAGGAGGTGGTGGAGAAGGGCCGCCACGTCGAGCGGGCCCGCGAGATCGCCACCATCGTCGCGAAGCAGGCCCCGCTCGGGGTGCAAGCGACCCTCGCGAACGCGCGCATCGCGCGCAGCCACGGCCCGGCCGCAGCGGTCGATCATTTGCGATCTGCGCTGCCGCCCATCCTCGGAAGCCAAGACGCGAGCGAGGGCCTCGCGAGCTTCGTCGAGAGGCGCGAGGCGACCTTCACCGGCCGTTGAGAGGGGCGCACATGGCAGGTTATTCGACCACGCCTCTCGTCAAGAAGCTCGGCATCAGAGAGGGACAACTGCTCTCGGTCGTGAACGGCCCAGAGGGTTTCGCCCAGGGCCTGGGGCTCGGGCCGGACGAGGTTCGATGGGCGTCCGCTCGCGAAAAGGGCCCCATCGACGTCATCGTCGTGTTCCTGACTCGGCGGGCCGATCTCGAGCGAAAGATCGCGACCCTGCGGCCGAAGATGGCGCAAACGGGGAGCCTCTGGATCGCTTGGCCGAAGCGAGCCTCCAAGGTCGAGACGGACGTCACGGAGGACGTGGTGCGGGAGGTGGCGCTCCCGACCGGGCTCGTAGACAACAAGGTGTGCGCGATCGACGAGGTCTGGTCGGGGCTTCGCCTCGTCATTCGCCGGGAGCTGCGCCAGTAGACCTCATCGCCAGTCTCTCGCGGAGAGCGGTGAGGAGGTCTCCCCACCAACGGCCGGTGGCGGAGAGGAAGGCATCGGGCGCTTGTCCGTGGCGAGCGGGGTGATCGGGGCGAACCCGGCTCCAGTCTCGATGCTCGAGGGTGACGAGGGTGCCCTCGCCGGAGTGACCAATGGCGCGCTCGAACGTAACCTCCACCACGGTGGAGGGATCCGCTTCTTCGAAGTTCGCGGCGCGCCAGGTGAAAATGAGCCGCTTCGGAGGCGACCAATCGAGCACCTCGCCGATGGTGCGGCGGGTGACCTTGCCGCCGGCCTCGAAGGTCTCTGTCAATCGCCCCCCCGCGCGAGGCTCCAGCGCCATCGTGCTCGGCTCGGCGCAGCGGTATTTCCGCCCGTGCCGCCACCAACCGTCGATCTCCGCGGTGAACACCTCGAACGCGATCTCACGGGGTGCGGCCACGCGGATCGTCACCTTTGCCCGATCGTGCACGGTCACCTTCCTCCTCCGCTCAAGAGGCCTTCTTCTTTCGCTTCGGCGCGGCCGCGACCTCACGGGCCCGAGCCTCGGCCGCTTCTTTGAACGCTTCGAGCTGATCCGGCCAGAAGCCCTCGACCTCGTCCAGGTAGCTTCGCACGCAGGCGAACGCCGCCGGATCGAGGACGAGCACGTGAGCGCGCCCGTCGCTGCCGTCCGCCTCCTCCCGGACAATCCGAGCCTCGCGGAGGACGCGCAGGTGACGGCTCATCCCCGGACGGCTCGCCCCGAGGTGCTCGGCGAGATCGCTCGCCCGGCGCGGACCCTTGCCGAGCAGGGCGACCGCGTCTCGTCGCGTGGTGTCGGCGAGGGCGGAGAAGATGGCGCCCAGGTCGAGCGGGCTACGCCGAGGGCTCATCGCGGGGGGCCGTTGCGGAGCCGCTGCATGAACCACCAAAGGTGGCCTTCCGGATCGAGGCAGCCATACGAGCGGTCGGTCCAATAGTCGTCTCCGTAGTCGGTCGTCTCGGGCTCTCGAAGGATCGTGGCGCCGGCGGCGCGGGCGCGCTCGCAGTGAGCGTCGACGTCGTCGACGAAGATACAGATCGATTGGGTGTTCGCGCCCTCCAGATCCAAAGGGCTCTTCTGGAGGGCCTGCCATGCGGCCTTCCCGGCGTCCGTTCGCCCGGTGCCGCCCACCATGACGAGCCCTTCGCCAAAGGTCAGCTCGGAGTGGACGATCCCGGCGCCGTCGTGCTCGACCTTGAGGCGCACCTCGAACCCGAAGGCGTGACAGAGCCAATCGATCCCCTTGGCGGGGTCGCGGTAATAGACGGACTGGGACAGCCGCGGCCATCCGGGGGGAGTCGGCTTCATGGTGGGCTCCTCTGGGGCGCTGCGCTCGCGCGCCCAATATGGTTAACGAGTCGGTTAACCATATTGCACGCCGCGCCGACGCCGTCAACTCACCGCCGCCGCGCTCGCGGGACGTCGGGGACGCGCAGAGGCCCCGAAGGATCCAGGAACAGGCCGCGAAACCAGCTCGCGGCTGGGTCTTCAGCGGCCCGCCTCGACCACACGGCGCAGATCGTCGGGCTCGGCAGGGCGATGGGCGGCTTCCTGACGACGACCGGATAGAGCTCCTGCGCTCGATGGGCGACTCGACTCGCGATGGTGCAAATGGCGTCGCTGGCGGCAACGGCGAGGGGAGCGGTCGCGAAGTGAGGCACGCGGAGGGCCACCTCACGGCGCACTTTGTGTCGCTCGAGCGCCCGGTCGACGGCCCCGTCGAGCCTGCCTTCGACCGTCACGACGACGTGGGGATAGGCCAGATAGTCGTGGAGGGAAACGCGGCCTCGCTTCGCGGCGGGGTGGCCCCTTCGCATCATCACCGCGAACGGCTCCTCGTAGAGGGGCCGCCGCTCGAGCAAGGGGTGCCGGGGGAGGCTGGTCTCGCCGACGAGGGCGAGGTCGATGTCCCCCGCGAGCAGGGCGGGAATGGTGCCCGGGGAGATGCGGTCGACGACGACCTTCGCGCGAGGCGCCCGCAAGCGCATCGTCGCGAGCAGCTCGCCGATCAGGACCAGCTCGAAGTAGTCGAGGGTGGCGATCCGGAATGTCCGCTGCGTCGACGCGGGCTCGAATGGCGTGCTCGGAGCCAGGGCCCGCTCCAGCCCGTCGAGCGCCAACGGGAGCGAGGCGGCCAGCTCCACCGCGCGCGGGGTCAGCACGAAGCTCCGCCCCGAGGGCATGAGCAAGGAATCGCCGAGCATCTCACGGAGGCGCGCGAGCGAGTGGCTGACCGCCGACTGAGAGACATGGAGTCGACGCGCCGACTCCGTGACGGAGCGCGTCTCGAGCAGCGCCTCGAGGACCGGGAGCAGATTCAGATTGGAGCGACGTAGCTCGACATTGCTCATGCGTAGATCTGAATCCTATCGATCCATCTCATGAGCGGGGGCGACTTCGGGAAGGCGTTGGGGTGGTCCAGGTGAAGGGCACCGCCCCGGGCAGGAGGATGCCACCGACCACGTCGAGCTCGATCCGCCGCTCCGCGCCCCAGGTCTCGGCCTCGCGCGCGTCGTTCCAGAGGATCCGTGCCTCGGCCGCGATCGAGAGCGCGTCGCCCCGCTCGAAGTCGAGGAGGAGCAGTCCGGCGCGCGGGTTCTCGTAGAGATTGCCGAGGGTCATGAAGAGGTAGTTCCCGGAGTAGTCGGGCATGACGAGCCTCGTGCCCCGGTCCGTCCGCTCGACGTGGACGAACCCCGGCTCCCCGCCACGGTGAGAGACGTCGAGCGAGCCCCCCTCCGAGCGGGGCCGCGCGCTCGCGATGAAGGCGGTGTCAGCGGCGCGAATGATCCGCTCGGCCTCGTCGGAGAGGCCCGACCCCAGGGCGGTGACGGCGCCCCTCTCCCGCGTTCGCGGGCCGATCACGCTCCGCGGCACGATGTACTTGGGGCAGTTGCCGAAGCTCTGCTCGATGCCGATCGTGAGGGTCTCTTCGGATCGGTCGAGGACAAGGCCGTTTTCGCGGTTGCGGCGCCGGGTGTGGAGCTGAATCCCGAGCACCGCGACCGGGCTCCCCGCTCCGAGCCCAGGGAGGGCCGGGTCGCCCGGGACGGGCAGCGCCCCCACGACGAGCGTCCTCGGATCCGGCGTGGAGACGAAGCCGGGCGCCTTCGCGACGAACGATGCGCGCGGGTAACCCGCGTCGTCGAGCGCGCCGAGCACGACATACGGGAGCTCGGCGAAGAACAGTCGATGTTGGTCGGGCATCGCGTCGCGAATGATGCGTCCGACTTGGGCGGCGATCTCCCGCGCCCCGGCCCGCTCTTGGACGGCGATCTCTCCGGCATGAAACGGCGCTTCGGCTTCGGTCGAGCTCATGCCCTCATCTTGGGTCGCCGGTGGCAAGGAAAGAATCCGTGCTTGCTGCAAAACATCATTGCGCCGTACACAATGATGCGATGGACCGTCTGGACGCGTTCGCGACGTTCGCTGCCGTGGCCGAGGCGGGCGGTCTCGCCGCCGCCGCGCGCCGGCTCGGCAAGTCTCCTGCCGTCGTGACGAGGACGCTGCAAGCCCTCGAGGCCGACCTCGGGGCCCGCCTCGTGCGGAGGACGACGAGGGTCGTATCGCTCACCGAGGTAGGCGCGAAATTCCTCGTCGAGGTGCGGAGGATCCTCCACGCGGTCGAAGCCTCGGTGGCGGTGGTGCGAGGGGACGACGGGAGGCTCTCCGGGGGAATCCTCCTCACCGCGCCTGTCATGTTCGGCCGGCTCTATGTGGCGCCCATCGTTCTTCGATTTCTGCGTGCTCACCCCGATGTAGCGCTTCGCGCGAGCTACTTGGATCGCGTCGTCGATCTCGCGGAGGAGGGCGTCGACGTGGCGGTGCGCATTGCCCATCTTCGCGACTCGAGCTGGAGGGCAGCGCGGGTGGGGATGGTCCGGAGCGTGGTGTGCGCGGCGCCCTCCTACCTGCGGGACCGCGAGCCGCCCGCGCGGCCGGAGGATCTCGCCCGCCACGACGTCGTCGCCTTCTCTCCCGCGGCGGCGGGCACGAGCTGGACATTTCGACGGGCGAGGCGAGCTCATCGCGTCGTCGTCAGGCCCCGGCTCACGACGAACAGCACGGACGCGACCATCGCGGCGGCAGCGGCGGGGCTCGGGGTCATTCGGGCGCTCTCCTATCAAGTGGCCGACGAGATCGAACGCGGCCGTCTCATCGTGCTCCTTCCGCAATGGGAGCCCCCTCCCATCCCGATTCACGTGCTCCACGCCGGCGCGACGACGACCCATCGCGCGCGCGCGCTCGTCGAGCTCATGGTCGAGCGGCTCCGCGCCGACCCACGATTGGCGCTTGCGCGTGAGTCTTACAAGAAGTAAGACTCGGCCATGTCCAAGCTGTCGGAGAAAGAAGCGCTCGTCCTCGAGCTCCTCATCGAGCGTGGCCCCTCGTATGGGCTCGCCCTCGTCGACGCCTCGGAGGGCGCCCTCAAGCGGGGGACTGTCTATGTGACGCTCGGGCGAATGGAGGAAAAAGGCCTCGTCGAGGTGCTTCGTGATCCTTCTCCCGAGCAGCACTCGGGGATGGCGCGACCTCGCTATCGCGCATCACCGATGGGGGCGCGCGCGCTCGCCGCCCAACGCGCGTTTCAAATGGTCTGGGCCTCCCCCACGGCCAAGCTGCGAGGGGCGCGATGAGCTCCTCGGGCCGCTGGCTCTGCTCGCAGCTTCGTCGGGCGTTGCCGCTCGTCTTGGACGACGACGACGTGCGGCGAGTGGCGTGGCCGGCCTTGGCCGACGCCGAGCACGAGGCCGAGGGCCGCGACCCGCGTGCCTTTCGAGTGGCGCTGCTCGGCCTCCTCGCCGCGGTCGGGCAGGCCTTTCTCTGGCGGCGCGGTCAGCGCCTCCGGTCGGGGCGGTGGGCCGGCCTCGCCGCCGTCGCCATCGCCGCGCTCACGGGGGTGATCCTGCTCTCGCGGAGCCCGCATCCCGCGCTCGCCGCATCCCAGCTGACGTTCGTCGCGCTGGGGCTCGTCCTCGCGGTCGCCCTCGCGACCAGCGAGCGCGCTTCCCTATCGACAGCGGCGCGTGTGATTGGGCCGCTGTCGGGCGCGCTGCTCCTGGCGACGCCCGTGATTGGCGTCGAACAGGGAGGAGCCTCCCGGTGGATCGCGGTCGGTCCTCTGACGATCCAAGCCTCGCTCCTGCTCTGGCCGTGGATCGTCCTCGCCGTCGCGGACGCGGTCGAGCGCCGGCCCGCGCTCGCCTCACTCCTCTCCGGGGCGGCCGTTCTGGGGCTCGCGCTCCAGCGCGATCCCACGACGGCGATGGTCTACGGCATCACCCTCGGCGTGGTGGCACTGCGAGCGCACCGACCGGTCCTCGCCGGAGGGTGGGTGGTGTCTGCCGCCGCCGCGATCGCGATCGGCTCCCTTGGGCCAGTCGATCTTCCCGTCGTGGAGGAGGTGGAGCGCGCCTGGCGACTCTCGGCGACGCTCGGTCCTGGCTTCGTCGCGATGGCCGCGCTCGCGACCTTGCTCGCGGCCTCCTCGCCATGGCTCGCCTCGCGCCGCGACGAGGCGCGACTGTCGACATTCTCGCTCGGAGCGGGGGTCGCGCTCGCGCTGTTCTTGGTGAGGCCCTTCGTCTTCGCGGGAGAGCCCGTGTTCTTCCTGGGGTTCTCAGGCTCCGCCGTCGTGGGTGCGCTCTCGGCGGCCGCGCTCGCCGCGACCGGGTCGGTCAGAGCATCATCCCCCCCGAGACCTCGATTCGCTGCCCGGTGATCCAGGCCGCGCCGTCGGAGAGGAGCAGCGCGACGGCGGCGCCGATATCATCGGGCAGCCCCACGCGCCCGAGGGCGGTCGCGGACGCGATGCCCTTGTTCAACTCGGGATTGTCGCGCACGGCTCCTCCCCCGAAATCCGTCTCGATCGCTCCCGGGGCGATGACATTGACGGTGATCTTCCGCGGGGCGAGCTCCTTCGCCATGTAGCGGGTGAGCACCTCCACGGCGCCCTTCATCGACGCGTAGGCGGCGTACCCGGGGAAGGTGAATCGAGCGAGGCCGCTCGAGACGTGGAGGATCCGCGCGCCGTCGGAGAGGAGCGGCAACAGGCGCTGGGTGAGGAGGAATGGCGCCTTGAAATGGACACGATAGAGCTCGTCGAGCTGGGCCTCTGTCGTCTCCGAGAAGGGCGCGTGCACGCCGAGGCCCGCGTTCTGAACCAAATAGTCGAACGACGTGGCCGCGAGCTGCTCGCGCAGGACGCTCGCGATCCGCTCCGCGAATCCGCCGAACGAGGCGCTGTCGGCGACGTCGAGCTGGAGGGTGGCGGCGCGGCGGCCCTTCGATCGGATCTCTTCCGCGACCCGCTCTGCTTCGGCGCGGGACGACTTGAACGTGACGATGACGTCCACCCCACGGTCGGCGAGGTGGAGGGCCATGCTCCGGCCGAGGCCCCGGCTCGAGCCGGTGACGAGGGCGATAGGAGCGCGTTGCGTCTTTGGTTGGGCTTGCGTATGGGTCATGAGCGGACTGTAAAGACCGCACGCCGCCCCAGGAAGACCGCCAAATCCGACACAGTGTTCTGCAATCCGAAACAATGTCCTTAACCCTCGAATCCGCGCGCGCCTTCCTGAAGGTCGCCGACCTGGGCAGCTTCACCGGGGCGGGCGCTCACCTCGGCCTCTCGAAGTCGCGCGTCTCCACCATGGTCGCGGCGCTCGAGGGAGAGCTCCGCTGCCAGCTGCTCCAGCGCTCGACCCGAGCGGTCCGCCTCACGCCGGACGGCGAGCTGTTCGCGGAGCGGGCTCGGCAGCTCGTCGCCGACGCAGAGGAGATCGCCGCCCTGTTTCAGGGCCCGCGCTCGGCGCAGGGCCGCGTGCGCATCGACCTGCCGGTCGGGCTGGCGCGCAACGCGGTGCTGCCCCGGCTGCCGGATTTGCTCGCCGCTCATCCCCGCCTCGAGCTCGAGATCAGCACCACCGACCGCCGCGTCGACGTGATGAGGGACGGCTTCGACTGCGTCCTGCGGGTGGGCACCCTGGAGGATTCCGGGCTCACCGCGCGGCGGATTGGGGCGCTCACCCTCGTGAACTGCGCGAGCCCCGGCTATCTGGTTGCGCACGGCACCCCTACCTCGCTGGAGGACCTGTCCGCGCATTGGCTGGTCCACTACTCGGTTCGCTTCGGGACGGACGCGCCCAGCTTCGAGTACGTGGAGGGCGGCGCGGTCCGGTCCATCCCCATGCGCAGCCGCGTCACCGTGAATGCCTCCGACGCCTACCTCGAGACGTGCGTCGCCGGCCTGGGGATCATCCAGGCGCCGCGGATCGGGATGCGGAGCGCCCTCTCCTCCGGAGATCTCGTCGAGGTCCTCCCCGCGTGGCGCGCCGCCCCCATGCCCGTCTCGCTCGTGCACGGGTACGGGCGCAGCCTGCCGGGGCGGGTGAAGGTCGTCATGGCCTGGCTGGCCCAAGTGTTGGCCCCTCAGCTCGTCTGAGGTTGCAAAAACGACCGGTCGTGCTACTTTGCGCCTATGGCTACGACGAAGGCCGCCGGCGGCAAAGGGGAGGACACGCGTCGGGCCATCGTCCGCGTCGCCCTCGAGCAGGCGATGGAGCTCGGACTGGAGGGGATCTCCCTGGGCGGGCTCTCGGAGCGGATCGGAATGTCGAAGAGCGGTCTGTTCGCGCACTTCAAATCGAAAGAGGCCCTCCAGCTCGCGGTGTTGGAGGAGGCGATCATGATCTTCTCGGAGCGGGTCGTCGCGCCCGCCCTCGCGAAGCCGCGGGGAGAGCCCCGCCTGCGCGCCCTCTTTCAGGGGAAGCTCGCCTGGATCGAGGAGAACGGCTTTGGAAGAGGCTGCTTCTTCGCCGCCCTCGAGCAGGAGTACGACGACCGACCGGGCCCCATCCGCGACCGCGTCGTCCAGTCGCAGCGCGACTGGTACGAGACGCTCGTCAGGGCCGCCGCCCTCGCCGTGCGCGAGGGGGATCTCGCCAAAGACGTCGACCCCGAGCAGGTCGCCTTCGAGCTCGAAGGCATCGACGCCTCCTATCGTCACCTGCACAAGCTGCTCGACGATCGGTCGGCGAAGAAGCGCGCCGGGGCCGCATATGACCGTCTCATCGCGAGCTTTGGGAAGACGCGAAAGAGCTGAATGACTGCGATTCGAACAGAGGAGAAACGCTCATGTTGTCAGAAGCGAAAAGCACGACCGGTCGGTCTGTGACGGGAGCGGGGGACAAGCGCCGGCGAACGGCGGGCGGATCCGTGGCGCGCCGTATCCTCCGGGTCGGGACCCGCGCGCTCGGCGCGGTCTCGGACGAGGCGGCGGCGCGGGCGGCGGTGCGTATCTGGTTCTCGCCGCCACGGCGCGCCATCTCCGCCGAAGAGCGGCGTGTCCTGGCCAGAGCGCAGCCTCTCCCCGTGGAGGTCGAGGGACGGCGCGTCGCGGCCTGGTCCTTCGGGCGAGGGGAGCCCGTCTTCTTGGTCCACGGTTGGGGTGGTCGCGCCGCGCAGCTGCTCGAGTGGGTCGAGCCGATCGTCGCCGCCGGATCGCGGGCGATATTGTTCGATGCTCTCGGGCATGGCGACTCCGCCGCGAGCCCGCTCGGGGCGGGAATGTCCAGCTTCGTCGAGGCGGCGAAGTCGATGATCGCGGTCGCGGACGTCGTGGGGCGCCCCAAGCACGTCGTCGCCCACTCGGGGGGCGCGGTCGCGACGTTCATCGCCATGCAGCGCGGCCTCGTCCCGAAGCGGCTCGTCCTCGTCGCCCCGTTCGCGCGTCCGCTCCTTTATGCGGGGCCGTTCGAGGACTGGCTCGGGCTCTCCTCCGCCGCTCGCGCGCGCTTCCGGACGATCGCGGCCGCCCGCGCCGGCTTCGACTGGGAGGAAGTGGATCTGACGAGCGGCGGCGCGAAGATCGATTTGCCGCCGACCCTCGTCGTCCACGACGCGGGCGACAAGGAGGTTCCCGTGGTGGAGGGCAAGGCAGTGGCCGCGGCGTGGCCGAGGTCGACGCTCGTCTTGACCCAGCGCCTCGGCCACCAGCGCATCCTCCGAGATCCCGATGTGATCGCGCGGGGCGCCTCGTTCTTGAGGGCGGATCAGGGGCTGAACGAGACGGTCAGCGTATAAGGCCCCGCGTCCTCTCGCGTGAAGCCGTCGACCACGACGGTGACGCGCTGTCCGGCGGTGAGGGCGACGGAGGTGGACTCCGTCTCTCCCGGGAACGCGAAGTTCGAGCAGGACAGATAGGTGGACTCGTCGACGGGGCCGCACCCGTCGCGGACGAACAGCGAGAGATTGTCCTGCGACGAGAGCGAGAGCTGAAGCGTCCCGGCGCTGGGGGCCACGAATGAATAGGCGCGATCGCGGCCGCTCTCGAAGGAGCACAGCGCCGTCAAATCGAAGAACGAATGGGCGGTCTCCAGCGTGTCGGTCACCACGTCGCCGCTCTGGATGGTCGCGAGCGAGGTGCAGAGGGGATCCCATTCAATCGCGCTGCAGTCGGCGGCGCAGCCGTCATTGGCGACTTGATTCGCGTCGTCGCAGGCCTCCGCGCCGCCCACGAGGCCGTCGCCGCAGACGGCGGGGACGAAGGTGGACTGAAGGAGAAAGACCCCGGCCTCGAGGGGCGTGGAGCCGCGGACGACGACGAGCGCGGGCTCCGCAGGGACGGCGGGGAAATTGACGTGGACGACGTCGTCCCCCTCCTGCGAGCGGCACTCGAGCTCTTCGGCGCCGGCGTGGCAGCTCGAGAGCACGCTGACCCCGAGGTCCTCTACGCTCGACAGGCGCAGGGTGAGCTCCCCCGGCGCGGACGGCGTGAACGCGTAGGTGCTCACCGGGGTCGCGATGAACGGATCACATTGCGAGCCATATCCCACGGGCCCCCCTTCGGTCGTCCCGACGACGGCCCCGCTCGCTGGCAGCGGCTCGGCCAGGGCGCAGAGCGGCTCCAGCTCGGCGGCGGTGCAGTCGGCGTTGCAGCCGTCCCCGGATTGGTTGTTCCCGTCGTCGCAGAGCTCGCCGGCCAGAAGATCGAGCTCCCCGTCCCCGCACGTCCCGGTGACGTGGCAGATCCCGACGTGAGGGTTCGTGAAGGCGGCGACGCAAGTCTCTTGGGCCCCGCAGCTCGGCGCGTCGATGTTGCATACGCGGGCGCAGACCGCTTCGTCCTCGGACTCGAACAGTCGAAAGCAGAGGCCGCGGAAGGCGTCGCCCTCCGGTCCGCAATCGGTGAGCGTCCGGGCTCCGGGCTCGCACGCCGCCCCCACCGGCGCGACGTCCCCCACCGACAGCGGCTCGCAAAGATTGAGGCTCGAGCAATAGGTCCCGGATGGGCAATCGCTCTCGAGAGATAGGTAGTCGCAAATCGCTTGGCAGGATGGCGGCTCTCCCCCGCACAGAGCCCCTTCCGCGCAGCCCGTCGCGATATCCGGGAGCGAGCAAGCCTCCCCCACTTCGGGGCCGCCGCTCTTCAGGCACACGCCGAACGTCTGCGTCGCGTCGAGGGCGAAGCACGTCGACCCGTCGGCGCAGGATCCCTGTTGCCCGGGCCCCTCGGGGACGCAGCGCTCATAGCACGCGCCAATCGCTGGTCCTGCCTCTTCTCGATCGATGAGGGCGCCGACCTGGCCCATGCAGAGCTCGCCCTCGTCGCAAAACGGCGGGTCGCCGAAGAGAGAGCACTCTCCCGGACCGCAGGTGCCCGCCGCGACGTCGCACACCTGAGCGGCCTCGTTCGGACAATCCTCGACGCGCTCGCACGGGCCGCCGTCGACGATCCTCGTGTCGAATGACCAGGAGGGCACGTCGAAGCACAGACCCGATGGCACGACCTCCCAGGTCAGGTCGGCGTGCTGGGTGACCTCGACGAGGCGCGCCGACTCCACCGATCCGGCCGCGACCCACGCCGCGTCCGGATCGTACACCGAGAGGGTCATCGTCCCGCTCTCCTGAAAGAACACCCGCCGCGCTTGCCCCGAGTCGTCGAAGGCGACGAGGAGCACGCAATGCTCGCACGTGCCGTAGTTGTCGTCCGGGGCGGCGGAGAGATCGAACGTGCCAGTGGTGAGAGGCTCCGTCTCTCCTTGATAGAGCTCGAGCGCGAGGCGAGTCTTCGCGTACCCCTCCACGGGGAGGTCGACCCGGGCCGAGACCCCGAAGTTGCCGAACGTCTCGAAGTAGAGCGACGTGTCGACGGGGGTGAGAACAGGACATTCGGCGGGAGCGGCGCCGCCTCCGCCCGACGCCCCTCCGCCCGCGCCGCCCGCTCCACCGGCCGCGCCGGAGCCGCCCGCGCCGTCGTCATCGGACGGAGGAGGGAGCTCCGGATCGCTGCAGGCGAGACCGAAGAGGGCCGAGAGGACCAAGGAGAAGGGAAGCAGGCGAGGCATCGGTGAGGGGACGTTATAGCGTCGGGCCCCCAACGACGCTCGCGCAAGGCTTTCCAAGTTTCTTCAAACGGGCGGCGGCCCGGTCCTCTTCATTCCGGCATGGGCGCGCACACGCCGTCGCCGCAATAGAGGGAGCAGCAGAAGTCGTCGAGGAAGCAGGGCTCCGCCTCGGCCAAGCACGCGCACTGACCATCGGGATCACACGTGCCCGTGCAGCAATCCGTATCGATCGAGCACTCCGTGCCGGAGCAGGTGCCGGTATCCACGCAGGTGCCGTCTCCCGAGCAATGGAGAGAGCAGCAATCCTCATCCGCCGTGCACGCCCCATGGTCCATGCACGGCCGCGGTCGGCAGGTGAGATCCGAATCGCAGTAGCCGCTGAGACAGTCGACGTCGACGCGGCAGGGGTCGCCATCGGCGCCCGTCTCGACTCCGCAGAAGCCATCGACGTCGCACTGGCCGGTGCAGCACTCGGCGTCGGTTTCGCAAGGGGAAGAGTCAGCCGTGCACGAGGCACCGCCGGCGCCGCCTGCGCCCGAGGCGCCGCCCGCTCCCGCGCCGCCGGCGCCAGTGCTGCTGGTGTCCCCGCACGCAGCGGCGAGCAATGCGACGACGAGCGAGAGTCGACCACGGACGGGGGGATTGCAAGTCGTCATGTCGGCGGATTCTGTCGCAGGAATGCCCGTGGATAAACGCAGAAGAATGTGGTCATGTACGAGGGTGGGCGGGAGCACGTCGCGGCGATGTCGATCCTGACTCGGCTGGGGGCTTGGCTGTTCGGTCCTCCGCGCCCCGCGAGCCCAGCCGAGCAAGAATCTCCGGAGGAGGAGGCCGCTGGGGGGACGCTCTACGTGCAGCCGATCGAGGCGTCGATCGACCTGCACCATTTCGCTCCCAAGGACATCCCGTCCGTCGTCGTGGAGTATCTACGGGAGGCGCGCGCGCACGGGCTCGAGGAGGTACGGCTCATCCACGGACGGGGAAAGGGGATCCAGCGAAGGCGCGTCCAGGTGATCCTCTCGCGGCATCGCCACGTGATCTCGTTCCGGTCGGACGGCTTGGGGTCGACCATTGCGCGGCTCGACCCGTCGGCGGAAAAGACCCCGGGCGCGCTTCGCGCTCGCCTCGAGCTCCGTCGCGGCAGGGGTTGATCAGCCGCGGCCCCCGCCGAGGAGGCGGAGCATGCTGACGTCGAGATCGGAGCGCAGCACGCGCACGACGCTCGTGAGCTCGGAGGCATCCAACCGAACCGCGCCCGCCAGGTGTTTGTGCGTCTGCTCGCGGATGGTCTTTCGGATCCGGGCGAGCTTTCTCGAAATGGTCGACCCGTGCACGCCCGCCTCTTTGCCGAGCTGCTCGACGGTCGCGCCCTCGATCGCAAATCGGCGCAGCAGCTCGCGGTCGCTGGGGTCGATCCCTTCGACGGCCGTCTCTACCGCCCGCTTGAGGTGAGCGCGGTAGCGGGCGCGGGTGGCGACCACCTCGGGGGGCAGCGAGCGCTCGGCGACCTCCCGCAGCGGGGCCTCGTCCTCGACGGCGACGCCCCTCCGCATGCTGATCGCAGCTCGAAGCGCGGCGACTCGAATCCAGGCCCCGAGGGGACCGCGGCCGGCGTATTCCTCGATCCGCGGCCGCTCGCCATTGCGGCTCACGAGGAGCTTCTCGCGAAGCGACTGCTTCACCTCCTCGATCAAGTCGTTGCTGGGCCGAAGGCGCGCGAGCGCGCGCGGCACCTCCGCGATGTGACGGCGCTCGAGCTCGGCGATGGCGCGGTGGTCGCCTTTGCCGCACGCGTAGGCGAGAGCGAGATCTTCGATGGCGAGAGCGGCCACGTCCGGCGAGCCGCCTGCGACGCGCGTCAGGTGATCGAAGAAGCCGCTCTCGTCGATGTCGAGCTGCGGGTGGGCGCCTCGAGCACGCGCGAGGATGTCGAGCGGGGGCGGCAGATCGTCGCGTCCGGGGGGAGCGGGGCTCATCCTCGCCTCTTCGAGGAGGCCCAGCAGGTTTGGAGAGAAGCGCTGCAACGGCGAGCCGCTCGAGCGTCATTCGCACGAGGCAGGCCGATGATGGGAGAGACGAGGGCGACAGCGTGCACGGTTTACGAGCTCTTGAGGACCCGATCGGGACCCGCGGCAGCGTAGCCGCCGCCCCGAGGTCGATCTAGCGTGTCCGGGCATAGGATGAAGACTGGGGGGTGCGCGAATCGCAAGGGGGGTGTCAAACCCCCCCTTGAATTGAGAGGGTGGTGCGCGAAGCGCAAGGGGGGTGTCAAACCCCCCCGTGAA
>JBGAID010000157.1:0-13391 GCA_044225865.1 Polyangiaceae bacterium | reverse complement strand
CCATCGCCTCTTGCTCGAGGACGGTCGCGAGCTCGTCCCAGCGCTGGGCCTTCTCGAGCAGGCGCCGCAGCTGCTCGCGCGCCGGCTCGTCGGCGCGGTCGAGCTGGACGATCTGCTTGGAGGCGGAGATGGCGGTGTCGATGTCGCGCAGCTGCGTCTCGCAGATGCCGGCGACGTCGCGGAGCTGCGCCTTGCGGGTGTCGACCGACTGGGAGACGACCTTCGACGCGGCGAGGAGCACGTCTCGCAAGTCCGTGTACATCCGCTTCTGGCGGAGGTGCTCGTCGACCCAGGAGAGGGCCTCCGCGTTCGCGGGATCGAGCCGGAGGGCCTCACGGAACTTCTGGAGCGCGGTGGGCTTTCGTCCCTTCTGCGCCTCGGCCTGGGCCTGATCGATGAGGGCGCGGACCTGCGCCGGATCGGCGTCGGCGTAGCTCGGCCTCGCGTCGACGCTCGGGGAGGGCGTGGGCGCGGGCGCGGAGATCTCCGAGATCTCCCGCGAGGGAGAGGCGGGCCCGAAGCCGCCCGGGCCCGACTCGACCGGGGCGGGCGAGACGGCCTTCAAGCTCGGAGAGGAGGTGGAGGCGCTCTGGGCGGCGGCGGCCCGGTTCGCGCTCTGCGCGGCGGCGGGGGCCTTGATGGAGGGCACGGGCGGCGGCGGCCTCGACCCGACGTGGGTCCGCGCCTCTTGGGCCATGTAGCCCTGGGGGTTCGCGGCGAGGTACGCCGCGAAGAGGGGACGGATGTCCTTGATGCGACCGAGGTGCCCGGCGTAGTGCGCGGCGAGCTGCATCGCGCGGTCGTCGCCGGGCACGCACGCGAGCGCGCTCGTCGCGTAGCCGAGCCCGTACTCACCGTCGTACGACTCGGCGAGCGAGGCGAAGATCGCGCGCGCCTCTTCACGCTCGGAGGCGGGCACGTCCTCACCGGACTCGAGGCGCGTCGTCACGCTGACCCCGAACTCCTGCGCGAGGGCGACGTCGTCGGGCGCGAGGGTGCGCGCGTGGCGAAGCGAGGCGCTCGCGCCCGGGCCGTCGGCGGCCCGCAGGCGCACCGCCGCCTCGTCGCGGTAGAGCGCGAGCCTCCGCTCCGGATCGTCGACGAGGTTGTGCTCCATCGCGAAGAGCGGGATCGCGTCCGTGAACTGCTCGAGCTCCTTCAAGAGCTCGCGCGCTTGATAGATCGCGTAGACGTTGGAAGGGTCGAGCTCGACGACCTTGCGCCAGTTCTCGCAGCCTCGATCTTTGCGGGCGAGGGGCGGGTCGGACCAGAGGCGCCCGAGCTCTTCGTGGATGCCGACGAGGCGCGTCCGGATCGCGGCGTGCTGAGGGTGGCCCGACGATGGCGACGCGAGCGGAGAGAGGAGCTTCACCAACTTCTCGAGGAGGGCGACGAGAGGCTTCGTCTCGTTGCGCTCCCGATACAGGGCGGCCAACCGATCGGCGGCGGCCGCGGACGTCGGGTCCTTCTCGATCGCCGCCATGAAGGTGCGGGCGGCGTGGTGGGCGTCGCCGACGGTGACGGACCAGACGTTCGCGCTCTCGCTCAGCCAGTGCGCGGCGTAGGCCGGATCCGCGGTCGCCATCCCGACCTTCTCGAGGAGGATGGCGTAGGACCGAGGATCGACCGCACCCGCCTGGTGGGAATAGGCCAGCGCCTCTTCATCGTGCGGATTGCGCACGAGTCGCTGGATCAACGTCTCCATCTCCCGGGGGTCCATCGGTGCGTGCAAGTTACAATGCTCGCCCGCTGCCGTACACCTTCTCGTGGCCTATTTGACCCGTCGGGATCACACCTCACGGAGCGCCGCGGCGAGCTCGGAGGCGTGCTTCGGACGGCCCTCCGGATCGGGGTCGCAAGCCGCCTCGACGGCGGCGCGGAGCCTGGGCGGCGTCGACGCCGGCAGCGGCTCCGCGAAAGAGGCGCGGGGGCCGGTGAGCGCGCGGCGGAGCATCCGACCGAGCGCGAAGACATCGATCCGAAGGGACGCTCGGCCTCCTGCGGTCGCCTCCGGGGCGCGGTAGGCGGGCGTGCCCTCCACGAGCGGCTGCCCGTCGAGGACGGCCGCGCCGAGATCGATCAACGCGGCGCGCGACAGGCGGTCGTCGACGAAGGCGTGGGCGAGGGTCAGGTCGGCGTGGACGACGCCCACCTCGTGGAGCTTCGCCACCGCGTCACAGACGATGGATAGCGCGCGGGCGGCGGGGAGCGGCGCCATCGGCGCGAGGGCGTCGAGCGGCGACCCGGGCGCGGCGTCGCGAGCGACGAACGCGATCGACCCCGCGGAGATCCCGTGGCCCCGCAGGCGGACCCCTGCCCTCTCCCCGACCGCCCCGAGGAACCAAGCCTCGCGCCAGAGCGAGGCGGCGTCCGCGTCGCGGGCGTCGCGCCGGAGCTTCACGACGCACCCGGAGCCGTCCGCGAGCTCCACCGCCTCGAAGACGGCGGACGTCGCGGCGGGGGATCCGATCACGCGGAGGAGCCCGAACCGCTCTGCCACGACGCTGCCGAGCAGCGGGTCCCCGCGCGAGCGATCACGCGCCTCGACGGTCACGACGAGCGCGCCGTCCGCGGGGCAGCGCTGGACGCGCGCCCGCGAGAGCGCGGCGCGGCCACAGCGCGGGCAGACGCGCGGATCGCTCAGAGGAAGGTGCCGTTGCGCCGCACGGGGCGGAAGGGCTTCTTGCGGTGCTTGTACTCGCCCCGAACGAACGGGCCGAGCACGGGCGCGATGTTCTGCGCGACGTCGGCGCCCCACTCGCCGCCGTTCACCCCGTCGCGAGGCATCGCGTCGCTCGCGACGAGGAAGAAGCCGGGCACCGCGGAGATGTCGAACTGCAAGCGACCGAGGTCCTCCGCGAACGTCTCCGCGTCGACGCGGACGAGGCGGATGTTCTCGAGGGCCTTCTGCATCGCCGGGTCGGGCAAGGCGGCGGCGACCCCCGCGCAGGGATCGCAGCCTTGGCGAGACGCCATCACGAGGATCTCCTTGTTCTCGGCCTTCGCGATCTTCTGCTCGCGGAGGAGCACGTCCTTGAGCGAGGGCTCCTTCACTCCGACGTCGACGAGCA
This sequence comes from Polyangiaceae bacterium, assembly GCA_044225865.1. Taxonomy (GTDB): domain Bacteria; phylum Myxococcota_A; class Polyangia; order Polyangiales; family Polyangiaceae; genus Xiheicaenibacterium. The sequence continues at coordinate 10,320 of JBGAID010000157.1, read as the reverse complement.
CGATCGAGCCGATCGTCGTCGTGCGGGTCTGAGGAGGCGCTCCGTCCGGCGGCGCTCGTCCCGGGTCGGCAGGAGGAGGGGCGCTCGCGACGGGGGGAGGGCTCGCTGCCTTGCGGTCCTTCGCCTCCTCTCGCGCCTTCCTCGCCTCTTCGTCCCGCTCTTGCTGCTTCTCTTTGAAGTGGCGCTCCTTCCTCGCTTCGCGCTCCTTCGCCTTGCCGACGTAGTGGAGGGTGACGAGGGTGCCCGCGGTCGCGTATCCGATGGTGCAGATCGTCCCCACCACGATCGCGGCGGTGGCGAGGCTCCTCCCGCGCAGCGTCCCGAGCTTCGTCTGCGACAGGCCGCGGATCCCTACGAAGATCGCGGCGAGGGACGCGATGGGGATCCACGAGAGGACCGCGGCCGCGATGGCGGCCGGCGCGAGCGCGCGCTTGGGCGGCGGCGGCGGCGACCGACCGAAGAAGGGATCGTGCAGCAGGTCGGCCGGGTCGTGGGCTTCGGCGGCGTACGCGGCGGGGCGCGGCTGCGCCCATCGGCTCTCGAGATCCGGGGGTGGCTCTTCGGAAGCGATCACCCGACAAGCATAGCGAACCATCGAGCGGGCGCCCGAACTGTCGATATCTGCATGCCCCCTCGGTTTTCGGATACCCTCGGCGCCCGTGATCCGAACCTCGTCGCGAGGGCGCGTCGCAGCACCCCAGCTCCGCCTATCCTTCGGTGTTGCGCTCGCCTGCGCTGCGATCGGATGCAACGGGGGGAGCGGTGGCAACGCGAGCTCGACCTCGAGCGCGGGCGAGCAGAGCACGGCTTCGCCGACGCCGTCGGCTTCGACGAGCGCCGCCGCCGCGCCGGTCGTCCCGGCGCCGGCCCCGCCGGGGGAGCCCCAAGGCACCGGCTACGCGACGGTCGTGAAGGCCAAGGACAAAGCGTCTGGCTGCAAGGCGAACGACTTCGAGGTCGCGCAGTATCTCCAGCGCGGCGAGCTCACCCTCGCGGGCCGGCCCGGCCCCGGGTCGGTCGGGGACAAGCCGGAGTTCGCGGCGTCCTGGCTCATTCAGCTCCGCGGTCACTCGCAGATCGCCTTCGCCGGCTACGACCAGCGCGCGCGTCGCGTCGGCAAGGATCAGGGGATCGGCAGCGCGCGCGAGCACGCCCCTCAGCTCTTCGCCACCGCCGATCAGTGGACGGTGGCCTGGTACGATCAGACCGGCCTCGCCTACGCCCACCCCATCATCGGGGACAAGGAGCTGCCTGCCATCGATCACCTCGGAGCGGCGAAGTCGGTCGACCCGACCGACGTGGCGCTCGCGACGACGCCGGAGGGCTCGCTCGTCGTCGCCTCGTACATCGGGACGAACAACAAGGAGCAGCTCTCGCTCTTCGTCTTCGCTCCCGCGAAGGGGAAGCAGGCCCGCGCGATCGGCATCACCAAGCACGCCAACAAACCTCGGGACCCGGCCGTCGTGGCGGACGAGGGCGGCTACACGGTGGCGTGGATGGAGGACGACAATCGGATCGTCGCCACCCGCTTCGATCCGAAGGGGGACGAGAAGGACGCGGGAGCGATCATCGTGAAGGGAGCGGAGAAGCGCGATCACCTCCAGCTCACCCCCGTCCAAGGCGGCGCCCTCATCACGTGGATGGACGGCGACACGTTCCTGGTCCGAAAGCTCGACGAGAACGCGAAGCCGGTGAGCGACATCTTCGTGATCGGCAAGGGACACGATCCCGCGATCGTCTCCGCCGGAAGTGACGCGATCGCCGCGATCCTCGCCCCCGTCTCGGAGGAGCAGCTGGAGACCGGCGCCGGCAAGGACAAGAAGAAGGACGACAAGAAGCCCGACGAAAGGAAGCCGGCCAAGCCCGATCCCAAGAAGAAGGCCAACGACAAGAAGGACGAGGACAAGAAGGACGACAAGAAGCCGGCCAAGAAGGCGGAGACGCCCCTCGACCAGCTCGTCGTCGTGGGCATCGGACACGATGCGAAGGTCGCCCCCCGCGCCGTTCAGATCTCCGATGGGGGCAAGGCCGTCCTCGATCCGCCCGCCATCGCCATCGGCGGCGAGCGGTTCGCCGCCGTCTGGACGGAGGTCATGAGCGCCGCCATCAGCTCGAAGCGAGCTTGGCTGCGCATCGTCGACCTCACCTGCCTGCGCTGAAGCCGATCAGCTCCGCTGCGCGACCCTCGCGAGCTTGTCCGGGTTGGTGACGAGGAAGATCTCCGTCACGCTCTCCCCGCGCACCGCCAGGACCAGGGCCGCGATCGCCTGGCCACCGCCGTCGACGAGGAGGACCCCCGGCTCGCCGTTCACGCGCGCGAGCTCGACGCGGCCGTCTCCTCCCAGCTTCTTGGAGACGCCGAGGATGAAGCGCGCAGTCCGATCGCGCCCGAAGATCGGCTTGAGGGCGGCGTGCACCTTCCCTCCCCCGTCCGATCGGAGCACGACGTCCTCGGCGAGGAGCTGCTCGAGCGCGTGCGTGTCGGCCGCGCCCGCGGCGGCGAGGAACGCAGACAGGAGCGCCTCCTTCTTGGCCGGGCTCGCCGAGAAGCGCGGGCGCCCTTCGTCGACGTGAGCGCGGGCGCGCGAGAACAGCTTCCGGCACGCGGCCTCCGTCGTTCCGAGGGTGGCCGCGATCTCCTCGAAGCTCTGATCGAAGACCTCCCGCAGCAGGAACGTCGCGCGCTCGAGCGGGGTGAGCGTCTCGAGCAGCACGAGGAAGGCCATGTGGAGCGACTCGGCGCGGGCCACGCGCGCCTCCGCGTCTGGCTCTATCTCGAGCTCCTGCGTCGACGCCACGAGAGGCTCCGGCAACCACGGGCCGACGTAGCTCTCCCGGCGCGCCCGCGCCGACTTCTTCATGTCGAGGCAGAGGCGGACGACGGTGGTGGTCAAGAACGCGCGCGCGGAGGTCGGGGTCGCGTCCCGACGCGACCACCGTACGAAGGCGTCCTGGAGCACGTCCTCCGCCTCCGCGACCGACCCGAGCATGCGGTAGGCGACCCCGAAGAGGTGCGCGCGCTCGGCTTCGAACACGTCCAGGTCGTCGGTCACGCCGCGCTCCTCGCCTCGAGCCGGGGCACGTCCGTCGCCGCTTGTCCGTTCGACGCCTTGAACCAGCGGTAGGTGATCCCGCGCCTCTCCATCGTCGCCGCCGCTCGAGCGTAGCGGCAAACCATCTCCTTGAGGAACGCGCCCACGCGCCCCGAGAAGAGCATCCGCGTCGGTGCGTCCTCGCGATCGGTGCCTTGGACCATCCCGTCCCCGCGGCCCAGGCTGACGCATTTTCCGGCGAACCCGAACGAGAAGGGGATCGGCGCCTCGTCCCGGAGCGAACGGAGGATGTCGTCCGCGACGAACGCGCCCATCGGCGTGGCGGTGGCGCACGCCATCCGAAGGCGGCGGCCATCTGCCCCCATGCGAACGACCGCGGCGTCCCCCACGACGTGGACTCGCTCGTGGGATGCGCTCTCGAGGCGCGCGCCGACGAGGGCCGCCCCCGTGTCGTCGACGGCCAGGCCGATCGACCTCGCGAGGGGGGAAGGCGCGAGCCCACCCGCCCACGCCGTCACGTCGGAGGGCACCTCCGTGCGCTCGTCGATCGCGACCGCGCGAGGCAGGACCGCCCGCACCCGGGTGTGCTCGAAGACGCGAACCCCGAGCCGGGACAAGGCCCTGCGCGCATGCTCGCGCGCGTCCTCTCCGAAGTCGGGGAGCAAGACGGAGCTCGTGAGGAGCTGCACCGAGAGATCGGGGCGTCGCTCGGCGAGCTCGGTCGCGAGCTCGACCCCGGTGAGACCGCCGCCGACCACGACCACCCGCCGCGCCGTCGGGTCGGAGAGCCGGGCCGAGAGCCGCTGTGCCTCTTCGAGGGTGCCGCAGGCGAGCGCGTGCTCGGCTGCGCCCGGCACCGGCCCGGCCGAGGTCGCGCTCCCGGTGGCGATCACGAGCCGGTCGAACGCCTCGCTGCGGGTCCCTCCCCCGTGCTCGACGACGACGCGCATGCGGGCGAAGTCGATCTCGCGCACCGAGCCTTGGACGAAGCGCACGTCGCGGCCGAGGCGCTCCTCGTGCGAGCGCGAAGGGCCGTCCCCCGAGGCGGCGAGCTCGTGCAGCCGCACCCGCTCGACGAACCTCTGCCGCGGGTCCACGAGCACCGCCTCCGCCATCCCGCGTCCACGACGCCCGATCCGCGTCGCGCAGAGGGAGCCCGCATATCCACCGCCGACGATCATGACTCGTTCCATCTTCGTTCTCCTGCCTGTTTGGTTCGAAGACGACGTGACCTCTCCCCGTGGGACATCGGGGGTGGCGATGGGCACGGTCGCCCCAGGAGCCCGGGCGGGGGGTGCATCGACCCCCACGCCGGGGCGCGGGAAGCCGAGGGAGTCGCGGGCACCTCCTTTGCTCCAAGGGCCGGGCCCCACCCCGAAGAAAAGGATCCGAAATGGCCACTCAAGCTCGTCCCCTCGCCCTCGTCACGGGGGCCTCCTCCGGCATCGGCAAGGAGCTCGCGTTCTGCTGCGCGGAAGCCGGCTTCGATCTCCTCGTCGTCGCGGACGAGCCTGAGATCCAGCTCGCCGCCGAAGACCTCCGCGCGACCGGCGTCACCGTCACCGCCGTCGAGGCCGACCTCGCCACGAAGCAGGGCGTGGATCGCGTCGTCGACGCGGTCGCGGGCCGACCCATCGAGGCCCTCCTCGCCAACGCGGGCCGGGGCCTCGGCGGTGGCTTTCTCGATCAGGACTTCGAGAAGGTCCAGCGGGTCATCGACACGAACGTGACCGGGACGCTCTACCTGATCCAGCGCGTCGCCCGCGGCATGCGCGACCGAGGACGGGGGCGAATCCTGATCACGGGCTCGATCGCGGGCCTCATGCCCGGCACCTTCCAGGCCGTCTACAACGGGACGAAGGCGCTGCTCGACTCGTTCTCCTTCGCGCTGCGCGCGGAGCTCAAGGACTCCGGGGTGACGGTGACGTGCCTCATGCCGGGCGCCACCGAGACGGAGTTCTTCGAGCGCGCGGAGATGCTCGACACCAAGGTCGGGACCCAGAAGAAGCAGCCCGCCGACGACGTGGCGAAGAGCGGCTTCGCCGCGATGATGCGCGGCGAGGGGGACGTCGTCACCGGCTGGCAGAACAAGCTCCGCGCCGCGATGAGCCACATCGTTCCGTCCGCGATCCTCGCGGAGCAGCACCGGAGCCTGGCCGAGCCGGGCGGCGCGGCGAAGGCGTGATGGAGCGAACGAGGAGGCCACCCCAATGAAAGCGAACTGCTGGCTCGGCAAGAAGAAGGTCGACGTCGTCGAGGTCCCCGATCCGCGGATGTTGAACGAGCGCGACGCGATCGTCCGCGTGACGTCGACCGCCATCTGCGGCTCCGACCTGCACCTCTACAACGGCTTCGTCCCCACCATGGAGAAGGGCGACGTGCTCGGGCACGAGTTCATGGGGGAGGTGGTAGAGGTCGGCCCGGGGGTGAAGAACCTCCGCATCGGGGATCGGGTCGTCGTCCCCTTCCCCATCGCGTGCGGCGCGTGCGCGGCGTGCGTCGAAGGCAAGACCTCCCTCTGCGAGAACTCGAACCCCAACGCCGCCGTCGCGGCCGCGCTGTGGGGGCACTCGCCGGCGGGGCTGTTCGGCTACTCGCACATGCTCGGCGGCTACGCGGGCGGGCAGGCGGAGTACGTCCGCGTGCCGTTCGCGGACGTGGGGCCGCTGAAGGTCCCGGCCGGCCTCGACGACGAGCAGGTCCTGTTCCTCTCCGACATCCTCCCGACCGGCTACATGGGCGCGGAGATGTGCAACATCCAGCGCGGCGACACGATCGCGGTGTGGGGCGCGGGGCCGGTCGGCCAGTTCGCGATCGCGAGCGCACGCATGCTCGGAGCGGAGCGGGTGATCGCGATCGACTGCCTCGACTACCGCCTCGAGATGGCGCGGACGCGCGCGGGCGCGACCGACGTCATCGACGACTCCGCCGAGGACGTGCGTGAGCGACTCCTCGAGCTCACGGGCGGGCGAGGACCGGACGCGTGCATCGACGCGGTCGGGCTCGAGGCCCACGGCCACGGGCTCGTCCACGCCTACGACCGGCTGAAGCAGGCGGCGATGCTCGAGACGGACCGGCCGATCGCGCTGCGGCAGGCGATCCTGAGCTGCAAGAACGGGGGCATCGTCTCCGTGATCGGCGTCTACGGCGGCTTCGTCGACAAGTTCCCGATGGGCGCGGTCGTGAATCGCTCCCTGACGATTCGGTCCGGGCAGTGCCACGTGCACCGCTACATGCGGCCGCTCTTGGACCGGATCGAGAAGGGCGAGATCGATCCCAGCTTCGTCGTGACCCACCGGCTGCCGCTAAAGGAGGCGGCCCGGGGATTCGAGATGTTCCTCGAGAAGAAGGACCGCTGCGAGAAGGTCGTCCTGAAGGCGGCCTGACGGGAGCCACATCATCCACGACCGGACGACGGCCGCTCGGCGACGAAGCTGATGCGGCCGTTTCGCTCGAGGAACGCGGCGCGCACCCGACCGAGGTCCTCGCCCTGGGTCTCGAGGCGCAGGCTCTCGTGCAGGTCCTCGTTCGTGATCGAGGTCGCGGTCAGGCTCGCGCGGTGGAGCCTCCCGTCCCGATAGAGGCAGACGTGGCGGCCGTTCAAGAGGCGATCGAACGACGGCCACCGCACGGAGGCGAAGCCGAGGAGCCGATGAACGGCCACGAGCGCGGACGCGGCCGCGATGGTCGACAGGAACGGAGACGCCCCGACGATCCCCCGCGCCGCCACCGCTCCGAGCATGATCGTGACGACGTTGTCGAACGCCGACTTGCGCCCGAACATGCGGACCCCACCGAGGCGGACGAGCACGAGCATGGCGGCGAACATCACCGCCGCGCGCAAGGCCATCTGCCCGGCGGTCAGCGACTCGCCCGCGCCCCAGACATCTCCCAAGAGGACACCTCCTCTTCGCGCGCGTGCGAACCGCGTGCCGTCAGCGGCGCGCCTCGAGCTCCCGCGAGGCGCGCGCGACGTCCGGGTTCTTCTCGTAGGACTCGGCGTGGACCCGGACGAGGGCCTCGCCCTTGTCGTCGTTGCCCACCTCCGCGAACGCGAGCCCCGCCGCCACGCGCACCCAAAGAGGCGCATCGAACGATGGGGACTTCGCGGACTCGAGCTTCTTCTTCGCCTTCGTCTCGTCGCCCTTGCGCGCGAGCACGTACGCCTCGAGGAACACCGCTCCGTCGCCCAGCCGGTCATCCACCAGCGACAGGGCGTGGTCGCGGGTCGCGGCTGCTCGCGATCTCGGCCTCCGCGAGGATCCGCTCGCGCTGGGTGGCCACGGTGGGGAGCGCGACCCCGAGCACCTTCTCCGCTTCGAGCGGCCGCCCTTGATAGCGGACGAGCCGCGCGTACCGGAGCGCGCGCGCGGGGTGGGTCGTCCGGTCCGGCCACGCCTCGATGATGGCCTTCGCGCGGTCGATCGCGCCCGCGTCGAGGAGCGCGTCGGCGACCGCGAGATCCCCCGCGACGGCGTCGCCGGCGCGGAGCCGATCGAGCTTGGCCGCGTCCACCGACTTGAGGCCCTTGATGATCTCGAACCGAGTTCGAACGAGGCCCTCCGGATCATCGGTCTCCCCGAGGCCCTTCGCGAGCTTCGCGAGCGCGTCGACGTTGCCGCGCTCGTACGCGATCATCGCGAGGGTGGCGCGGGCGCGCGGGCCCGCGACCTTGGCGAGGATCGCCTCGACCGCGTCGAACTTGCCGGAGCGGATGGCGACGCGGCCGAGCAGCTCGATGGACGCGGCGTGGCCGGCGGAGAGGACGATCCCCCGCTGAGCCGCCTTGATGGCAGTGTTGTCGTCGCCCCGCGCGACCGCGAGCTCACCGAAGAAGTGCGCGAGCGCGGGAGAGTCCGCATCGGCGATCGCTTGGGTGAGCAGCGGGTGGCTCTCGGGCGCGCTCCGCTCCGCCTTCGGGGGCGCGCCGAGCAGGGCCACCGCCGCGAAGATCGGATGGAGGGCGCGGGGCAGCTCGGCGCTGGTCGCGGAGAGCTTCGGCGCGTCCCCGCGATGAACGCCCCCGAGCTCGGCCCGGGCCCACGAGAGCGCCTCGAGCGCCTTCCGCGCCGGCGCATCGGCGGGGAGGGTCTGCACGACGGGATCGGCGCGATCCGCCTTGCCCTCGATGAGGAGCAACCGCGCGAGGCGCACCCGCGCCGGCGCGAGCTTGGGGGCGAGCTCGGCGGCGCGCGCGTAGTGATCGGCCGCGTCGGGGGCGCCGCCGCGCTCCGCCGCGATCCCTTGCACGTAGCGGAACAGCGCGTCGCTCGAGCGCGGCTCGGCCTGGGCGGTCACGATCGCCGCGGACGCCTTCCCATCGCCCTTCAGCACCGCGACCGCGAGCTGCGCGTAGGCCACGTCCGCGTCTTGGAGCCCGCCCTTCCTCGCCGCCGCGATCGCGTCGTCGAGCCCCTCCGCGACGTTGCTGACCTCGAGCGCCTGAAGGACGCGCTGCTCGAGGCGCGCGCGCGCGACCTCGCGATCGTCGGATGGCTCGAGCTTTCGGATCTCCGCGTCGGCCTTGGCGAGATCGGACGGGGTCGCGGCGAGGAGCATCTCGTCGACGTCCTTCGGCAGGACGGGCTTCTTCGGATGGCTCGCCCCGCGCCGATCGAGGACGAGGAGGTACGTCGCGTAGGCGACGAGGGAGGAGACGGCGATGACAGCGAGGATCACCGCCGCGTAGAGCCGGATCGGGCGCTTCGATCGAGCTGGCTCCACGCGCTCGCCCGCCGCGAGGGGTTGGCCACCGTAGCCGTGGACGGGGAGGCCCCCCATCGGTCCGAACGGCTCACCGCCCATCGGCACCGCGGCCTCGCCGCGCTCGATGCTCATCGGGTCGATCGCCAGATCGCGCGCGGGCGGCCCCATCGACGCGAGCTGGATGGGCTCGAACGACGAGCCCAAATCCGCCTCTTCGACGCCGTATGCCGCGCCCGTCGGCCCGAACGCGTCCGCGACCTGAGGCCCTCGAGAAGGATCGCCGGGGGGAGGCCCGAACATGGGCGGGCTCGGGCCGAACGCGGCTTGCCCCATCCCCGTTCCGTTCGAGCGTGAGGGGGGAGGCCCGAACGTCGGAGCGAAGCTCGGGGGAGCGCTCATCGAGGACGGGGGGGCGGATGGGCCCACCGCCGATGGCCACGACCCGCTCGCCGAGGGGGGACGGGGATCGACGCGAGAGGCCGCCATCGACTCTTCTCGCGAGAGGATATAGGTGCGAGGGGCGTCATCCGGCTCGGGCGTGCCCGGCGGCACCGAGGGGAAGACAGCGGGGACCGGTCGATCCGGGCTCGGCTGCATCGAGAGCGTGCCGCCTCGAACGATGGGCGGCGCCGCCGGGGCTGGCTCGTCGAAGGTTCGACCGGAGCCGAATCGAAGCGGGCGCGGGGGCGCGGGCGGAGGCTCGCGCAGCCCGGTCACCATCGACTCGTCGTCCTCTTCTTCGAGCATCACGCCGGACGGCTCGTCGATCATCGCGGGCGGCGGCGGCGCCGGCGCCTCGACCCTTCGCGGGGGTGGGAGCGCAGCGACGGCGATCCCCGGCTTGGGCGCGGCGGGCGCGTCCGGGTGCCACTCCGTCGTCACCCCCGAGAAGGATCCGGTCGGGACCTTCATCGCGTCGTCGAAGGCGCGCCCGCGCTGCTTCTCGTTGGGGGGTCGATACGGCGGAGGGATGTTGGATCGGACGGCGGTGGCCGTCTCCGACTCGGGATCGGCCTCGACCCCCGTGCTCGGCCCGAAGTCACGCCCGGTGAGATCGCCGATGTCGCGGCCGAGCTCGCTCATGTCCTTCGCGCGCGACAGGTAATTGCCGACGTTCGAGATGGAATCTGGGGTCGGCTGAGGCGTGAGCGGGGAAGGCCGTGCGGGGGAAGGCCGAGGAGGCGCGGGCGCGGGAGGGATGAACGGCGCCGGCTCGGGTCCGCCCTTCGCGAGCGGGAGATCCGCGGCGCTCACGCCCGTCTGAGTGCGGGTCGCCGGTCCCGAGTCGAGCGGCGGCGGCGGCGGCGGCTTCGCGGGCGCAGGCGGGAGAGGCCGCGCGTGGGTCGGCGCCTCCGAGTCCTCTTCGTGGGGAGGAACGCGCGGCGGTCCCGGAGGTGGCGGCAGCTCGGGCCGCTCTCCGACCTTGGTCGGGGACTCTTGATCGCCGCTCTCGAGCGGGCCCGCGCCGGCGCGCGCCGGCCGCTTCACGGCCGCTCGTCGCGGGGCGCTCTTCCCCGTGTCCTCGCGTGGATCGAGGGCGCGAAACCCCGCTCGGGCCGGC
>JBGAID010000020.1:0-123995 GCA_044225865.1 Polyangiaceae bacterium | reverse complement strand
GCCCCCAGGTCAGCGAGCGTAGCGAGCGAAGCATGAACACGTTCGTCCTCGAACGTGCTCTCCCGGCCCGGAGCGGCGAGCGCGAAAAAGAGAACACGTTCGTCCCCGAACGTGCTCTCAAGGCCCGGAGCGGCGAGCGCGAAACACAGCCCTGCTCGCCTTCGGCGCGGCCCTACGATAAAAGCCGACCCATGGCGATCCCGTACGTCACCGAGCAGGACTTCGAGCGCGAAGTCGTCCGGAGCGAGCAGCCCGTCCTCGTGGAGTTCACCGCCAACGTGCCAGCGGCGCGGTCCGTGGCGCAGGAGATGGAAGCGGTGGCCCGGGAGGTCGAGGGGAAGGTGAAGGTCCTTCGCGTCGACGTCGACCGGTCGAAGCGCCTCGCTTCGCTCCTGAAGGTGCAGCAGATCCCGACCTTCGTCGTCTTCGTGAAGGGTCGGCCCGTCGTCGGCGAGACGGGGGTCTTGCGCAAGAACGATCTCCTCGCCCTCCTCGAGCCGTACATGCCGCGGCCGGAGGGGGCGATCAAAGCCCCCGAGCTCGCGCAGCTGATCCAGCAGGGGCAGGTCGTCGCGGTGGACACGCGCGAGGCCTCCGCGTTCGGCCGCGCCCACATCCCCGGCGCGGTAAACCTCCCCCTCGAGGAGATCGAGACCCGGCTCGCGGAGCTCCACATGCTCGCCGGTGAGCCCGTCCTCTACTGCCGCACCGGGGAGAAATCGCGCGAGCTCGCCGACAAGCTCACCGCGAACGGGATGCCGGTCGGCTTCCTCGAAGGCGGCTTCCTCGCGTGGGAGAGCAACCTGCTTCCGATCGAAAGGCCCGATTGATCATGTCGCAAAGCGAGCCCATCGCTCCCCTCGCGCTGCTCGCCGGTCGGTTCGCCGACGCCCTCGAGAAGGTCTACGGGGCCGAGCTGCGCTCCGCGGATCCCATGCTCCGCCGCTCGGATCGCGCTGATTTCCAGAGCAACGTCGCCCTGTCTCTGAAGAAGAAGACGGGCGACGCGCCGAAGGACGCGGCCGCCAAGATCGTCGCGGCGCTGGAGCTCGCGGGCGTGTGCTCGAAGGTCGAGATCAGCGGCCCTGGCTTCATCAACCTCGATCTCGATCCCGGGTACGTGTCGCGCATGGCGATGGCCCTCGCCGAGGACACGCGGCTCGGCGTCCCTCCCGCCGAGAAGCCGGAGACGGTCGTCATCGACTACTCGTCTCCGAACATCGCGAAGGAGCTCCACGCCGGGCACCTGCGGAGCACCATCATCGGGGATACCCTCGCGCGGCACCTCGAGCACGCCGGCCACCGGGTCATTCGGCAGAATCACCTGGGAGACTGGGGCACGCCGTTCGGCATGCTCATCGAGCACCTGCTCGATCTCGGCGAGGCGTCGGCCGCCCACGGCATCGCCGACCTCGACGCCTTCTACAAGGCGGCCCGCGCCAAGTTCGACGCCTCGGAGGCTTTCGCGGATCGCGCGCGCGCGCGGGTCGTCCTCCTCCAGGGCGGCGACGAGGCGACCCTCGCCCTCTGGCGGATGCTCGTCGAGGAGTCGAAGCGATCCTTCCGCGCCGTCTACGACCGGCTCGGCATCACGATGAAGGACAGCGACGCGGCGGGGGAGAGCTTCTTCAACGATCGCCTCGCCCCGACCATCGCCGAGCTGAAGGACAAGGGCCTCGTCGTGGAGAGCGAGGGTGCGCTGTGCGTCTTCCCGCCCGGCTTCACGGGGAGGGAGGGCGCGCCTTTGCCGCTCATCGTGAAGAAGAAGGACGGCGGCGCCGGCTACGCCACCACCGATCTCGCGGCGATCCGCTACCGCGCCGTCGAGCTCGGCGCGACCCGGCTCGTCTACGTGGTGGGCTCGCCCCAGGCCCAGCACCTCTCCATGATCTTCAAGACGGCGGAGGTCGCGGGGTGGCTCGTGCCGCCAGCGCGCGCGGAGCACGTCGGGTTCGGGAGCGTCCTCGGAGAGGACGGCAAGATGCTCGCGGCGCGCTCGGGGGAGAGCGTGAAGCTGATGGCCCTCGTGAAGGAGGCGCAAGAGCGCGCCCTCGCGATGGTGAAGGAGAAGAACGCGGAGCGCGTCGCGGAGCGCGGCGAGGACGAGGCCCTCTCCGAGGCGGAGCTCGTGGCGGTCGGCAACGCCGTCGGCATCGCCGCGATCAAGTACGCGGACCTGAGCGCGGATCGCATCAAGGACTACGTCTTCTCGTGGGGCCGCATGCTCGCGACGGTGGGCAACACGGGGCCGTACCTCCAGTACGCCCACGCCCGAAACCGCTCCATCCTCCGCAAGGCGGAGGCGATGGGCGCGACCGCCGGCGAGATCGCGATCGGGACGCCGGAGGAGAAGGCCCTCGCCCTCGCCCTCGCGTCGTTCGGGGCGGCCGTGCACGACGTCGTCGCCACCCTCGAGCCCCATCGCCTCTGCACGTACCTCTACGATCTCGCGAGCACGTACAGCACGTTCTTCGAGCGCTGCCCGGTCCTCAAGGCCGAGCCGGCGCAGCGCGCGTCGCGGCTCGCCCTCGTGACCCTCACCGCTCGGGTGCTGTCGCAGGGGCTTTCCCTGCTCGGCATCCAGTCCCCCGAGCGGATGTAGCCGCGGCCCTCCTCAGACGCGCTCGTTCGCGGCGAGGAGGGCGGCTCGGATCACCTCGCGGAGCGGGACTCCCCGCTCGCGCGCGCGCTCCGCGCAGTCTTCGTACTCCGGCTTGATCTGCGCGGGGCCATAAGGCCCTTCGCTGATCTTCACGCGGACCATCCCGAACGGAGTGTCGACCGTCTCCGTTCGGCGCGGCCGCTCGATGCGGGTCGCGGGCAGGATGCGCACGCCGATCGTGGTCGACTCCTCGAGGAGGGCGCGCGCGAGCTCCTCGCTGCGCGCGTGCTCGCACAGGACGGAGAGCACGAGGCCCGGCCGCCCCTTCTTCATCGTGACCGGGCTCGCCCACGCGTCGAGCGCGCCCCGCTCCAGCATGATGGCGAGGGCGTGCCCCGCGAGCTCGCCAGTCATGTCGTCCACGTTCGCCTCGAGCAGCGCGTGCGTCCCCGCGAGGCCCTCCGCGCGCGACGCCGCGCTCGCGTCGCCGAGCACGACCCGGAGCAGGTTCGGCCGATCGGGCAGCTCTCGCTGCCCCGCCCCGTAGCCCACGCGCGAAGGCGACATCTCCGGCCAGCGGACGAAGCGCTTCGCGACGGTGGCGACGATGGCGGCGCCCGTCGGGGTCACGAGCTCGAAGTCGAGATCCGCGCCGTAGGTCGGGATCCCTTCGAGGCAATGGACGACCGCGGGCGGCGGGTTGGGGAGCATGCCGTGCTGGGCGCGGATGAAGCCGCGTCCCATCGGGAGCGGCGAGCACACGACCTCCGCCCCGACGTAGACGAGGGCCGCGGCCGCGCCGACGATGTCGACGATGGCGTCGACCGCGCCGACCTCGTGGAAGTGGACCTTCTCGATGGGCATCCGGTGCACGAGAGACTCGGACTCCGCGAGCTTGCGGAAGATGCGGCGCGCGAGCTCCTTCACCGCGGGGTCGAGCGGAGCCGCCTCGAGCATCGCGTCGATCTGCGCGAAGTCGCGCTGGGGCTGCTCCGACTCGAGGTGGACGTCGAAGCTCGACGCGACGATGGCGCTCCGGTGGGCGTGCCCGCGGTGGAGGTGGAAGCCCTCGAGGGGCAGCGCGGACAGGGCCCGCTCGACGACCAGGAGTGGCACGCCGAGATCGAGGAGCGCGGCGATCGTCATGTCCCCCGCGACGCCGCTCTGCGCGTCGAAGAAGAGGACCTTGCCACGGCCCTCTCCCTCCTTCAGGAGCGGGAGCGGCGAAGCTTCGTGGACGTGGGCGTCTTCGTGCCCGTGCTCGGAGACGGGCCCGTGCACGTGCCCGAGCGGAAGGACCTTCGCTGCCTCGTCCGCGTGAGCGTGGTGGGAATGAGCGCCTGGCGCGCGCTCGTGCGAGTGCCCGTGCTCGTGCGAGTGCCCGTGCTCGTGCGAGTGCCCGTGCTCGTGCGAGTGCCCGTGCTCATGCGAGTGCCCGTGCTCATGCGAGTGCCCGTGCTCGTGCTCGTGCGAGTGCCCGTGCTCGTGCGAGTGCCCGTGCTCGTGCGAGTGCTCGTGCTCGTGCGAGTGCTCGTGCGGCCGCTCGCGGGTGGGTCCGCCATGGGGCTCGCGCTCGTGCCGGCGCTCTCGCGCCGCGGGAGGGAATCTACCCGCCCCCGGCCCGGGCCGTCGCTCCTCGAACCGACCGGCGCTGCGCGGCCCGCGCGAAGGAGGCCCGCTCGTCCGCGCGAAGCGCCCTCCGCCTCCGTCGTCCGATCGTCGAGGCGGCCCCCCGCGCGAGAAGCGTCCGCCCCCTCCCCCCTCGTCGGACCGCGGCCCGCGGGGTGCGCCCGGTCCGCTCCGCGCGAAGCGCCCTCCGCCTTCGTCTCCACGCCGCGGCCCCCGAGGCGGGCTTCCGCCTCCCGGTCCGCCGCCGGGTCCGCGCGACCACGGCCTCCGCTCCGGAGGAGGAGGCGCGGGCTCGGGGGCGTCGGCGCGCTTCTTCAGCACCTCGACATCGGACTTGGGCTTCTTCTTCGGGGGGGCCATCTTCACGTTCCTTCGACTTCGGGGGGCGAGCTTGGGCGGCTCGCGACCATCGCGCGCTCGCATGCGGTGAGGATTCGGTGCACGGCGAGGGCGGCGCCGAAGCCATTGTCGATGTTGACGACGGTCACCCCGCTGGCGCAGCTCGTCAGCATCGCGAGCATCGGCGTGAAGCCGTGGAGCGCCGTCCCGTAGCCGACCGACGTGGGCACCGCGACCACGGGGCACGAGACGATCCCGCCCACCACGCTCGGGAGGGCACCCTCCATCCCCGCGATCGCGATCACGGCGCGCGCGCTCCGCAGCCGATCGACCCGGTGGAGGAGCCGGTGAATCCCCGCCACCCCCACGTCGAAGTGCCGCTCGCACGCGATGCCGCACGCCTCGAGCGTCTCGCACGCCTCCTCCGCCACCGGCATGTCGCTCGTGCCGCCCGTCACGACGACCACGACCCCCGCCTCCGTGCGCGGCCGGATCGGATGGGCGTCGACCCGGAGCACGCGCGCCATCGTGTTGTAGCGCACGCCTTCGACCACCGTCGCGACCTCCGCCGCGCGCGCCTCGTCGATGCGCGTGACGAGCACGTTCTGCCCCATCTCGAGCAGCGTCTTCGCGATCGTCGCGATCTGCGCCCCCGTCTTTCCCTCACCGAAGATGACCTCCGGGATGCCCTGACGAACGGCGCGGTGGGCGTCGACGTTGGCCATCCCGATGTCACGAAACGGGAGCGAGCCCAGGCGCTCGACCGCCTGGTCGACGCCGATCTGCCCGGACGAAAGAGCCTCGAGCACCTCACGGATCGCCATGGGCGCCTTCTACACCAGTTTTCTGCACGCCGGCGCGCCCCTGTCCTCTGGTCGCTCGCGCGAACGGGCGCTATAGCCGACGCCGAGGAGGCCTTCATGGCCATGTCCAAGGCAACCCAGGAGAGGCGCTTCGCGCAGCTCGCGACCGCGACGCTCGTCTACACGCTGCTCGTCATCGTGTGGGGCGCCTTCGTTCGCGTGAGCGATTCCGGCGACGGATGCGGGACGCACTGGCCCACCTGCCAGGGCGCCGTCCTCCCTCCGAGCCCGACGGTGAAGACGCTCGTCGAGCTCGGCCACCGCGTCACGAGCGGCCCCATCCTCGGCCTCATGGTCATTGGCCAGACGATCTGGAGCTTCTTCGTCTTCGAGAAGGGCCACCTCGCTCGCAAGGCCACCATCGCGAGCCTCGTCTTCACCGTGACGGAGGCCCTCGTCGGCGCGGCTCTCGTCTTGCTCCGCAAGGTCGCGCGCGATCAGTCCACGAGCCGCGGCTACTGGATGAGCGGGCACCTCGTGAACACGCTCCTCCTCGTCGCGACGCTCTCCCTCGTCGTGTGGGCGGCGCGGCGGCCGCTCGCGACCCGCCTCACGTTCTTCAAGAACGGTCGCGCCGGTCGCCCCGCGCGGCTCGCCCTCTTGGCCATGGGCCTCGTCGTCCTCACCTCCGTGACGGGAGCCATCGCCGCCCTCGGCGACACCCTCTTCCCCGCCGCGTCGTTCGCAGAAGGGGTAAAGGCCGACTTCGACGGGAGCGCGCACATCTTTCTCCAGCTCCGCGCCCTCCATCCGTTCGCGGCCGTCGTCACCGCGATCCTGCTCGTCGCCGTGGCCACGATGCTGTCGCAGCGCAAGGTCGTCACCGACGAGGCGACCCGCACCGCTGCCCGGCGCCTCGGCCTCGCCGTGTTCGCGCAGATGGGGATCGGCATCGTGAACCTCGCCCTCGCCGCGCCGATGGTCCTCCAGCTCGTGCACCTGCTCTTCGCGGATCTGCTCTGGATCGCGCTCGTGTACACGGCCGCCTCCGCCGCCTCCGCGCCCTCCGTCGAGGCGGAGACGCCGGCGACCGCCCCCGCCGCGCCGAGCGCGGCCTGAGGGGCCGGTCCCCCGCTCGTCTTTCGCTCAGCGCTCGGGCGCGCGCCCGTAGATGTCGACGAGCTTGGCGAGGTCCTTCACGATCTCGCTCGTGAGCTCGCCTTCCATCATCCGGAAGTCCCAGTTGCCAGAGGCGAGCCCGGGCCGGTTCATGCGCGCCTCGCGACCGAGCCCGAGGATGTCCTGTACGGGCAGGATCGCCGTCGTCGCTTGGCTCCGCAGCGCCGCCCGCACGAGCTCGCGCGCTGCCTCTCGAGCGCTCGCGCTCACCGGCAGCCCGAGGTACTCGACCGCGAAGTCGCGCTCGCGCTGGTAGCGCTCCTTCACCGCGTCGGAGGCCTCGTCGGGAGGACCGGAGAGCCACCCCACCGCCGTGTCGTTGTCGTGGGTGCCCGTGTAGACCACGCTGTTCTGAGCGTAGCGATGAGGCCGGCTCGACTCCGCCCCGCGCCCTGGCGAGAAGGAGAACTCGAGGATGTTCATCCCGGGCAGGCGGTAGTTGTCGCGCAGCTTGCGGACCGCGTCCGTCACCACCCCGAGATCCTCCGCCACGAACTGCGCGGGGCCGAGCGCCTTGAAGAGCGCATCGAAGAGCCGATAGCCGGGCACGTCTCGGAACTCGCCCTTCTTGGCGTCCTTCGCCCCCCGCTCGACGGCGTAGTACCGGCAGAACCCGATGAAGTGATCGAGCCGGACCGCCTCGAAGGCCGCGAGCAGGTGCCGCATCCGCGCGATCCAGAACCAGAAGCCCGTCCGGGCGTGGGCCTCCCAGTCGTAGAGCGGGTTGCCCCAGAGCTGCCCCTCGTCGCTGAACGCATCGGGGGGAACGCCCGCGACCACGGTGGGATCCCCGTGCTCGTCCAAGAGGAAGAGCTCGGGGTGGGCCCACACGTCGGCAGAGTCGTGGGCGACGTAGATGGGCGCGTCGCCCATCAAGGCCACTCCCTTCTCCCGACCGTGCGAGACGAGGGCGGCGAGATCGGAGGCGAAGCGCGTCTGCACGAACCGAACGCGCTCGATGTCCTCCGCGTGCTCGCGCTCGAACGCGGCCACCGCGCTCGGCTCGCGGCGCTTGAGCGGCTCCGGCCACTGAAAGAAAGGCGCGTCGCCGTGGGCCTCCTTGATGGCCGCGAACCGCGCGTAGTCGTCGAGCCAGGCCGCGTTCTCGGCTCGGAACTTGTCGATCGCGTCGCGGGTGTCGGCGCGGTTTCGACTCGCCGCGAACGCGGTCCGGAGCGCGCGCGCGCGGCGCTCCTTCGACGCGATCAGATCCGCCCGCCTCCCCCCCGCGACGGGGGCGAGGCTCGGATCGTCGGCCGCGAGCAGCCCGTCGTCGCGCAGCCGCTCGAGGCTCACGAGCTCGGGGCTGCCGGCGAAGACGCTCGTCGTGGCGTAGGGGGAGGAGCCGTGTCCGACGGGACCGAGCGGCAGCATCTGCCACCACGAGCACCCCGCCTCCGCCGCGAGATCGACGAAGGCGTGAGCCGCTGGTCCGAGATCACCGCTCTCGAACGGACCTGGAAGGCTCGTCGGGTGCAGGAGCAAGCCCGCCGAGCGCGTATCGAGCCTCATGCGTGTCAGACGTCGAAACCGATGTATGCGAGGAAGTGATACTGCGCGTTGAAATCCGAGCCGTTGTTGTCACCCACGTAGAACATGAACCCGAGCGGCTCACCGCCCACGTGGACGTGCCGGTGGAACTGGTACTTGATGCCCACCGCCGGCTCGATGTTGAAGTAGTTCGCGTCCCTCGGCTCGAGCCATCGGCTGTAGCCGGAGTTCACCTTCGGATAGATGTAGAGACCTTTGACCGGCAGCTCGATGTCGTACTGGAACGTGAGGGGGACGTTGATGATCGAGAACCCGTCGCCGACCTGGAACATCGGGATGATGCCGAGGTAGGCGTGGTACTTGGAGTCGAGACCAACCGCGATCTCCGGGGACGCCACGAATTGGGCGCAGTGATAATCGAACCGGGCGCCTCGGGCGCAGCCGAAGCTGCCGGCGCCGACGTTGGCCGCGGCACCGATTCGGATGTTGAACATCCAACGGCCCGCCTTCTCCTTTCCTTGGGCGAAGGCCGTGCTGGGCAGCAGGCATAAGACGGTGAGGACGAAGAGGACGAGGATCCCGCTTTTCGTTCGTCGCATGCGTCGAGGGTACCGGAAACGCGTGAGCCTTCGCCACTTTCGCTCGTCGCGGACCGAAAGGTGACGCGTCGAAGCCTCACTTCGATGTGATCTCTTGCCCCAGAAGCGCCGCGCAGGCGACGACGTCGACGACCACGACGAAAACTTTCAGTCTCTCCGCCCAAGCGAGCGCGTACGCCACCGCGAGGCGCGCGCCCACGACCGAACCGCACGCCATCGCCACCGCCGCCGTCCACACGACCTGCCCTCGCGCCACGAACACCCCGCACGCGACGATCGAGAAGATCGCGACGACGACGACCTTCAGCGCGTTCGATCGCACGAGGTCCAGGCCCCCGACCGAGGCGAGCGCGTACAGGATCACGAGGCCCACGCCCGCCTGCAGGAAGCCCCCGTAGGCGCCCGCAAAGAACAGCCACCCCGCCGTCTTCGGCGCCTTGCACAGGGCGACCACCGCCTCCTCCGAGAGCGCCTCGTTCGACGCCGCCCGCTTCGATTTTCGTAGCCCGAGCACCCCCACGAAGAACAGCACCACGATCAGCACGTAGCGCATCGGGCGATCCGGCACGTACGACGCGGCCACGCTCCCCGCCGCCGCCCCGAAGCACGCGGGCACGCTCGCCGCCACGATCGCGGCCCGCGGCAGCTTTCCCGCCTTTCGAAACGCGAACGAGGCCACCAGCGACTGGGCCAAGATCGGGATGCGGTTCGTCCCGTTCGCGATGGGAGCGGGCAGCCCCATCAGCATCAGGGCCCGAAGGCTGAGCAGCGAGCCCGCCCCCGCGACCGTGTTTACGAACCCGGCCGCCCCGCCGACGAGCACCAGCACGCAGAGCTCCCAGGGGGCCAACGCGTGCATCGCGCCCGTGCTCGTACTACCGAACCGCCATGGCCCAAAGCATCTTTCGGAACGACCTCTTCGCGAACAAAGTCGCCTTCGTCACGGGGGGCGGCTCCGGCATCTGCATGGGCATCACGCGCGCCCTCATGCAGCACGGCGCCAAGGCCGCCATCCTCGGCCGCAAGACAGCGCGCCTCGCAGAGTCCGCGACCGCCCTCGAGGAGGCCACGGGCAACGAGTGCGCCGCCATCACCTGCGACGTCCGTGATCCCAAGGCGGTCGAAGCGGCCCTCGCCGCCACCCTCGAGCGCTTCGGTCGCATCGACATCGTGGTGAACGGCGCGGCCGGGAACTTCCTCGCCCCCGCCGCCCAGCTCTCCCCCAACGGCTTCCGCACCGTGCTCGACATCGACGCCGCCGGCACCTTCAACGTCTGCCGCGCCGCCTTCGACGCCTGGCTCCGCGATCACGGGGGCGTCATCCTCAACATCTCCGCGACCCTCCACTACGGCGCGACCCCGCTCCAGATCCACGCCTCCGCCGCCAAGGCCGCGGTCGACTCCCTCACCCGGACCCTCGCGGTGGAGTGGGCGAGCCTCGGTATCCGCGTCAACGGCATCGCCCCCGGCCCCATCGACGACACGGAGGGCATGAGCCGCCTCGCCCCCGGCGACATCAAGGACAAGATGATCGCTTCCATCCCCATCAAGCGCTTCGGCACCATCGACGAGATCGCCAACGTCGCGCTCTTTCTGTGCAGCGACGCCGCGAGCCTCGTCCACGGCACCACCGTCGTGGCCGACGGGGCGGCGTGGATGGGCATGAGCCGAAGCCTCATGGGCTGAGGGGTCTGCCGGTCCCCCCTCGGGCGAGCCGCGGCGCGAGTCGAGCGCGGATACCGCTACTGTTTTCGAAGCGCGGCTTCGTCTCCCCCACGCACGCGCAGGGCTGCGCCTGGGCAGCCCGAGCATGCGTTTGGGGGAGACCGGAGGCGCGGAGCGCCGACGAGGGGGGGCATCCCTCGCGCCCGCCGAGAGGTCAGGCGTTGATGCCCTGCTTGCGGATGACGTTGCCCATGACGATGTCGCCGCCGCTCGTGCCGACGAAGATGTTCGAATGGGCGATGACGCACGCGGTGGGCTCACCGCGGCACCCGAGCTGGGTCTCGCTCTTCGGGTCCATGCGGCCGTCGCCGCGGTCGATCGCCTCCGAGTCGTAGAGGACGACGCGGCCGTCCTTCGTCACGACGAGGAGGCTCGTCTCGCACACGGTGAGATCCGTCATCGGCACGTCGAGGTAGAAGATCTTCGTGTCGAGGCGGTTGCCGGCGCGCCGAATGACGCAGATCTGGGAGTTTTCTCGTTTGTAGAGGCACGAGAGGAAGCGGCCACCGCGAAGGCGGTCGAGCTCCTTGCACCCCGGGGGAAGAGCGACCTTCGTCTGCGAGCCCTGCTCGGGGGTGGCGCCCGGGTGGATGCGGAACTCGCCCTCCCCCGACTCGACCACCGAGTAGCACTCGTTCTCGCCCAGATCGATCGCGCGGTGATCGCCGCGCAAGGGGAAGGTGCGGCTCGCGACCTCGTTCTTGCCGGGGGTGAGCTGCTCGCAGCTGTTGTCCCAGCGAAGCGAGAGGGCGGCGTCGCCCTGAGGCCCCACCACCATGCGCGAGTCGCGGCCGAGCGGGTCGACGCGCGCCTTGTGCTGGATGTCGAGCAGCTGCCACACGTCGGTGTCCGTCCGCACGACCGCCATGTCGCGCGAGAGCAGCGCAATGTCCCGAGCCTCTTCGAGCTGGACGTTGAACTGCTTCGCCGGGCTGCCGGTGTGAGCGACGGTCGCAACCTGGACCGGGTTGGTGGAGACCATCGCGACGGTCCCGAGCTTTCGGTGGAAGGACGCTCCCTGAATCGAGCCCTCGAGCGAAGCGACTCGGCGCGGCTGGCTGATCTGTTTGAAGGGCATAGGTGGGAGAGGCTATCAACTTCCGAACGAACCTCGGAAGGGCTCTGTTTCGCGCTCGCCGCTCCGGGCCTAAAGAGCACGTTCGAGGACGAACGTGTTCGCGCTCTTTTTCGCGCTCGCCGCTCCGGGCCGAGAGAGCACGTTCGAGGACGAACGTGTTCATGCTTCGCTCGCTACGCTCGCTGACCTGGGGGCGGGGCGGGGGCTGGGTTCGCGCTCGCCGCTCCGGGCCGGGAGAGCATGTTCGAGGACGAACGTGTTCGCGCTCTTTTCGCGCTCGCCGCTCGGGCCTTGAGAGCACGTTCGGGGACGAACGTGTTCATGCTCGCTCGCTACGCTCGCTGACCCGTGGGGGTGGGGGGGGTGGGGCTGTGTTTCGCGCTCGCCGCTCCGGGCCTAAAGAGCACGTTCGAGGACGAACGTGTTCGCGCTTCGCTCGCTGCGCTCGCTGACGTGGGGGTGGGGGTGGGGCTGTGTTTCGCGCTCGCGGCTCCGGGCCTTGAGAGAGAGCACGTTCGGGGACGAACGTGTTCGCGCTCCTTTTCGCGCTCGCCGCTCCGGGCCGAGAGAGCACGTTCGCGAACGTGTTCACGCTCTTTTTCGCTCGCCGCTCCGGGCCGAGAGAGCACGTTCGAGGACGAACGTGTTCATGCTTCGCTCGCTACGCTCGCTGACCTGGGGTGGGGGTGGGGCTGTGTTTCGCGCTCGCCGCTCCGGGCCGGGAGAGCACGTTCGGGGACCCGGAGTGTTCAGAAAACCATCGCCACGCTCGCGGACGTGGGGTGGGGGTGGGGCTGTGTTTCGGCAGCGCTCGCGGCTCCGGGCCTTGAGGCACTTTGGGGGGACGAACGTGGTCGCTCGCTAGGCTGGCTGGCTGGGGGGTTGGGGGCGGGGGGGGGCTCCTCTTCCCCGTCGACCCACTTCACGCCGGTGGCTTCTAGGTAGGCGTCGACGGCGGTTCCTACGGTGGGGAAGAAGGCTCGGTCGCCGAGGCTTCCAGGTATTCCATAGCGGCGCAGGCGGTCTTTGACGGGGTCCTTCATCTCGGCGAAGGCGAGGTCGATCGAGCGGGTGGCGAGGAGCTCTTTGCGGATGTCGTCGAGGACCTCGGCGGCGGTCGTGTCGATGTCGGTGATGGGCTCGGCCGCGAGGACGACCCATCGGATGCCGCCCTCGCTCCGACGGCGGTCGACCGCGTCGTGGAGGCGGCGGCGGAAGTGGCGGGCGTTGGCGAAGAACAGGGGGGCGTCGAAGCGATAGAGCAGGAGGCCGGGGATCTGGCGGGCGTGCTCGAACCGCGAGATGTCGTGGTAGCCCTTCACGTGGCGGGCCCGGCCGAGGACGGCGTCGTGGGGGCGCCACGCGCGGCGTACGAAGTCGCCGAGGGAGAGCAACACCGCGAAGAAGATCCCTCGAATGACGCCGGCGAACGCGACCCCGACCGCCGCCGCCAGGAACATGAGGAGCTCGGGCCGGCTGCGGCGATAGAGGTTCACGACGTCGCGGCGATCGACGAGACCGCTCGCGGCCACGAGGACGATGGCGGCGAGGACGGGCTGGGGGAGCGGCGCGAGGAGCGTGGGCCCGGCGACGAGGAGCGCGCAGATCGACCCCGCCCCCACGATCCCGGTGAGCTGCGTCTTCGCCCCTGCTTCGATCGCGACCGGGGTCCGCGACGCGCTGCTCGAGATGGGGAAGCCGCCGAAGAAGCCGGACGCGACGTCGGCCGTGCCGAGCGCGACGAGCTCCTGGTTCGGCTCGACCTCCTCTCTCCGACCGGCCGCGAGCGATTGAGAGAGGACGGTCGTGTCGGCGACGGCGACGAGGGCGATGCCGACCGCGCCCGAGGCGAGCTCGAGGATTTCGGTGAAGGTCGCGCTGGGGAGCCGGGGCGCGGGGAAGCCGCGCGGCAGCGCGCCGACGAGCTTCACCCCGTGCGCCCCCATGTCGAGCAGCATCGACGCGACGATGCCCCCCACCACCGCGACGAACGGCCCGGGCACGCGCGGCAGCCAGCGCTTGCAGACGGCGATGATGGCGATCGAGGCAAGCCCGACCCCAAGCGCATGGATGTTGATGTGTCCCGCTCCGACCTCGCGGGCGAGGAGCGTGAGCTGCGCGACGATCCCCTCCCCCGAGCCCTTGATGCCCAAGAGCTTCGGCGTCTGCCCGATGAAGATGAGGATGGTGATCGCGGCGAGGTAGCCGATCTGGACCGGTCGCGACAGGAGCTCGGTGACGAAGCCGAGCCGCAGGAGCCCCGCGATCCCGGTCACGATCCCGGTGAGGAGCGCGAGCACGCCGGCGAGGGAGACGGCGTGCTCGACGTCGCCGCCGGCGAGGGGCGCGAGGATCGCCCCGATGACGGGGGCGAGCGACGAGTCCGGCCCGACCACCATCACCCGCGACGGACCGAAGAGGGCGTACGCGAGCAGCGGGAGCACCGTCGCGTAGAGGCCGGTGATGGGCGGGAGCCCGGCCGCCTCCGCATACCCCATCCCGACCGGCACCAAGAAGGTCGTGAGGACGAGGCCCGCCGACAGATCCGAGAGCAGCCAGCGGCGCTTGTAATGGCGCAGTGTCTGGAGCCCGGGGAGGATCCGCGAGAGCGTCACCACCTCGAACGGTATCGTGGTCCTCGGCAGAAGAGTGTGGCAAAGCTCGGTCCGTGTCGGCCACGCCCATCGAAGCAAAACCCCGCGACGCCGCGCTCTATGCGGGGGCGCTCGCGATCTCCGTCGTCGCCCTCATCCCCATCGTCTACGTCCTCCTGTTGAAGGACCGCGGGGCCGGGTCTCCCGGGAGCCTCGCCTTCATGCCGGCCGTGAACGCTTCGCTCAACGCCGTCGCGGCCGCGTGTCAGATCAGCGCCTTCATGGCCATTCGTCGCAGACGAGTCGAGCTCCACAAGCGCCTCATGCTGGCGGCCATGGCCTCGTCCGCCGCGTTCTTCGTCGGGTACCTCGTCTATCACTGGGTCCACGGCGACACGAAGTACCCCGGCACCGGCGCGCTCCGGACCGTCTACCTCGCCATGCTCGCGAGCCACGTCATCCTCAGCATCGTCCTCGTGCCGATGCTCCTCGTCGTGCTCTATCGCGCCTTCACCGGCTCGTTCCAGAAGCACCGAGGCCTCGCCAGGGTCACATTGCCGATCTGGCTCTATGTGTCCGTGACGGGCATCCTCGTCTTCTTCATGCTGCGAATGGCGTCACCTTGAGGCACCGTTGACCAGCTCTTCTGCGGGAGGTAACGCTCGCCCATGGGGATCCTCGGGACAGAGTGGCAGGCCGAGTACGAGGGGCACGCGATCGTCGTCTCGCGCAACGAGCTGACCAAGGGCTTCAAGCTGATGTGGGACGGAGAGGACATCGCCCACCGGCGCTGGTCTCTCGTGGGCTTGGGCGAGCTCCACGCCACCGCCGAGACGGAAACAGGACCGGTGGACGTGAAGGTCGCCATTCACTGGGGCGGATTCGGCGAGCTCGACGGTCGGTGCATCATCACCGTCAATGGATTGGAGATCTCCGTACGACACGTGAAATAGAAAGAGGCCCCGCCCTCGAGGGGGTGACGCTGGAGACGTTCACCGGCGTCGTCGTCGCTGTCGACATGGGCGTCGAGCTCGCCGCCGTGCTCGCCCAAGAGCGCGTCCCCGAGGGAGCGTGGCCGCGGGCGGCGCGGGCGTGGCGCGAGGCCATCGGCGAGAGCGCCGCGCTCCAGCTCGAGCACATCAAGGCGCGTCGCACCGCGGAGGACGTCCTCGCCAGAGCGGTCGAGCCCCTCGGCTCGGACGTGAAGGCGTGGTGCGGTCTCCTCGGCGCCCTCGCGCTCGCCGACGATCCGGGAGCGGTCGCGGCCAAGCTGGGGATCACGATGATCGACATCGGCGCGCTCGGCCGCGCGTGGAGGCGAAAGGTCGAGCGCGACCCGAGCCTCGCGTCCCAGATGAAGGCGGCCGCCGAGGGCGCGATCGCGCCGGAGCGGGTCACCCCCTCCCCCGTCGTCCTCAAGCCCTTCCCTTGGACGCCTCCGGCAGCCCATGCCCCCAAGGCCCCCGCGCGGAGCGGCTTCGTCGACGACCGCGGAGCGCCCCTCGTCATGAGCGATCTCGGCCTCTACGCGGCGTACCAGGCGATCGTCGAGATCGCCCCCCACGCTCGAGCGGAGGCGAGCGTCGTCCTCGGGCTCCCCTCCAACCAGACATGGGACGGAGCGTGGCGCGCGCGCCTCGAGCACGATCCGAGCCTTCGCGCCGAGCTCGCGGTGCGCATCGCCGATCATCGGACGACGTTTCGGAGGCTCCTCGCTGGTGCCAAACCGGTGATTCGACGCTGACCGAGAGGGGCGCGCTGAGGGGCCTTGTCAGGCGCTCAGAACGGCGCGCTGACCGAGACGAACCCCGGGCCGATCGAGGCGCGGGGCTCGGATGGACTCGCGCCGGGTCGCACGACGAGCAGGACGACGCCGGTGGCGGCGACCAAGCCCCCCGCGACGAGCGCGGCCGTCGAGACGTTGCCGAGGAGGCGGGCGCGGTCGAGGGCGTCCGCGTCCGTCGTCAGACAGTGGGTCTCGACGCACCCTTCTTTGATCTTCGAGGACTGCACGGTCGCGATCACGCCGGTGACGATGCCGAGGTCGACGCCAGCTCCGCCGAACGCGAGCAAGAGCGCCCCCGGGATGAAGCCACCCTGCTTCTTGGCTTTGACGGCAGGGACCTTCTTCTCATCTTCTTCGAACGCGAGCTCGACGACCGTCTCGCTCCCCCCTTCGGAGAGGCTCACCGTCTTGTCGACTCTCCTCTGCTTGCTCTTGGCGACGAAGTCGTGAGGCCCCGGGTCGAGCAGGATGCGGGCCCCCGGCCGCGCCGGCTTGCCGTCGATCGTGACGAGGAGGTCGCGCGCTCCGGCGCCCTTCACCTCGACGCGCGCGGCGGGGATGCGAGCGCGCAGCTCCTCGAGCTCGGCGGCAGCGTCCTTCACGGCCGAGAGGAACGGCTTGGGGGCCTTCGCGTCCACCTTCTCGTTCGCGACGGTCGCGTAGATCTCGCTCGCCTCCACGAGCTTCCCTTCATTGCGACGCGCGCGCGCCATGTAGAGGACGAAGACCGGGGAATGGGCGAGTCGATCCGCCTCTTTGAATTTCTCGTAGGCCTCGGTCCATTTGCCGGCCGCGAACAGTCGATCCGCCTCGTATCCAGCGGCGAGCGCGAGCCTCGAAGGGTCGCCCCCCTGGGCGGCCGCGATCGAAGAGACCGGCACCGTGCAGGCGAGCGTCGCCGCGAAGAGGAAGCTCGAGGCCGAACGTCGGGCTCGCATCAGGGCTTGGGCACCGGCAGCCCGAACTTCGGGTCGACGTGGGGCGCGGCGCCGGCGCGCGGTCGGTTGACGGGGACGCGAAGGGGGGCGCTGCGTTGGCTCGCGACCACAGGAGTCGACGCGGAGGGAGCGGCGGAGACGACGGAGGCGCTCTCGACCACCGTCGTCACCGCCGCGGTCGCGCCCGCGGTGGGGTCCGTGATCGGAGCAGCCGATGCCTCGGGGGCCGAGGCGGTCGGGCTCGGCGCGGACGCGGGAGGCGCGGCGACGCCCGCCTGCTTGAAGAGGCCAGACTGGGACGCGCCCCACAACGCGGCGACGAGCGCGGCCCCCGCTACACCCCAGAGCCACCCGCGTCGCTCCGGCGCGGCGCGAGGCACCACCGCCTCCGCCCCGACGGTGGTGACGTCGGGGGCTCGATCCACGCGCGGAGGATCCAATCGGGCAACCTCGATCGTGGGCGGGATCCGAACGGCCCTCGCCTCGAGCGTCGCCCCCGCGTCACTCGGCGCTCCTGCGTCCGTGAGCGCGGCGACCCCGTGCGCCGCCGTCGGTTGCTCCCGCGGGTCCACCGCGGCCGCGATCGATCCGGTGACGTCCGCGCGCGGGCCGAGCTCGTCGAGCGTCTTCGAGCTGCCGCTGTCGGCGGCGAGCGCGATCTCGGACAACGCACGGGCGAGGGCCCGCGCATCCTGGAATCGCCCGTCCGGGCTCCGGCACAGCGCGCGATCGAAGAAGCGATCGACCTCGATCGGGAGCTCGTCCGCGAGGCTCGTGGCCGCCGGCAGCGGATCGCTGCAGATGCGCACGAGCACGTCCCCGAGGTTCTCTCCTTCGAATGGCCTCCTCCCGGTGAGGGCCTGGAAGACGAGGACCCCCACGCTCCACAGATCGCTCCGCGCGTCGATCTTTCCCCCGCGCGCCTGCTCCGGGCTCATGTACGAAGGCGAGCCCACGGCGACCCCGGTCGTCGTCTCGGTTTCGTTGCCTTCGATCCGCGTCTCCTTCGCCACTCCGAAGTCGAGGACCTTCACGATCTCGTCGGCGCCGATGCGCGCGAGGAAGATGTTGCTCGGCTTCAAATCGCGGTGGACGATCCCGGCGTCATGGGCGAGGGCGAGCCCGGTCGCGAGCTCCTCCACGATCCCCGCGACCTCCGCGAGCGGGAGCTTCCTCCGCTTCGCGAGCCGCCGCCCGAGGTCCTCCCCCTCGAGCAGCTCCATCACGATGTACGGGGCGGGGCCCTCCGCGTCGAAGTCGATGATCTGGACGACGTGGGGGCTCCGCAGGCTCGCCGACGCTCTCGCCTCACGGGCGAAGCGCGCTCGGGCGGACGCCTCGTCGGCCGCGGACGGGCTCATGAACTTGATCGCGATCGGCACGTCGAGGGCGAGGTGACGACCGACCCAGACCGCGCCCATCCCACCGCGCGCGAGGGGACGGTCGATGCGGTATTTGCTGGAGAGCACCGTCCCCGGAGTGGGATCCATCGAGCGCGGCGATGATCCTATCAGCTTCGCGCGAGGGGCGCGGCCCGTCGCGGTATGCTCCGCCGCGTGCCGAAGCCGCCGCCCCGCCACGCCGCCGAAGAGACGGCGACCCTCGCGCGCGACGTCTCTGCTCTGCCGATCGGTGCCGTCATCCGCGTCCTCGGCGTCCGGTCCAAGCCCGACGTGTTCCGCTTGCGGGCGGGCACCTGCGTGATCGGCGCGGGCGCGGAGGCGAACCTCCTCGTGCCCGAGTCGAGCGTGTCGCGCCGCCACGTGGAGCTCACCCTCGTCGCGGAAGGCGTCGTCGTCCGCGATCTCTCGAGCCGGAATGGAACTTTCTATCTCGGACAGCGCGTGGAGAAGATCGTCCTCGCCCTCGGCAGCCGCATCCGCATCGGCGCCGTGGACGTGGCGATCGACGCGGACACGGAGGGCCTCGTCGAGCGATTGAGCGACTCCGACACGATGTACCGCGGGCTCATCGGCGTCTCCGCTCCGATGCGGCGCTTGTTCGCGGTGCTGAAGCGCCTCGAGGGCTCGCTCGTGAACGTCCTCGTGCAAGGCGAGTCCGGCGTCGGCAAAGAGCTCGTCGCCCACGCCATCCACGAGGGCTCGTCGCGCGCGTCGAAGCCGCTCCACGCGGTGAACTGCGGGGCGCTCGCCCGCGAGCTCGTCGCCTCCGAGCTCTTCGGTCATCGCCGCGGCGCCTTCACGGGCGCGGTCGAGCAGCGCGTCGGCGCGTTCGAAGCCGCCGACGGAGGCACCCTCTTCCTCGACGAGGTCGGCGAGCTGCCCCTCGACGTCCAGCCGGTCCTCTTGCGCGCCCTCGAGTCGGGAGAGATCCGGCCGGTGGGCGACACAGAGGCCCGCCGCGTCGACGTGCGCGTGGTCGCCGCCACCAACAAGAGCCTGGAGGAGGAGGTCAAAGCGGGTCGCTTCCGCGGCG
This sequence comes from Polyangiaceae bacterium, assembly GCA_044225865.1. GTDB lineage: Bacteria > Myxococcota_A > Polyangia > Polyangiales > Polyangiaceae > Xiheicaenibacterium. The sequence goes on along the minus strand of JBGAID010000020.1, from coordinate 104,796 downwards.
ACCTGTTCTATCGCTTCGCGGTCGTGAAGCTCGAGGTCCCTCCCCTCCGCGAGCGACCGGAGGACATCGCCCTCCTCGCCCGATCCTTCGCGCGCGCGGCCGGCCTCGCCGAGCTCCCCGCGGAGGTGCTCGGCGAGCTCGCGCGGCAGCCGTGGCCGGGCAACGCGCGGGAGCTCCGCAACGCGGTGGAGGCCTATGTCGCGCTCGGGGTCATCCCCGGGCTCAAGCCGGAAGAGGGCTCTGCCCTCGATCACCTCATGCGCCAGGTGACCGATCCCGACAAACCCTACGCGGAGCAGAAGGAGCGCCTCGCCGACCTCTTCACCCGCACCTATCTGACGATGCTGCTCGCGAAGACGGGCGGCAATCAGTCGGAGGCGGCCCGCATCTCCGGCCTCGAGCGGAGCTACCTCGGCAAGCTCCTCGGCAAGCTCGGCATCGCGAAGCCTCAAGGCTGAGCGGTACGGGTCCTGCTGTAGGGCCCGCCATGCGCACGGTGGCGAGACTCCTCTCGATCGCGGCCCTCCTCCTCGGCGGGTGCGTCGGCAATATCGGCGACGACGCGGACGCGTCCAACGACGACCGGCCTGGCTCCGGCCCGGGCGCCTTTGCGTGCGACCCGGAGGCGGCCGCCCTGACCGCGAGCCCGATCCGCCGGCTCTCCAAGACCTATTTCGAGAACGCGGTGCGCGAGCTGCTCTCGCCGATGGACGAGGCCTCGCGGACCGAGCTCCTCGGCGCCCTCAAGACCCGCCTCGACCTCGTCCCCGCCGACACCTCCGAGCACTACTCCGCGAACGACACCAACGTGACGGAGGACCACGCCGACGCCGTGTTCGGGGTGGCCGTCTCCCTCGGCTCCAAGATCGCCGAGAACGCGGCCTATGGCGATCAGCTCGTCTCCGTGTGCGGAGCGGGATCGACTGTCGCTTCGCTGGGGGACGACGCCTGTCTATCCACCTTCGTCGCGCACTACGGCAGAAAGGCGTGTCGCCGCCCGCTCGCGCAGGCCGAGATCGACGACTTCAAGGCCTTCTATCAGGAGGCGACGGCGCAAGGGGTCGACGGGCTCGGCATGCTCGTCGGGCGCTTCGTCGCCCATCCGAATTTCTATTACCGGTTCGACATGGAGGGCGAGGTCGAGGACGGCGCCGCTGGAGAGGACGCCGTCTACGTCCTCACCAAATGGGAGCTCCTCTCCAAGGTGACCTTCCTGTTTTGGGCCGCCCCGCCCGACGACACGTTGCTCGATCGTGTCGATTCGACCGACATCACGAAGGACGAAGAGCTCGCCGCCCTCGTCGACGACGTCCTCGCCAATCCGAAGGCGGAGCAAGGCATCCTCGGCTTCTATCGAGAGTGGCTCACCCTCGACACGACCAAGACGCCCGCCACCGAGGGGAACGTCGTGGCGGGGCAGGCCATGCTCGCCGACGCCGGGATCGACGCCCTCCCCACGACCCACCGGGAGGACATGATCCAAGAGACGCTCGATCTCGCCCGCCACTACACGCTCACGACCGAAGGAAACCTCTCTGACATCCTCACGAGCCCGTACTCGTTCGCGCGCACCGACGCCCTCGCGAAGATCTATGGCGTGTCCCCGTGGGACGGCGATCCCGACCATCTGGTCGAGCTCCCCAAAGGGGAGCGCTCCGGCCTCCTCACCCGGGCCGCCTTCGTCTCCTCGGGGGCCGAGTACACCCGCCCCATCATCAAAGGGAAGCTCGTGCGGACGCGGGTCCTCTGCGGGGACATCTCGCCCCCTCCCCCCGGCCTCGACATCAAGCCGCTCACCCACCCCGCCGACGAGACGACCCGCGACGCGGTAGAGGAGGCGACCGCGGGCGCCGATTGCGTCGGCTGCCACGGGCAGATGAACACGCTCGGCTTCGCCACCGAGACCTACGATCCGATTGGCAGGTTCAGAAAGAAGGAGCTCCGCTTCGCGGACGGCACCGGCGACGTCGTCTCGGAGCTCCCCATCGACAGCGCCGTCGAGGCCGACATCGGCGAAGAGGGCGGCCCCACCTCCGTCGCGGACGGAGTCTCTCTGAGCCTCGCCATCGCCGAATCCCAAACGGCCGACACCTGCATGGCCATGAGCTACTTCGAGCTCGTGACCGGCCGCGACCCCGATCCCCAGGCGGACGGCTGCGACGTCGTGGCCATGCGCGACGAGCTCGGCGCGGACGGTGGCTCCATTCACTCCATGCTCAAGAAGAGCGTGCTCGCCGCCTCCTTCCGGCGCCGGCTGATCGACTGACGGGACGACCGCGGAGAACCGACGATGAAATTCAACCGCAAATCCAGGCGACACTTCCTCCAGGGCGCGGGCGCGCTCCTCGCCCTCCCGCTGCTCGAGTCCATCCGCCCCAAGGAGGTCAAGGCCGCTCCCCCGCCCAAGAGCTTCATCGGCATCGGGGCGTGGAATGGCCTGTTCCGAATGTACGGCCCGGAGTCTCAGCTCATGCCCGCCATCCAGGAGAGCAACGGGTCCCTCGTCGGCCTGACGCAAATGGCGATCTCGGGCAAGCACCCCATCCACCACGGGTCGCTCTCCGCCCTCGCCCAGGCGAACGGCGGCAAGATCTCCGACATCATCGACGAGAGCTTCACCCCTTATCTGCCGAAGATGCTGATGATGCAGGGCTTCGATTACATCGCCCTCGGCTGGTACCACCACTCTGGCCAATTCGGGAACTGGCACAAATCCGCGGACGGCACGGAGGGCAACCCGGACATGGCCTCTCTCGACGTCGTCCTCGCCGACTACTTCGCCTCCCAGGGCCTCCCCGGTGATCTGGTGGCGTACTCGGCCTCGTGGCGCGACATCCAATACGGCTGCTCGTTCAACGCCGACGGCACCCCGACCACGAGCCGATTCAGCGACCCCGCTACCCTCTGGGAGAAGTACTTCGGCAACGCGACCATCCCCACGAATTTCAAGGAGCTCCTCGTGGACCGCGTCCTCGCCGACTATCAGTCGTTGAAGCAGAACCCCCGCCTCGGCAAGGACGACCGGCTCCGCGTGGACGCTCACATCGAGCACCTCCACGCCACCGAGAAGAAGATCAAAGAGCTCGGGGCGGTGTGCCAGCAAGAGCGGCCGGAGGTCAATCCCGACGACCGGCCCGCCGTCCTCCACGCGATGAACGACGTCATCGTCGGGCTGATCGCCTGCGGCATGTGCAACAGCTTCATGGGCTGGGCCCAGGCCCTCCTCTCCGAGGATCCGGACCAATGGCACGTCTGGTCCCACCAGGGCTACGACAACGACAACGACGCGATCGCGGACGCGAACGCATACACCAACATCGTCGAGCAGAGCCGCGCCGTGATGAAGGACATGTGCCTCGATCTCGTCCAGAAGCTCGACAATCTCGAGCAGCTCGACAACTGCCTCGTCGCCTGCGTCCAGGAGCACAACAAGCGCGGCCACGAGTCGTGGAACGTCCCCGTCATCACCTTCGGCTCGGCGGGGGGCGCCCTGAAGACGGACCAATACATCGACTATCGCTCGATCGCCGACCGCGACGACGAGGTCTACAGCCGCTTTGGCTACCCGATGAACCAGCTCTATTCGAACATCCTCATGGCGATGGGGATGCCCGCCTCCGAGTTCGAGGCCCTCAACAAGCCCCGCGCCGACGGGGCGGGCAGCCCGTTCAAGGCCGGCTCCGGCTATGGCGTGAACGCAATCCACCCCGACGCGGCCGCGGACTACAGCCTCGGCGGACACTACGGGAGCTGGAGCGGACACGACCTGAGCGACTGGCTGCCCGCGATCAAGGCCTGACCCTTCGCCCCTCGAGGACTCGACGATGCATGCTCGCCATATCTCTCTCCTCCTCGGCCTCGTGAGCTTCGGCCTCGCCGCTTGCCAATCGGAGCCCGCCCGTGACGGCGGAGAGGCCTCCTTCGGCGGCGGAGGCGCCGGCTCGGGCGGCGACCCGACGAGCCCGGGGGGCGGCGACTCGGACGGCGGGGCAGGCGCGGGTGGGCGTGCCGAAGGAGGAGCCCCTCCCGGCAAGGCTCCGATGTTCATCGCCCAGGGCGACGTCGGCCGCACCACCATCTCATGCGACGACGGCAAGAGTTGGATCGGCAACCGCTCCTGGGACATCGACGCCGATCCGCTCATGTGTGGCGAGGCCCAGGCCGCGCTCTGCTACCAGGCTGACTGTTCCTATCGAATCGGGGACACCTGCGAGCAGCGAGAGTGCTGCAACGACACCCCGGACGTGGCGAAGGGGGTCATCTTTGGAAATGGTCAGTGCGTAGCGACCTGGGGGTGGGGCAGCCCGGGGGCGGTGAGGCGGAGCACCAATGGCGTCGATTGGACGACGACCTTCCCGGGCGACTCCTTCGGTGGCATCGCGTTCGGTGATGGCAAGTTCGTCGTCGCCTCCCGCTCGCCGCAGATCTCCAGCGACGGCACCTCGTGGACGGCCGGCCAAACCGCGAACTTCCTCAACGACGACGGGAGCGCGATGTGGAGCGTCCGCCGCTTCGCGTTCGCGAGCTACCAGGGACAAGGGCGCTTCGTCGCCGTCGCGAGCGGCAACACGAACCGCGACATGCTGGTGAGCTCCGACGACGGAGTCACGTGGTGGCGCCCCAGCGCCCTCCCTGACGACTGCGCCAGCGAGGTCAGCACCTACGGGGGCATCGTCTCCGGCGACGACGTCATCCTCATCGTCGACATGGCCGGACACGCCTGCCGCTCCACCGACGGGGGCGACACCTGGTCCGTCGTCCCGACCGGCCTCTCCCAAGTCCTCTCTCACGGCGTCTGGACGGGAAGCGAGTTCTGGTTCTGGGGCGACGACGGCTACCTCGCGAGCAGCCCCGACGGCGCGAGCTGGACAATCACCCCGATGGCGACCCCGACCCGCCTCGGCCCCGTCGCGCGCAGCCCCGAGGGCACCCTCGTCGCCGTCGGCAACGTCTGGCAAGGCTATGGCGACCAGAGATTCCTCCGCTCCACCGACGGACTCACCTGGGAGGAGCTCCCCGGCGACAGCTTCACTGCCAGCCACCCCATCTTCTATCTCGCGTTCGGATATGGTGATCCGAGCGCCGACTGCCCGGCCCCGTAACCGCGCGCGCATCGAGCGGCGCGGCGCCGCGGACGAGCGCGAAGACAGGACCTCGTCGGCGGTGAGGGGCGGAGTGGCGCTCGGTGACGATGAGGAGCGAGCCCCGACGCGCGCGCTTCCGCCCGCTTGCCGGTGGTATCGTGGGCCGGAAAGTGGCTGCTCACGGGATCCACGAGAGAGGCTTCGGCGGGCTCGCACCCCGCAATCGCGTCGCCCTCATCGCCCTCGCCCTCGCGAGCTGCCGCGACGTGCTCGGCATCGAGAGCCGAAGCGAGGGACCGCCGCCGATCGCACTGCCCAGCGACTGCATGGAGTGCGTCGCGAGCGCGTGCCCGGAAATGGAGAGGGACTGCGCCTCGGAGGCTGCGTGTCGCTCCTGGGCGACTTGCATCGCGGACCACTTCGATGACCCCGCCGGCCGCGCCGGTTGCGGCGAGGCGCCAGCCTACGTCGTCGTGGATGAGATGGAGACGTGCCTTCGATCGCCCTGCCAAGACGCCTGTGTCGGCACCCGCGGGCTGTTCGAGGGGCAGGGTGAGGCTTGCGCGACCTGCATGGCGGGCGCGTGCCAGAGCCGCACCTCGGATTGCATCGCCGACCGGCAATGCGAACGCACCGTCGACGCCGCGATCGGTAGCCCCGACGAGATCGATCCGCCGAGGATGATCCCCTTCTCCCAAGCGCTCAGCACCCGCCCGCTCGAGTACGCCCTCTACGACTGCGCGTCCTCGCACTGCGGAGAGGCGTGTCGCCTGAACGGCACGAACCTCGACTGTCTCTCTTCCTATGCCTGGCCGGAGCCCCGATCCGGCTCGGCCAATATCGAGCTCTTCGTGAAGGCGGCGCGCTCCGCGAGCGTCCTGGAGCCTGTCGCGGGCGCGCTGATCGAGCTATGTGACGACGACTTCGGTGCGTGTGTGCCGATCGCTTCCGGCCAAACGGACGCGACGGGCTCCGTCGGGCTCCAGATCGGCATCGCTTCGGTCAGCGGGTACCGCGGCTTCGTGCGCGTGAGCGACGGAACGAGCGGGGTCGAGCTGTTCCCGACTCACGTCTATCGAGCCCGGCCCATCGCCTCGGATCAGCGCTACGGGCAATATGTCCCCACGCGGGCCTTCGCCGAGACCGTCCTCGACGCGGTCGGCCAGGACCCGAGCCTCGGCGTCCTGGGGGTTGAATTCCTGGATTGCGCCAACGAGTTCGTTCCCGGCATGAAGATCAGGCTGCCGCCGGAAGCCGCCAATGGCCCGGTGATTTATCCGAATGGGAACGTCACCGGAGACAGCGGCGTCATCGTGTACAACGTCCAGCCCGGCTGCCAAGAGCTGGTCGGCGAGCTCGACGGGAAGGTCACCCATCGCGCGCGGGTCGTCGTGGCGCCCGGGACGTTCACCGTCACCTACGTCAATCCGCTGAGCGACCCGGAGGACCTCGGGGCAATCTGCGACCCATCGCTCCCGTGGTAAGGATCCATCGACCCACGCGCGCGGTTGCCGTCCCGGACCCGCCCCATTGCGACCTCTCGCCGGCTCCCTCCTGCGCCGAAGGGCTGCGTCGTGATCGCACGCGGACGGCGGTGGTTATTCTCCAACCGATGCTCGACGAGGCAAAGCGATGACTCCGCAGGCCCCCGAGCGATGGCCGCCCGGCATCATCCTCGGCGAGCGGTATCGGTTGGATCGCCGCATCGGCGCCGGCGCAATGGGTGAGGTGTGGGCGGCCGAGCACGTCCTCACCCGTCGCGCGGTCGCGCTCAAGGCGCTGCTCGGCCGGGTCCTTCCGGGATCGCAGGCGCATCGAAGGTTCGAGCAGGAGGCTCGGACCTCGGCTCAGATCGGGCACCCCGCCGTCGTCGAGACGCTCGACGCGTTCCTGGTCGGGGACACGCCAGTGCTCGTGATGGAGCTCTGCATCGGGGAGACGCTCGCGGCGCGCCTCGACAGGGTGAAGACGATCTCTACCGAGGAGATGTGCGCCATCTTCATTCCCGTCTCGGCCGCCCTCGTGTGCGCCCACGAAAAGGGGATCGTTCACCGGGACTTGAAGCCGGAGAACCTCTTTCTCTGCGCGGACGGAGGGGCGCTTCGTCCCAAGGTGCTCGACTTCGGGCTCGCGAAGCTGACGCAAGAACGCTCCCTGGAGACCATCTTCCGCACGCGGACGGGCGCGGCCGTCGGCACGCCGAGCTACATGGCGCCCGAGCAGGCCGCGGGGGATCCTTCAGCGGACCATCGCGTCGACATATGGGCGGTCGGGGTGATGTTGTACCGGTGTCTGTCCGGGGTGCTGCCCATCGAGGGATCGAGCGCGGGGGAGATCATCGCGCGGATCCGTAGCGATGCGATTACACCGCTCGAGGTGCTCTCGCCCGACGTGCCGCGCCCGTTGCTCGCCCTCGTCGGCCGCATGCTGAGCCGTGATCCGAGAGATCGTCCCGAGAGCCTGGGGGAGGTGGCAGCCGTCCTGAGGCAGACGATCTCTTCTTCCACGCGACAGCCGACCCACGCCCCTCCCACCCCGAGCGCCGGCCGCGATGGGCGGCTCACAGAGGGAGCCCTCTTCCACGATCGCTATCGCGTGAGCCGTCCCCTCGGCGCGGGGGCCATGGGCGCGGTCTATGAGGTGTTCGATGTCCGAACCCATGGCCGGCGCGCTCTGAAGATCCTCCTACCCGCGCTCGTGGCCAGCGCCGACCAGCGGTCCCGCTTCGCGCGCGAGGCTACCGTTACCGGAGGGATCGAGAGCCCTCATATCGCGCTCGTGTTCGACGCAGGCGTGGACCGAGACACGCCGTTCCTCGTGATGGAGCTCCTGTCGGGGGAGGATCTGCAGGCCTGCCTCGACCGCAGAGGGCCGCTGCCGAGAGAAGAAGTCGTCGAGCTCTCCCGACAGATCGCGGCGGCGCTGGCCCCGACCGCGGCCGCGGGCGTCGTGCACCGCGATCTCAAGCCCAGCAACCTCTTCCTCGTCTCGCAGGCACACGCACCCCCCCTCTTGAAGCTCATGGACTTCGGCATCGCGAAGATCATCGAGGCGGACCCGACGCGAAAGACGATGGCCCTCGGAACACCGCTCTACATGTCACCGGAGCAGGCCACCGGAGACGCCAGCATCGACGCCCGCGCGGACCTCTATGCCTTCGCCCACGTCACCTACGCGCTGCTGACGGGTGAGCCGTACTTCGCGGCCGACGCCGAGTCGTGCCCCACGGTGATGATGCTCGTCGTCAAGATCATGAACGGGCCGACCGAGCCTCCGACCGCGCGCGCTCTCCGCCGCCGCGGCGTCGCGCTGCCGAGCGAATTCGACGCGTGGTTCGCGACCGCGGCCGCCCCCGATCCGCGCGCGAGGTTCGGAGGTCCGCGCGCGCAGGCCGCCGCGCTGGAGGCCGCGCTGCGACCAGCCACGCCCGCGACCGCGCCGCTCCCTCCCGCGCCGGTTCCCCCCGCGCCTCTCGCGACCGACCGCATGATCGCTCGAGCGCCGTCGCCGATGAGCCCGATCGCTTATGCGTCCACCGCGTTCGCCCCAGCTCCCCCGAAAGCACCACAGGCGTCTTCTGCTCCACCTCCCAGCGAGCAAAAGAGCGCGAGGCGAGCCCTCGCCATCGGCGCGGGGGCGTTCGTCATGGTCGCGGCCTTCACCGCGGTCATGGTGCTCCGCGAGCCCAAACCCAAAGCGTCGAACGTCGAGGCCTCCGCTTCCACGACAGCGCCGGCCGTCCCCACCGTCCGTCCCGCGGCTCCCGGGACGCCGGAGTCGATGGCAGCGCACCCGAACGCGGCGCTCCCGGGGGAGTTCGTCTCACGCTGGGCGAGCTACGATCCCCAATCCGTGGAGCCGCTGAGCTTCGCGACGGACATGCTGGTCGTCGTCCGCGAGAAGGCCCCCGACGCTTCCCTCAACTACATCGTCGCGAGCGGGGTGGACCGGCGCGGACTGGTCAATCTAGCGGCTCCAGCGCGGATGCTCAGCGCGGGCTATCGGGCCGAGTCGCTCTCGAGCTGCATCGTCGTGAGCCTTTCCAGCGGCGGGGGGGCGGGGGTGCGCGGAAGCACCAAAGCCGCGCTCACGAAGTGCACCTCCCGAACGCCGATGCGCGTCCCGACCTGTGCCCTGCCGAAGCTCATCTCGAGCGTGTCCCTGAAGAGCCCGACCTTTCTGATGAAGTACCCCAGCTACGACGGCGACGGGCGCTGGAGCGTCCACGCCGAAGACGAGGGCGGGAACCTCGGAGCGGCCGCAATGGTCGTCACGGACGCCTGCCCGTGATTGGAACCCCTGCTGCGGCGAGCGCGAAGCGCGCTGGGAGTGCGGATTCAAAGCGAACGGCTTCGACTGATATGCTCGCGCGGTGTCGACTCCTCCCGAGGATCGTGCGTGGGTCATCGCGGCCGGGGTGCGGCTGCTCGTCGTGGGCGACGTCGACAAGGCGGCCTGGGAACGACGCCTTGGAGGCACCGAGATCAGGCCCTCCTTCGTTCGGGCGCCGGAGCAGCTGCTCGACATCGTCGACGCCATTCGGGTAGACGCGGTCTACGTGGAGGCGGGGGTCGCGACATTGACCGCGCCGGTGTCGGCGGCGTTGAAGCGCTCCCACCCCGACCTCCCCGTCATTGGAGGAGCGATCGAAAGCCGCGAGGGAGCGCTTCGGGCCATTCGGTCTGCGCTGCTCCTCAGCTACGGCGACGAGGGAGGAGACGGAGCGCTCCCGATGGTCGGCACGGAGCTCATCGGGGACTGTCTGCCCATGCAGCGTCTCCGCGCCACCATCGAGCGCTCCGCCTCGTCCAGGGCGACGATCCTCGTCCGCGGGGAGACCGGCACCGGCAAGGAGCTCGTCGCTCGAGCGATACACCGGGCCAGCCCCCGCGCGAGCGGGCCGCTCGTCACGATTCACTGCGGGGCCCTCCCGGAGGCGCTGATGGAGAGCGAGCTCTTCGGACACGAGAAGGGTGCCTTCACGGGTGCCATCGCGCGAAAGCCGGGGCGCGTCGAGCGCGCGGCGGGCGGCACCCTATTCCTCGACGAGATCGGAGAGATCCCGCTGACGGTTCAGGTGAAGCTCCTCCGACTGTTGCAGTCCCGCGAGTTCGTCAGCGTCGGCGGGACCGAGACGCAGACGGCGGATGTTCGATTCATCGCTGCGACCCATCGTGATCTCGAGTCGATGATCAAAGCTGGCACCTTCCGCGAGGACCTCTTCTATCGGCTCAACGTCGTGACGTTGTGGGCCCCTCCTCTCCGCGCCCGCGGAGAAGACATCAAGCGGCTCGCCACCAGCATGTGCGCGCGCTTCGCGGGAGAGAACGGCCGGCCTGGGGCGCGGCTCACCGCCGGCGCGCTGGCGCGCCTCGCGGCCCTGCCTTGGCCGGGGAATGTGCGCCAACTGCAGAACTTCGTGGAGCGGCTCGTCGTGCTCGGTATCGATGACGTCATCGACGAGCGCGAGGTGGACCGCACCCTCGAAGAGCTCGCCCCCGTCGAAGGTGGGGCGGCCCGCGCCCGCTCCATAAGCAGCGCTGGCGACGACCGCCCTGGACCGATCCCGCCGCTCGACGACACGATGAGGCGCGCGGAGCGGCGAGCGATCGCGCGCGCCCTCGCCGCCGCGTCCGGGCAACCGCAACAAGGCGGCCGGCTCCTCGGGATCAGCCGCGCGAGCCTCTACAACAAGCTCGGCGAGCATGACCTGTCCTGAGCCAGGCCGGCCCGTTGGCGGTAGACTCGTGCTCGTGCGCTCGCTGATCACCGCTGCCTTCGTCCTCTCCGGGTGTGTCCAGGTCCTCGGCCTGGACGATCTCGTCGCGGACCGCGGAGGGGCGCGGCCGCGGAGGGCGGGAGCGGTCGAGCAGGGGGGCGGGGACATCGGCGCGGGCGGCCCGGGGCCTCCGGTGGGGGCGGCGGGGGCGATGGGCAGTGCGCCGGGGTCTGCGGCTCGACGCCAGCGTGCGGGGCGTGCCCGGACGTCGGCATGGTCGACGTGGGAGGGCTCTTCACCATCGACGAGCACGAGGTCACGAACGCGGACTACGAGGCGTTCCTCGCGGTGAAGCCGAGCCTCGCCCTCGCGCCGATGCCCGCGTGCGACTGGAACGACACCTACGAGACGGGCGCCGTCGCCCAGGGTCCGCTCACGGCGGAGGGGCTCGACGACCCGACGGAGAGCTGTGCCGCTTGGAAGGCGGGGAACAGCCAGCCGGATAGACCGGTCGCGTGCGTCGATTGGTGTGATGCCTCCGCCTATTGCGCGTGGGCAGGCAAGCGCCTGTGCGGCAAGATCGGGGGCGGTGACTACGACGTGACGGACGGCCCCGGCCCTCACGCGGATCCGGCGATCAGCGAGTGGTTCGCGGCCTGCGCGGGGGAAGCAGGGGACGCGTTCCCCTATGGCCCGGCCTACGAGGCGGGGCGCTGCAATGACGAGAACAGCCGTCCTCAAGAGGTGGAGTCCTATCCTGGCTGTGAGGGCGGATATGTCGGGCTCTTCGACATGAGCGGCAACGTGGCCGAGTGGGACGACGCCTGCACCGACTTCCAGAGCCCGACCTATCAACAGAACTGTCTGGCCCGCGGCGGCTCTTGGTACGAGACGGCGGCCGATCTCCAATGCGACAGATTCCGCGACACCCGCCGCTGGAACATGAGCGACGGGATCGGCATCCGCTGCTGCCTCTGATTCGCGGGGGCGCGATCAGCCGGAGTGGGTCGTGGTGCCGAGGACGACGACGTGGCCGGTCTCCGAGTCGGCCGGGTCATTGCAGCATCGGACCGGATCCGCCGCGCGCGCGACGGCGCGATTGTCGGCGAAGACACACTCGCTCGCGGAGGAGATGGTGCCCTCGTTCTTCGGCGCCCTCTGGAACGGACCGCCCGTAGGCAGGTGAGGCGGATTGTTCTTCGCGGAGCTCCCGATCACGGCGGCCGCGCGATTGTCGATGAACACGCTCTTGGACAATCCCTCCACCAGGGCACCATTGAACGGCATCGGCATCGGAGTGGGGACGGGCCCTCCCGGAGAAGGGACCAGCACGACGTGGGTGTCGAGCCCGACGACGAGATCACCTTGCTTCGCGGCGGGGCTGCTCATGTCGAGGATACGCTACCGCCCCCGGAGCTTCTCCGCCATCACCAGCAACAGATCGGTGGCAGGGCCCTCCTCGAGCTCGACCTCTCCGGCGTCTGCCGCCGGCGCCTGGTCCTGCGCCCGAGCGGGGGGGAGGGGGAAGGGCCCGATTGGCGGGGAGCTCGGGGCGGGCATCCCCTCTTGAATGGTCATCGCCTGGCGTCGCTCGGCGGGGGTCGCGAACGCGCTCGCGCCCGACCAGGGCGCCCCAGGGAGGGGAGCGCTCGCTCGCGTCTCGTCGTGCCCTCGCTCTGCGTCCGCGCCCGAGAACGGCATCGTGCGACTGCCCAGCTCGTCGAGCCGGACCGCCCGCGTGGCGGCCGTGTCTTCGTCGACGAAATCGGCCCCCGCGCTCACATCGGGCCAGACGAATGGCTGATCGAACAGGGCGACCGCCGCCGAGACGACGATCGGCTCCTCTTCCTCGCCGAGCACGATCGCGCCGCGAAACGTAGCGCTGACGACGTCGCTCGCGCCGTCGACGCGGAGGGTATCGAGCACGAGGGGAATGTCCTGCTCGTGGCCCGTAGGGAGGAGGCGCTTCGCCCGCGCGCGCATCGACGGAAGGACGAGCTCCCGGGCGCCCCCTCCGCGGACGAGGCTCTCCAGGCGAATGGTCTCGTCTCCTCGAAAGAAGCCGGCGACGCGCTGGTCGGGGGGAGCGGAGTGGAAGAACGCGTAATTGAACCCATCCGAGAGCGCCGGCTCCGCCGCCTTGAGGGCGGCCTTGTCCTCTTTCGAAAGGAGCGAAGAGCGGAGCTTCCAGCCTCGCGCGATCGGGCCGAGCGCGGCGGGGAACTTGGGGGCGGTCGCGTGCACGAGGGGAGGGTCCTCCCTCCCCACCGGATTGAATGGATACCCGGGCCCTCCGAGGGAGCTCTCGTAGGTGATCGCAATGGAGCCCGTCGCCGCGCCGCTCGGAGGGATTTGGGCCTCCAATCGCTTGTCGACGACGACGCGCCCGCCGCTCACGATCGCGAGCCGCGCGGGGCAACGAACGCCGGACGGACCCCAGGCTTCGCCGCAAAAGAGCACCTCGCCGCGAGGAAGGAACGGAAACAGATCGGACGCGTCTTCCAAGCTGTGAGCGGGGTTGCCGTCCCGGTGCACGTCGCGCGCTCGAATCGGCGCCGCGTCCGTGCCGTGAGGCTCGCCCTGGTCGTCGAAGCGCACGCTGCTCTTCACCACCACCGTCAGCCTCGAGATCCCCTGAGCCGACCACCCGAGCGCGCCGCAATGGACGAATCGTCCCGGGAGGAGCCGAGCTCGCGCCATTGAGGAGGAGACTATCGCATCTTCCGAGCGGCCTGCCGTATAACTCCACCACTTCCGAGGAGCCATGACGACCACTTCGCCCACCGGTACCGCCGCCGCCGGCGCCTTCGAGCTCAAGGCAGGACGGTTCTCTCCCAACGAGCTCATCGTCCTCGGCTTCGAGGGTACGGAGGCGCTCTCGAAGCTCTATCGCTTCGACATCGATGTGGCGGCGCCGGAGGGGGTAGACCTCTCCCAAGAAGCCGATTTCGTGGGGATGCGCGCGACCTTCGTCATCCGCCATGAAGCCCGTACCCGGGCCATTCACGGGCGCGTCGGCCGGGTGACCTCGCTCGATGGCGCCATTCGGCCCGTCGGCTCGACCGCCCCTCGAAAGGTGTTTCGGGTCACCCTCGTTCCGGCGCTCTGGTTGATGCGACACGCGAGCTCCAGCCGCGTCTTTCAAGACAAGACGGTGCCAGCGGTCGTGAAGTCGCTGCTCGACACCGGAGAGGGGCTCTTTCAGCCGTGCGAGATCGACCGGCTCTCGGAGTCGTACTCCTCCCGCGAGTATTGTGTTCAATACAAAGAGACGGACTGGGACTTCTGCAAGCGGATCGTCCGGGAGGAGGGCATCCTGTTCTATTTCGCGCTCTCGACCGACCCCGACCAGACAGTCGAAGACGCCCTGGTGCTGGTAGACCGGGCGAGCGCATATCCCGTCTCCGCCGACGGCGCCCCTTCTCTCCACGTCTCGGGGCGAATGCTGGATCAGGCCGCCTCTCGGGGAGGAGCGATCGAGCGCTTCGAGTCGAGCCACACCATCGCGACCAACTCCGTCCTCCTGAGGGACTTCGACAGCGCGAAGCCGCTCCTCGACCTCCAGGCCCAGAGGAGCTTCGACTCGCCGCGGAGGGCGAGAGAGCTCGAGCCCGATTGGGAGCTCCGCGTCTACGATCATCGCGGCGAGTATTTGGTCCCCGATCCGACGCCGGCGCGAGCCTCCGCTCGGCTCGAGCAGCACCGGCGCCGCGCCCATGTCTCCAAGGGGGCGAGCGGGGTGCGGACGCTCGCGCCGGGCTATCGCTTCAACGTCGAGACGGACGACGGCGGCGGGTTCGCGGGGGAGTACGTGATCACGAGCCTGCGCCATCGGGGCCGGCTCCCCGAGTACGGAGGCGAGGTCGACCGCGTCTATGAGAACTCGTTCGAGTGCGTCCGGTCGAACATCCCCTATCGGCCGAAGCGCCCGAAGCCCTTCCTGCGCCAAGTCCTCGAGCCCGCGATCGTCACCGGCCCCGAGACGGGCACCGTCCACACCGACGAGCACGGCCGTGTCCGCGTCCAGTTCATGTGGGACCAGAACGGCACGATGGACGAGCGCTCGACGACGTGGCTCCGCGTCGTCCAGCCCTGGGCGGGGGCCTCGTATGGCCTGCAGCTCATCCCGCGGGTCGGAATGGAAGTGATGGTCTCGTTCTTGGGAGGCGACCCCGATTGTCCGGTCGTCATCGGGGCCGTCCACGACGCGGCCCGCCCCCCGCCCTTCCACCTGCCGGAGCAGAAGACGCGGAGCGGCTTTCACACCCAGAGCACCCCCGGCGGGGAGGGGTTCAACGAGCTCTCGTTCGAGGACGCGTCCGGCGCGGAGCAGATCTATCTGCACGCGCAGCGGGATCTCGACTGCGACGTCCAGCACAACCACACCCTGAACGTGAAGAAGAGCCACACCGTTCAGATCGGCGAGGCCCAGACCATCCATATCAAAGGCCAGCAAGAGGTGATCGTCGAGGGGCAGTCCAATCGCGTGGTCGAGCAGGACGAGAAGGTCTCCATTCGCGGGAACCACGCCACGAGCGTGGAAGGGTCGGCCTCGACGACGGTCGAGAACGAGCGGCGCGCGTTCATTCGCAAGAACGACGACACCTCCGTGCTCGGTCGATGGACCCTCGACGTGGGCGACGATCTCACGACCACGACGAAGGGCTGCCACACCACCCTCGTCGGGAAGGCGGACGCGCGCCGCTCCTATCTGCTCCGGGTGGAGGGGACGGCCGACATCTCCAGCCGCGAGCGCCTCGAGCTCCAATCGGAAGAAGGGATCCGACTCCGGTGCGGAGAGAGCATCGTCGAGATCATGCCCGATCGGATCGAGCTCATCTCCCCGAAGGTGTGCGTGCGGACACCGGACGCCCGCGTCACCGTCGACCACGATCAGCTCTATGCCTACGCGAAGAAGGACGCCGTCATCAAATCGGGGGACAGCATCCTCCTCGCGTCGAGCGGCGCCTCGTTGACGCTCAAGACGGAGTTCAAAGCATCGGGGAAGCAGATCCTGCTCAATTCGCCCGACGTGGCCCAAGACCCGCCTCGGGAGACGCCGCCCCCGCCGACGGTGGTCGAGATCGTCGACGATCACGGGCAGCCAATCCCGAACAGTCGCTTCGTGCTCGTGCTCGGCGACGGCTCGGAGCGGAGCTACTTCACCGACGAGCACGGGCGCATCGAGATCGACGATCTCGACGAGAGCGCGAAGATCGCACTGCCCGGCCTCTTGAGCCCGGGCGCGGCCTGAGGAGAACGATTGACCATGAGCGCGCGCACCGAGGTCGTCCCTTACGTCTGGAACACGCTCGACGGGCTCGCCGCCCAGGTGGGCGTGGGCTGCACCCCGTACAAGATCCCCGCCGCCATGCTCAACGACGCGGCCGCCTGGCGGACGGGCAACACTGTCCTCTTGCCGCTCTCGCTGAGCGCGGAGCCGGCCACGCTCGGCCGCTTCTTCCGGGAGGGCTACGAGTGGGTCGACGTCCCCGAGGGGATCCACGCCTCCACGCTGATCGAGCTGTTCGGCCAGCTCTTCCAGCACGACAACAAGCGCTTTGCCCACATGGATCCGCTGCTCGTGATCGCGTCCGCGACCGCGAACGACGTCGCGCGGGTCCAGGCGATGCGGGGGGCGACGATGGCGACGTCGAGCGCGAGCTGCGCCCGGATGCAGGCCGATCCGGGCCTGATGGCGGCCCACGCCCTCCTCAGCATTCCCCAATACGTGGACCCGGGGATGATCCCGTTCGCGGACTTGGCGTTCTTGCACTTCGAATATTGGGGCAACTCGGAGCTGCGCTTCGCCGTCCTCGACGAGATGTTCAAACGCGTGACCCCCCCGAGCTCGACGGGCTGGGACTTCACGCTGGGCGGCCTCATCTCGCCGCGGTTCCCGCTCGCCATCCCTTGGTCCGGCTTCTTTGGCGGCCTTTTGTCGATGATCCTCCCTCAAGCCCTGCCCTTCGAGAAGAACGGTAAGAAGGTGCAGAAGGTCCTCGCGCGGAGCGCGCGCAAGGGCGTCCCCATCCGCGCCCTCGCCACCCACGTCGGCGAGGCGGTGCAGAAGATCAAGGTGACCTCCTTGGAGGCGCCGATCATCGAGCTCGACGGCTTCGCGACCCAGACCCTCGCCCCCATCTATCTGAACGAGTGGCAGACGGGCTCCTCCAAGCTCCGATTCCGGATCACCATCCCGGTGTCGGCACAAAAGACGATCCTCGAGATCGTCCGCGGGGAGACGGTCATCTACCGCAAGACGCACGACTTCGGAGAGTTCGTCGTCCCGGGCGTGCACCTGTGGAATTGGGACGGCTACGACGACAATGGCGTGTTCGACACCATGGTCCTCAAGAGCGACGACCTCGAGGCGCGCGTCACCGTCACCGACATGCACGGTCGGGTGGCGGTGGCGAGGACGGAGCTCGCGGCCGGGCCCGGCACGATCCGGTGGGTCGACGCTCGCATCGACAAGAAGGCGAAGCAGGTGGACGTGACGGTGCACGCCCGCTTCTCGAACCCGAGCGACGTCGAGATCGCCTCCGTCAAGATCCCTCTCCCCCAAGGGACGGGGCAGGCGATCGGGAGCATGCTCGACCCGGTGGGAGGCGCGCAGGGCTTCTCGCTGATCCCGATGGCAGCGTCGATCCCCGGCGTCTCGGAGGCGATGCCCGAGGCCTCCAACCTGCCCGTGGGCGATCTGGTGAACAACAACCAGCTCGCCCTCTCCCTGAACATCCCGAAGTCGTTCGATCTACCCGAGAGCCAGTTCGAGCAGTTCAAGGCGGACATCCTCTTCGGTATCGGGTTTCACTGGTCGCGGCAGGTCACGCTCGACGGCGCGACCTTCCAATTGAGCGTGGGGTGCCGGGAGCGCGCGACGGACGCGGTGAGGACGTTCCTGGCGAGGCCGGCCGCCAAGGCATTCCAGGAGCTCGGGATCGGCGACGGCTCGCCGTTCGGGGGGCCGCAGGTCGACACGGGAGGGCGCTCGTTCAACCTCGCCGCGATCATGGAGGGCCTCCCCATCGTCGACATCTGGAACACATCGGAAGCGGACCAGTACATGCGGCGCTACGTCGGCGCCCACGAGCTCGGCCACTCGGTGCTGCGGGAAGCCTACGATCCGGTCTATTCGATCTGTCATAAGGGCACCTCCTCCGTTGGCCAGGCGAGCTTCCCCACGGGGCCCGTCCCGGGCGCCACCGGCGAGCTCGACGTCATGCTGTATTGGATGACCGGCGTCGGCCTCTCCGAGGCGGATTACGCGAGGGTGAGGGCGACGGAGGACGACGCGCGCGCCCTGATCTGGATGGCCAAGGTCGTATTCGGCTGAACAGGAAAGTTGAGAGAGGACAATGCCCGACGCTCCCCGGCCCTACGTCGTTCGCGAAGGCGACACCCTGCTCCGCATTGCTCTATTGTTCGGCGTCGAGCCGGAAGACATCCGGAACGAGCAGAAGAACGAGAAGCTGCGCGAGGACATCGACAGCCGCATGCTGCCTGTCGGCGAGATCATCTACGTGCCGCGCCCGCGTCCGCCCCAGCTCACCGTCTCGCCCCAGACATCCAATCGCTTCCAGGCGAAGGTCCCGCGCCAGCACGTCGCGATCACCTTCGAGGACGCGCGAGGCCCCCTCGCGAACGAGGCCTACAAGCTGTACGGGCTCGAGGAGGACCCGGTCGAGGGGACGCTCGACGCGGACGGCACCTTCGAAAAGGACGTCCCCATGCACGTCGACCACCTCCGCATCGTCTTCGAGCGGAGGTTCGTCGAGCACGAGATCTGGGTCGGTCACCTCGCTCCCCTCCGCCAGGATCTCGGGGTGGAGGCGCGGCTCCTCCACCTCGCGTACCTGCCCATCGAGCAGCGCGTGGGCACCCCCTACACGTTCGCCGATCGAGAGGCGCTCTCCCGCACCGTCAACACGTTCCAGAAGGCCTTCGGCCTCCACGAGACGGGCTTCGCGGATGAGCCGACCCGGAGCAAGCTCCGGGATCGGCACGGCCGCTGACGCCTCAGGGGACTTGGCAGACGAGCGAGCTGTTCGTGTCTGCGCAGGTCACGTTCCCGCACACGCTCTGCCCCATGCACGCGCAGGTCGCGGTTCCATTGCATTCGTCGGGGATGGCGACGCAATGGGTCGCGGCGTTGGGGCCGCCGACCTCGACGCAGGCGTCGCCCGGACCGCATTGGTCGCAGGTCGCGACGCTGGCGCATTCGGTGGCGGGGACGCAGGCGCCCCAGCACCCCTGATCATTGACGATGGGGGTTTGGCCGGCTGGACAATCCGGCTCCGCCTGATCGCACGTGACGAGGGTGTGATCACAGGTGAAGGCGGCGACACACCGACCGACCTGACAATCGCTGGTCGCGCCGTCGTGCGCCTTGGTGGCGCACGTGAGGACGAAGCACTCCGGGATATTGCAGTCCGGCGGGGGCTCCCCGGTGGGGATGGCTTCGCACGTGCAGCAGTCGTTGACGATGGTGCAGTCGGCCGCGCTCGCGCACTCGGCCTGGGCTTGGGCCCCGCCGCCGGATCCCCCCTGGCCCGAGCCTCCCTGGGCCGTACCTCCCGATCCTCCCCCACCCTGTGCTTGGCCGCCCTGGGCCTGGCCGCCCTGGGCTTGTCCGCCCTGCGCGCTGCCGCCGTTCGCCTCGCCACCCTGCGATTGGCCGCCATTGGCGCCGGTGCCGCTGTCGTCGCCACAGCCCACCGCCGCCGCGTGGAGCAACACCACGAGAAGAGAAAGCTTCGAAGTCTTCATGCCCGCATCGTCGCAGAGGTGGCCGGCGCGGTCGAGGCTCAGAGGCCCGCGCTTGCTCGGCGCGGTGAACTCTGGTCTCGTCCGTCCATGACTCGCCTCCTCGTCGCGCTCGGCCTCGTCTGCGCGCCCGTCGTTCTGCTCGCCTGCACCGAACAAGCGCCTCCGCCGAAGACGCCCGAGGCCAACGCCAGCCGAGACGCCTGCGAGAAGGTGAAGGACCTCGCCCGCATCTGCTACGACGTGAGCGATCCCGGGATCTCCTGCAGCGCCATTCGACAAACGACCATTCAGGGGGCGGCCGAGGCGAACCTCAAACCTTCTCTCCAAGAGAAGCTCGGGACCCTCTGCGAGGCCGCCTGCAACGAGCGGAAACACGGCACGTCCTGGGGGGAGATCAGCGGCCGCCTCGACTGCGAGCGGCAGTGACTCGCGAGCGCTTGCGTCCGGGCGCGAGCGCCCCGATGGTGGGCGGGTGAACCGCGCTCCGCTCATTCTCCTGTTCGCCGCGGCGTGCTCGACGGGCGCTCCCGACGTCGTCGTGGCCCCGAAGACCAACGCCCCCCTCGCGCCTACGACGCCGCCGACCTCGACCACGATGACCGCGAACACGCCGCCCGCGCCCAAGCTCCTCCCCTACCCGGACAATCACCCGAGCGAGACGAGCGATACCCTGTTCGGGGTGAAGGTGCCCGACCCGTATCGCTGGCTCGAGGACGAGAAGGCGGCCGACGTGAAGGCGTGGGTCGCGGCCCAAGACCAGCTCGCGCGCGGGGAGCTGAAGAAGCTGCCGGAGCGCGACGCCATCGCGGGCAGGCTCAAAGAGCTCCTCTACATCGACAGCCTCTCTGCCCCCCGAAAGCGCGGCAAGCGTTACTTCTTTGTTCGTCGCCACGCCGACAAGGAGAAGGCGATTGTCTACTTCAAGGACGGGCCGGAAGGGAAAGAGAAGGTCCTCCTCGATCCGAATGGCTGGTCGGCCGACGGGAGCGTGAGCCTCGGCACCTGGACGCCGAGCTGGGACGGCGCGAAGGTCGCTTATGCCGTCCGCAAGAACAACTCGGACGAGGCGACGCTGTACGTCCTCGACGTCGCGTCGATGCAGAAGTCGACGGTCGATGTAATCGAGGGCGCAAAGTACGCCTATCCCGCCTGGACCCCGAAGGGCGACGGCTTCTATTACACGTTCCTCCCCACCGATCCGAAGATCAAGCCCGCGGAGCGCCCCGGCTTCGCGGAGGTGCGGTTCCACAAGCTCGGCAAGGATCCCAAATCCGACGAGCTCGTCCACGAGAAGACGGGCGACGCGACGAAGTTCATCGGGGCCGACCTGACCAAGGACGGGGCGTTCTTCTTCCTCTCGATCGACAATGGTTGGACCTCCAACGAGCTCGCCGTCCGCGACGGCAACGATCCCAAGGCGCCCCTCGTGACGCTCGCGGCGATGGGCAAAGCCCACTATCGAGCCGACGGCTACAAGGGCTCGATCTATGTGATGACCGACGAGGGGGCCCCCCGGAACCGAATTTTCCGCGTCGACCCGAAGAAGCCCGAGCGGTCGGCGTGGGTCGAGATCGTCAAAGAGGATCCGACCGCGACGCTGGATGGCTTCTCGATCGCGGGGGGGAAGCTCGTCCTCTCCTACCTCGATCGCGCCGCGAGCCGGTTGGAGCTCGCGGAGCTCGACGGCACCAAGCGCCGCAAGGTGGAGCTGCCCGGCATCGGCTCGGTGAGCGGGGTCCTGGGCCTGCCCGACGACGACGAGGTCTTCTACATGTATGAGTCCTTCCTCGCCCCCCCGGAGGTGCACCGCCTCTCCGTGCGCTCCGGCAAGGCGAAGCTCTACAGCAAGGTGAAGGTCGGGATCGACCCGGAGAAGCTGGTCACCGAGCAGGTGGAGTATCGGTCCAAGGACGGCACCCTCGTCACGATGTTCCTCGTGCGCGACAAGACGGCGAAGAGGGACGGCAACAACCGGGTCTTCCTCTACGGCTATGGCGGCTTCCAGGTGAACGAGACCCCCGCCTTCAACGCCGGGATTTATCCCTGGCTCGAGCGCGGCGGGATCTTCGCCATACCCAACCTGCGCGGGGGCGCCGAGTACGGCGAGGCCTGGCACCAGGCGGGGATGAAGCTGAAGAAGCAGAACGTCTTCGACGACTTCATCGGCGCGGCCGAGCACCTCATCAAGGAGGGGTGGACGAAGCCGGAGCGAATGGTCATCAGCGGCGCTTCGAACGGCGGGCTCCTCGTGGGAGCGACGATGACCCAGGCGCCGGATCTGTTCGCGGGCGTGCTGTGCGGCGTGCCGCTGCTCGACATGGTGCGGTATCACCAGTTCGGCTCGGGGCGGACTTGGATAAGTGAATATGGAAGCGCGGAGAACGAAGAGGAGTTCCGGGCCCTGTTCGCTTATTCGCCTTATCACCACGTGACGAAGCGCAAATACCCGGCGCTCTTGATGCTGGCCGCCGACAGCGACGACCGCGTCGACCCGATGCACGCGCGGAAGTTCACGGCGATGGTCCAGGACCGGTCGACGGGCGGGCCGGTGCTCATGCGCGTCGAGCGCAACAGCGGCCACGGCGGCGCGGACCTCCGCAAGGCCGAGGTCGAAAAGGGCGCCGACCGCCTCGCCTTCGCCCTCTGGGTGACGGCGCCGTCCCCCGCCCCGCAAAAGTAGCTGGTGCGAGGCCGCCTAAGAACTGGCGTGGGCGGCCTCGGCCCGATATCCTGGTCGAGATGGCATCTCTAGCTTACTCCCGGTGGATGGGTGGCGCGCTCGTCACGCTCGCGGTCATGGCCTTCCCCGCCGTGAGCGCGCTCGTCGGCGGCTGCAACGAGGCGACGGGAATTCCGGGCGAAGAAGACAAGTCGGGCGTCAACGACGTCCCGAGCCCGGGCGAAGGCAACACCATGGGCCCCGGGAGCGGGGGCTTCGGCGAGGGCGGAGGCAGCACCGGCACCGGCGCGCCCTGCACCAAGGACGCCGACTGCCAGGACAGCGATCTCTGCACGCTCGAGACGTGCGGCGCAGAGCTGAAGTGCGTCCAGGTCGGCGCGGCCGACGATCACAACGCGTGCACGACCGACACGTGCGACCCGGACACGGGCGAGGTGGCGAACACCCCCGTCCAGGTGAATGACAACAACCCGTGCACCTTCGACGAGTGCAATCCGGCGACGGGCGCGAAGAACCTCACCCTCATCCCGATCTTCTCGGAGAGCTTCAACGACAACGTCCAGGGCTGGGCCCTCGGCCCGCAATGGCAGATCGGCTCGGCGGCCGCGACGACCAACGCGAAGGACGGCGGCAACGATCCGTCGTCGGACTTCTCGGCGAATGGCGACGGCGTCGCGGGGACGGCCCTCGGAGGCCTCGTCGCAGAGACGATGGATCCGGAGGGCAGCTTCCTGACGAGCCCCGGGATCGACGTCTCGATGATCACCGACGCGGAGTTCATCACCGTCCGCTTCTACCGCTGGCTCAACTCCGACGCCCCGCCGGAGATGACCTCCTTCGTCGAGGTGCTCCAGTGCCCGGTGGCCACGCCGAGCACGTACGTGCGGCTCTGGGAGAACACGGGCGAGGTCATCGACGCGCCCTCCGGCGACGTCGCGGTCGCGGGGGGAACCGGGTGGTTCCCCGTCCGCTACGACGTGACGGCGCAGGCGCGAGCCTGCCGCGACGCGGGTGAGCCGATTCGCGTCCGCTTCGGCTTCCAGAAGGGCACCGCGATGCCCTCGATCGGCGGGTGGAACATCGACGACTTCACCCTCAACCGCGCCCTCGTCCAAGCCGACGCGGACATCTGCACCGACGATGTCTGCATCAACAGCGGCGGCTCGCCGACATACGACCATCCCCAGCTCAACATCGACGACGGCGAGGACGCGACGACCTTCGCGTGCGATCCCGGCACCGGTCCGAGCCAGAACCCGAACTGAGCGCTCGATGCTCCGCCTCATCGTGATGCGCCATGCGAAGAGCGACTGGGACGCGGGCGTGATGGACGACCACGGCCGCCCGCTGAACGATCGGGGGCGGCGCGAGGCGCCCATCGTCGGCCAGAAGCTCGTGGAGCTGGGAGCGGCGCCGGACTACGTCGTCTCGAGCGACGCGACCCGCACGCGCGAGACCTACGAGCGCCTCGCCACCGTGCTGCCGAAGGTGCCGGTGCGCTTCGCGCGGGAGCTGTATCACGCCGGTCTCCTCGCCGTCCGAGCCCTCGCCCCCAGCCTCCCCCGCGAAGCGACGACGGTCATGGTGCTGGGCCACAACCCGGGCTGGCAGGAGATGGTGAGCGAGCTCTCCGGCGAAGACGTCGAGATGAAGACGGCCTACGCGGCCGTGCTCGAGTCGGAGGCGGCGGACTTCACGCGGGCGCTCGAGAGGGGCGCCCGCATGCGTCTCGTCACCGTCGTCGCGCCGCGCTGATCAAACCCCTGCCGCGACGCAGCTCGTAGAGCGCAGTCGCCTGGCCGGGGTCGGCGAGCGCGAAGCGCGCCGGGGGTCCGATCAGCCGGGGCAGGGATCGCAGTCCGGCCCGCCGCAGTCGACGCCCGTCTCGAGGCCGTTGCTGACGTGGTCGTTGCACGTCGGCGCCTGGCAGTGCCCCTCTTGGCAGACGCCGCTCTGGCACCACGTCTCGTCGTCACATGGCATCCCGTCCACGCACGTGTGGCCCGGGTCGTTGGCGCAGTCGGCGCCGCAGTCGACGTCGACCTCGGTGCCGTTCTGAATGCCGTCGTCGCACTGGGGGGTGTGGCAGACGCATGGATCCTCCTGACAGTCGCAGAAGAGCGACTCGCAGTCGGCGTCGTCCTTGCACATCTGGTTCAATTGGCAGGCATTGGGGCAGCTGCCGCCACAGTCTTTGTCCGTCTCGTTGCCGTTCAGGACGTTGTCGTCGCAGCTCGGCGCTTGGCACGTCTTGTTCGATCCGGAGCCCTCACAGACACCGGACTTGCAGTCCTCGGCGACCAGGCAGTGCTTGCCCGTCCCGCACGGCTGACAATCCGGGCCGCCGCAGTCTTTGTCCGTCTCTTCGCCGTTCGTCGTCCCGTCCGCGCAGCCGGCGCCGATGCACTGGTGATCGATGCATTGCTGATTGGAATTGCACTGCTCCGGGCCCACGCACTCGACGCAGTTGCCGCCTCCGTCGCAGACGGTCATCCCGTCGGTGCACGCCGTCCCCGGCTCGGCGAAGCCCGTCTGGGGCTGTCCTTCGGCAGAGCACGTCTCGACCGTGCACGGGTTCCCGTCCGAGGGGACGTCGGTCGGGTCCACCTCGTCCGCCGCGTTTCCGCCATTGCACACCTGCCGCAGGCAATCGCCCGGGGTCGTCCCGGGGACAACATAGCCGGGCTCGACGTCGCGCAGCTCGCAAGAGCCGGCGCTCGTACACGCGCGGACGAAGCAAGGGTTCCCGGTGGCGGGGCAATCGGCGGGGGTGGAGCACGAGATTCCGTCGATGTGTTTGACCTGGAGGTCCTCGATGCCAATGAGCGCGTCACAAGCGCCGACCCACAGCACCGCGGACGCGAGAAGCACGACCCGAGTAGAGAGACGTCGTCGTTCGAGGCTCACAGCGCACCTCCAATGGTAAGAAAGAAGCTCTTGTCGTCGAGATAAGCTCCAACTTTGGGCGCCTTCGCGGCGCTCTTGGGGGCGAGGAAGAAGAGGGCCGTGCCGCCCGCGAGGAACACCGCCCCGAGGGTGAACGTGACGGTGGAGATGACGGCGGAGCGGCTCGCGTCGTGCTGGAGCTGGACGCCGTCGGCCGTGCACTTCGTCGGATCCCCGTTCTCACAGGTGCCGATCGCGTCGTCGTACGTCTTGATCGCGTCGATGCCGAAGCCCGTCCCGAGCGCGAGCCCGAGCAGGCCGGCCCCGCCCAGCGCGAGCCCGGAGATCCGCATCGCTCGACCGTCGAGGGTGATGCCGGTGGAGGGCTTGTCGACCTCCGGTGCCTTCTCGAGCGGAGGCACGGACGCCGAAGTCTCGCCGCGGCCCTTCGGGACGTCGATGGTGGTGGACCAAGGCTTGTAGCCGGGGGCGGTCGCCTCGATCTTCTGCTCTCCGGGATCGACGGGGAGCGATTGCCCCCACGCGGGGGCCCCGACCTCGACCCCGTTGCGCTTCACGACGACGCCGATCGACCTGTTCTCCTCGGCGACGGAGATCGTGAGCATGGAGAGCTTCGCTTCGAGGACGACCACGCGCGCGTGCGCCTTCTGCTCGCGCTCGGTCTCGTTGCGCTTCTTGGCGATCGCCTCTGCCTTCTTGAACCCGGACCAGGCGCTCGCCGTCTGCCCGATCTGCTCCTGACAATCGGAGAGGTAGAGGAGCGTGCCGAGCGCGAAATCGAGGCGGAGGCTCTCGGCGAGGAGAGGACAGGCCTCTTCGAACTGTCCCTTCTCGAGCAGCTCCTTGCCGCGGTCGAACAAGCTGTCCGCGTTCGCCTTCACGTCGACGGTCGGGTCGCCCGGGTTGGGCTCTTGGGTCTTCGCGGGAGGGGCGGACTCCGACGGGGCCGCGCTCGCAGAGGCTGACTTCGCGGCGGAGGCGGAGGACTTCGCGGACGCGCTCGACTTCGGCCAGACCCAGGCCGGCTTCGAAGAAGAAGACGCGGAGGCGGAGGCGGTGCCTGGTTGAGCCCAAGCATCTCCCGGTCCGCGCACGGAGAGGGCGAGCCCTGCCACCGTCATCGCCGCGAGGCCAGGGAGGAGCCAACGGAGCCGCGAGGGCGCTCTTCGCTTCTCGTCCTCTCGCTTCGATGCGGAGCCGTCTCGTTCGTGCATATCGCGGAGTCTACTCACGCCCGCCGAACCCTCGGTTCGACTTTTGTCCGGTGGACTTGGGAGGGGGGCGGTAGACGGGCGGGGCGTTGCGGACCGCGGTCGCGGGGGGCGCCGGCGCGGTGACGGAAGCGCTCGCGGACACGGTCGATTCGGCCGAAGCGGAGCCCGCGGGATCCTCTGGCTTGTCTGCCGATGCCGCGGCGGTCGACGTCGCGGCGGTGATGGCCGGCTTCGGCGCATCGACGGTGGTGGCGGCGGTGGGAGCGTCTGCGGCGGCCGCGACCGCAGGAGGAGGAGCCTCGGCCTTGCCGACCACCGCGCGCATGATCGCGAAGGCGCCGATCAGCATCGCGCCGACGCCCGCGAACGCGAGGGGGAGCCATCGGCGCTTCGGCATCACGGGGGCCTTCTCGCCCCACGACGTGATCGTCAGCGAGCCCTCCTTCGACGGCGGCGGGATCGTCGCGGGGCTCGCCGCCGGCTTGCCCTGCTCGTCGCGGAGCCGAACGATGCGATCGAGCGTCGTGGCGCCTTGCTCGGGCGCGAAGGGGCTGAGGGCGCGAACGAGATGGGCGATATCGCGATAGCGCTTCGCCGCGTCCTTCTCGAGGCAGCGCAGGATCACCTTTTCGAACCCGGGGGGCGCGCTCGGCAGGTCGAGCGGAGGCGGGGGCTGGCTGAGGACGGAGGCGCAGATGACGGGGATCGTCTTGGCGTCGAACGGCGAGCGGCCGGTGACGAGCTCGTAGAGGATCACGCCGAGCGACCAGATGTCGGTCCGCGAGTCGACCTCGGCGGAGGCCTTCATCTGCTCCGGCGACATGTAGAGGGGCGAGCCCAGCATCGCGCCCGCGTTCGTGAGCGCCTTGTCGTCGGTGGTCGCGCCGGAGTCTTCCCGCCGCGTGACCTTCGAGATGCCGAAGTCGAGGACCTTCACGGTGGGATCGCCCGTGGCCGACTTCGTCAGGAAGAGGTTCGCGGGCTTGAGATCGCGATGGACGATGCCGGCCGCGTGGGCCTCTGCGATCGCCTCGCACGCCTGCAGGATGAACGTGACGGCGCGCGCCACCGGCAAGCTCGTGTGGGCTCTCAGCTCGTCGGCGAGGTCATGGCCGTCGAGCAGCTCCATCACGATGAAGGGCGCGCCGCTCGGGAGGGTATCGACGTCGAGCACCCGGCCCACGTGCTCGCTCTGGATCCGCGCGGCGGCCCGCGCCTCTCGGGTGAAGCGCTCGAGGGCCTCTTGGCTCTCTCGCGACTTCGACGAGAGCAGCTTGATCGCGACGGAGCGATCGAGCGTGAGGTGCTTCGCCGCGACCACGACACCCATCCCGCCTTCACCGATGACCCGCTCGACGCGGTACTTCGAGTGAATGACGTCGCCGATTGCAACCGGCTGGACGGGACGTTCGGGCTCCAGATCGTCAAGCATGAGAGCGCTCCGAGACAACTCTCCTAAGGCACTAACCTCGCAGCATACCAGGAGAGGGCGCGCACGGTAGCGGACGTCTTCACGTCCTCTCTGGAACCGGGGGGCGACGCGCGAGGCTCGAAGTGAGGCGAGGTGCGAGCGTCACGGCGCGCGCTGCCCTTCGCTGCTCCGGAGCCGCGTCACGATCTTCTTCAGCCAAGTCGCCTCGCCCCCGCTCGGGCGCGGATGGCCGCCGAAGGTCTCGATCTGATTGGCGCGGACGGCGCAGCGGATCGCCTTGTCGAACTCACCGAGCGCGGCTTCGAGCTCCGACTCCGACCGGGACGAGACCGACACTCGGCGCGCCGCCTCAGCGACGGCGGGCTTGCAGATCTCGGGCGAGGCGGGGGCGGTGACCGGCTTCGGCTCGGGGCAGCAGCGCTCGTGGAGGATCGCGAAGGCCGCGAGCTCGTAGAAGCCGAGCATCGCCCACTCGCGCATCCCGTCCGTCACCGCTCGCGTCTCGCCCGCGAGCACGATGCGGGCGCGGAGCCGGCCGCCGCCTTTGACGACGTCCGTCTCCCGACAAATGAACTCGAGATCCTTCGGGCGCTTCGAGACGAACGTATCGGCCGCGAGGGCGCTCTTCACGCACGCCGGCAGATCGGCAGCGCCCGACGCGGACGCGATCGGAGTCGCGGACGCGATCGAAGACGCGGTGGGGGGCGGGGAGGCGGAGCCCGACGCGGGCGAAGACGCGCTCGTCGAGACAGCGGCGGACGGCTTCGTGGTGGCGGCTGCGCTCACGGCCGCGGTCACGGCGGTCGCGCTCGTCGTGGACGTCCCCGCCGTCGCCTTGACGGTGCCTTCGGCAGGAGGCGCGGAGGCGTCGGTCGGCCCGGCGTCTCGACCGGAGAGAACGAACAGGGTGACCCCTCCGAGCGCGGCCGCGCCCGCCACGTACATCCACGCGCGGCTGTGCCCCTTGGCTCTCGCCGGCTCGGCTTCGGGGGTCTTGTCGTCCTTGTCGTGCTCGAACGAAGGCAGGCCGTTCTCGGCCGTCTCCACCTTCGCCTTCCGCGCCTTCACGAGCTTCGGAGGCACGAGCTTGGGCGGTCGCTGGGTCGGCGAAGAGCCAGCGACCCGCGCGCCTTTGTCGGAGCTCGGGCTCTGTGGGCCGCTCGCGGGGCTCTCGCCGGGGAGGGTCTCGCGGTCTTCGTCGACCTCTTCGCTCCCGACCGAGGCGACCGGCGTCTCGGGCTCTGGAGGGGGAGGAAGGCTCGAGAGGTCGATCGGCTTCTCGATGATGCTGCGCGGGGCCTCGTCCTCCCAAGGCAACGCGCTCTCCACCGGCGCGCCCTCGTGCTCGAGCCACCGCTCGATCTCACGACGGAACACGCCGAGCCGATGAAGACCGCCGGGCTCGGCGGCGAAGGCCTGGGTGAGGAGCGCTTCGAGCTCGTCGTCGCCGGCGTCGAAGACGGCGAGGGGCGGCATCTTTCCGGATGGCTCGCGCGCGTCCACGCCCTGGCCGGTCAACGAGAAGAAGAGCAGGAGCGCGAGGGCATAGACGTCGTCGACGGTGGAGAGCGGGCCCTCGCCGCGGCCGCCGATCGTGAACGGGCTTCCATACCCCTCGACGCTCGGCGCGCTCGCCGGTCGGCGGAGGCGCGCGTTCGCGAGCCTCGATCCGAAGAGCGCGACCGCCTCCGGCCCGAGCCGACCGTGGACCTCGCCGGTCGCGTGCAGCGACTCGACCGTCTTCGCAACACGAGCGACGAGACGCACGGCATCGCGAGCGGACACGGGCCCATCACTTCGGATCCGGTCAGCGAGCGTTCGCAAGGCAGCCGACCGTTGCACGAGGGCGCGCCCCATGTCTAGGTGCTGCGCGCCCCCACCTGATCGTCACTTCCTCCACGGGTTTTCCCCAGGTGGCCTTGCGAAGCCCGGAACGAGGCAGCGAGCCCTACCGTGGCGCGTTGGAGGTGGCCATCAACCTCCGAACATGCCTATCGAATTCGGGTGTGACGCCGGTGTGTCCTCTCCATCGCGACCCCATGACACGCCGATCGGCTGTGGAAAACCTGGGATAGAACGACCCCCGCGAAACGCCGGTCGTGGCGGCCTCGACCTGAACGGCACCCTTTACGAGGACCGGTCGGCCGGAGAGCATGCCCCGATGATCCGACGGAGCGTTCTCGGTGCCGCCACCCTCTCTGCCTTCTTGATGCTCGGTTGCGCGGGCGAGATGCGCCAGCGGTACGCGACCGCGGACGCCCTCAAGCTCGAGCGGGTCGTCCTCTATCGGAACGGCATCGGCTACTTCGAGCGGGTCGGCGAGGTCGACGGGGACGTCCTCGTCATCAAGGTCCGCAAAGACCAGGTAAACGACCTGCTCAAGAGCCTTACCGTCGTCGAGAAGAAGACGGGCCGAGCGGTGAGCGTCTCGATGCCGCTCGATCCGCAGTCGTGGGCCAACGTCGCCCTCGCCACGCTGCAGCCCGGGTCCGGCAGCCTCTCCGAGGTGCTCGACTCTCTGCGGGGGACCCAGGTGACCCTCGAGACCACGGAGGGCAGCGTCACCGGTCGCATCGTGATGGTCGAGCAGCTCGTGGACGCTCCTGCCGACTCCGGCGGGCGGGTCGGGATTTCGCCGCCCATCCCTCCGAGCGCCAGCCGCGATCACCGCGTGACCCTCCTCGACGGCGATCAGATGAAGGTCGTTCGGCTCTCGAAGGTCCGCGGCATCAAGCTGAAGGACGGTGACCTCGCGATGCAGTTCAACCGGACCCTCGACGCGAGCGCGGGGGAGGGCATGTTCCAGCAGGTCGAGGTCTCGATCCGGCTCGTCGGAGCGTCTTCGCACGACCTGCTCGTGAGCTACGTCACCGCCGCTCCGATGTGGAAGCCGACGTATCGCGTCGTGCTGCCGAAGGATGGAAAGGGCAAGGCCTTGCTCCAGGCGTGGGCCGTCGTCGACAACACGAGCGGCGAGGACTGGAGCAACGTGAGCCTCGGCCTCACGAGCGGAGCGCCCATCGCGTTCCGCTACGACCTCCACACCCCCCGGGACGTCGCGCGCGCCGACCTCACCGAGAGCGGCGTCCGCCGCCAGGCAGAGGCGATGGTCGGAGAGACGACGTTCGAAGCGCCGCCCCCGGCCCCTCCCCCTGCCCCGCCCGCGGCCGCCCAGCCCGGCCCCGGTTACGGCTACGGCATGGCCCCCGCCGAGGAGGCCGAGCCCATGGACGGCGACGATCTCAAGGAGGGCGCGAAGGGCGAGCGCGAGCGGCGCGCCGGCGGCGGAAAGAACAAGGACAAGGTGGACCCGGCGAAGCCCAAGGCGTCCGCGCGGAC
Organism: Polyangiaceae bacterium; assembly: GCA_044225865.1. Classification (GTDB taxonomy): domain Bacteria; phylum Myxococcota_A; class Polyangia; order Polyangiales; family Polyangiaceae; genus Xiheicaenibacterium. Next base: position 73,649 of record JBGAID010000020.1, on the reverse strand, counting down.
CGCTCGCCTCGAGACGACCGGCGGCCGCGGCCGCGCCGACGGGCTCATGCAGGAAGAGAAGCCGCGCGGCATCGACTACGAGGCGCTCCGACGATCGACGCAGGCCCAGGCGCGGGCCGCGACCGTCTCCGGGCAGACGCGCTTCGATATCGATCAGCGCGTCACCGTGCCGGAGGGGACCTCCACCATGGTCGCGATCATCAACGCCGACGTGGAGGGCGAAGAGACGTTCCTCTATCGCCCCGGCATCGGCGCGGGCATGGGCTACGAGTCGAACCCGTACCGCGTGGTGCGCTTCCGCAACGCAACCCCGTTCGTCCTCGAGCCCGGACCGATCGCGATCTACGCGGGAGGGAGCTTCGTCGGAGAGGGCCTCTCGGAGACGGTGGGGAGCAACACGAGCGCGACCATCCCGTTCGCGGTCGAGCCCGGCATCATGGTGACGACGAGCGTCCGCGACGATCGGGAGGAGATGCGGCTCATCAAGATGTCGCGCGGCATCCTCGAGGTCGAGCAGTTCGCGCGGCGCGCGACGACGTACACCACCAAGTCGCAGACCCTCGACAAGGGCTTTACCGTCATCGTGCGACACCCCAAGTCGGGCTGGAACTACGAGCTCGCGGAGCGCCCGGAGGGGACGGAGGACCTGCCCGACGGCTGGCACATCAAGCTGAGCGTCCCCGCCGGCAAGCGCGAGAGCTCGATCACCGTCGTCGAGCAGACGCCGAGCAAGAGCTCGATCTCCATCTGGGACAAGCCCGCCCTCGGGCTCCTCGAGAAGCTGCTCGTCGCGACCGACCTGCCCGGCGACGCCCGCAAGAAGCTCCAGCCCATCGTCGACAAGCGGCGCGAGATCGGCCGCCTCGAAGAGGAGATTTGGGGCCTCACCGAGAAGCGGAACAAGCTCGATCAGCGCTCGGCCGAGCTGCGGGAGAACCTGCGCTCCATCGAGAAGAACACCCAGGCGAACGCCCAGCGCCAGAAGTGGACGAAGCAGCTCGACGAGTTCACGAGCGAGGGGAACAAGATCGGCGCCCAGCTCGCGGACCTCGAGGCGAAGCGGCTCGACAAGCGCATCGAAATGGAAGACCTCCTCCAGGATCTCGATCTCACCGCGCCGCCTTCGTCGGGAAAGCGGGGCGCGACCTCGAGCGCCCCCCCGTCGTCCACCGCCCCCGCCGACGCGAGCGCCCCCGCCCCGGCGCCGCCCGCGCCGCCGCCGCCGCCCGCGAAGGAAGAGAAGGCCCTCGCCCCGAAGGGCAAAGCGGCTGCAAAGCCGGCGGCCCCCAAGGCTCCGGCGCCGAAGGCGGCGCCGCCGAAGCCTCCCAAGAAATAGCGGGAGCACGTTCCGGGCGGAAAGGCCCGCTGTCGTCGCGGGTTTGAGCGCCGATGGCAAAGCGATCCGCCCCGGCGCTCTTGGTCCTCCTCGTCCTCTTCATGGTCGGCTGCGACGAGGCTACCAAGCAGGCCGCGACCTCGATGTTGAGCTCCCGGCCCCCCGTGCAGATCATCCCGCGCCTGCTCGACCTGCGCTACGCCGCCAACCACGACATGGCCTTCTCGCTGCTCGGGCGCTTCGGCATCACCGACGCCTCGCGCGCACTCGCCGCGGTCGGCCTCGTGATCCTCGCCGCGCTCGCGCTCGTGTGGGCCAAGCGCCGTCGCACCGCGAGCAAGCTCGAGCACGTCGGCTTCGCCCTCGCCCTCTCGGGCGCCATCGGGAACCTCATCGATCGACTCCTGCGCGGCTTCGTCGTCGACTTCATCCACGTCTGGCGCTGGCCCGTCTTCAACGTGGCCGACGCCCTCGTCGTCGCCGGCGTCGCGCTGCTGGTCGTCACCGGGCTCCGCGCGCCGCCATCGAAGACCTCACCCGTCGAGCCACGCACGCTCGTCTGAAACAGGCCCACGCTCGCGCCGTGTTCGGGAGCGGCGCTGCGATGTATCGTGACCGACGGCCATGGCGGACCGTTCCAACGAGCTGCTCGCGGAGCTCGCCAAGAGCAGCTCGAAGCGCAAGGTCCCCCTCGGCCGCTACGACGTCGTCGGCCCGCTGGGACGCGGGGGGATGGGCACCGTCTACCGCGCGGTGGATCGAGAGCGGGGCGCCCACGTGGCCCTCAAGACCCTCAGCATGGCCGACCCTTCGGCGGCGGTCCGGCTGAAGCGTGAGTTCCGCGTCGTCGCCGATCTCGTCCATGATCACCTCGCCGCCGTCTACGAGCTCGGATCCGAGCGCGGGATCTGGTTCTTCACGATGGAGCTCGTCGGAGGCGAGACGCTCGCGCGCTGGGCCCGCGGGCCGAGGGATCCCGAAGCGTCGCCTTCCCTCGAGCTGCCTCTCACCCGGACGCTCCCGAGCCCCGGCGTCGCGTCGAGCGCCGTGCGGCGTCGCGGGCCTTCGTTCCCCGCCGAGCTGGACGGAGAGAGCCGGCCCACGCGGGTCGTGAGCCGATCGACGGAAGACGCGACGGACCTCGAGCCGCGACCGCTCGACCTCTCCCCTGGGATCGCGTCGCCCCCCACCCGCGACATCCGCGACGTCCGGCGCGCGTTCGGGGAGATCGTCCGGGGCGCGGCCGCCCTCCACGACGCGGGCCTTCGCCACGGCGACATCAAGCCGGCCAACGTCCTGTTACGAACGGACGGCCGCGTCGTCCTCGTCGACTTCGGCCTCGTGCGACCGGTGATCGAGCGCGGGCAGGAGCGGACCACGCGCGGCGGGACGCCGACGTTCATGGCCCCCGAGCAGTTCGGTGGCGGGGAAATCGGGCCGGAGGCGGATCTCTACGCCATCGGCGCGACCCTCTACCTCGTCCTCACCGGGTGGCACCCGTTCGCGGCCGCGAGCTGGGTGGATCTCTACGTAAAGAAGATGAACCTCCTGCCGCCGGCGGCCCACCTCGTCGCCCCGGGGGTCCCCGTCGATCTCAGCGAGGTCGCGGCCCAGCTCATGAGCCCCGACCCGAGCCGGCGCCCGCGCCGTGACGCCTTGCTCGCTCTGTTCGGAGACGGCCGCGTCCCCGAGGTCGGCGCGGAAGCTCGGCGTCCCCGCCCGTCCCCGGAGAGCGCGAGCGAGCGACGGCGCCTCCGCCTCGTCGGGCGCGAGGCCGAGCTCTTCGCCCTCGAGCGCGCCTACGGAGCGGCGCGGGCGGGGTCGATCGAGCTCGTCCACACCCACGGCCCGTCCGGTATCGGCAAGTCCGCCCTCGTCTCGAGCTTCCTCTCCGCCGTCAACGAGGTCGACGCCGCCGTCGTGCTCCGAGGCCGGTGCTACGAAAGAGAGAGCGTCCCGTACAAGGGCTTCGACCGAATCCTCGACGACCTCGCGGACCGGCTCGCTCACATGCCGGAGGCGGAGGTGGCGGCAATGCTTCCCGCGTGGACGGGCGAGCTCGGCCAAGCCTTTCCTTCCTTGTCTGCGGTGCCGGCGATCGCGGCGCGCGCCGCTCGCGCTCGCGGCGCGTTCGACGCGATGGAGCTCCGGAGGCGCGCGTTCTCCGCCCTCGGGGAGCTCCTCCTCGGCGTACGGCGGAGCGCCCCCGTCGTCCTCGCCATCGACGATCTCCAGTGGATCGACGAAGACAGCGCCCACCTCTTGGAGGCGCTGCTGCTCGCCTCCGATCCCGCGCCGAAGTCGAAGTCGCAGGCGGGCGCGCCGGCGGGCCTTCTCGTGATCGCCCTCTCCCGCCCCGCGGATGGTCCCGCGAGCCAAGCCCTCGCCGGGTTCGCGAACCTCTGCGCGGAGCTCGGGCGAGAGGGCCGCTTCCTCGATCTCCCGCTGTCCCCTCTCTCCGAAGCGGAGGCGCTCGACCTCGCGCAGACCGCCCTGCGCGAGAGCGGCGCCCCCGAGAGCGAGCGACGCGCCGCCCGCCTCGCGGAGGAGGCCCGCGGCGTGCCGTTCTTCATCGAGGAGCTCGCGCGGTTCGCGGGAGAGAACCTCGAGCGCGGTGACAACGTGACCCTCGACGAGCTCATCCGCGCGCGGGTCGACCACCTCCCCGAGGAGCAGCGAGCCCTCGCCGCGATCGTCGCCGTCGCGGCGAGCCCGCTCCCGCAGTCGATCGTGTTCGAAGCGGCCGCCGCGGTGGCGAGCGTCCCCGCGGGGCGCGATCCCGGCCCCGCCGCCGCGCCCCTGTCGGCGTTGCTCGCGCTCCGCGCGGCCTCGCTCGTCACCGTGCTCGGCGTGGGCGCCGACGATCTGGTGTCGAGCTACCACGACCGCATCCGCGAATCGCTCGTGGCTTCCCTCGAGGAGACGGCGAAGAAAGCCCACCACCTCGCGATCGGTCGCGCCCTCGCCCGGCGCCGGGCCGAGTCGCGCACGTGGGTCTTCGACGCCATTCGCCACCTCCGCGCCGCCGCCGACCTCATCGACGACCCCCGCGAGCGAATGGAGGTCGCCCGCCTCCACGCCGAGGCCGGGGAGAGGGCGCGCGACGCGGCCGCGTTCCCGCTCGCCTTCGACTGCTTCGAAGCCGGCATCGCCCTCCTCTCCGAGAGCGCCTGGGAGGCGGACTACGAGCTGACGATGCGGCTCTTCCAGGGCTCCACCTCGGCCGCCTATCTCACCGCTTCCCCCGCCGTGCTCGCGCAGCGAATCCGAGACGTGAAGTCCCACGCCCGCTCCGTCCTCGACGAGCTCGTCGCGTGGCAAGCGGAGATCGACGGACTCGCGGGCGCCCACCAGTACGCGGCCGCCGTCGACGCCGCCCTCGAAGCGCTGGCTCGCCTCGACGTCCACCTCCCCCGAGATCCGAGCGCCGGCGACGTCGCGGCCGCGGTCGAGCGGACCCTCGCCCGCCTCGTCGCGATCGGACCACAGGCGCTGCTCGATCGCCCCGGCGTCTCGAGCCCCCTCGTTTCGGCCGCGACCGAGGTGCAGGTGCGCGTCAGCCCCGCCGCCTACTTCGGCAAGCCGGCGATGGTCGCGATCATCGCCTGCAACCTCGTCACGACCTCGATCGACCGCGGCGTCTCTCCCGCCACCCCCTACGCGCTCGCCCTCTTCGGGATCGTCCTCAACACGATCGGACAGTACCGGGTCGCTCACGAGTGGGGCACCCTCGCGCTCTCGATGCTCGATCGGTGGCCGTCCCGCCGGCTCGAGGCGGCGACGCGCCACATCCTCTACAACCTCGTGTGTTGCTGGATGGTGCCGCTCGGCTCCGTGCTCGAGCCGCTGCGCCGTGTGTTCGACATCGGGTGCGAGTCCGGCGACTACGAGTACGCGAGCTACGCCGCCCACGGGTACGTCCACGACGCGATGTACGCGGGCCGCCCCCTCGGCCCGTTGCGGGAAGAGGCGATCCTCCTCGGCGCGAGGATGCGCGCGCTCGGCCAGGTCAACGCCGTGCACGTCCACGCGCCGTTCGAGCGCCTGCTCGAGGCGCTCACCGGTCGCCTCGAGCGCCCGTGGTCTCTCGACGGAGACGGCTTCGATGAAGAGGCCCAGCTCGCGGCGTGGCGAGACGAGGGCTCGCGGAGCGGCATCTTCGTCCTCTCCGTGGCGATGGGGCTCGCGCGCTTCTACTTCGGGCGCACCGACGAGGCGTCCGAGTGCTTCGAGCGCGCGCGGGACTACCTCGACGCCGCGCAGTCCGTCTGGCACGTCCCCATCCTCCACCAGTTCGCCGCCCTCGCCGCGCTCGCTCGCTGGCCGCGCGCAGACGAGGCCGAGCGACCGGTGCTGCTCGAGAAGGCCAAGAAGAGCCTCACCTCGTTGGAGGAGCTCGCCGCCCTCTGCCCCGAGAACTTCGCCCACCGCAAGCTCATGGTCGAGGCCGAGCTCGCGCGGATCGAAGGGAGGACGGACGACGCGCGCCGGAAGCTCGACGAGGCGGCGCGCATGGCCCAGCAGGGACACTGGGTCAACGACGTCGCCCTCGCGAACGAGCTCGCCGCGCCGCTCGAGCTCGACGAGCCCGCCCGCGCTCGCCGCCTCCGCGCCGCGCGCCTCGCCTACTCCGCTTGGGGGGCGACCGCGAAGGCTTCGCGGCTCGGCCCATAAAGAACCGCCCCGTGCGTCGTTCTCTCCCTCGATGAAGAAAGCCCTCGCCGTCGCTGCCCTCGCCGCGGTCGCGGTCACCGGCTGCGGGCCGCTGCTCTACCCCGTCCCCGCGCCGGCCAAGGACGCCGCCCACCCCGGGATGCGCGCGCTCGAGCTCCCCACGAGAGGCGAGCCCGCGCGCGCCCTCTACGTCCCTCCCGCCGACGGTCGGGCCGTCGTCGCGTTCTTTCACGGCAACGGCACCGACATCGAACAGTGCCGGTGGCTCGCCGCCGAGCTCGCCACGGATGGGATCGGCACGCTGCTCGTGGAGTATCCGGGCTATGGCCACGCCGCCGGCGCCCCGTCCGAGGAGGCCATCTACCGGGCCGCCGCCCGCGCCCTCGACGAGATCCCCCGCCTCGAGGCGAAGCGCCCCCGCCTCGTCCTCGTCGGACAAAGCCTCGGCTCCGCCGTCGCCGTCGAAATGGCGATCCGAGGCTATGGCGACGCCCTCGTCCTCATCTCGCCGTTCTCATCCATCCCCGACATCGTCGACGGAATGGTCCCTTTCGGCCTCGGCGGCCTATTCGTCACTGACCATTTCGACTCCTGGTCGAAGGCGCGCGCCGTTCCCATTCGAACCGTGGTCGCCCAGGGCGACGCCGATTGGGTCGTCCCCATTGCAATGGCCCGCGACGTCGCGGAGCGGATCCCCCGCGCGACCTTCGAGACGTTCGTGGGGGCCGGCCACAACGACATGTTCGATCGCGACGGCGGAAGGCTCCTCGCGATCATCCGGGACCTCTCGCGGTAAGCTGCGAGTGTGAACCTCGTCTCCCGCGGAACGCGGCGGGACGTCCTCTCCGCGATTCGGCTTCACCATTGCATCGCCTGCATCGCGGGCGAGGCGGGGGGCGCGTGGCTCGAGGGAGACGACGACGCAGGCCAATACTCTCTGAAAAGCGCGGCGGGACCGGGGACCCCTCCCGCGAGGAGCGGAGCGACGAGCAAGGGAGGGGTCGCCGAGCGGAGCGAGGCGGGGGTGGGCACCTCGGATACCGCCCGATGCTACGATTTTAGTAGCGCGATCAGGAGGTGACGGTGGGCTTTTGCTCCACGTCACGGCCGAGGAGCATCGCCCCCATCCTCGCCGAGGCGCCGTCCCAGAAGCCGGCGGCGGAGGAGAACCCGGCGGGGTTGCGGAAGGTGCCGAAGGCGAGGTCCCACAGCGAGAGGTTTCCGTAGTTGTAGGCGTGCACGCCTCGCTCGTGGTGCACCGAGTGTTGCTCCGGGCGCTGCACCACGTATCCGAGCCATCGCGGCGTCGTGACGTTGAGGTGCTGCAAGACGGCGAGCAGGACGCCGGTCACGCCGGCGAGGGCGGCCGCGTCCGCGCTCACCCCGAGGAGCCCGACCACGACGGTGGTCACCGCCGCCTGGAGCCCGATGTCGAAGGGATGGAAGAACGCCGCGCCGAGGACGTCGACGCGCTCCGCGGCGTGATGCATCTGGTGGGTCCAGCGCCACAGCCCGTGGACCCGGTGCTGCACGCGATGGAGCCAATAGGCGAAGAAGTCGGAGACGACGAAGGCGACGGCGGCGCCGCCGATGAGCCCGAGCTTCGAGAGGTGCAAGGGGGCCCGATCTCCAACGACCTCCGCGACGACGGCTGGGACGACGCCGTTCACGGCCAAGGTCACGAAAAAGATGATCCCCGCGCGCAGGGTCCAGCGCCGGACCTTCGGCAGCGGGCGAGCGGCGAGGAGACGCTCGAGGACGAAGCCCACGGCGAAGAGACCCAGGATGAGGAACGGGACGAGCGGCTCGATTTGATTCACGAGAGGACCTCCTGCCCCTCTCGCGTGACGAACGATGGAACAGGTGTTCCATGCCGGTCGGGCCGCTCGCCTGCGTCGGGAGCGGTCAGGGTCGAAACGAGCAGAACGTGCCCGTTCGCACCGCTCTCTCGAGGTACCGGCCCAGGCTCGCGTCGATCTCGCCCACGCGACGGATCGCGTCCTTCAAGCGACGCTGGACGTTGACGCGCGCGCGCTCGCTCGCAGAGCCCGCGCGGCGCTCGCCTCGAAGGCCGAAGGCGCGGGAGAGCTCGGCCTCGAGGAAGTCGCGCTCCCGCTGCAGCCCGTCGTCGGGGCACGCTTCGAGGGCGAGCGCGATCTCGTGGAGCCGCGCTCGATAGGCCTGCGCAGCGCGATCGTCGAGGACGGGGCCCGCGTCCGAGTCGCCGAGGATCACGCCGCCTTCGCTCGCGAGGACGAGCACATGGATCTCCTCGCCCGGTCGCGCCACGAGCTCGGCGAGGAGCTGGAGCCCGCGCGAGTCACGCACCCGCCGATCGCGTCCGTCGAACGCGAGGCTCCAACCGTCTCCGTCTCGGCGCATCGCGAAGTCGCGCGGGGCCGCCGCGCCCCGCTCTGCGCTCGCTTTCGGGAGGTCGACGCTCGCCGGAAGCGCCCTGAGGTCGCGCGACGTCCGCACCTGCGATAGCTCGCTCGCGATGCGCTCGACCCAGGGCTCGAGACCGCGCGCGCGGCAGATCGCGAGGGCGCGCTCGAGCTCGCGGGCGGCGGCGACGGGATCGCCCGCGGCGGCGTGGAGCAGGCCGCGCGTGCGGGCGACGGGGCCGTCGATGCTCATCGGGACGTGTCCGCCGACATGCATGAGCCCGAGCGCCGGCTTCGTCACCGCGAGGAGGCGCCGAGCGTCCTCGGGGGTGCCGGCTGCCCAGACCGCCTCTGCCGCCATCCGGTGGAGGAAGCCTTCACCTCGGGTCGCCACGTCGAGGCTCACCTGCGAGAGCGCGCGTCGCGCCCCCTCCCGGTCCCCGAACCAGGCGGCGTTGGAGGCCTCGACGAGGGCCCCGATCACCGGGCCGAAGGCCACGTTCCGCATGTTCTCGCCGATCCGGAGGAGCGCCTCCCGGGCGAGATCCTCGCGGTGCATCATGCGGGCGCGGTGCTGGGCGTGGGCAGCGAGCGACATCGTCAGCGCCTGGTCGTCCGCGAGGCCCGCGAGCTGCTCCACCTCCACGACGAGGCGCTCCGAGGTCCCGAAGTCGCCCCGAGCGAGCGCGATCATCGAGCCGAGGAGGCTCGTCCGCCACGTGAGCCGGGGATGGCCGACGGCGAGGGCGATCTCACGCATCCGCCCGAGCTCTTCGTCGAGACGATCGATGTCGCCCCGTTCGGCGAGGTCCATCGCCAGCCGCGCGTAGCCCGTGAGGGCGCGGGGAAGATCGAAGGCGGCCGCGGCGCTCTCGATGAGCTGCGCGTCGAGGTCGACCCGCTCCTCGAGGGGCGCGAAGTCGACGAAGGCCGAGCCCGCGAAGAAGAGGACCTCGTGCAGGATCCGACGATCGCCGAGCGCGCGCGCCCGCTCGACCGCGGTCCGCCCGAGGGCGATGGGCACCTCGGGATCGGACGCGGGCTGGAGGGCGGCGGCGAGGCGAGCGTCGAGCAGGCACGCGAGATCGGCAGGGGTCCCCGAGAGCGCCGCGCGCGCTGCCTCGAGCGCTCGCACGAGCTCCTTGTCGACGACGGCGGGGGTCAGGCTCGCGCCGAGGGCGAGGGCCGCGCGCGCGAGCCCGATCGAGTCTCCGGCACGCTCCGCCCGATCGATCGCGGCGCGGCAGAGCGAGCCGACCTCGGAGGCGAGGCCGGCGCGGTGGGCGAGCCGCGCGAGCTCGGTGAGATCCGCGGCCGAGCCGCCGAGGCCGCTCGGGTGAGGGTGGCAGACGTCGTGAGCGCGACGCGCGAGGGCGTACGCGCGATCGTGGGCGCCCTGCGCCTCCGCGAGGGCGGCGGCGCGACGCGCGAGGTCGATGGCTTCGGCCTCGTCCCCCGGCCCGAACGCGGCGAGGGCGTGGTGGGCGCGCTCGATGAGGTGAGAGGGCCCATCGAACGAGGCGAGCGAGTCGGCCGCTTTCCGGTGCAGGGCGCTCCTCTGCTCGGGGGCGAGGGACTTGTAGATCGCCTCTCGGGTGAGGGCGTGGGCGAACGAGAAGCGCCCGGGGGCCGTCTCGTGGACGATGCCCGCTTCGACCGCGGGCCCGAGGTCGTCGATGACGCGCGCGGGGAGCCGGTCGAGCATGCGGGCGACCAAGTACGCGGAGAGATCACGGCCGAGGACGGCCCCCGCCGAGATCGCCTCCGCGGCGCGGCGGGGGAGCGACGCGACGAGCTCGAGGACGACGTCGCGCACGGTGGGCGGGATGGGCAGCGCGCGCGGAGTCGCAGAGCGGAGGGCCTTCGCACACTCCACCGCGAAGAGCGGGTTTCCCCCCGCGAGCTCCACGATCCTCGCCTTCTCGGCCGCGCGCAGCGGGGCCTTCGCGGCGCGCTCGGAGACGGTGATGATGTGCTCGGGCGGGAGCGGCTCGAGCGCTACGAGCGTCCCGTCCCGACCGACTCGTGAGAGCAGCCGCGCGCCGCGCTCGGTGAGGCGGGCGTCGCGGGGGCGCGCCGTGAGCACGAGCGCGGCCGGCAGCGCGCGCACGGCCTGGGCGAGAAAGCACGCGAGCTCCAAGGTCTGCTCGTCGGCGGCGTGGACGTCCTCGACGATCCACACCACCCCCCGCCGCGCGACCGCCGACGCGAGGGCAGCGACGACGCGCTCCCAGAAGTGGAAGCCTCCCACCGACGCCTCTCCGACCTCGATGCCGAGCGATCGAAGGCAAGGCCACAGCGGGAAGTACGGCGGAGCCTCCGCGAACTCCCACGCCCGCCCGCGCGCGACGGCGAGCCCTCGCGCTTCCGCCCTCGCGCCGAGGTCGTCCACGAGGGCGGTCTTGCCCATCCCCGCTTCGCCTCGAACGAGCGCGGCTCCGCCGCTCCCCTGCCCCACGCGATCGAGCAGCGCGCCCAACCGGGTCTGCTCTCGGCCCCGCCCGACGAGGGGCTCGCGGCGCGTCTCTGCGGGGAGCTCGGACATGGCGGCGGTTCGAAATGAGGGCTGGCTTCGCTACGCGTGGTCCTCCTCGGCGGTTGCACCCGCGGGTCCCAATCTACGGGTCGACGCCATCATCGGCGGCGCCTGTCGCGTGTTGGTCGCGTGTTGGACGAGGGCTGGCGATGCTTCGCGGTGCGGCGAGACACCGGCGGCGCGGCGAGCTCACGGCCCATAGCGCGGGACGCGCGCGCGCTTGCCGCCGAGGCCCCACGTCGCGACGGGCCGGCACGTCCCCGAATAGACGGGTGGAAGGTACCGATACCCGGCAGGTGCCTCCGCCTCCGTCGACCCCGGCGCGGGCGCGACGGGCTCGGGGGCCTCGGGAGCCGGCCGTGGGTGTCCCCCGCACCCCGCGGCCGCCGCGAGGACGGCGGTGAAGACCACCGCGCACGGCAAGGCTGCGAGCTTCCGGCCGTTGGGAGCCATGCCCGACCGACACCTCTCGTCGGCCGAGGTTCCCCGCGCGGATCAGCCCCCCCGGCGCGCTCCGCGCTCGCCGACCCCTCCCAGGCGACTGCGCTCTTCGAGCTCCGTCGCGGGAGGGGTTCTGATCACCCCATGCCGTTCACGCTGAGCTCCAAGAACCGCCCCGACTCGACGTCGTAGACAATCTGAAAGTAGCAATCGCCTCCGTCGTCCACAGAGACCGGGGCCGAGAGCCACCCCGGCTCATCCGAGCAGAACGCGTTGATGTACAGCTTCTTCTTCCCCGCCGCGGTCAACCCGACATACTGGCGCTTGTAGGACCGAAGCTTCGCCGCGATGGGCTTTCCCTCTTTGGTGGCTTGGAGGGCGGCCCCGAGGCCCGCCTCCGCCTTGGCGACGAGCGCTTCGTCGGGGGTGAACGCGCCGTCGACCTTCTGCTTGCCGATCTCGGTCATGCCGAAGCTCCAGGCCCGGGTCTCGGGGACGATCGCGCCCTCGACGCCGACGCCGCGCGCCTTCACGAACGAGCCGCCGAAGCGGACGGCCAGGCTCGACGCGCTCGCGGTGGGCGATGGCGCGGTCGGTCGCGGGCGGGCCGTTCCCGTCGGCTCCGTCGGCGGAGGGTCGAGCGCGCGCGAAGGCTCTCCTTCGCGGGGGGCGCGGCTGGAACAGGCGCACAAGAGAGCCAACGACGTCAGGCGCGCGACGCGGACCATCATCACCTCGCGGTGGAGTGTCGCACGTCTTTGCCCTTCACCATGAAGACGACCATCTCCGCGACGTTCGTGGCGTGATCGGCGATCCGCTCCAGGTAGCGGGCGAGCGACTGGAGGCGCGTGGCGCGCTCGATGTTCTCCGGGCTCTTCATCATGCAGCGGACCAGCACCGCGAAGATGCTCGCGAAGCTCTCGTCGATGCGGCGATCGCGCTCGAGGAGCTCGCGGGCGAGGCTGTCGTCGGCGCGGACGAACGCGTCGAGGGCCTCGTGGAGCATGCGCGCGACCTCGACCCCCATCTGGGTGACGGCGGCCTGCTCGGGGAGCATCGGTTCCGTCGCGAGCTCGATCACGCGCTCGCAGATGTTGACCCCGAGATCTCCGACCCGCTCGAGGTCGGTGACCATCTTGAGCACGGAGGCGATGAACCGAAGATCCGAGGCGACGGGCTGCCGGCGCGCGAGGATCATCAGGGCGAGGTCGTCGATCTTCACCTCGAGCCGGTCGACCTGGACGTCGAGCGGGATGGCCTCCTTCGCGACGCTGACGTCGCGCGCGGCGAGGGCGCGCAGGGCCCGCTCGAGGATCTCCTCCGCTTTGGCCCCCATGAGCAGGACGCTCTCCCGGAGCTTCGCGAGCTCGCTCTCGTACAGGCTGTCGGTGTGGAGGGCCATGGCTCGAAGGTCAGCCGAAGCGACCGGTGATGTAGTTTTCGGTTCGAGGATCTTTGGGGTTCGTGAAGACGACTTGGGTGCGGTCGTGCTCGACGAGCTCTCCCTCGCGGAAGAACGCGGTGGCATCGGCGACGCGCGCGGCCTGCTGGAAGTTGTGCGTCACGACGATGATCGTCACGTGGGCACGGAGCTCGTTCAAGAGCTCTTCGATCCGCGCGGTGGCGATGGGATCGAGGGCGGAGCAGGGCTCATCCATGAGCAGGAGCTCCGGGTCCAACGCGAGGGCGCGGGCGATGCAGAGGCGCTGCTGCTGGCCCATCGAGAGGGAGGTGCCGGGGCGGGCGAGCCGATCCTCGACGTCGTCCCAGAGGGCGACGCGCCGGAGCATGCGCTCCACGAGCTCGTCGGGGCGGTCGATGCGCTCTCCCGCGAGGGTGAAGCCAGCGAGGACGTTGTCGCGGATGCTCAGCATCGGGAGCGGGTTGGGGCGCTGAAAGACCATCCCGACGCGCCGGCGCACGTCGACCGGATCGACCCCGGAGCCGTAGACGTCCACCCCGTCGAGGAGCACGCGGCCGGAGACCTTCGCGCCGGGGCGGACCTCGTGCATGCGATTGAGGCACCGCAGGAAGGTCGACTTCCCCGCCCCCGAGGGCCCGATGATGGCGAGGACCTCGCCGCGCGCGACGGAGAGGGAGATGCCGCGCAGCACCTCGTACCCGCCGAGGGACGCGCGGAGGTCGGTGGTGGCGACCTTGGCCTCCGCCTTCATGCGCCCCTCCGCATCGAAGCGCGGCCGAGATAAGAGAGGACGCCGACCGCGCCGAGGAGGGTCAAGGTCATCGTGCACGCGGCCGCCCTCGCCTCCGCGCCTTGCGACTGGCTGGAGACGAAGATCTCGACCGAGAGCGACGAGGTCGGAGATGGGAGCGAAGCGGAGAGCCAACGGCTCGACGCGGACGTGAACAGGAGGGCGGCCGCCTCTCCCATCGCACGCGAGAGGGCGTAGGCGATCGCGTTCGCGAGGCCGGGGAGCACCGAGCGCAAGAGGACCCACACGAGGACGCGGTAGCGCGGCACGCCGAGGCCCAGGCTCGCGTCCCGCAGATCGTCCGGCACGAGGAGCACGAGCTCCTCGGTCGCGCGGGCGACGATGGGCACGATGACGAGCATCAGCGCCACCGAGCCTGCGAGCGCGGAGAGGCCGCCCATCGGGAGCACCACCGTGGCGTAGACGAACAAGCCGAGGACGATGGGGGGGACCCCCGCGAGCACCTCGTTGAAGAAGCGCAGGGTACGGGCGAGCCGGGGCCCGGCGATCTCCGCCGCGTACACGCCGGCCAGGATGCCAATCGGTACGCCGAAGAGCGCGGCGAGAGAGACGATCTCGAGCGAGCCGACGAGGGCGCGACCGCAGCCGGCGAGCACGGCCCGAGAGAAGCTCGCCCCCATCGCGACGCGCACCACCGCGACCACGAACGGTGCGACGAGCACGACGAAGCAACAAGCGGCCAGCGCGGTTGCGAGGCTGCTCCTGAGCTTCCGTCGTGACGTCGTCACGCCGCCCTCCCCTTCGTCCGGGGAGCCCGCAAGAGCGCGCGAGACCCGACGCTCGCGCCCGCTCCGATGAGGAGCAAGAGGAGGGCGGCGACCGCGATCGCGCCGAGGTGCGGCGGGGCGGTCGCGTCGGGGACCTCGTCCACGAGCAGGGACGAGAGGGTCGCGGTGGGATGAAACGGGGACGCCACGAGCGCCCCTCGCCCTCCGACGACGAGCGCGACCGCGACCGTCTCGCCGATGGCGCGGGCGAAGCCGAGCAGCACCGCCCCGGCGATCCCTCTCCGGGCGGTGGGCAAGAGCACGTGCCTCACCATCTCCCAGCGCGTAGCGCCGAGCGCGATGGAAGCCTCGCGGAGCTCGTCGGGCACGGCGCGGAGGATCGCGGTCGCGAGCACCGCGATCGTCGGCATGCTCATGATCGCGAGCACGATGCTCGCCGAGAGGGTCCCATACCCCTGGGCCCCGAGCGCTCCCTCCCCGAGCGCGGCCCCGAGCCGGCCCACGAGAGGAACGACGTCGACGGTCGCCCACAGGCCGAGCACGACGCTCGGGGTGGCGGCGGCGATCTCGAGGAGCAGGCCGCCGAAGCGGGTCGCCCTCGGCGAAGCCATCTCGGAGAGGAACACAGCCGAGAAGATGGCGATCGGCGCCGCGAGCGCGATCGCGCCCGCGCTCGTCACGATCGACGAGACCATGAACGGGAGCAGCCCGAGCTTGCCGAGCGCGGGGTTCCACGTCGACGAGGTGAGCGCGCGGACACCGACGTCGGAGCTCGCCTTCGCCAGCGACAGGAGGAGGGCGACGATCACGACGACCGGCGACAGGCCGGCCACGAAGGCGACCCCGGTCACGATGCGGTCGTAGGCGCGCCGAGCCCGACCGAGGCCGGCGCGCGGGGAGATCGGAGGGGGGACACCGACGCGCGTCATCTCAGTCGATCGCGAGGAGCCGAACGCGGCCGGACGTCATGCGCCCGAGGGAGGCGCGCGCCTCGCGCGCGTCCTCGTCGCGCAAGGGGAGGAGGCGATCGGAACCCGCCCCGCTCGCGAGGGTCTCTTGCCCGCGGGTCAGGATCCAATAGGAGAAGCGGGCCATCGCCGCGCCCTTCTCGAGATCGGCGAAGTCGCGCGGGAAGACCAGATAGGTCGGGGACACGAGGGGATACCCCGCCTGCGCGTCGGAGAGGGCGGCCCCGTCCGGCAACACGAAGCCCGAGCCGTCGGCGGCGCGCAGAGCGGCCGCGTGGAGTCGGGCGTTCTGCGCGTGCACCAGCTCGACATAGCCGATCGCGCCGGGCGTCCGGGCCACCAGCGCGACGACGCCGTCGCTGCCGCGGGCCCCGATGCCGGCCTGGAATCGGGCCGACCGACCAGAGCCGATGCGCGCGCGCGCCGCCTCATCCATCCTCGCGAGGTACCGAGAAAAGAGGGCGTTCGTGCCGCCGCCGTCCGATCGGAAGACGGGCACGACCCCGAGATCGGGGAGGGCCGCGCCCGGGTTCTGCGCCGCGATCGCCGGGTCGTTCCAGCGCACGATCTCTCCGAGGTAGATGCGCACGAGGAGGTCGGGGGTGAGGGCGAGCCCCTCGATCGGGAGGCTGTGCGCGACCACCACCGCCACCCGCGCCGTCGGGACGAGCAGCAGCGGCGCGGCGAACAGGCGCTCCTCCTCCGCATCGAGCTCGACGTCGGTCGCGCCGAAGTCGACCGTCCCCTCCGCGAGCTGCCGGATCCCTCCCCCCGACCCGATCGGCAAGTAGTCGATCCGGACGTGGTCCACCTCCTCCGCGTACCGCGAGAGCCAGCGGGCGTACTGGAGCGCGGGCAGCGTCGCCCCCGCCCCCCGCAGCGCGATCGCGGAGCTCCCGCACGCCGCCGCCGCCGAGGCGAGGAGGAACGCGCGCCGTCGGATCCTCACGCGGAGTCCCCCGAGACGGCGGGGGTGGGGGAGCTCGTGGCGGCTCGCTCGAGGAGGCTCTCTTCGTAGCGCGGCAGCTCCACGATGAAGGTGGTGCCCTTGCCGACCTCGCTCGTGACGGAGACGGTGCCGCCCATCGCCTCGACGAGGTGCTTCACGATCGAGAGCCCGAGGCCGGTGCCGCCGAGCTGCCTCGATCGCCCCGCATCCACCCGGTAGAAGCGCTCGAACAGCCGGTCGAGGTGCTTCCTCTCGATGCCCGGCCCCGTGTCGGTCACCTTCAATCGTACGAGGTGCTCCCCCGCCTCCGCGCTCACCGTGACGATGGAGGCGGGCCCGTATTTGATGGCGTTGTCGAGGAGGTTCTGGAGGACTTGCTCGAGGGCCCGCGCGTCCGCGCGCGCGGGCGGCAGCCCCGCGTCGATCTCGATCGAGAGCACGTTCCTCGAGCGCCCCGCGCGCTCCGCGAAGAGGGCCACCACGTGCTCCGCGACGTCGCCGAGGTCGACCGCGTCTGCGCTGAGGGCCAGCTCTCTCGACTCAATCTTGGAGAGGTCGAGGAGATCGTCGATGAGGTTCTGGAGGCGCTCCGCGTTTCGCTCGACGATGGCGAGGAACCTCCGGGACGAGGCGACGTCGGTGGGCGGGATCGAGCCGAGCGTCTCCGCTCCGGAGCGGATCGCGGTCACGGGGGTGCGCAGCTCGTGGGACGCGTTCGCGACGAAGTCTCGCCGGAGCGTCTCGAGCCTCCGCAGATCGGTGACGTCGTAGAACACGACGAGGAGCCCGCCGGGTTGGACGTTGAGGAGCTCCGCGCGCACGAGGAGCCGCCGCGGCTTGAGCCCGCCCACTTGGATCTCGGCTTGGACCGCAGCCTGGGACCGGCGCGCCATGTCGAGCAAGTCGTGGAGGGCGGCGTCGCGGACGATCTCGATCGGGAGCTTGCCGACGTCGTCGTCGCTCAGGAGGAGCATCTCGCGCAGCGCCGGGTTCAAGAGCCCGACCCGCCCCTCGCGGTTCACGAGGAGCACCCCTTCGCGCATGCTCGTGAGGATCCCGGAGAGGACGTCGCGCTCACCGACGAGCTCGCGCAGCGTGTTGCGCAAGCCGTCCGCGAGCTGCTCGAGGGATCGGCCCAGCTCGGCGAGGTGATCGCCCTCCACCGGGCGGGCGCGGGCCTCGAGATCACCGCTCGCCATGCGCTTCGCCGCGACCGCGAGCTCTCGCACGCCCTGGGAGGCGAACCGCGCCGCGACGGTGGCGACGATGAAGGCGAGGACGAGCGCGACCGAGGTCCCGATCGCTACGAGCCAGCCGACGTTCGCGGAGACCTCGCGGACCGCATCGACGGGGACGCCGACGCGGGCCGCGCCCGCCACGTGCCCGTCGCGCACGAGCGGCGTCGCCGCGAAGACGAGCACGCGCTGCGACGCGGTCGAGAAGCGCCGCTCGGTGGACTCGTCCCCTCCGAGCGCCGCCTTCGCCTCCGGGCTCTCGGTGCGCGAGGCGAGATCGCGCAGGGTCTCGAGATCGAGCTCCGAATCGCCGACGACCGTCCCGCCGCCATCGAACAGCGTCACCCGCGCCCGCGCCGCCGCCGCGAGCTCGTCGGCGAGATCGTCGGCCTCGGGGGTCGCGAGGGAGAGCGGCACCGCTCTTCGGTCGACCTCGCGCGCGACGAGGCCGACGCGCGCGCGCGCGTCCTCGTGGAGCCTCCGCTCCGTGAGGCCCTCGAGCCGGGCGGAGAGGGCGACGTAGGAGAGCGCGGAGGCAACCGCGATCACGCCCGCGCAGACGCAGAACAGCTTCTCGCGCAGCCCGAAGCGCCCCGGCATCCCGGCGAAAAGGGGCTCAGCGCCCCGCCTCCTGTGGGCTGCCGACGAATCGGTAGCCGACGCCGCGCACCGTCTCCACGTAGTCGCGCGCGCTCCCGAGCTTCTCTCGCAGGCGCTTCACGTGGGTGTCGACGGTGCGCGTGGTCAGCTCGGCCTGGACGTCCCAGACGTCGTCGAGGAGCGAGGCGCGGGTCTGCACGCGGTTGCGCCGCTCGTAGAGGGTGACGAGGAGCCTGAACTCGAGGGGCGTGAAGTCCACCTCGTCGCCGTTGACCCAGACCCGGTGCGCGCCCTGATCGATCTTCAGCGCGCCGAACTCGATCGACCCCTGCTCCGAGGGTTGGCCGCCTCTCCGGAGCACGGCAGAGATCCGCAGGAGCAGCTCTCGAACGCTGAAGGGCTTCACCACGTAGTCGTCCGCGCCGAGCTCGAACCCGACCACGCGATCCGCCTCTTCACCCTTCGCCGTCACCATCACCACCAGCGTCGATCGGAGCTCCGGAGACTGCTTGACGATCCGACAGACCTCGGTGCCGAGCATGTCCGGCAGCATCAGATCCAGCAGGATGAGCTCCGGCCGCTGCTCCCGGACGAGCCGCAGCGCCTCCGCCCCTCGCGACGCGACGGAAACCTCGTGCCCCGCCTGCTTCAGGTTGAACTCCAACACCTGCTGCAAGTCCGCTTCGTCTTCGACGACCAGAATGCGAGCCATGAAAAATCCTCCGAACGTCCCTCCGCCTCTCAGCAGCGGAGAGGCACCCGACGAATCTCGTGCGCGCGGGTGCTCTTCATTTTGTGGCTACGTTACTCGGGCGCAACGCAGGACGCCCGTGACAGGTTCGTGACGAACCACTACCTTTTCCGCGCGCTTTTGAGGATAGTACCACCGTGAGCCTCTCCCCCGTCTCGCCCGCGCGAGCTCGCCCTCGTCGAAGCTCGGAACGCATCGCCCCGCTCGGGAACGCCTCCATGGGCGTGGCCTCCCTGGGGGCGCTCACGCTCCTCGCCGCGTGCAGCGATCCGCCGCCGCAGAAGCAGAATCCGCCCGCCGCGACGACCGCGCAAGGGAGCGGCTCTTCGCGCGCCCCCAAGGTGCCGACGATGAAGCCGTCCGCGGCGTCTGCGTCTGCCTCCGCCTCCGCCGTCGCTCCCCCCGCGGTGAGCATCGAGGTGCCGACGGGCCCGGTGCGATGGACGGACTTCTCCGGGCCCGTCGTGAAGCCGGAGGCCAAGGCGCAAGATCGCGTCTGGGCCGCGGTGCCGGTGAGCGCCGGATGGGACACGCTCAAGTTCGCGCTCCTCACCGTCGATCGACTGAGCGAGGACGAGTACGTCTTCAAGCCCATGGGCACGGAGAAGCGGGACGTCTTCGTCCCGGGCGCCTTCGTGTTCCCCGCCAAGCCCGCCGAGGGGCTCGTCAAAGGCGACGCCGTCGCCGTCGCGCCGAAGGACGCGCGGGCCTTCGGCCGAGTGACCTCCGTCGAGGGCGGCAAGGTCAAGGTCCGCTTCCGATACGCCGGCGATCAACAAGAGGTCGAGGTCGCCCCCGACCAGATCATCAAGATCGACGGCACCCTCAAGTTCGGCCTGCCCGCCGCCTACCGCGATCTGAAGGAGCAAGAGGGCGGCGCCCAGCCGAAGGTCGCCTGGCATCCTGGCTTCTTCGTCCACACGGCCGAGGACAAAGCGTGGATCGTCACCACCGCCGGAAAGCCGATCCGCGTGCCCCAAGCGAGCGTGAAGCCCCTCGGCGTCCAGCAGATCCACAAGACGGGAGACAAAGTGTGGTTCGCCGGCTCGGACACGCTCGTCGAGGCGACGGTCACGAGCGTCGAGGACGACGGCCTCCGCTACAAGGTGAAGCTCGCGGGTGGCGAAGAGACCTCCGCCTCGTTCGAGTCGGTCACGACCCCCATCCGCTAGGCCGCGATCTCCATGAAGCGGCGAAAGTTCTGGGGTTGGGGCTACGAAGGCGAGGCGGCGCCGCCCGCGTCCATCGCCTTCGCGGAGGCGAGCCTCGGAGCCCTCTTCGGCGCGCCCGGCGAGCGCCGATCGCCTCCCGAGGAGGCGCAGATCGAGCTCGGTCCGCCGCGCGTCGCGCCCCCCGAGTCGCTCGCCTCGCTCTTCGACGCGTCGAAGCACGAGCGGCTCGTCCACGCCCTCGGCCGTTCCTACCGGGATCTCGCTCGCGCCGTCCGCGGTCGCTTCCCCCACCCCCCCGATCTCGTCGCGTTCCCGCGCACCGAAGAGGACGTCTCGCGCCTCCTGGATTTCGCGGACGCGGCGCGCGTCGCCGTCATCCCCTTCGGCGGCGGTACGAGCGTCGCGGGCGGGGTCGAGCCCCAGGTCGGGCCTCGCCACCGCGGCACGCTCTCGCTCGACCTCCGCGAGCTCTCCGGCGTCGTCGCCGTCGACGAGGCGAGCCTCCTCGCCGAGATCCGCGCCGGCACCCTCGGCCCCGATCTGGAGCAGGCCCTACGGCCCCAGGGTCTCACGCTGCGCCACTATCCCCAGTCGTTCGAGATGTCGACGCTCGGGGGCTGGATCGCCACCCGCGCCGGCGGGCACTTCGCGACGGTGTACACCCACGTCGATGATCTCGTCGCCGGGGTGAGGATGGTCACGCCCCGCGGCGCCCTCGAGACGAGGACGCTGCCCGGCTCTGGCGCCGGCCCCGCCCCGGAGCGGCTCGTCCTCGGATCGGAGGGCGCGCTCGGCGTCGTCACGAGCGCGTGGATGCGTGTGTTCAGGAGGCCCGTCCACCGCGCCGCGTGCACCGCCCGCTTCTCGACGTTCGAGGCCGGGCTCGAGGCCCTCCGCGCCATCACCCAATCCGGGCTCACCCCCGCGAACTGTCGCCTCGTCGACGGTGCGGAGGCGATCATGAGCGGCGCGGGGATGGGCGACGTGAGCCTGATGTTCATCGCCTTCGAATCGGCGAGCCTGCCTCAGCGCGCGCTCCTCGATCAGGCCATCGACATCGCGCGCGCCCACGGGGCGGCCATCGGCGAGGACGACATCAAGATCGCCTCCGGGACGAGCTCCGAGCGCGAGGGCGTCGCCGAGGGATATCGCGCCTCGTTCTTTCGCGCCCCCTACCTCCGCGACGAGCTCGTCCTGCGCGGCATCTTCGTCGAGACCTACGAGACGGCCGCCCCCTGGTCCCGCGTCCGCGAGCTCGACGAGGCGGTCCGCCGCGTCGTCGCGTCGCTCGATCTGGGCCCTCACCTCTTCGCGCGCCGCGTGACCCACGCCTATCGAGACGGCTGCGCCCCTTACTACACCCTCATCGCGAAGGAGCGCGACGACGCCTCCGGCGAGGCGCTGTGGCACGAGGTGAAGAGCGCCCTCACGGAGGCGATCCTCCACGCCGGCGGCACCTCGACCCACCACCACGCCGTCGGGCGCGACGTCGTCGTCCACCACGAGAAGGAGCGCGCCCCCCTCTTCGAGGCGTCGCTCCGGGCGGTGAAATCCGCCCTCGACCCGCGAGGCGTCATGAACCCCGGCGTGCTCTTGCGTGAGCTCGATGAATGAGATCGTCGTTCGCGCCCGCTCCCTCGCCGGCGCGACGGTCGGCGCCCTCGCCGCCCGCCTCGGGAGGTCCGCCCCCGGCGGCGGCGCGTCGACGAAGGGACGCGTGGGAGAGCTCGTCGAGGTGGCCCTCGGCGCGACCGGCGGCAGCGGCGCGCGCGTCGTCGACTTCCCCGAGCATCGCCTCGAGCTGAAGACGATCCCCGTCACGTCCGATCTCCGCCCCCACGAGTCGACCTTCGTCTGCGCGGTCGATCTGCGCGACGAGGTCGATTGGCCCGAGGCCTGGGTCCGCGCCAAGCTTTCGAGGGTCCTGTTCGTCCCCGTCATCGGCGAGCGCACGACCCCGCTCGCGCGCCGCACCCTCGGCGAGCCCGTCTATTGGGAGATGAGCGCCGCCCAAGAAGAAATCCTCCGCGCCGACTACGACGACATCATGGGCCTCGTCGGAGTAGGCCGCGTCGAGGAGATCTCCGCTCACCTCGGCCGCTACCTCCAGATCCGCCCCAAGGCCCGCGACGGAAACGTGCGCACCGTCGCCCGCGGTCCGGAGGGGGAGCCCATCCCCACCGTCCCCCGAGGCTTCTACCTCCGCCCCTCGTTCACGCGCGCCCTCCTCCTCGATCCGACGGCCACGCCCTGAAAGAGAGCCCCCGGATCGGGTGCCCACCCCCGGCTCGCTCCGCTCGCCGACCCCGCCCTTGCTCGTCGCTCCGCTCCTCGCGGGCGGGGTGCGCGCTATCCTTTCCGTAGCGCCGGTCGGCTCGCTGGCCGCGCTACGCTTTTTGTAGCGAGCGCGGACGAATCCCGGCCCGCTGAAACGCTTCGCGCGACCCGCCGCGGCCTCCGGAGCACGGTCCTTCCCTTCGCCCGTGGCCCCGATCGAGGCTATCCTCCCGATCGGAGGATCTCATGAGACTTGCTTGGTTCTTGACGGGCGGCCTGATCTTGGGCGCGACCAGCCTCGGCTGCGGAGACGACACGTCCACCGGCGGCGGTGGATCCGCCGGCTCCACGACGGAAGGCGGCGGCGGCTCGGGAGCCGGCAACGTCGGCGGACAGAACACCGGCGGACAGAGCACCGGCGGGCAGAACACCGGCGGCGCCGGCGGACAAGGGACAGGCGGAGAAGCGCCGGTGTGCCCCCCCGACGTGAACGACAACGCCTGCGTCGCGTGCGGCAAGGACAGCTGCTGCTCCGAGGTCACCGACTGCGCGGGCGACCCGGACTGCACCCCGTGCCTCGCCTGCATCTCGACGGCAGCGGATCCCCAGACCTGCCTCAACAACGGCTGCGACGTGACCAACCCGGCGACGGCGGCGATGGTCGCGTGCGCCAACGGCAGCTGCAACACGGAGTGCTTTGGCGGCCAATCGGTCTGCGAGATCACCCCCCAAGACACGGCTTGCACGACGTGCGCAAAGGCGGCCAACAACGCCGACCCGCCCGGCTGCTGCAACGAGCTCGAGACGTGCGCGGCGGACCCTGAGTGCATCCAGTGCCTCGGGTGTCTACAGACCGCGACCGACCCTACGAGCTGCCTCGGCAGCGCCTGCCTGTTCACGGATCCGGAGACCCAGCCCCTCCTGCAGTGCGCACTCAACAACTGCGGCACCGTCTGCCAAGGCTGAAGCGCCCCGCCCCCATTCACGACGGAGCCCGGTCCAACCGACCGGGCTCTTCTCATTTCGTGCCCCTCAATAGACGAACGGCAAGATGCGGTATTTCACCTTCTCGCAGTACGTCTCCCAGTCCTTGCCGTACTTGCGGGCGCACGCGCGGTGGTCGCGCCGCTCCCGATCGATGAGGAGCGGGGCGAAGTAGATGAAATAGAAATACGGGGGCACGTGGGAGAAGCCGCTCGGCAGACACCACGCGAGGGCCATCATCAGATCGCCCAAGTAGTTCATGTGCCGGGCATATCCCCAGAAGCCGGAGGTGAGGAGCTTTGTCCCCCGCTTCGTCTGGATGAACGTCGGCGGCTTGCCCCAGATCTTCGCGTCCGGGCTCGTGCGGAAGTGGTGCTTCTGGAGGTTGGAGACCCGGAAGATGTAATAGCCCGCGAAGTTCAGGATGAAGATGAGGGCGATCGCGGGGATGGAGAGCTCGGGCCGGTGATAGACGAGGTACTGCGCCTGGAGCGAGAAGTTGAACGGCATCCAGACGACGAACCCGAAGAACAGCATGAAGCCGTAGTTCTCGTGGTTGATGTCCCACGTGCTCAGCATCGCCGACTCGAACACGTAGAAGTCGAAGACGTAGAAGAGCTGGAACGCGCAGACGAGGATCATCGGGGTGCTGATGGATCCGTCCCGCTCGTATTGGGCCATCGCCATCGAGAGGGCGATCACGATCCAGGTCGAGAGGCCGATCTTCGATTCGAAGAAGAGCTTGAGATCGAACTCGCCGAAGCGCGGGTTGAGGGCGCTCCCCATGAAGAAGTCGTAGACGAGCACGCCGGAGCGGTGCTCGTTGCGCTTCGACCGGAAGCCGTAGAAATACAGGAACGCGCTGAAGGCGAACGAGAACAGGACCGCGATCGAGAGCATCGGCCCGAGCTCGGCGAGGACGTCGATCCCGCGCACGAAGCCGGCCGCGTAGAGGGCCGCTCCGAGGGCGAGGGTGACGACGAGCGACGCGAGCCCGTTGAGCTTGTAGTCGAGGATCAGCCCGTCGCGCTGGGGGATCCCCTTCACGCGCTTGCCGGGCAAGAGGACCTGCAGCGCCACCTGGAGGAAGAGCCAGCCGAAGGCGTAGATCGCCCCGCGGAACGTGGGCAGCGGGATCTCCCGGAGGGTGGTCGCGCGCGGGAGGAACAGCGCTCCCCCGTGGAGGTGGATCGACATCCAGAGGTAGAGCGAGAGCAGCGGCAGGAACGTGATGAACAGCACCGCCCCCACCGGGCCCCCGAAGCCCGTCTCCTCTTCCTTGGCGGGCTCGGCCTTCGCGGCGGGTGCGACACCCTGAATCGCGATGTCGGTCATGGGGCGGGGCTTCGCACGGACGCGGGGCCGCCGCCAGCACTCGGCTCTGCGAGCGCGCCGACGAAGACCGTCAGCCCTTCGCTTCGATGAAGCTCATGGCGCGCTCCGCGAGGGCGGTGATGGTGAGGGACGGATTGACGCCGGGGTTCGCGGACACCGCGCTCCCGTCGATCACGTAGAGGCCGTCATAGCCGAAGACCCGATGCCGATCGTCGATGACCCCTCCCGAGGGCCCGCTGCCCATGCACGCGCCCCCGAGGATGTGGGCGGTGGAGGGCACCCCGAGCACCGTCTCGGTGAGGAGCGTCGCCGCCACGCCGCCGACCTTCTTCGCGAACCGGTCCGCGAGCTCGAGCGCCTCCGGCATGTTCGCCTTCGGGGCCTCGTCGGGGTTGTCGAGCTTCGTGACGAGCCCGCGCCGGAAGCCATTTCGCACGTCCCGTCCCAGCCGCAGCGAGAGCGTCCCCTCCAGCGTGCGCATGTAGAGGAGCACCTGGCTCTGCTTCGCGAAATCTCGGACGGTATAGGCGCGCGCCCACCGGACCGGGTCGGAGAGGACGCTCCGCGCCGCCCGGAACAGCCGCCCTCCCACCGAGTCGCCCGTCGACTGGGGGAGCACCATCGTCCGGAAGAAGCCCGAGCCGGACGCATAACGAACGGGCTCGATATGGCTGTGGGCGTCGGTGTGGAGGATCGACGTAATGGCGACCCCCCGCGAGAAGTCGGCGTCCGGATCGGGGACGACGACGCCGGCGAGGGCCTCGCTGTTGGTGCGGACGGCGTCCCCGACGCGCGCCGACAGGGCGGGCAAGCCCTGGGGGTCTTCGCGCATCGCGAGCAACAGCGGCACCGTCCCCATGACCCCGCCCGCGAACACCACCCGGTCGGCGGTGAACACCGCGTCCTCTCCGCGGCCGAACGAGGGGCTCGTCTCGACGCGATAGCCTCCTTCTCGTCGCGGGCGCACCGCGGTGACCTCTCGCTCCGCGATCACCCGCGCCCCTCCGAGCTCGGCCAGATAGAGGTAGTTCTTGTCGAGGGTGTTCTTCGCCCCGACGCGGCACCCCGTCATGCACGCGCCACAGAAGTTGCAGCCGACGCGATCCGGGCCGCGGCCGCCGAAGTAGGGATCCGGCGTGCGCTCGCCGGCTTTGCCGAAATAGACGGCCACCTCGGTGGGATGAAAGTGCTCCTCCCGCCCCATCTCTCTGGCGATCTCGCGGAGCACCTCGTCGCCGCGGGTGAGGAGGGGGTTCTTGGCCGCTCCCAACATCCGGCGCGCCGTCGCGTAGTGCGGCTCGAGCTCCTGCTTCCATTTGGAGAGGGAGCCCCACGAGGCCGCCTCGAAGAAGGCGTCTTTGGGGGTGGGGAGGGTGTTGGCGTAGACGAGCGATCCACCCCCGACCCCGACCCCGTGGAGCACGGTCACGTGCTTCATGAAGGACATTTGGAAGATGCCGGTCATGCCGAGCTCCGGCCGCCACATCCACCGCTTGAGATCCCAGTTCGACTTCGGGAAATCGTCGGGGGCGAAGCGACGCCCCTTCTCGAGCACGAGGACCCGGTGGCCCTTCTCCGTCAACCTCAGCGCCGCGACGCTGCCGCCGAAGCCCGACCCGATCACGATGACGTCGAAATGGCTCACGCGCGCCCCTCCTCTCCCTTGATCGTCATTTTCGCCATCATTGATTGCAGCGATCGGCGACGACCGCGCCCTCCTCCGGGGTCATCGGTCCGGTGCCGCCGAATTCGGCGCGCTGCTCGCTCGTGATCGCGCGGCTCTTCGCGATGTCCCCGAGGGTCGTCGCGCCGTCGGTGGGGACGCGCTCGTAGGTGTCGTAATCGACGCGATAGAGACCGAACCGGGGCTCGAAGCCCTCCGCCCATTCGAAGTTGTCGAAGAGGCTCCAATGGTAGTAGCCGCGCACGTCGACGCCCTCGTCGCGAGCCCTCGCGATCTGCTCGAGCGACCGCACCACGTGCTCGGCGCGGCGCCTCCCCGTCTCGGTCGCGATGCCGCTCTCCGTCACGAGGAGCGGCAGGCCCTCCCAGCGCGCGGTGAAGTCTTTGAGGATCTCGTAGATGCCGGGCTCGTAGTACTCGTAGCCCATCGTGGGCACGCATTTGGACGTGTCGTCGTTCACGGGGGGGACGCACGCCCCGAAGTCGAACGTGGCGAAGCACGGCGCGACCTTGAGCACGGGCACGAGGGCGTTTTGGGCGCTGACCCCGGCCCGGAAGTAATACTGCACCCCGAGCCAATCGATCGTGTCGGCCGCGCCGGGGACCTCGGTGTCCGGCTCCCCGTCGAGGTCCATGTCGAGCATGCCCGACCGGGCTGCGTCGACGAACATGTAATGGAAGACATAGACGAGCCGATCTCGGGCCGCCACGTCCTCCGGGTCTTCGCTCACCGCGTTGTTCCGCGAGGGGACGAACGCCCCCACGCTCAACGTGAGCCCCACGTCCGCGGCGCTGCCGTCGCCGTCCGCGTCGATGGTGTCGGCGGCCTTGATCTCCTCGTAGATCGCCGCGTGCATGGCGAGGTAATCACGAACGACCGGCATGAATCGATTGAGGAGGTTGTCCTCCGTGAGCAGGAAGCGCTGCCCGGGGGGGAAGCTGCCCACACCATACGAAGCCAATAGATAGTTGACCGGCTCGTTGACGGTGCCCCACTCGTCGACGCGATCTCCGAAGCGCTCCGCCAAGAGGCGGGCGTGGGCCCGCATCTCCTCGATGATGAGCGGGCCCCCCTCCGGGTGGCCGAAGCCGCAGAGGTTGGTGTCGGTGGGGCCGGCGGCGCACTCGAGGTCGCGCGGGTCTGCCACCCACACTGGGTTGGAGAAATGGTGGACGGTGATCATGGGCCGAATGCCGGCCTCCACGAGGGCGTCGACGACGGCGTCGTAGTGGTCCAGAGCGTCCATGTCGATCACGTCGCGTTGGGGCTCGATCCGCGCCCACTCGACGCCGAAGCGATAGGAATCGACCCCGAGGTCGACGAGGAGCTGGATGTCCTGCTCCGCCATCGTGTACCCGTCGCTCGCCTCTCCGACGAACGCGCCGATCCCCAAACCACCCTCATCGACGGGGGCGGTGAACGCCCACCAATCGGTGGCGTCGTTCTGGTCTTCGATCTGGGTGGGCGCGGTCGCGACCCCGAAGCGGAACGACCCCTCCCCCTCGGCGGAGACGAGCGATCCCATCTCCGCGAACGCGATCGGCGGCGCGGGCTCGCCGCCCGCCTCACCGCCCGAGCCTCCCGTCCCCGACGAGTCGCCGCACGCGGCGAGCGAGAGCGAGAGCGCACACGCGACGATCCAGGCCTTCCGTCTCATCGCCCCCACCATACCTCGGATGGATACGAACGCAGCCTTCAGCGGCGCGCGGACGCAGACGGCGCGGGCGCGGAGCCCGAAGCGCTCCCCGCCCCCTTCGGCTCGGGACACTCGTAGACGCTCGCCACGAATCGGTACTCCTTGCCGAGGTAGCCGTCCTTGATGCCGTCCGGTCGAATGTGGGCGACCGCGTTCGCGTCGCGGTTCCTCGCCTCAGCCTGGAGCTTGGCGATCGGAGGGTCCTTGTTCTCGAGGCGCGTCACCTCGATCCGCTCGATGAAGGCGCACTCGGGGGGAGGCTCGTCCGGGAGCTTGCCCTCCCCGAAGACGAGCACCGGCGTCTCCGGCTCCCCCGGCCCGAAGACGGCGCGGCACCCCGTGGAGAGCGAGACGGCGCCGAGCCCGCAGAGCGGGACGAGGAGGAGGAGGAGTCGACCGGGCGGCAGGGGCACGTCCGAATCCTATCAGGAGCGCGCTCGACCCGAGCCGAGGTAGATGCGATCGACGAGCTCTCCCACCCGATCCCGTCCCTCGGTCCCGTTCACGCGGCGCATGGCCTCGATGTACGCGGGGACGTAGCGGAGGCGCGCAGGGGCTCGCCGAGCAAAGACGTGTGCGAGGCGCAGCACGCGGTCGAGGCGCCGCCGTCCTTCCTCCCCGCGTCGCTCGAGACCGAAGGCGCGCCCGATCCGCTCCGGCAACAGCTGGGCGGTGAAGACGCCGTAGTCGTCTCGGACGAGCGAGAGCGGCAACGTGCGCGGACGCATGATGAAGCGGCCGACGCGCGCGGCCGGGCTCGTCACCGTGAGCACGTCGCTGTCCAGCGTCGCCGCGAAGTAGCGCTCGAACGCCTCGTAGTCGGGGGGCAGCGCCTTCGCGATGCCGAACAGCGACGCGAGCCGGCGCTGCTCCTCGTAGTACCGCGCCCGCTCCGCCCTCGAGAGGGGACGCACGATGGCGTCGAAGAGCGAGAGCGAGGTGTCCCACAGCGTCGCGAGCACCCAGACCTCGGCCTCGACGTCGCGCGCGTCGTAAGGGTGGCCATCCGCGAACGGTCCCGCCTCGCCCTCGATCGTCCCGCGCACGCGGAGGTGGGTCTCGTAGACGCGCCGGGCCGCGTCCCGCGCCTCGTCGAGATCTCCGAAGCCCATCCGGAAGATGCGCCGGAACGTGCGACGAAAGCGCTCGAGCGGATCGCGCTCGGTCATCGAGTGCTCCGCCACCGCCGTGCCCACGTACGGGTGGGCGAGCTGCAGGAGGGCGGCCCTCCCCGCGCCGAGGAAGAGGACCGACTCGCGCGCGATCTCCCACGAGATCGAGGCCGGCCCGAAGAGCCCCGCCCTCGGATCCGCGACCTCGGCGCTCAGCTCGGCGAGGGCCGCCTCGAGGTCGCGCTTTTCGACGAGCCGCGCCAAGAGGATCCCCTCACGGCCCGACCACCCGGTTACGGCCGGACTCCTTCGCGCGGTAGAGGCGGCCATCCGCCGTTCCGAGGAGGGCCGCGCGCTCCGGCTCTGCGAGCTCCGTCGAACAAGAGACGCCCGCGCTCGCGGTCACGGAGATGGTGGTTCCTCCGCTGTGGATGGGGGTCGCCTCGACGACCTGGCGAATGCGGTCCGCGACCTGGACCGCCTGCGGGGCAGGCGTACCGCGGAGCAGGAGGACGAACTCTTCGCCTCCATAGCGGGCGACGACGTCCTCGGCGCGGAGCCCCTGCTGGAGGATCTGCGCGACGACCTTGAGCACCATGTCGCCCGAGAGATGCCCGTGGGTGTCGTTCACGCGCTTGAAGTGATCGACGTCGAAGATCACGACCGAGAGCGGCGTCCCGTGGCGAGCCGCGTAGGCGAGCTCCGTCAGGATGCGCTCCTCGAGGTACTTCCGATTGAACACGCCGGTGAGGCCGTCCTTGATGGCGGCGTCGTAGACGCGGCGGAGGGCCTCCTCTTCCTGCTCCGACACGAGGGTGAAGCGCATCATGGTGTGGAGGCCGAGCTGCACGCGATCTCCATCGTGGAGGGTGACCGCGCCCTGCGTCCGCTGATCGTTCACGAACGTCCCGTTGGTGGAGCCCTTGTCTTTGAGGACGTAGTCCGCCGAGATCCGAACGACGTGAGCGTGCTCGCGCGAGAGGCTCGCGTCGTCGAAGGCGTAGGTGCAATCGGGAGATCGCCCGAAGGTCACGATCGCACCCTTCGGGATGCTGATGAGCCTCCCCGCGTCGAGGCCGGTCTGCACGGTGAAGACTCCCACGCGCTTCATCGCCAAGGGATCCACGTCGACCACGTTGGTCTTCTGTGAGAGCGGCGAGCTCTCGGGCGGCCTGGCCTTGTCTGCCATCGGTGCCTCAGTCTACTCAATCGCGGCCGATTCTGGGCGGAGAGCGACCCAACAAACTTAGGCCTCGGTGCCCCCTTGGGCTACCCTGGACGTCGCTCGACATGCGGTACCTCTACGGCGACTCGACGCCGTTTCCCTACGAGTTCGACTTTCTCCGCACGCTCGGCGCGTTCATGACGGCGGCGACGCGGGTCGTCCAGCTCGAGGCGGAGGGGCAGCGCCAAGCGGCGGACCTCGCCGCCCTCAGCCAGCATCGTGTCCTCGGGATCGACGCGGTTCAGGCCCTGCACCAGCAGGTGCTCGTCACGATGAACCAGCTCGTGACCCAGGACGCGGGCCCGCGCGGGACGATCTCGGAGGAGACCCACCCCGCGGCGCTCGACTTCGCTCGCCGCATCAAGGACTACTCCGCGCGCATCGTCCAGGAGCAGCGCGCGAACGACAAGAACGAGACGGAGCGGGAAGGTCAGCAGCTCCTCGCCGAGAACGAGCGGCGCGCCGCCGAGATCAAGATCGCCCTCGATCAGTTCTTCAAGGTCGCGATCCTCCCCGTGCTCTCGTCGCGCGTGTCGGTGAAGCTCCTCGAGAGCAAAGAGCACGCGCGCTACGAGATCGGGGTCGTCTTCCGCAACCTCGGCGACATCGTGACGAGCTTCGTCCTTTCGCCGGCGCGGAGCGCGGGGTGGAGCGGCGCGCGACGCGTCCTCGATCTGACCCCCGGCTTCGATCTCGTGGTCGGCGCGAAGAAGAGCTTCTTCAAAGGGGTGGTGACGGCGGAGCAGGTCCACCTCGACGAGTACGTCATCAGCCGCGCCGACGTCCACGATCGCGGCTCCGAGATCGCCATCCGCAAACGGAGCGATCAGAAGGACGCCTACGTCTTCCGGATCACGAAGACGGAGAAGGGCGCGACGGGAGAGGTCGATCGCCTCGAGGACCCGAACGCGAAGGCCCTCTCGCCCGTCCTCGAGCCGCAAGATCTCGTGAAGGTCGACGCCCTCGCCCAAGCCGTCCGGACGAGCCTCGCCGAGCTCTTCTATGACCGAGAGGCGGTCGTGCGGGTCGAGATCGAGGGCAAGGACGTCTACAAGAACCGGATGGCGCTCTCCCTCGTGAGCCGCCTCGTCCGGACCTTCGCCCCCATCGTCGAAGAGATCGTGGCGAGGAGCCCGAGCCAGCAGG
Organism: Polyangiaceae bacterium; assembly: GCA_044225865.1. Taxonomy (GTDB): domain Bacteria; phylum Myxococcota_A; class Polyangia; order Polyangiales; family Polyangiaceae; genus Xiheicaenibacterium. Next base: position 42,182 of record JBGAID010000020.1, on the reverse strand, counting down.
AGCTCAGCCTCAAGCTCGAGAACGATCAGGGCAAGCGCGAGGAGCTCTACCTCAAGCGAGACGAGGTCCTCGAGAAGCTCCAGCCGCTCAACGCGGAGGGCCGAAAGGTGTTCGCCCCCCTCGGCCTCGACGATTGGGTGCCGACGTTGACGATCCGTCCCCCCGACGCCGAGCCGGGCTGAGCTCGGCGACGCCCCTCAGGACTTGTCTTTCCAAGGGATCATCAGCGTCGAGCAGTCCGAAGAGAAGACCTGGATTTCCCCTTCGGTGCCCTCCGCGGTCGCCTCTTCCACCCGGCTCTCGAAGGCGACGGGAGACTCGATGAAGCCGAGCATCTCGCACATCTCCTGATCGCCGAAGCCCCAGCGGACGTGCTCGTCCCGCGGGTTCTCGAACTCGCAGCCGAAGCGGAGCGAATCGATGCCGGTCAGGTCCACAGGCGGCTCGTAGAGCCTCCCCCGCGCCTCGCCGTTGAAGCCGGACACGTCGAGCAGATACTCGCCGTCCCGCGGCCCGCCCACCGCTTGGAGGAAGAAGCGGGTCCCGAGCTTGTGGGTGTGGGGCAGCCCGTAATAGAGCTTCATGTCGAGAGGGGCCCCTGTCGACGCTTCGAATTTCGTAGCAAGCTCGCACGTGCCTTCGAAGCGCGAGGTAGCGCGCGGCGGCAGGTCCAGCCCCTCGTAGGTCATGTGGAACGGGGTCAGCCGGACTTGGACCTCGTCCTTCGGAATCGAGTAGAGGGTGAGCGCGACGCTCCCCGTCACCGGCTCGGAGCCCACGTTGAGCAGGTGCACGTCCCCGATGATCCGCGCGTGGGGAGGCAGCCGAACCGCAGCCCCATCTGGGAATTTCTGGACCTCGTGGGTCGCCTGGGTCGACTGCGCGTAGAGGACCCCGCCCGCGATCGCGGCGCTGAGCTGATCGTAGCCCCGCTCCTCGCACGGCCACACCCCGTCGGGGCCTTCGTACTTGTCGTCCGTCACGAAGGTCCAGTTCGAGTGGTGGCTCATCTCGTCCTGCACGAGCTCCACCGCGTTGACGAACAGCTCCGTCTCGTTGCCGACCGTCCAGCTCTGACAGAGCCCCAGGACCTCCTCGCCCGGATCGGTGGTGAACGCCGCGAACTCGTGGGTCGTCGCCTCCCCCGCGATCGGGACGCACGCCCCCGCCTCCGCGTGCTCGCCCGCCTCGCACGCGACGCAGCTCGCGACCCCGCCCGCCACCTCGCACCCCTTCTGATCGACGGCGCACGCATCGGCGTCGGCGGCTTCACAGACCACGGGCGTCGGGTCGACCGACTCGTCCTCCGTGCACGCGGCGACGGCGGAGATCGATGCGACAAGGCCGAACAAGAGCGCTCTCTTCATCGTCCCGAAGCATGCCCAACGGCGCCCGGATCGACAAGCCACCCTCAGTGAAAGTCCCGCGAGCGGGCCTTGAGCTCGACCGCCTCCCCCACCTCGGTGAGCTCGAGACGCTCGACCGTCCGAACGAGGACGTGGATGACCTCCCCCTCGCGCTCCAAGCGGCCCGACACCAGCACGATCTTCGAGTTCAGGATGGCGTGGCGATATTGATCGAACACCGGCACCGTCACGACGAGGTTCGCGATCCCCGTCTCGTCCTCGAGGGTGATGAAGGTGACCCCGCTCGCCGTGCCCGGCCGCTGCCGCCCGATGATGAGGCCGGCGACCGTCACCGGCTGGCGGTCCACCATCTCGCGGAGATCGACGGCGCGCGCGACCTGTCGGCGCGCGAGGGCGGGGCGGACGTAGCGCATCGGATGGTCGTCCACGGAGAGGCCGAGCCGCCCGTAGTCGAGGAGGAGCTGCTCCATCCCTCGGAGGGCGGGGAGCTTCGGCGGCAGCGCCTCCTTCTCCAGATCCTCTCGCTCGAAGAGCCCGGGGAGCCGCGGAGCGTGGGCCCGCCATATGGCGTTTCGGCGCCCGGGCTCGAGCACCTCGAGGGCGCCTGCCTCCGCGAGCGCCTCCAGCTCGTTCTTCTTCAACCGCGCTCGCCGCGCGAGATCGCCGATCGTCTCGAACGCCGCCTCCGCGCGCGCGCGCTCCACGCTCCGGGCCGCGTCCTCGCCGATCCCCGCGACTTGGCGCAACCCGAGCCTCAGCGCGAGCGCGTCCACCGAGCCCTCGCACCGCTCCATCGAACAGTCCCAATCGCTCACCGAGACGCACGGGGGGCGGACCTCGACCCCGTGTCGCTGCGCGTCCTGAACGATGCTCGACGCGCTGTAGAACCCCATCGGCTGCGAGTTGAGGAGCGCGCACGCGAACAGCCCGGGGTGGTGCGTCTTCAGCCACGCCGACGAATAGACGATGAGGGCGAAGCTCGCCGCGTGGGACTCGGGGAAGCCGTACTCGGCGAAGCCTTCGATCTGCTTGAAGAGAGCTTCCCCGAACGCGCGCGCGATCCCCCGCTCCGCGAAGCCCGCGAGCAGCTTCTCGCGGTGACGCTCGAGCCGGCCGTGCTTCTTCCACGCCGCCATGTCGCGCCGCAGCTGGTCGGCTTCACCGGGACCATAGCCGGCCCCGACCATTGCGATCTGCATCACCTGCTCCTGGAACAGGGGGACCCCGAGGGTGCGCTCCAGGATCGAGTCGAGGATGGGATGGGGGGAGACGGCCGGCTCCTTCCCCTCTCGCCGGCGGAGGAACGGGTGCACCATCCCGCCTTGGATCGGGCCCGGTCTCACGATCGCCACCTCGATCACCAGATCGTAGAAGCAGCGCGGACGCAGCCGCGGGAGCATCGACATCTGGGCCCGGCTCTCGATCTGGAAGACCCCGACCGTGTCCGCCTTGCAGATCGCGTCGTAGACGGGCGCGTCCTCGGCGGGGAGCCTCGCCAATGCGTCGATCGGATCGAACGTGTCCGACGCGATGGGGGCGATTCGGTGATCGTGGAGGAGCCCGAGGGCCTTGCGGACGCACGTCAACATGCCGAGCCCGAGCACATCCATCTTGAAGAACCCGAGCGTGTCCATGTCGTCCTTGTCCCAGGGGATCACGGTCCGACCCTCCATGCGCGCCGGCTCGACGGGGGCGACGTGGTCGAGCGGGTCCGCGCTGAGGACGAAGCCGCCCACGTGGATCGACAAATGGCGAGGGGCGCCCTCGAGGGCGCGCGCGAGCGCGACCGCCTTGGCGAGCCGCGGGTCCTTCGGATCGAGCCCGAGCTCCCGCACCGTCGTCTCGGTGACGTCGGCGAGGTCGTAGCGGAGCACGAGCGTCGAGAGCCGATCCAATTGATCGGCGGAGAGTCCGAACGCCTTGCCGACCTCGCGCAGCGCGCTCCGGCCGCGATAGGAGATCACCTCGCTCACCATCGCCGCGCGATCTCGCCCGTACTTCGCGTAGATCTCCTGAATCACCTCCTCCCGGCGCTCGTGCTCGAAATCCACGTCGATGTCGGGCGGCTCGGCGCGCTCGGCGGAGAGGAAGCGCTCGAATAGCAAGTTCGAGCGGGCGGGGTCGACCGCGGTCACCCCGAGGGCGAAGCACACGGCGCTGTTGGCCGCGCTCCCGCGGCCCTGGCAGAGGATCCGCCGCCGCCTCGCCATTCGCACGACCTCACATACGCTCAAGAAGTAGGGCGCGACCGCCAGCTTCTCGATGAGGGAGAGCTCCCGCTCGCATTGAGCGACCACCGAGCTCGGCAGGTCGTCGCCATAGCGATCGCGCAGCCCCTCGAACGTCATCCGGCGCAGGGCGACGTCCGGGGTCTCTCCCTCTTCGCAGAGCGACTCGCAAGGGAATCGATATTGCAGCTCTCGAAACGAGAACGTCAGTCCATCGGCGACCTCCGCCGCCCGCTCCACCCACGCCGGCTGATCCCGAAACAGGGAGAGCATCTGGGACGCCGACCGCAGGCGAGCCTCCCCGTTCTGGGCGAGCAGGCGCCCCGCGCGATCGAGCGTCGTCTTGTTGCGAATGCACGAGACCACGTCCGCGAGGGGCTTCTGCGAGGCGTGACAAAACCTCGGCCGCGCCGTCGCGAACACGCGCGCGTCGAGCTCCTCCGAGAGGGAGAGGGCGACGTCGGTGCGCACGTCATCGAGCCCGTCGAGTGCGCGAAATGCCGCCACGTGCGTCCGCCCTTCGAATGCGGAGAAGACCTCTCCCCAGCTCCGCCCCCACCCCCACGGCCGGATCTCCTCATCGGCGAGAGAGGCCTCCGCCGCGATGACGAGCTCGAGGCCATCGGTGTGCTGGGCGAGGACGGGCAGCGCGATGCGAGCCGTGCCCTTCTCGTAGCCCACGTGGGCCAGCGTCAGCAGCTTGCACAAGCTGCGATACCCCGCGTGGCTCCTGACGAGGAGGCTCACCGCGGCCGGCACCCCGGGCGGAGGCTCGGTCACCTGCTTCGAAGGCCCGAGGCCGTACTCGACGGTGAGCTCGGCTCCTGCGATGAGCCTGCCCCCTCGCTCCTTGGTCTCTCGATAGGCCCGCACGAGCCCATAGATGCCGTCGCGATCCGTGATCCCGATCGCGGCGAGCCCGAGCTCGCGGCTCTGGGCCACGAGCTCCTCGGGATGACAGACGCCGTCGAGGAACGAGAAGTTGCTCTTCGCGCACAGCTCGGCAAACGCGACCACGGCGCTCGAACGATAGCACCGCGGCCGCGCGCTACGCGCTCGCGGGGGGCGCGACGGGCTGGCTCATGCCGGAGAGCGGCTCGTATCTCGCTTGGAACGCGAGCGCCTCCGGGAGCTTCTTCAGCTCCTCGGCGAGGACGTCGAAGAGGCGCTCGGTCGAGGGGACATCGTTGTGGAGCGAGACGGTAAGGCGCAGCCCGGCGCCGTCGGCGGGCACGGCCGGGAACACCGCTGGCGCCAAGAAGAAGCCACGGCGAAGCAGGGCATGAAACAGGGCGAACATGTCCTCGGGCCGCCCGCACGGGATGAAGGCGATCGGCGTGTGATCGACCGTGCCGAGCTTGATGGAGTGGCTCGCGGCGAGGGCGTGGACGATCGCGACTCGACCCTGGAGCTCTCGCTGCAGCGCGGCGAACTCCTCCGTGACGTGGAGCCGGGCGGACCCCACCGCTGCCCCCAGCTGGGCCGGCTGGAGCGGCCCCGAGAACATCATCGCCGCGCCGGCGTGTCGAATGCGGTCCCGAATCGCAGGCGAACGCGCGAAGAGAGCGGCCCCTCCCGCCGAGAAGGCCTTGTTGAGTGACAGGGTGACGACCACGCGCTCGAGATCGGGAAGGTGCAGCGTGAGTCCGCGGCCGTGCTTGCCATACCAGGAGGTGCAGTGCGCGTCGTCCCCATAGAGGTGGAGCTTCGGGAACGCGCCGAGGAGCCGCTCGATCTCCCCGATGGGCGCGAAGTCTCCCGTCATCGAATAGACCCCGTCGAACACGTACCAGATCCGATCATGGTCCTTGGAGAGCGCGTCGATCCGCTCCGCGAGGACCGACATTCGATTGTGGGCCACCATCTCCGGGCGAACGTCGCGCACCGTCGCCATCGCGGTCAGCATGCTCGCGTGGGCGAGCTTGTCCACGAGCACGGCGTCTCCCTTCCGGAAGAGGGCGGGCATCGCCCCGAGGTGGGCGAGCGTCGCGCTGCTCGCGACGATCGGGGTCACGTCCGTCATCGCCTCGAGGGCCGCGTGCAGATCACCATAGAGCGCGCACTCGAGCTGGGGCTTCGCGAACGGGAACTGCGTCCCGTAACGTCGGACGGCGTCGATCGCGGCATCCCTCAGCTCGTCGCGGACCTCCAGCCCGAGATAGCTGCAGCTGCCGAAGTTGAGCCGCTTCTCGCCATCCACGGAGACCTCGCGCCCGTCATACGGGTCGTCACCCGCGCGGAGGAGAAGCACTTGCGCGCTCGCACCTGCACCGATGCTTGCTTCGCATTGATCGACGAACTGAGACATCAGTCTTCCTCTTCCTCTCCCGGCCCCAACAGGACAATTGCTCGACCGCCATCACATGATTGTTTTCCGATGACGCGGAGAGCGGATTGGTGGATAGTCCCGAAGCATGGCCATCTTGCCTGAGCCGACGGTACTGCAGATTGCCGATGGAATTCTCATGGCCGAGCTCGGCCATCTTTGTATCGCGATCTGGCGCAAAGACTCGACGATGGAGCGCTTTGCCGTGCAGAAGGCGGCGCTGACCTCCGTGGTCTCCAGACACAAGGGGAAAGCCGGGTTCCTGTGTGTCGTGGAGGAGTCTTCGGGAGTTCCGAACGACGCCGTGAGAGACGCCTCGAGCAAATTGTTCCGCTCTCTCGAAGGCGATCTTCGTGCCATCGCGATGATCATCGAAGGCACCGGGTTTCGATCGGCGCTCGTACGTTCGGTGGCTTCCGGGATCGTGATGCTGATGGGCAAGCGCTCGATGCCCATCTCTTACGCCTCGAACATCGCGGAGGGCTTGGCGTTCCTGGGCAAACACATCGAGATCAAGGACGCGCTCGCCACCGCGCGCGTCGTCGAGACGCTCCGGGTCAAGCTCGCAGCCTGATGATCCGCTGTCTCGCTCGACGGGACGCAACTCGCCAAGAACCGAACGCGCGCATTGTTTGTTTTGAGACATGCGACCCTCACCGGTTGTTTGTTTTGAAGCACCGCTTGTTCGGGTTGAGACAGGTCCGATCGCACCCATGAAGATTCCGTGAGCGATTTGGTTGGTCTTCTCGTTGCATTGCCGCCTCGACATGCGCTTCGCAATCGTGTCGGGTCTCGCGCTCGTGCTGGCGGCGTGCAATGGCCCGGGGGGCTCCGTCGATCCGGAAGAGGCCGTGGATTCGACGGCCGAGGCCATTCACGGTCATGGTCACGGTCACGGCCACGGCCACGGCCACGGTGACTGCGACGACGACGACGAGCCGATCGCAGACATCTCGGAGTTCACGACAGTCAACCCTCCGATCCCGGGCGGCCTCGCCGGCGGGGAGGACGTCGTCTTCTACGGGTCGCCGCTCGAAGGGCGGGTCTTCGCCATCGATCGGCACGACAAGAGCGCCCTCGGGGAGCTGCCCCAACCGCCCGGCAACTTCGCGCTCCCTCTGATCATCCACTCCATCGGCCCGACCCGCGTCGCCGTACTCGACTGCGGAGGCTTCCAGCAGCCGGGGGTCGTCGACGCCTCCCCGAGCATCTACGAGTACGAGTACTCGTACGAAAATGGCTCCTTGACCACGACACTCGCGAGGACCGTCCATTTCACCGGGATCAAGGTCGGATTCGCGGAGGAGTTCGTCTATCTCGGAAACGGCTCCTACCTCGTTCCGGACGCGGTCTATGGATCGATCTGGCGAGTCAAGCCGGACGGCACGGTGGTGCCGGGGATCGTGCCGAAGACGTTCGCGCCCTCAGACGCCATCCCCCAAATGGTCTACTGCACGGACATGCCCCAGATCACGGTGGGGGGCATTCCGTTCCTCTTCAACGACTCGACCATCCCCGGGGTCGCCGGGATCGCCAAGCGGGACAACACCGTCTACTTCTACTCGTCGTGCGCGGGGGCCGTTTACAAGTTCCCCTATTCGGCGCTCTTCGATGGACGCAAGCCCTGGCAGCGGGCGTCTTCGATCAGCCTCGTGAGCAAGAAGCCCGCGAACGTCCAGGTCGAGGAGCTGCTCGAGATGCAGTTCAATCCATTCGACCCCTCGGATCCCCACCTCTACGCGGCGGATGCCCTCCAGCTGCGCATGATCCGGATCGACCCCGCCAACGGACATCGCGAGGTCATCGGGGACGACCCCCACCTCTTCAATTTTCCGGCGTCGCTCGGGTTCCTCCCTCCTGCTCCTGGTGAAGATCGCGCGTCGCTGCTCGTGCTGTCCAATCAGCAGCACCGGGATCCTCTGCTCAACGACGCGATCGAAGAGGACTACGTCACCCTCCCCTATATGGTGGCGGAGGTGCTCATCAACGATTGAGCGTCTTCAGAGGGCGTGCTTCTTGATTCGGTACATCAACGTCTGACGGGAGACCTTCAGCGACCGCGCCGCCATCGAGACGTTCCCGCTGGAGCGCTCGAGGGCGCGGCGGATGAGCTCGCGCTCCACCTCCTCCAGGCCCAACCCCTCCTCGAACTGCATGACCGACGATGACGGCGAGGGCCCGGCGACGCTCGCGCCGGCAGGAGGGGCATTGGGTCGAACGCTCGGAGGTGGCAAGCTCGGCCGGTCGAACTGGTCCGAGTCGATGATCTCGTCGTTCGCGAGCAGCACCACCCGCTCGATTTGATTCTTCAGCTCGCGAACATTCCCCGGCCAGTGATACTCGCGAATGTAGGCCTTCGCGTTCTCCGAGAGGCGCAGCGCAGGGGTCCCATACTCGCGGCACATCGCGGAGAGGAACGACTCCGCGAGGATGATGATGTCCTCGCCGCGCTTGCGCAGAGGGGGGATCGTGACCGAGACCACGTTGAGGCGGTGATAGAGGTCGGCGCGGAACGTCTGGGCCCTGACCCGCTCGAGCAGGCCGGGATGGGTCGCGGCGATGATCTGCACGTCGACCTGGACGGAGTGGCGCGCGCCGAGGCGGCGGACCCGCTTCTCCTCGATCGCGGTCAATAGCTTGCTCTGCAGATCGAGGGGGAGCGCCCCGATCTCGTCGAGGAAGAGCGTCCCTTTGTGAGCGGTCTCGAAGAGCCCGGCGCGAGAGGTCTTGGCGTCGGTGAACGCGCCGCGCTCGTGGCCGAAGAGCTCCGACTCGAGGAGCGAAGCGGGGATCGCCGCGCAGTTGAGCTCCACGAAGGCTTGATTGCGACGGACGCCGTTGTAATGGATGCACTTGGCGACGAGGCCCTTGCCCGTCCCCGTCTCCCCGAGCAGCAGGATCGTGGGAGGGGCGCCTCGCGTCGTCCGCTCCGACACGCGCCGGAGCTGGCCGACCACCTCCATCATCTCTCGAGATTGCCCGACGAGGCTCGACCAGCTCGACGCGGTCGCCTCCCGCTCCCGGAGGTAGCGCAGCTGTGCGTCCCCGCGGCGCGCCCCGAGGGCGACCCCGACCGCTCCCAGGATGTCGTCTCGACCTTGATGCAAGTCCTCCACGTATTCGAATGCGCTCTCCCGGAAGGCCTCGCTGGCGCTCCCGATTTGATGGTCTCGTCCCACGATGACGATCGGCACCCGCGCGTCGATCTGCCGCAGCTCGCGGACGAGGTCGGCGCCGCCGCCGTTCGGGAACGGAAGACACGCAATGATGAGATCGGCGCCTTCGACGGAGAATCGCTTGCTGCAGTCTTTTCCGCTCGCGACGCGCTCGACCGCGTAGCCCCTCGACGAAAGGCGGCCGACGAGCTCGTCCAGTGCTTTGTCGTCGGGACCGACAGCCAGGATTTGACAGCCGAGCGACACGCTCGCGAAGGTTTCCACATCTCCGGGTGCGCGTGGACACTTTAAGAACTACGTGGGCTTACCCATCATGTGGGCGAAGCGCCGCGTTCAGCCGACCGTCCTCATGAGGGAGTCCGGCGCCTCGTCGTGGAGTCCGAGCGCGGCGCTCGATCCATCCGCGCCGGCCACGTAAGTCGGCTCACCCTTGGGGAGGAACGGAGTGAACGGCGGCATCTCCTCTCGAGGCAGGCGCAGCTCGAGGAGCCCTGGCTTGGACACGAACGATTGAAAATATTCATTGACCTTGGCGCGCAGCTCCGAGAGGCTGCCCGCCGTTCCGACCCACAGCTCGTTCTCCCTTCCGAACCCGCGCGCGAGCTGCGCGAAGTCGATGGGCGCGTAGGTGGCGGCTTCGACGCGCCCCTCGAAGAACAGCTGCTGTCGTATGGCGCACATGCCGTGCATTTGGTTGTTGAACACGACGAATAGAATGGGCAGCCCCAGATCGACGGCGACGTGGATCTCCGTCGCATTGCAGAGCATGCCCCCATCGCCGCAGAAGGCGATCGTCCTCGCCCCCGCCGGAGAGCCGAGCTGGGCGCCAATCGCGGCGGCGACCCCATAGCCCATGCCCCCCGCGCCGAGGGCAATGGTCGAGCTCGTGCCGGCGGGAACGGTGGAGTGGTGGAGGACGGCAGACGCGCAGTTTCCCGCGTCCAATACGATGTGCCCGCCTTCGGGGAGCCATTTCGATATCTCCGCGATCGCGTCGCTCTGGAGGAGATCGTCGTGCTCGCCGCGCGGGCTCGGTGGCCGCGGGACGGCCTCGGCGAGGCGCGGGAGGTAGCGGTGGAGTCGATAGCCATTGAGCGCGGTAGCGGTGAAGGGACGGGCGTGCAGCAGCGCGCGCATCGCCGCGAACACCTCGCCCACGTCTCCGTGGACGGTGCGGAGGGGGCCGACGCCCCTGGAGATCTCTCCGCAGTCGACGTTGACGGCGAAGAGGGCCTTGTCGCGGAGGGTGTCGACGGGTTGACGGGTCATGACGTTGAAGCCCGCGCCCGCGACCACCACCAGATCCGCCTTGTTGCGGAGGTAGTCGTGCGCGGAGGGGTGCCCCGCCACTCCGACGACGCCGAGATAGAGCGGATCGTCATTGGGGAACTCGGCCCGCGCCGACATCGTCGTCGCCACCGCGATCCCCGACTCTCGCGCGAACGCGGCGACGTTCGCTCCTTCACGGGAGCGCCGGACCCCCTGCCCGACGAGCAAGACCGGGCGCTTCGCCATTCGAATGGCTTCGAAGAGCGCCTCGACGTCGCCGGGGTCGACGGGAGGGCGGGTGACGAGCTCGTCGATCGTCGCCGGCCAATCGGCGGGCCGCTCTCCGACGTCCGCCGCGTACGCGTCGCGCGGGCACAAGAGCACGACGGGGCCGGGGCGACCGCTCATCGCCGTGGAGACGGCGTGACGGAGCTGCTCCCAAAAACGCGGAGGATCGATCCGCTCGGTGGACTTCGTCATGCACGAGAACAGCTGGACCGCGTCCACCGAGCGCCCGACGCCGGACGAATCCTGGAACGCCCCGCGCCCCTCGAGCGAGCGCGGGGGTTGCCCGACGATCGCGAGCACGGGCACCGACTCGGCGAAGGACTCCGCGATGCCGGCGGTGAGGTTGAACATCGCCCCTCCCGACGTGGAGCAACACACGCCCAGCGTCCGGTGGACCCGGGCGCGAGCGTCGGCCATGAAGGCGGCGCCGTCCTCGCGGCGGGCGAGGACGGAGGTGAGCCGAGCACCGCCCAGCCGGTGAATGGCGTCGTGGAGCGGCTCGATGTTCGCCCCTCCCACGCCGAACACATGGCCGAGGTCCCACTCAAGAAGAGCGGCCACGAGCGCATCACTCAACTGCATACTTCAGCGCTTTCTATTGATGCTGCGGGGGGCACGACGAGCGCACGGGCGGCGAGCAGAGCCCCCCAATGAGCTCGGCGCCGCGGATCCCAATCGCTTCGAGCGGCCGTCAGCGGAGGGGCCCCGCCTGAAAGCGATATTCGAGGATCCTCTTCATGTTCTCCGCTTCGATCTTGTGGATCGCGTCGAAGTTCCCCCAGATGTCACCCACCCAATAACGATCGGTGCGGGCTCGACCTTTCGCGATGTAGTCGGGCACGTCGACGGTGGCGCGGTCATAGTAGGGGTGCTTGCAGTTCGTCCAGAGGACCACCGTCCCGGGGCGCTTCAGCGTCTTCATCGCGTCGATGAGGACGAAGTAGTAACGCATCCAGAGCTCGTACCCCTGGTCCCAGGCGCATGGGTAGAAGACGATCCCGTGATCCGGCCCCTTTTGGACGTCGGCGCGGATGAAGATCTCGGTGTTGGGCTGGATCGCCTCTCGGCCCCGATAGAGGCCGCCGCCCACGTGCTTCAAATCGCGCACGCTGAAGGTCCACTCCTCGAGCGAGTGCACGTTGGCCGCGTATTCGAAGACGACCTCGTAGGGGACGTCGACGTACTTTCCGAGAGAGCAGTACTCGCCGAAGATCTCCTCGTGGGTGTAGGTCGGCTTCGTCAGCTTCTGCATGACTTCGAAGCACTCTTGAGGCGACGTCGTCTCGCTCCGGATCAAGCCCTCGATCGACGGGATGTCGGCGCTGTCGAGGACGTAGTTCTGGACCATTCCCGAGGCGTCCGCCGCACGGGCGTGGGAGATCTTCACGAGGGGCCTCTCGCTCTCTTTGAGCGCGGGCGCGCCGCGGAGGCGCTCCGTCAGCGCCCAATGGAGCTGCATGACCATCTCCGGGGATCCGACGGACACCTCCGCCCCCCCGTTCTTCACCGTGCAGCGGGTCTGGCTCAGCTCGATGCGGAGACCGTTCTTCTCGAGGGATAAGGCGCCGGCTCCATTCGTCTTCGACAGGGCGTCCGCGCTCGAGGTTCGAATGACGTCGAGCGCGCTCTTGAACGCGGAATTGGTGTCCAAAGACATGGCCGGCTTCCTTTCCTCGATGACGAGATTCGTGCTGACCGCGCCCCTCGGCGCGGGCGCGTTGAAACGGCGGTGATGCGGTGCCCAACGCATGGTCATCGCGCTCACCATATCGCCGCCATTCGAGAACGTCCCGAAGGCGAGAATATCCCCTGGCTCGATCATACCGCGGTCGCGCGCGTCGGCCACCGTGACCGGTATCGATCCTTGAAAAAGATTTCCATAGCGAGCGAGCGTGTCGTGCGCGCGCGGCGGGAGGATGTTGCACCTCCGACGCCACTCCTCGATGAACGCGGTATTGGGCTGATGCGTGACGAGCAGATCCACGTCGTCGCTCGTGAGGGCGGCGCGCGACAAAGCTTGCTTCACCGCATAAGGCACGAGGGCCATCGCGTTCTCGCGGATGGCCTCGAGGCGCTCCTTCGTGAAGTTGACGGTAATGGGTCCGCACCCTCGCTCCCAATAGTTCTTGAATATGCCGTCGACGAGATCCGGCTCGAACCGGAGGAGCCCGTAGTTCTCGCCGTGCGACCGTTCGAACGCGGAGAGGATGGAGTCCGTTCCGGCGGTGACGAGGGTGGCGGTCGCTCCGTCCCCCAGCACGGACGAGCGCTTCGATTTCTGAAACTCCGGGAGCCGCGAGATGAAATTGGTGACGGTCACGAGGACGACCGTCCGGCAGCGCCCGGACTCGATGAAGGCGCGGGCGCATTGGAGGCCCGACAGCCACGAGCAGCAGCTGGTGTCGATTTGGAGGATGGTCGCGGATTGCGCCCCGATGCGGCGTTGCACCTCCGAGCCGATGCCGGGCCAGAACGTGTCGTTGAAGATGCAGCTGTAGACGATGCAATCGACGTCGCGCGGCTCGAGCCCGGTTCTCGCCGCGAGCTTCTCGATGGCCCGCACCGCCAAGTCGGCGGAGGTGTAATCGGGAGAGGCGAATCGACGCTCGAAGACGCCCTGGAAGAACGCGTGGTCGGCGAGGCCGTCGGGCTGGCTCTCGCGCTTGTCGGCGACCACGCGCTCGGGCATGAAACTGACGACCTCAACGACCTGTGCTGCCGGCATCGTCCTGTCTCGTCCCGGGGGCCGGCGCGCATTCGTCGACGAGTGCGATCGAACCCCACCGCAAACTATGACAGCGCATGATCGCATTCGTCAACTTGGTCGCATTCAACCAATTTGATGAATGGCGGTCGCCGAGGTCGGTCCTCTGCCGCGCGTTATCGACGCTCGCCGCCGGCGCCGGGGGCACCATTGCGACGTCGCATCGGCGCGCGGGCGACGTCCGCGCGACCACGCCTCGGCGATGACGCGGGGCAGGGGGGGCACCTCGCGGACGTACAGGGCTGCGCCTCCGCCGAGCCCCGCCGAGGAGGACGAGGCGGTCGCCGACTTCCCGGCCGGGGCCGCTTCCAAGGCGCCGGGCGACCGTGCAATGATGCGGGATTCCCTTGGTGCGCCGAACGCTCTACCAGAGCCCTCACTTCCGAATCGAGGTCCGACCCGATGACATCGTGGTCCTGACCCGGTCGGCGGAGCCGTTCGGCTCGGCGGAGGAGATCGACTCGACCTGTATGCCGGTGCAGCTGACGCTGAACCACGTCGGTCGAAGAGGAAAGCGGCTGCTCGTGGACACGCGGGCGGCGGTGGGGAACAACAACCCCGCGTTCGAGGTGGCGTTCGCCGCCCATCGTCAGCGAATGGTCCAGGGCTTCGCCAAGGTCGCCATCGTCGTGCAGACCGCGATCGGCAAGCTCCAGAACCAGCGGCTGGTCGGCGAGCCGAGCCTCGCCCAGGATCGCAGCGCTCCCGGCGAGATGCGGGTCTTCATGAACATCGAGGACGCCCTCGCCTACCTCGGAGCGGAGCCGCCGAAGCCGGCGGAGCCTCCTTCGCGATCCGGGACTTCCTCCGCCGATCTGCCCAAGAGCTCGGGGCCGAGGCCAGTTCGGAGCTCGCTCGGCTCCCCCCAGAGCGAGCCAGGGCCGCGAGCGGACGACGCGGAGCCCCTCTTCCGCTCGCGACGAAAGTAGGTGGGACCATTCGAAGACGACGAAGCGCCGGTCCGAAGACCAGCGCTCGGGGAGTCGTCCTTCGCCGGGAGGAGGGCCTCCCGACGGCATCACTGCACGGTCACGTCCATGTGGGCCGTGTCGAACGAGTTGAACTGCTGGATGATGGGGAAGCCCAAGGGCTGACCGCCGCTGAGCGCGTTGACGGGCGAATTCGAGGAGGTCGTGAGCACGAGGTCGGCGCTCCCGATGTTGATCACGGGCACGTCGGTCGCCATCTTCACGGAGCCGTCGCTCGCGAAGCTGGTCTTCCACCAATTCGCGTCGAAGCTGCCCGCCGGAACGGTGGAGGGCTCCACCCGGCCGTCGATCGAGATGCCGGCCGCGGGAACGGTGACGTGGAAGTTCGGCCCGGACGGCTTGTTCTTGTTGAAATGGTAGCCGATGTGGTGGACGCGCTGCGCGTTCACGCCGGAGTCCTGGAGGCCGCGCGCGAGATCCTTGTGATCGGTGTAGTACCAGAACGTGTAGTTGTTGATGTCGCCGGTGAAGTCGGGCGGGACGATGACCGCCCCAATCTGGACGATGGATCCTTCTCGGCCGTGGTGGTGCCCCACTTTGATCTTGGAGCAATGCGCCGTCCGGACGACCACGGGCGTCACCGGATCCGCGCCGCCGACGAGGATGTATCCCGGGGGCACGAGCGCTTGGGCCGCCGCCGTCGGGACGAGCCCCACCCCGATCGACTCGAGGCAGTTGCTAAAGTCGACGGCGAGAGGATCCGCTTCGCCGTCATCGTCATCATCGTCGCAATCGCCATACGAGAGGGCCTCGGAGGCATCGGAGACGTCCTCGGTCGCCTCGTCCGTCACGTCCGCGTTGCAAGCAGCAGCGAATGGGGACACGAACAGAGCGAATGCGATGAGAACGGTTGCGCGCATCGGTACCTCCTTCGAAGTCGTCAAGCTCCTCCGCCCTGGGCCTACAGGGGAACACGATTGAAGATAGGGTGGTCGTTCGCCCTGGCTCCCGCCGTGCTCAATGCAACTTTTTAGACGTACGCAGCTGGGGCGACGTTGCAAGGACACGGTCAAAAATGAGGAGGAGTGTCAGCCACGTAAGCTCAGCAGCGAACAGCCCACCTTCCATGCGCGCCGTTACCGCCTCAGCCGATACCTCCACATACTGAGCTGAGCGATCGACTCATCAGCATTCGAGCCCAATCCATGGATGTGATGCTCGATTGCATCAGGTCCGCGGGGCGAGGGGGCGCAGACGCGAGGCGCTCGCGGCTCGCGCCGGCATCGCAGCGGCGCGCGATCAAAAATGATCGGTGGTCGGTCGGCGCGTCGTCAGAACGACAGCGCGATCCAGGGCCCTTCATAGGGGCCACCATCGGGAGCGACTCGATTCTCTTCGAATACGGCGCTGACGATGCACGCCGCCAGCGGCTGCTCGGCGTTGGAGAGGGTGGTCCACGCGTCGCGAGAGGGCGTGTGCTCGAACGCGGTGGTAAAGGCGCGGTGGACGTCGACGCCGCGGGCGTCGCGGACGCGGAGGAGGAACGCGGGCCCGTTGACTGGATCGCCGTGAGCGTGGGCCTCGCGCTCGGGACCGAGGATCGCCTCGAGCTCCGAGAGGAAGCTCGGGACGTGGCGAACGGTGCGTCCGAGGCGAATGTCCAAGGGCACTATCTCGCGCGCGCCCGTCTGCGGCGGCCCGACCTGCCAGGTGAACTTCAGAGGTGACTCGAGCTCCAGCGTAGTGCCGTCTTGGGGCGTGAGGATGAACGCAGCGTCGAGATAGTTGTCGGTCGTGGCGGTGGCCGCGAGGAGCGCGTCGAGCGCTTCATCAGTGGCGCCGGCCTCGAACGTCACGTCGGCGTAAGGATCCCCACCCGTGCCCTGCCCGCCCTGCCCCGTCTCGTCGGCCGTGCAGGCGGCGAACGTGCCGGCCGCGAGCGCGAGCAGACCGAGGTTGGGGAGGAGGCGTTCGAGCTTCATGCCGGGCTCGATGGTAGCGCGCCGAGCGCGGCTTGGTCAGTCGGAGATGTCGCGCTTGCGCTTGCCGAGGACGTACGCGTCTGCGAACGCTCGGCTGGCAGAGTCGCGGACCCGTTTCATCGCATAGGAGCCGATCAAGGTGGCGACCACGTGCCGCCGTGCCCCGAGGAGCCCCACGAGGCTCTCCACGGCGGACCGCGTCGCCTCGTCGACGGGATGGAACCGATAGGAGGGCGGGGAGGTCTTCTCGACCTCGAGCAGGCCGCGGCGAGCGAGAGCTTCCAGCGCGCCCGCGGCGGTGGAGGATTCGAGGCCCAGGCGAGAGGCCGTCCGCCGGGGGGTCCAGGGCGTCCTCGGATCGGCGTGGAGGAGGACGAGGACGTCCAGCTGCTCGAACGAGTCGACGCGATCGTAGAGCAGGGAGCGGACCTCTTGCGGGAGCTCGTCATCCGACATCGTGCCCGCTCAGTCTGCCGACTTCGGATGCTTGGTCAACAATTTGTTTGAGCTCAAACGATTTGGATCAGCCTTGGAACCAGCGCGCGCGTGAGCGTGACATGCCGCCACGATCTCGATTGGGGCGCGTTTCATGGCAACTCCGTGGACGCATCAAAGCTTGGAGCACCAATGATTGAGGGACGGGTGGCTCGCGCCGGGCGAGGCAGGATGAGGCAGGAGCGCTCGCGTCGAGGGGGCGCCTCAGAGGCTCCCCTGATTTCCGGCTGGATAACCGCAGATCCTTGTCGCGTCTCGCGGGCCTGGTAATTTGTTCAGTCCCATGGCGCTCGCGCTCCTCGACCTCGATCCGGCGTTTCGGGCGCCATCTTCCATCGGGGGTCTTCCTCACGAGGAGGCAGCGCGCGCCCCGCTCTCGCTGGGCCCCATCGACGAAGCGCTCCCGGATGGAGGGTTGCCGCGAGGAGCGATCGTGGAGGTCGCCTCGCCCCACGCCCTCGCGCGGGGTACGTCCCTGACGCTCCAAGCCTGCGCGGCCGCCCAAGCCGAGGCGAGGCTGCGCAGCGGCTCCCCTGACACCGTCGGAGCGTGGTGCGCGTTCGTCGACCCTTGGGCGACGCTCCATGCCCCCGCCGTCGCGCGCGCCGGCGTCGATCTCTCGAGGCTCCTCGTGGTGCGGCCTCCGCTCGAGGCAGTGGCCCGGGTCGCCGTCCGCATCGCGCGAAGTCGAGCCTTCTGCATCGTCGTGATCGATCTCGCCGGCGTCCCGGGGGCGCGCGCTCGCGAGGGGATCCGCCTCGACCGCTGGGTGAACGTGGTGCGACGGCTCGCGCTCGCGGTGGAGAAGACGGACACGACGGTGCTGCTCTCGACCGACCTCCGCGCGCCGCGGCCGCTGCCGCTGCCGGTCTCGATGCGCCTCGAGCTCTCGCTGACGGGGATGTCTCCTCGGGTGGAGCAGCTCGGCGCCCGCGCACATCGTGTCGCCCTCGCGTCGGAGGCGCGGAGGCTCGAGACGGAGTGGCGGGTGAAGATCGCGAAGGAGAGGCACGGCCGCGTCGGCAACGCGGCCGTGGTCGCGGGGTGGCGATGAGCCCTCCGCGACGGATCGCGGCCATCGTCGTACCTCGCCTCGCCGCCGAGATCGCTCGACGCGATCGCGATCCGAGCGACCCGATCCTGAAGCGTCCGCTCGCGATCGTCCTCGGAGAAGGTGACGGAGCGAGCGAGCCGCCGCCGCACGACACGAGCCACGACGCCGCATCGCTCGTGAGCGCCGTCGATGACGAAGCCGAGCGCCTCGGGGTGCGGCCCGGGATGCATGTCTCGGAGGCCATGGCGCGCTCGGCGTCCATCTCCTTCGCCCTCCTCACCCCGAGGACGATCCTCGGTGCCCTCGCCGCCATCGCGGAGGTGGCCCTCTCGTTCGGGACGATGACGGAGATCGACGCCCCCTTCGACGCCGACCGAAGACCGGACGAGGGAGCCGTCCTCGCTTCGCTCGATCGCGGCGCGTTGCTCGTCCTCGATACGGTCTGGGTCGACGTGACGGGGGTCGCGCATCTCTTCGGGGGTGAGGAGGCCCTTCAACGCGCGATGGTCGAGGCGATCACGCAGCTCGGATTTCGAGTGTCCGTCGCCATCGCCGAGGGTCCCTTCCTCGCCCAAGCGCTGGCGCGGAGCGCGCCTCGCCGTCCGGCGGCGCGCGCCATCGTGCCGAACGGAGAGGCCAGATCGGCGATCGCCGGGTTGCCCGTGTCCGCGCTCGGGCTCGGCCCGGAGGCGACAGCCTTCTTCACCCGCCTCGGCGTGCGCGCGATCGGCGACATGATGAAGATCGATCGCGCCCAGCTCATGGCGCGGCTCTCCGCCTTCTTGCCCTCGGCGCGAGCGGAGCAGGAGATCTTCGATTGGCTGGAAGGGCGCGACCCGCGGCCGCTCGTTCCTTACGAGCCGGCGCCCGAGATCGAAGAGACGATCGGGTTCGACGACGGTGTCGAGGCGGCGGAGCAGCTCGTGTTCGCGGTTCGGAGCCTCGTCTCGCGGCTCTCGGCGCGGCTCACCGGCCGTCGCCAAGCGTGCAATCGCATCGACATCGCGCTCCGCTACGATCGCTCCATCTTCGCGCTCCGCACCTCGACCGCGCGCGATGGATCGCCCAGCCTCGCCCCGCTGCTCGGGCTGTCGATCGATCTGCCCGCGCCGCTCTGCCACACCGACGATCTCTTCCGCGCGATCAAAGCGAAGGTGGAGAGCCTCGAGCTCCTCGCGCCGGTCGTCCACCTCGCGATCAAGCTCACCCGGATCGCGAACGCTCCGCGCGTCCAGCTCGATCTGTCGCGCGGAGTCTCCGTCGATCCGGACGCGCTGCCAGCGCTGCTCTCGGAGCTCTCGGCCGAGATCGGGGCCGACCGCGTCGGCGTGCTCCAGATCGAAGACGACCACCGCCCCGAGCACCGCTCGCGCCTCGTCGGCATCGTCGAGGCAGCGACACGCCGCGCTCCCCGTCGAGCCCGCGAGCAGCGAGCGCCAACCCCCCCCGACCGCTCAGGCCGAGCCAGCGAGGCGAGCGAAGCAGGGGAGCCCGTACGCCTCTTGCCGGAGCCGGTGCCCATCGCGACGGGCGCGGGGGGAGGCGGGCTCTCGGCGCTGTGGCGAGGCGAAGGGCTCACCATCGACCGGCAGACGTACGTCGTGGAGGAGGTGCGGTTCGATCGACGACTCGACACGATCGCGTGGTGGACGACGAACGCCGCGAGCCGGGACTACCTGCGCGTCACCCTGCGCGAGGCCGGTCGCCCGGGCGAGCCACGGGCGACGGCGTTCGCTTGGATCTTCCTCGATCGAAGGACAGGCGAGCTGTTCCTGCAGGGCTTCTGGGAATGACCGGCGTCAGCAGGCGCGCCGGTAGACGTTGAGCGTCCACGGGTCGCACGACGAGCCCGAGTAGTAGCGAACCTCGATCCCTGCATCGAAGCCGTTGTCGGCGCCGCCGCAGTCGTCTTCGCACCACACCGTGATCGTCTCGTTCACCCCGGTGCCGTTGATGGATTGGAAGTCCGGATCGGCGAAGCAGCCGGTGCCGGTCACGAACAGGTCGTAGTCGATGCCGGGCGGCACGACGAGCTCGAAGCGGAGCGACACGTAGGAGCAGCAGGAGCTCGACTCGAGCGCGCCGATGTCGAAGTACCGGCCCTGCGTCCCCGTCACGGACGAGATTGGTCCCTCGCAGCTGCCGCCGCTCGAGCACCCGAAGCCGTAGTAGGAGTCGGCCCCGAAGGCGCCGAGATCCTGGCCAGGAGGCGCGTTGCTCGCGCCGGCGTGATGGGTCTCGCAGCCGTTGCCGACGTTGCCGTCGCACTGGTCCCAGCCGGTCGCGCAGGTGTCGATCACGCACCCGCCGCCCGAGCAGCTCGAGGACGCGTTGGCGAGCGAGCAAGCGCCCTCGTTCACGTTGCCGTCGCAGTCTTGATCGACGCTGTCGCACGACTCGGTTCCCGGCTTCACCTCGCCGCTGCAGGCGCCGAACTGGCCGCCCACGCACGTCTGCACGCCGGCGTGGCAGATGCCGACGCCGTCGGTCCCGGGGGGCCCGGAGTAGCAAGGCTGGGTCTCTCCCGGCGAGCACGCGCAGCCTTGATCCGCGGTGCCGTTGCAGTCGTCGTCTTCACCCGCGCAGAGATCCACGTCGGAGGGCGGGTCGAGCGGCACGCAAACCACGGGGGCGCCGTTCTCACAGCTCGGCACCGTCACGACGCAGAGGCCGAGGCCGCACGTCTGATCCCCGAAGCCCTCGTCGACCTCGCCATTGCAGTCGTTGTCGAGACCGTCGCACTCCTCGTGACCGGGGAGCACTTGACCGTCGCACGTGACGCCCCACTTGCCGTTCTCGTCGCAGGTCTGCACGCCCTCCGCGCACTCGCCGACCCCGATGGCGTCCGGCTCCCCGGTGAAGCACGGGCGCGTGTCGCCGGGCGCGCAGTCACAGCCGTCGTCGACGTCGCCGTTGCAGTCGTTGTCGAGGCCGTCCCCGCAGATCTCCACTTGCTCGCACGGCGGTTGGCCGCCCGTGCCCGTGTCGCCACCGAGGGAGGGCTCACCCGCCGAGCCGCCTTCCCCGCGCGTCCCGGAGCTCGTGCTGCCGCCTTGCGATGCCGAGCCGCCGGTGCTGGCGAGGTCGTCGGAGGACGCGCAAGCGGCGAGGAGGAGGAGGAGGCTGACCGCGGAGAGCTTGGAGCCGAGACGAAGCATGTGGCGGCGAACGGCACGGCGCGTGCCAGCGCGCGGTTCGCGCTTCCCCTTCACGCCTCCAAGAATTTCCGCGCGAATCGAGTCGATCCGGAGACGTGCGCGGCCGCCACCACACTGGAACCAAAGCAGGTGGATCACGGCGCGTGCAGGCGCGCTGATCCACCTGGCTACGCGGACGCCTTGGGCGCGCGGGCCCACGCGAGGAGGCGCTCGCCGCCCCACGTGTTGGCGACGCGCGACGGATCGAGGTGGGCCTTCATCGCGTTGAGGGCGGCGTTCTGGATCCGATCGAGCTCGCTCTCTTGATGGGCGTCGCTCGTGAGGACGAACGTCACCTCGCGATCGCGCGCGGCCCGCATCACGTCCGCGGAGACGTCGAGGCGCGGCAGGCCCCCGTTCACCTCGAGGGCGGTGTCGGTCGCGCGCGCCGCCTCGAGGATCGCGTCGATGTCGAGGGGGATGGCGGGCCGGCCTCCGATCATCCGCGCCGAGAGGTGGCCGATCATCTTCACGCACGGATCCTTCATCGCGGTGACGATGCGCTTCGTCTGGGCGGCCTCGTCGAGCTCGAAATGGTCGTGCACGGAGGCGAGGCAGAAATCGAGCGTGCGGCGCAGCTCCGGGTCGTAGTCGAGCTCGCCGCGCGGGCCGATGTTGAGCTCGACCCCGGAGAGGATGGTGAGCTCGTCGCCGATCTCCGACTGCAGGGCGCGGATGCGCTCGCGCTGATCGAGGAGCTTCTCCGCGCTCACCCCCGACATGGGGAGGCCGATCGCGTGGTCGGTGATGGCGATGACGCGATAGCCCCTCCGCTTCGCGCTCGCGACGATCTCCTCGAGCGGCGAGTGCCCGTCCCCGGAGAGCGACGTGTGCACGTGGAAGTCCCCGAAGATGGCGGCGCTCTCGATGGGGCGCGGCAAGGCCCCTCGCTCCGCGAGCTCGATCTCGCCCGCGTCCTCGCGCAGGCTCGGGTGGATCCAGGGCAGGCCGAGGGCGCGATAGACCTCTTCTTCGGTGCGAGAGGCGATGACCCGCCCCGTGCCCGCCTCTTCGAGGGCGTACTCGTTGAGGAGCATGCCGCGATCGATGGCGCGCTGGCGGAGCTTGATGTTGTGGCCCTTGTTGCCGGTGAAGTACATCATCGCCGCCCCGAGCTGATCCGGCCGGACGACCCGCACGTCCACCTGGAGGCCACGCCTCGTGAGGAAGCTCGCCTTCGTCTCCCCGCGCGCGAGCACGTGATCGACCACGGTCAGCTCGAACACCGCGTCCATCACCGGCTTCGGGTCCTCCGTCGCGACCACGACGTCGACGTCGCCGACCGTCTCCGAGAAGCGACGCAGGCTGCCGCACGCCATCGCCTCGACCACCCCCGGCGCCGCGCGCAGCGCCGCGGAGATGCGGTTGGCGAGGGGGAGCGCGATCGAGATCGGGGTGCGCTTGTCGCCGCCCTTGCCCATGCGCTCGATCGACTTCGCGAGCTTCTCCTCCGACTTCTCTCCGAAGCCGCGCAGATCCCGGAGCTTGTGCTCGGCGAGGACCTTCTTCAGATCATCGAGGCTCGAGACCCCGAGCTCGGCGCGGAGGCGCTTGAGCGCCTTCGGTCCGACGCCGGGCAGTCGCATCACCTCGAGCACGGCCGGCGGATGCTTCGTCCGCAGCTCGACGAGCTTCTCCACCCGGCCCGTCTCGAACAGCTCGCGGATCTTGGCGGCGCTGCTCTTCCCGATGCCGGGGATTTTCTGCAGCTCGGCGGCGCTGGCCTTCGCGAGGTCCCCCGCGTAGCCCTCCACCCCCTTCTG
The DNA here is from genome assembly GCA_044225865.1 of Polyangiaceae bacterium. Lineage (GTDB taxonomy): Bacteria > Myxococcota_A > Polyangia > Polyangiales > Polyangiaceae > Xiheicaenibacterium. The sequence continues at coordinate 19,344 of JBGAID010000020.1, read as the reverse complement.
CGCGCTCTCGTACGCGCGCACGCGGAACGACTGCGGATCGCCCTCTTCGACGATCGTGAGCTCGGCGAGCTCCTTGAACATCTCGACGACATCGCTCTTGTCGACGCGAGCCATGAGCGGACCTTACCAGAAACGAAGACGTACCCCTCCCGCGGCGTGCGGAGCACGCCGCTTGGGCGGGGTGGCGTCGCGGAGCGACGCGGGGGTGGGCACCGCTATCTTTCTCATAGCGATGGTCGCTGGTAGGATCGCGCGGTGCCGAAGGAAGAGCCGGCGGTGATGTTGGAGGTGGCGGGGCGCGAGGTGCGCGTCTCCCATCCGAGCAAGCTCTACTTTCAGGCCGCGCAGGTCTCGAAGCTCGATCTGGTGCAGTACTACCTCGCGGTCGCGGAGGGGGCGCTGCGGGGCATCGTCGATCGGCCGATCGTGCTGAAGCGCTTCGTGCACGGAGCGGAGAACGAGCCGTTCTATCAAAAGCGCGCGCCCACGAGCAGGCCGGCTTGGCTGCGCACGGCGGAGCTTCGATTCCCCTCCGGGCGGACCGCGGAGGAGGTCGTGGTGGACGACGCGGCGGGGCTCGCGTGGATGGTGAACCTCGGGTGCATCGAGCTCCATCCGCACGCGATCCGCTCAGGGGATCTCGAGCACCCCGACGAGCTGCGCGTGGACCTGGACCCGTGCCCGGGGGTGCCGTGGGCCGACGTGCGCGCGGTGGCGCTCGAGGTGAAGGCGGTGCTCGACGAGCTCGGGCTCGTGGGGTGGCCGAAGACGAGCGGCTCGCGCGGGCTCCACATCAACTGCCGCATCCATCCGCGCTGGGGCTTCGACGACGTGAGGAGGGCGGCCCTCGCCCTGTCGCGCGAGGTGGAGCGGCGCGCGCCTTCGATCGCGACGAGCCAGTGGTGGAAGGAGCTCCGGCACGGCGTCTTCCTCGACTACAACCAGAACGCGAAGGACCGCACGACGTGCTCGGCATACAGCGTGAGGCCGCTGCCGGATGCGCGCGTCTCGGCGCCGCTGCGATGGGACGAGGTGGCGGCGTGCGAGCCCGGTGACTTCACCCTGCGGACGATGCCAGCCCGGTTCGCGGCGATCGGGGACGCGCAGCTCGGGATCGACGAGAGCCCGGGATCGCTGGAGGCCCTGCTCGAGCGCGCGGACCGCGACGAGCGCGACGGCGTCGCCGACGCGCCGTGGCCGCCCCACTACGAGAAGCGCGAGGGCGAGGCGGCGCGCGTCGCCCCGTCGCGCAAGCGCGCGGCCGCGCCGGCGCCGAAGAAGCGACCGTCGATGCCGCTCGTGATCGTGGCCCGGGCGCGCGCCAAGGCGGACGCCCTCGCCGGCCTCGAGCGCTGGAAGGCGCGCCACCCTCAGGTGGTGTCCCACCTCGATCCGACCGACGTGCTCGTCGACACGATGCGCGGCCGCTTCAGCGCCTGGTACCGCGTGCGCGTCAACCTCCGCAACGTGCCGGAGGGCGAGAGGCCACCGCAAGAGACGCCAGATCCGGACGAGGACATCCTCTCTGATTGGATCCGCGGCTGACGCCTCTGTTGCTATCCGCCGCGTCAGTCCCGAGCCGACGCCGTGCGCGAATCCCCGTCAGCTCCGCGCGCCGCTGAAGATCGCAGAGAGCTCGTACGCCGGCGTGACCTCGAGCTGATCGAAGCGGCAGTCCTTGGGGGCCTTGTCCGTGCGGAAGCGACGGAACTTGGCGGTGTGTCGGAAGCGGGCGCCTTGCATGTGGTCGTAGGCGACCTCGCAGACGAGCTCGATGCGGAGAGGCTCCCAGCTGAGGCTCTTGTTGCGGTTCCAGCGGCTCGTGGCGCCGGGCTTCCGTGTCGCGCCGTCGTCCTCGCCGGCCCAGTCTTTCCACGGGTGGCCCTCGAGGGCGTTCTCGCGATAGGGCTCGAGGAACGTGACGAGCTCGCGACGCTTGAGGTCGGTGAAGCTCGCGGTCACGCCGATGTGATGGAGGCCGCCTTGGTCGTCGTAGAGGCCGAGGAGGAGCGAGCCGATGTGCGTCCCCTTCCCGTTCTTGTGCCAACGAAAGCCGGCCACGACCGCGTCGCACGTGCGCTCGTGCTTGATCTTGAACATGGTGCGCTTGTCGGCCTCGTAGGTGCCGCCGTCGGGCTTGGCCATCACTCCATCGAGGCCCGCTCCTTCGAACCGCATGAACCAATCATGGGCGACAACACGATCCGTCGTCGCAGGGGTGGCAAAGACGGGCGGCTTGGCTTCCCTCAAGAGCTCGAGGAGGCGCGCGCGTCGCTCGCGGAACGGATGGCGACGGAGATCTTCGTCACCGACCGCGAGCACGTCCCAGAAGACGATCGACGACGGCATCTGCTCGGCGAGCATCTTCACGCGGGAGGCGGCGGGGTGGATGCGCATCTGGAGGGCCTCGAAGTCGAGGCCCTCGCCGCGGGCGATCACGATCTCGCCGTCGAGGACGCAGCGCTCGGGGAGGGTTCGGAGGAGCGGCTCCGCGAGCTCGGGGAAGTAGCGGTTCATCGGCTTGAGATCGCGGCTCTGGAGGAGGAGCTCGTCGTGGTCGCGGAAGACGAGCGTCCGGAAGCCGTCCCACTTCGGCTCGAAGATCCATCCTTCTCCTTCCGGGAGCGCCTCGAGGCGCTTCGACAGCATCGGCGGAACGGGCGGCGGGACCACGAGCTTCATCGGCGGCTACGGTAGGCGATTGCTCCGGCCGCGCAAGTCGTGGTTGTCTCGCGAACGCATGGCGGAGGGAGCGCAGCCGGAGGACGACGCGGGCTACCGCCGGAAGCTCCTCGTCTTCTTGAGCGTGGCCTCCTTCTTCGAAGGCTACGACTTCTTCGCCCTCGCCATGCTCCTGCCGAACATCCGCGCCGACTTCGGGCTCTCTCCGAAGCTCGGAGGGGCGATGCTCTCGCTCGTCAACGCGGGGACGACGGTGGCGTATCTCCTCGTTCGCAAGGCGGACAAGTGGGGGCGCAAGCGCGTGCTCTCGCTGACGATCCTCGGCTACACGGTGATGTCGCTCGTCTCTGGGCTCGCGCCGGGCCCGCTGCTCTTCGCGTTCGCGCAGCTCGGGGCGCGCGTGTTCTTGATCGCGGAGTGGGCGGTGGCGATGGTGGTGGCGGCGGAGGAGTTCCCCGCGCATCAGCGCGGCAGCGCGATGGGGATCATCCAGGCGTCGTCGAGCTTGGGCTCGATCGTGTGCGCGGGGGTCGTGCCGATGCTCCTCAAGCTGCCGACGGGCTGGCGGACGGTGTACTTCATCGGCGCGGTGCCGCTCGTCCTCTTGATGATCGCGCGGCGGAGCATGCGCGAGACGAAGCGCTTCGAGGCGCGCGCTTCGGCGGGGGTCTCGGCGTCGAGCCTGTTCGCGATCTTGAAGGGGCCGCTCCTGTCGCGCGTCCTCGTCGTCGCCCTCGTGTGGGGACTCTGTTACGTGTGCAGCCAGACCGCCGTCTCGTTCTGGAAGGAGTTCGCCGTCGCAGAGCGATCGATGTCGGACGGGGACGTGGGCCTCACGATCACGATCGGGGCGGTCGCGTCGCTGCCGCTGTTGTTCCTCTCGGGGAAGATGCTCGACAAGATCGGGCGCAAGAAGAGCTCCGCGATCATCTTCGTCGCGCTCGCGGCGGGGACGTTCGGGGCCTACCGCGCGGGCTCGCAGGTGCTCCTCACGATCTCGCTGACGATCGCGGTGTTCGGCACGACCGCGTTCCTGCAGGTGCTCAACGCGTACACGGCGGAGCTGTTCCCGACCGCCCAGCGCGCGGACGCGTTCGCGTGGTGCAACAACCTGCTCGGTCGGATCGGCTACGTGCTCTCTCCCCTCGTGGTGGGGTACGCGGCGGAGAAGACGTCGTGGAGCGCGGCGGTGAGCGCGACGGCGGCGTTCCCGCTCGTCGCGCTCGCGATCATCCTGGCGCGGTTCCCGGAGACGCGCGGCAAGGAGCTCGAGGAGACGGCGATCTAGCGCGCGCGTCGCGTCGCGCGTCGCGCTTCGCGCTCGCCGGGAGAGGCGGAGCTGAGGCGTCGTGGTGCTGGGAGCGTTGTGCGGCTGGCGCGAGGCCCCGCAGCTCGGCTCGCTAGTTGGAGGATGGAGCGCCATCCTCCCCCCACTGTGTGGGGCCCCCCTCCGGCGCTGCAGATGGCTTCTGGAAGGTGGTCGTTGCTCGAGGTGACAGCGAGCTCCTTGGCTTGCACGGCGTCGTCTCGAGACTGGGGTTCCTCGCATGGCGTCCTCTCAAGACCGAAGCGGTGCTCGCATGAGCGTCGTCTCGAGCTGGGGGAGCGCGCGTCGCGCTTCGCGCTCGCCGGGAGAGGGCGGAGCTTTTGCGTCGTGGTGCTGGCAGCGTTGGGCGGCAAGCGCGAGGACCCGCTGCTCGGCTCGTTAGCTGGAGGATGGAGCGCCATCCTCCCCCCACTGCGTGGGGCCCCCCTCCGGCGCTGCAGATGGCTTCTGGAAGGTGGTCGTTGCTCGAGGTGACAGCGAGCTCCTTGGCTTGCACGGCGTCGTCTCGAGACTGGGGTTCCTCGCATGGCGTCGGCTCAAGACCGAAGCGGTGCTCGCATAAGCGCCGTCTCGAGCCTGGTGGGAGCGCGCGTCGCGCTTCGCGCTCGCCGAGAGAGGCGGAGCTGATGCGTCGTGGTGCTGGGAGCGTTGTGTGGCTGGCGCGAGGACCCGCAGCTCGGCTCGTTAGCTGGAGGATGGAGCGCCATCCTCCCCCCACAGCGTGGGGGCCCCCTCCCGCGCTGCAGATGGCTTCTGAAGCCGCGTCGTGGCGCACGGTGTCAGCGACCTCCTTGGCTCGCACGCACTCGTCGTGTCACTGGGGATCCGCTCACAGTGAGCTGGTTCTCTGCTGGTTTGGAGAGATGAGACCAATGCTGAGCCACTGCGTGGGGCCCCCCTCCGGCGCTGCAGATGGCTTCTGGAAGGTGGTCGTTGCTCGAGGTGACAGCGAGCTCCTTGGCTTGCACGGCGGCGTCTCGAGACTGGGGTTCTCGCATAGCGTCGTCTCGAGATCGAAGCGGGCTTGCACGGCGGCGTCTCGAGACTGGGTGGCAGAGGCCGACGCGGTGCTCGAGGCCGCCGAAGCTCCTCGCTCTCTGGGCGAAGCGCGACGAGACGAGCGCGGACGCTACGGAATCCGTAGCGTCCGCGGGCGGTCAACTTCGGGAGAGGGCGTGGCCGCTCCCACTATCCCGTTGGCGCTGATCGTGTCGGGCGCGGGCGCGGCCCTCGGTGGCGTGCGCTACCGCCACCGCGAGGCCGACCACGAGGCACCCCGTCCAGAGCGTGGCGCCTCCGAACTCGTGAGGACGGCGCCCCCGATGATGGGGGCGACGCACGAAGCGATGCTGAAGGTGAGCTGGAACGCGCCTTGGTAGGTGCCGCGGGCGTGGGTGGGGGAGAGCTCGGCGACGACGGTGGGGTTCACCGGCGCCATCGTGACCTCGCCCAGGGTGAGGATGGTGATCGCGATCGCGTACGAGCCGACCCCGTGCGCGAGGGCGAGGCTCCCGAATCCGAGCGCGGTGAGCGCCGCCGATATGGCGAGCGCAGTCGAGCGCGGGATGCCGAGGAGGAATCGGGTGGTGATGGGTTGGAGGGCGATCACGAGGACGCCGTTCAGCGCTACGAGGGCCCCGTAGGCGCTCCGCGAGATGCCGTGCTCGCGCATGTCGAGGGCCATCGCAGAGCTGAACTGGAAGAACACGATCGCGAGGGCGACGGTAGCGGCGAAGAACCGAACGAAGCGGCGATCGCGGAAGGGCTCGGTGAGCCGTGAGAGGCCGAGCGGTGCAGGATGGGCGGTGGCTCGCGTGAGGCCCTCCGGCACCCCGAAGGCGACGATGGCCGCGCACGCGAGGCACGTCGCCGCGTCGAGCCCGAAGAGCAGCCCGAACGAGGCAGTGGAGAGCAGTCCCGCGAGCAGGCTCGCGCTCGCGAAGCCGAGGTTGGCGGCCCAGTAGATGGCGGCGAACGCGCGCGGTCGAAGCTCGGGGGGGACGAGATCGGTGACGAGCGCGCTCGTCGCGGGCCGCGGCAGCTCCGTGCAGAGGCCCACCAAGAAGCAGCACGCGGCGAGGGCGGGCGTCGCGCGGCACGCGCCGAGGGCGAGCAGCGCGAGCGCGGTGAGGACCATGCCGCCGACGATGGCGGGCTTGCGGCCGTACCGATCGGAGAAGGCTCCTCCGAACGGCCCGGCCACGATCGCACCCGCGCCGAAGAATGCGACGACGAGCCCCGTCGCCTGCGCGGAGAGGCCGCGCTCGGCCGAAAGATAGATGGAGAGGAAGGGGACGACGAATCCCCCGAGGCGGTTCACGAGGGTGGCCGCGAACAGCCTCCAGAACGCAGCGGGTAATTGGAGGAAGGTTCCGTTGCGCATGAGGGGTGCGACGGCCCGCGCCGTGCCTTGCTGACACGGCGCGGCGATCGCGACCGCTACTCGGCGGCGACGGTGCCGCGCTTCACTTCCTCGAGGAGGCGCGTCCGCTCTTTGCGGCGGGTCTCGAACTGGGCGAGGGCCCAGAGCGGGAAGTAGAAGCGATAGAGCGAGTACTCGAGCACGGCGGTGTGGAAGAACGAGCCGTGGGGCGCTTGCTTGGGCCACTCGCCGCTTCCGAGCTGAGAGCGGGCGATGAAGCGCGCGGCGCGCTCGAGGGCATCCCAGTCGTGGTCCTGCGCTTCGAGGAGGGCGATCATCGCCCACGCCGTCTGGACGACCTGGCCCTCCTCCGTCTCGACGTACGAGGTCGGGTGTGCGGAGTGACGCTCACCCCAGCTGCCGTCGGGGCGCTGACGGAGCTTGAGCCACGCCGTCGCCTTGCGGATGGCAGGGTCGGTCGGGGGGACGCCGGCGGCGGTGAGGCCGCGGATCCCGAACATGGTGCCGTAGATGAAGTGCACCCCCGACGAGCCGTGCCAGCACCCCTCGGGGAGCTGGAGGCGGCGCAGGTAGCGGGACGCGCGATCGATCGCGTCCTGCATTCCCTGGAGCTCGACGCGCTTGCAGAGCCACGAGCGGGTGCGGACGATGCGGGTAAGGGCGGCGATGCACGACGCGGTGCACTCGGCGTTGCCGCGCTCCGCCATCGTGTCGCCGAACATCTCGGCCGGGTTCATCCACTCGAGGGAGAAGGGCAGCCGCTTCGGCTCGTAGGTGCCGAAGCTCCCGTCTTCGTCCTGCATGCGGAGGATGAAGGACGCGGCGAGGACGACCTCTTCGTCGGTGGGGCCGCCGTCGCGGTCCGCCTCGAGCCGGGCGAGGATCGCCTCCGCGGTGCAGTCGCTCGCGGCCCAGCCGTGCCACGCGTACGAGAGCGCGAACCCACCGCGACCGTCGACGCGGTAGTTCGCCTCGAATCCGTCGGCGCTCCTCTGGATCTGCTGCTTCGCGAGGAACGCGTCCCCGCTCTGGAGGGCCTTGTCGACGTCGACGTGGGCGACCGCGCGCGAGAGGGCGCGCATGGCGAAGCTCGTGTCCCAAGTCGCCGAGCGCGCGCCAGCCACGCGGGTGCCGTCGCGATCGTCCTCCCAGAGCCACGCCTCGAAGCGCTCGATCGCCCGGTGCACGTCTTCGTCGGACGGATCGTCCACCCACAGGGCGAGGATGTTGAGCAGGCCGCTCACGGGGGAGAGCGACATGTGATTCGAGGCCCGCAGCTCCCAGCGAATCGAGGCGCGGATCTTCTCGAGGGCGCGCTCCTTCGCGGCGTCGCTCTGGAAGCGATCGACGACGCGCAGCACGTCGTAGGTCGCCTTGAGGACGCGGCTCGGCTCGCCGAAGAGATCCTTGCGACGCAGGTGGGTGCGCGCGCTCTCGAAGTTCACGTTCTCGAAGCCGTTCGGGTAGAGCTCCTCGCGGAGCTGCTCGATGATCGGGGTGATCGGCGCCTGCAGCCGCACCCCCGAGACAGCCGCCATCGCCAAGAAGATGAGGCGCGTGTGGCAGTAGTAGCGCGACGGGTGCACCGGCACCGTGGTCGGCATCGACCACAGCTCGGCGGGGACGGGGTTCACGCCTTCCCAGCGATAGAGTGAGACGAGCGAGAGCCAGAGCTTGCCCCACGTCGGAATGCTCGCGACCCCGCCCTCGCGCTCGAAGAAGGAGCGGGCGTTCTCGAGGAGCGGCGCGTCCGCGGGCACCCCGAGGAGGCGCGCCGCGACGTAGACCATCGTCGTCACGAAGAGGCTCGGATCGGAGACGCCGGAGAGGCCCCAGAGACCGTCGGCGAGGCGGGTGCGCTCGAAGTAGGTGATGAGCCTCCGCTTGCGCGTCTCGTCGACGGGCAGGTCCATGATCGACCACGCGATGACGTACTGGGCGGAGAGGAGCGGGCTCCACGCGACCTCACCCTCCCACGAGCCGTCCTGATCTTGGAGCGACTCGAGGGCCTTGATTCCGCGCTCCAGGGCGCGCGAAGGGTCCCACCGATCTTGGCCGGTGCGGGCGGCGTGCCCGGCCGCGCTCGGCAGCTCGACGACGTCGGCCTTCACGGTGGCGGCGCGCATCGCGCCCGCGTAGCGATCGTCGGCGGGTCGAGGCAGCTCCTTCGAGGGGCGCGGATCGGTGAGGTGGGCGGCCCCCGCGAAGAGCCAGCGGATGCGCGAGCCGAGGTCCTCGGTGATGTTCCGCACGTGGCCCCACTGGGACGTGGCCGCGCCGTGGGCGAGGAGGCTCCGGCCCGCGATCGCGAGGGACTTCGCGAACGACCCCGCGAACAGGACGGGGTTCGTCTCCTGACAGGCGAGGAAGCGCATCGTCCGGAAGCGCTCGGCGGGGCTCTTGCGCCAGAGGTCGTAGATCGCGTTGCGCATCTCCACGACCTCGTCGTGCGTGTCCGCGAAGACCTCGTAGAGGGCGACCGCGAGCATCTCCGGGACGCGGCCCTGCATGATGCGCTCGCGCCGGAAGGCGGCGAAGCTCTCCGCCTTCGAGAGCGCGATCGCGTCCTGGAACCCGAGGGTCATTCCGAGGGCGGTGAGCGGATGATGATGGCCGACGGCGTCACCGACGAGCACGAGACCGGGGCGGCCGAAGTTCACGCGGGCTCGGGTCTGGTTCGTCGCCCACGAGACGTCCCCGGTGAGGAGGGCGCGCCGGAACGGCTCGCGCAGGCTCTCCGGCATCGCGTGGGCGTAGCTCTCGTAGAGCACCGCCTCCCGGTCGCGGTTGATGCGCGCGGAGAGGGGCACGTCGATGCACACGCGGATGTGCTGGGCGCTGATCCGATAGATCAGGATCGGGCCCAAGGCGCCGAGACAGACGTGACCGTAGCCCTCGAACGGGAGCTCCGTGTCCTCGAGGAGGATGCCGGCCATGCGCGAGTACGTGCCGGACGCGCCGGCGATGCCGAGGGCGGCGTGGGCCACGCTCGCGCGGCCGGCCGCTCCGACGATGAGATCGGCGAACACCGTCCGCGTCTGCCCCGCCTTCGACTGATAGGTGAGGTTCTGCCCGACGATGCGCGTCGCCTTGGTGTGCTCGAGGTACTCGACGTTGGGGAGGTTCGTGACCTTGGCGCGGAGCTGATCGACGAGCCGCTCGTGGTGGATGCCGTAGCCGAACGTCCCCGTCTCGTAGGGGAGCGCGATGGGGCGCGACCCGTCGTCGGGGTAGACGACGAAGCCGCGGCCCGTCTCGTAGGCCTGGGTCGGAGAGAGATCGATCCCGAGGCTCTTCAAGATCTCGAGGGCGCCGGGGTGGAGCCACTCGCCGGCGAGCCGGCCGCACGCCTTGGGGTTCGCCTCCATGAGGAGGACATCGGCGCCCTTGCTCGCGTAGGCGAGGGCGGTCACGCAACCCACCGGACCAGCACCAATCACCGCGACGTCGTAGGACTTGAGGTCTTTGCGCATCGTGGGGTCTCGTTCTCTCGCTCGTCTCTGTTTACTAAATTAGAAACGTGTCGGCGCGCTCGCGAATCGAGGGCGGGAGCGAGCTCTCTCGCTCCCGCGCGCCGTCAGCCCTCGGCCATTTCCTGAGGGCTCGCCTCGCGCGCCTCTTCGGGGCGGCTCTTGAGGTTCAGCGAGCTCGTCACGAGGCCCTTCTTGGCCGCCTCGCGGGCGAGGTGCTTCTCCCACTTCTTGATCGTGAGCGTCTGGAACGCGTGCACGGCCGGGTTCACCTCCGCGACCGGCGCGTCCCAGTGCCGCTCCCAGCCGGCCTGCTCCGCCTCGCACGCGATCGCGTCTTGGACGAGGAGCGGGCGGATGTGGAGCTGGTTGGCGGCTTTGATGATCGGCTCCATCAAGCGGCGGGGGATGCGGAGGGGGAGGCCGGGCACCTTGAAGCTCTTGAAGTGGAACAGGTAGAAGGTGCGGGTCGTGCGCTCGTCGATCGGCAGCACGAAGAGCCAGTGCTTGATATGGCCCCCGGTGTTGGACCACTGGTACGGGTACTGATACGCGAGGTCCATGCGGGTCGTGTCCGCCTGCACCCGGTCGATGAAGTGCTGCGTGATCTTGCCCTGCCCGACCTTGGTGTCGTAGGTCAAGAAAACGGCGTCTTCGGTCGACTCGAGCTTGAGGAGCTTCGCGTCCGAGAACGGCTTGTACTTGCGGTGCAAGTGCTCGTGGGTGAAGTCGCTCACGTTGTCGATGATCATCGAGTGGTGAGCCTTCACCGTGAAGTCGACGGGGACGCACGCCCACGCGTCGTCGCCCTCGAGATCCGGGATGGTCGGGATGGAGACCTCGTTCGCCCGCTCGGCGTCGCCGAAGAAGATCCAGATGAGGCCGTAGCGGACCTTCACCGGGTAGGCGCGGAGCCGGCACTGCGGCATCTTCATCCCGAACATGTCGTGGGGGATGGCGGCGAGCTTGCCGTCCTTGTCGAACTCCCAGCCGTGGTACTGGCAGACGATCCGGTCACCGCGCACGTCGCCGATCGAGAGCGGCACGTGGCGGTGGGCGCAGCGATCCTCGACCGCGCGCAGCGCGCCGTAGTCGTCACGGTAGAGGGCGACGTGCGTCCCCCAAAACGTCACCCGCTGGACCTTGCCCTTCGGCAGGGCGGACTCGAGCTCGACGGCGTACCAGTAGTTGGGATCGAGACCGGCGGCGCGGGCCTTCTGTCGCTTCTGCTTTGCTTCTTCGAAGCTCGGGGGCATTTATGCTGCTGCTCCTTCTTGGGCCTTCTTCGACGACTTGGGGGCGCTCTCGGAAGCGGCGGTCGCCTCCTCCGTGCCGGAGGTAGAGAGCGACGGGCTCTGCGGCACGAGGCCGCGGCGGGCGAAGTCCGCGTACGCCTCGTGGATCGCGGTGCGGATGTTCGTGGGCTTGTAGCCGAGCTCGACCTGCGCCTTCGTCGTGTCCGCCTTGCGCTGCATGCGGAGGAGGCGCACCGCGGACGGGGTGAAGCGCTGGGGCTTGCCGGGGAAGAACGTCGACATCAGGAACGACGTCACGTGGGCGACGCCGGCCATGAGCCCGGGCGGGAGGCGGAGCTTCGGTCGGGGGCGGCCGGAGACCTCTTCGAAGATGTCCATCAGCTGATCGACCGTCGCGAACTCGGTGCTGAGGATGTACCGCTGCCCGGCGCGGCCCCGCTCCATCGCGAGGATGTGGCCGTCGACGAGATCCCGCACGGCGACGAAGTCGAAGCCGCCCGGCAGATAGGCCTTGAGCTTGCCGTGGGCGAAATCGATGAGCGTCTTGCCCATGCGAGACGGCTTGTAGTCCCACGGCCCGAGCACCGCGCACGACGTCGCGACCACCGCGTCGACGCCCTCGACGACCGCCTTGAGGACCTCGTGCTCGACGAGGCTCTTGGTGCGGCCGTAGGCGAGGTGCTGGGTGAAGGGATAGAACGGCATCGACTCGTCGCTGATGCGGCTCGGGTCGTCGATGTCGAAGCCGACGGCGCTGAGCGAGCCGGTGACGACGGTGCGCTTCACGCCGAAGTCGCCGGCGGAGCGGAGGATGTTCGCCGTGCCGAGGACGTTGCACTCGTAGAGGTCGCGCAGCTCTTGGGGCTTCTCCGAGACGGTGGAGACGCGAGCGGCGACGTGGAAGATGTTCTCGCAGCCGCGCACCGCCGTGTCGACGTCGCGGGGGCTGCGAAGATCGCCGAAGACGCGCTCGACCTTCTTGTGGGTGGCGCGCTCGATCGCGTCGACGGCGTCGTTGTTGCTCTCGGGACGGAGCAGGACGCGGACCTCGCGGTCGTCCGTGAGGAGGCGATGGAGCAGGTTCGCGCCGACGTGACCGGCCGCCCCCGTGACGAGGATCTTTCCGCCGAACTCCCGGCGGGGCTGCAGCCCGACGGGCGGTCGGGGCCGAGGGCTCTCTGGGCTCGAAGGCGGCGCGTCGCTCATGCGTGCTCCTCGTGAGGAAGCCGGCCCCGACGCGGGCCCGGCCTGGATGCTCGGGGGTTGAGCGGACGCGGAGGCGCCCGCCGACGTGGACGGAGGAGGAACGCTCGCGGACGGCCGCGCGGGCCTGCCGATGACGCCCGTCCTCGATCGATCGAAGAGGGCTCCGAGGGCCCGATCGCTCTCCGCTTGATCGGGCGTCGAGCGCGCGGCCGTGACCGCGTCCTCGAAGACCTTCATCACGAGCGCGCGCGAGACGGTGGGGGCGCGGCCCGGCACGAGGGCGTCGTCGCCGAGCTCGATCTCGCGCAGGGTGGCGAGGGCGAGCGCGAGCGGCACCGTGCAGAAGAGGCGGATCTCTTGCGCCGTGACCGGCCACAGGAGGGTGTACTCCTCGGCGCGATCGAGGTGCTGGCGCGCGCGCGCCGAGAGCGTCCGCAGCAGGGCGAGGCCCTTCGAGCGGCCCTCCGGCGCGAGGAGCTGGTCGAGCTCCACCCCATGCTCGTGGGCCTCCTTCTTCGGCAGGAAGCAGTCGCCGCGGACGGCATCCTCCGCCACGTCCTTGAGGATGTTCACGAGCTGCAGGCCGAGGCCGAAGCTCACCGCGCGCGCCTCGAGCTCGGCCCGCGCCTTCGGCGAGACCTCGACCTCGAGCCGGAAGAGCGCCGTCAAGAGCTCCCCGACCGTGCCCGCCACGTAGTAGCAGTACTTCTCGAGATCCTCGACGTCGCGCAGGCGCAGGCCGTTCTCGCGATCGGCGCGCTCCGAGTAGCTGCGCATCCCACGCGACATCTCGGCCACGCTCGGCTCGATCGCCTTTCGCTGCGCATCCGGGAGCGACGCGAAGGTGCGGAAGACGGAGCCGGCCCGAGCGCAGAGCCGCTGCTCGTGCTCGGTGACGCCGAGGCCCGCGTCGACGGAGGCGCGCTCGAAATCGGCCGCGCCGCTCGCGTCGCCGCGGGCCGAGCCCTCGAGCGCCCGATCGAACGCGTCGAAGAGGGACTGGCGGACGGCGGGAGCCTTGCGGCGATCGTCCTCGACGGTGTCGACGACCCGGCAGAGCAGGTACGCGACGCCGATCGCGTCTCTCAGGGCCGCCGGCAACGCCTGGATCGAGAGCGCGAAGGTGCGCGACACACCGGGGAGGGTCGTCTCGCAGAAGGCGCGATCCTCGGCAGAGGCCGCGGTGGTCGGGTCATGCATCGGTTCTTTCGCCTCCCCGGTTGCTCTGCAAGACGACGACCTCTGTTCGCGGACGACCGAAGGGGGTCACGGCTCGCTCTCGTTGCTCATCGGCGCATGCGGGTCGAGAACGCGGATTTCCACGCAACCCGGGCGCCGTCTTACATCGAAGTCGCCGGGTGTCCAAGCCCGGAACGAGCGACCGAGGCTGCGAACACGGGTTCGCACCGCGCCGCCGAGGACGCAGCGAGCGGGTTGGTCGGATGGCCATCGAGCTTCCTCCTGTTGCCACGGCTTCGTCGAAAACCTACGCAGCGATCCGCGCGGCGGTTCCGACGCCGAGAGCAAAGTCGAGGAGCGACATGTTCAAACGGATCCTGATCGCAAACCGTGGAGAGATCGCCTGCCGCATCGAGCGCACGTGCCGGAGGCTCGGGATCGAGACGGTCGCCGTGTACTCGGACGCGGACGCGAAGGCTCCCCACGTCACCCACGCGACCCGCGCCGTGCGCATCGGGCCTCCCCCCGTGAAGGAGAGCTACCTCGACGCGGAAGCGATCGTGAAGGCGGCCAAGGACGAGGGGGCAGACGCCATCCACCCCGGGTACGGGCTCATGAGCGAGCGGGCCTCGTTCGCGGAGGCGGTGACGGCGGCTGGGATCACATTCATTGGACCTCCAACGAATTGCCTCGAGGCGTTCGGGGACAAGATCCAAGCGCGCAACGTCGCGCGAGCGCAGAACGTCATGCCCCCGCCGGGGACGGACGGACCGCTCGCGACCGACGACATGGAGGCGATCGCGAAGGAGGCGGAGCGCATCGGCTTCCCTCTCCTCGTGAAGGCGGCGGGCGGGGGCGGCGGCATCGGGATGCAGATCGTGGAGAGCGCCGACAAGCTCGCGCGCGCCGTCCAGACCTGCTCCGACCGAGGCAAGTCCGCGTTCGGCGACGCGCGCGTCTACATGGAGCGCTACATCCAGAACCCGAAGCACATCGAGGTGCAGATCCTCTGCGATCGGCACGGCGGGGTCGTCGCCCTCGGGGAGCGTGAGTGCAGCCTCCAGCGCCGCCACCAGAAGGTCATCGAAGAGTCCCCCTCCCCCGCCCCGTTCTTCCAGGGTGAGGCGGGCGAGGCGCGCCGGCGCGAGCTGTTCGACGCCGCCAAGCGCATCGTGAAGAGCGTCGGGTACGTGGGGGCAGGGACGGTCGAGTTCGTGGCGAGCCAGAGCGGCGAGCTCTTCTTCCTCGAGGTCAACGCGCGCCTCCAGGTCGAGCACTGCGTGACGGAGATGGTGACCGGCATCGATCTCGTCGAGCAGCAGATCCGCGTCGCCGCGGGGGAGCGGCTCTTGGAGGAGGTCCTCCACCCGAAGCGGCGCGGCCACTCGATCGAGGCGCGCCTCTACGCGGAGAACCCGCTCAAGGCGTTCGCGCCGCAGCCAGGAAAGATCGAGAAGCTCGTGTGGGCGAGCGCCCCCCCCGAGCAGCTCCGCATCGAGACCGGCGTCGTCGAGGGCAGCGAGGTCACGCCCTTCTACGATCCGATGATCGCGAAGGTGGTGGCGTGGGGAGAGGATCGTTCGGCTGCGATCGCGCGCCTCGACGGAGCCCTCGCCGGCACCGAGCTCGAGCTCGTGGGCCCCGCGGGCAAGGCGGCCACGAACCTCGCGTTCCTCCGGCACCTGCTGACGCTGCCGGAGGTGACGAACGGCACCTACGACACGAGCCTCGCCGAGCGGGCAGCGAAGGCGCTGAAAGCAGCCGAGAAAGGCGCCTGAAGCAGCACCGATGCCTGCCGCCTGTCGGCGCGCCGCGGATTCTTGTTAACCTGAGGCAGGAGCTCCTTATGCGAACCTTTGTCTTGCTCGGCTTCACGAGCTGCGTCGCGATCGCCTGTACGAACGACTTCGAGCAGTTCCGGCCCGGCTCGGGAGGACAGGCGACGGGCGGCGGCGGGCAAGCGACAGGCGCAGGAGGACAGGGCGCGTCCGGCGGCAACGGCGGCAACGGCGGACAGGGCGGCAACGGCGGCGACGGGGGCATGGGCGGCGCGCCCGCATGTACTGGCACCGGCCAAGGGACGTGCCCCGACCCGGCCGAGTGTCAGACGGTCGCGTGCGTCGACGGCTCGTGCATCAGCGGCAACGCGGACGCGCTGACGGACTGCACCTCCATCACGAACGGCATCTGCGACGGCAACGGGCAGTGCGTCGAGTGCATCGACAACACCCAGTGCGGCACGGACGTTTGCGACACGGACACCGGAACGTGCGTCGACGCCTCCTGCAC
The DNA here is from genome assembly GCA_044225865.1 of Polyangiaceae bacterium. Classification (GTDB taxonomy): domain Bacteria; phylum Myxococcota_A; class Polyangia; order Polyangiales; family Polyangiaceae; genus Xiheicaenibacterium. Next base: position 3,552 of record JBGAID010000020.1, on the reverse strand, counting down.
CGATCTCACGCAGGACGGTCAAGAGACGGACGTCGACTGCGGCGGTCCCATCTGCGGACCGTGCGACAACGACAAACACTGCGCCAACCCCGGCGACTGCGTGAGCGGCTTCTGCGACGCGGGCACTTGCCACCCCTGCGCGACCTCCGGCAACTGCGGCGGCAACCAGTTTTGCGACGCCACCGTCGACGGGGGCACGTGCGTGGCTGACAAGCCCGACGGGCAGACGTGCACCGCGGACGACCAATGCCAGCACAGCCACTGCAACCGGATCGGGAACGGCACGACGAAGATGTGCTGCGACGTCGACTGCGTCGGCACTTGTCTTTCCTGCGCCAACGGGGACACCGGCATGACGAACGGCACTTGCGCCATCGTCACCAATGGGACCGACCCGGCGGACGACTGCCCGACCGCCACGTGCAAGACGGGCACGTGCTTCAACGGCTCGTGCAGCAACATGGCCAACAACACCACCTGCGGCAACGGCCCGACGTGCGCGGGCGACGATCTCACGCCTCAGCAGACGTGCCAGAGCGGCGTGTGCACGACGCCGGCGAACGCGGATTGCATGGAGTACAGCTGCGACGCGAGCGCGATGCCGGACGCTTGTTTCACCGCCTGCACGGCCCAAGGAGACTGCGCGGCCATGAACTACTGCGTCGGCGTCGACGGAGCGGGCGGCCCCGGCAGCAACAACACCTGCCACGCCAAGAAGGCCGCCAACGCGAACTGCGACGTCGGGCTCGAGTGCCTGTCGGGGACCTGCACCGGCACGCCCAGCAAATGCATGTGACGGACGCACGGCCGTTGTAGTCTCGCGCGCTCGAAATGGATCTCTTCGAGCGCGCCGAGGCCTGGATACGAGACGACTCCGATCACGACTCGCGCGAGGAGCTCGCCGCGCTCGCGGAGCGTGCGCGGGGCGGTGACGAGGACGCGCGGCGCGATCTCGCAGATCGGTTCGCGGGGCCGCTCGTGTTCGGAACGGCGGGTCTCCGCGGCGTGATCGGCGCCGGCGAGACGCGGATGAACCTCGCCGTCGTGCGGCGCACCACGTTCGGGCTCGCGACCCACCTGCTGAACGACGCAGGGGCGGAGGCAGCGAAGCGCGGGATCGTGATCGGCTACGACGGCCGGCGCATGAGCCGAGCGTTCGCGGAGGAGACGGCGCGGGTCCTCGCCGCGCGCGGGATCGTCTCCCACCTCTCGACGACGGTGTGCCCCACGCCGGTGTGCGCGTTCGCGGTGGGGAGGCTCGGCGCGGCGGCGGGGGTCATGGTCACGGCCAGCCACAACCCGCCCGAATACAACGGGTACAAGGCCTATTGGGGCAACGGCGCCCAGATCATCCCGCCCCACGACACGGGCATCGCGGCCGCGATCGACGCCGCGCCGGCGGCGAAGGACGTCCCTTCGATGCCGCTCGAAGAGGCGCGCGAGGCGGGGCTGGTCCGCGACGTGCCCGCGGATCTCGAGGAGAGCTACCTCGCCGGGGTGCAGGCCCTCGCCCTCGGCAAGCCCGGGGATCGAGGCGCGCCCATCGTGTACACCGCGATGCACGGCGTCGGAGATCGCCTCGCGCGCGAGACGCTGCGCCGGGCTGGGTTCGCGAGCGTGACGAGCGTGCCCGAGCAGGCAGAGCCCGACGGCGCGTTCCCGACGGTCGCGTTCCCCAACCCCGAAGAGAAGGGCGCCCTCGATCTCGCGCAGGCCCTCGCCGCGAAGCTCGGCGCCGACCTGATCATCGCGAGCGATCCGGACGTGGACCGGCTCGCGGTGGCGGTGCGACCGAAGGGCGGCGATCGGCTCGTGCAGCTCACCGGCAACCAGGTCGGCGTCCTCCTCGGGCACTACCTGCTCACCGAGGGCCCCGCCAAGGAGAAGCCGCTCGTCGTCACCTCGTGCGTCTCGTCGCCTCAGCTCGGAGCGATCGCCGAGGCCCTCGGGGCGCGCTGTGAGGAGACCCTCACCGGCTTCAAGTGGATCACCAACCGCGCGATGGAGCTCGAGGCCGCGCAGGGCTACGCCTTCGTGTTCGGGTACGAGGAGGCCCTCGGCTACACGGTGGGGACGCTCGTGCGCGACAAGGACGGCATCAGCGCCGCCCTCCTCTTCGCGGAGCTCTTCGCGGCGCGCCGGGCGGAGGGCAAGACCATCTTCGACGAGCTCGAGCGGATCGCGCGCGCCTACGGCTACTTCGCGAGCGGACAGCTCTCCGTCACGATGAAGGGCGCCGACGGCCTCGCGAAGATCCGCGCCGTGATGGACGGCCTGAGGAAGGAGCGCCTCGATCGCATCGGGCCCCTCGCGGTGATCGCGACGAGCGACGTGAAGACAGGCAAGCGGACGGCGCGCGACGGCTCCGTGACCGAGCTCGCCCTCCCCCCGAGCGACGTCCTCATCTTCGGGCTCGAGGGGGGAAGCCGCCTCATCGCGCGCCCGAGCGGCACCGAGCCCAAGCTGAAGATCTACTTCGACGTCCGAGAGCCGATGGCGGACGGCGAGCCCCTCGCCGGCGCGGAGGCGCGGGCCAACCGGACGATGGACCTCCTCCGCGAGGCGTTCACGAAGATCGCAGGACTGTAAGGACGGCGCACGACGCGACGTTTTGGTCGCGAAGCCCGACGCTGGTCGCCTCGAGTCGCCTCCGACCTCGAGGTCGCGTCGCCCACCCTCGTTCTCTCGCGCGAGACTCCGACCCGACGTCGGCTCGCGCCTGGAGGTCGCCGTGTCTCTGCGCGCCTTTGCCCTTCGTTCCTCTCTGCTTGCCCTCGCCCTCGCCGTCGCCTCGGGTTGCGGAGGCGGCGCCCCGATGGCGGAGGCGCCGGTGGCTCCGCCCCAAGGCGCGCCCGGTCAGCCGATGCCCGCCGACGTCGCCGGCGCCGATCGCGCGGAGGCCCCCTCGCCGAGCCCCGCCCCCGGCGCCCCCTCCAAAGCGCCTGCCCCCGCGAAGGGCTCCTCCCAAGGCGCGTCCGCCGGCTCCTCCGAGAACGCCAAGAGCGCCTCGAAGACGGAGAAGCCCACCTCCGAGAAGGAGAAGTTCCTCATCGTCTACACGGGCGACATGCAGATGCTCGTCGAGCCGGACGGGGTGCCGCGCGCCATGGACAAGATCATGGAGGCCGCGGAGGCGCACGGCGGACACCTCGCCGGACGCACCAACGACACGATCAAGGTGAAGGTCCCCTCCGAGCGCTTCCGCGAGGCCCTCTCCGCGATCGAGAAGCTCGGCGACGTGACGGCCGAGAACGTCACCGCGGAAGATGTCACCGCCGAGTACCACGACCTCAACGTCCGGCTCGAGAACCTCAAGGCGACCCGCAAGCGCCTCGAGGAGTTCCTCGCCAAGGCCGGCAGCATCGCCGACATGCTCACGGTGGAGCGCGAGCTCGAGCGGGTCGCCAAAGAGATGGACACGATCGTGGGCCGCCTGCGGTTCCTCTCCGAGCACACCGCCTACAGCGAGCTCGCCGTCCACCTCACCGCGCGCCCCAAGCCTCCCCCGCCCACCGTCGCGCAGCCCGCCGCCACCCCCGCGCCGCCCCCTCC
>JBGAID010000019.1:0-124968 GCA_044225865.1 Polyangiaceae bacterium | reverse complement strand
TGCGAGCGAACAGCCTCGCGCCGTCCCCCCCGTCCCGATCGAGAAGATCGGCCTCGACGAGGTCGCGTGCGTGCAGCGACCGCCGAGCGTGGAGCTCGCGGCCGCGGGCAAGAGCCTCGCGCTGTGCGACCCGTCGCTCGAGCGCTGCTTCCTCGAGGCGCGGACGGGCCTCGTGCGCTCGAGCGGGATGGTGCTCTCGATCGAGCGCGCGAAGGCCCCCCGCTGGCTGCTCGAGGCGCGGGTGGAAGGGATCGTCCTGCGCGGGTTCGTCGACAAGCTCAAGCAGGCGCCGGCGAGGCCGTTCGTGATGAGCGGGTTTTACATCCCGCGCGTGATCGAGGTCGAGGAGGGCATCCGCGACGGGCTCCGCGTGACCGCGAACGTGGAGCGCTTCGTCGTCCCGGTCACCCCGCTTCGCGCCGAGATCGGCTGCAGCGACTTGATGATCGGGCGCAGGCGCGACTTCGGCGCGGAGGACCTCGTCTTGGTCACGAAGATGCGCGGCAAGCCCGACCCGCTCGAGCTCGACCCGACGCCGCTGTTCGACGGCGACGGCGCCAAGGTGGCGCAGCTCTCGCCGTCGCCGCACACCCTCGTCGATGGGTACCGCGTCCGCAAAGGAAAGCGCTTCATCCAGCTGGAGCTGAGCGATGGGATCGTCTTCGGCTGGGTCCCCACCTCCGCCTTGCACAAGCCCACCGTCGGCATGGGGATGGGCTTCGGAACGGGGACGGGGCGAACGCCGGAGCCTCGCCCGGTGGAGGCGGGCCAGCGCTGCGATCACGACCTCCCCGTGATCGCGTTCTTCCCCGACCGCCGGTTCGAGGTTGGCACCGTGCCCGCCGGGACTTGGTTCACCGCCACCACGCCCATCGACGGCGACCACCGCGAGATCGATCTGTTCCGCCCGAGAGGGGCGAGCGACACCCGCGAGGCCGCGCTCTTCAGACCTCCGCGCGGGGTGAAGCTCGGCGTTCCGTCCGCCACGCTCCGGCGCTGCGAGACACGCTGAGAGAGGCGCGCGCGCCCCCGTCTGTTACACTCGGGACGGCGCGGTCGACGCGCGGTCCGAACCCATGCCGAGCTCGCATCGCGGCGACGAGCCGACCATCCTCGCCCCATCGGACGAACGAGCCGAGACAGCGACGCCCTCGTCCGGGCTCCCGAGCAGCCTCGGCGCGCGCGAGCGCATCGCCGGCCGATACGAGATCGTGCGCCTCCTCGGCGCGGGAGGCATGGGCACGGTGTACGAGGCCCGCGATCTCGAGCTCGACGAGAAGGTCGCCCTCAAGGTGCTGCGCCACGAGCTCGTGAGCCAGGCCGGCATGTTGGAGCGATTCAAGCTCGAGGCGAAGCTCGCGCGGCGCGTGACCCACAAGAACGTCGCGCGCACGTTCGACATCGGGGTGCACGAGGGGGAGCGATTCCTGACGATGGAGCTCGTGGACGGCGAGTCGCTCGCCCACATCCTCGAGCGCGAGGGGGCGCTGCCTCTGGAAGAGGTCGTCGCGATCGCGACCGACATCTGCGCCGGGCTCGCCGCCGCGCACGCCGCCGGGGTCGTGCACCGAGACCTCAAGCCGGAGAACGTCCTCTGTGAAGCGAAGGAGCCCAAGCGGCGGTTCGTCGTGACCGACTTCGGGATCGCGCGGCTCGCGGACGGAGGAGAGGGCGCCCACCGCACCCTCGGACTCGCCGTCGGGACGCCCTCGTACATGGCCCCGGAGCAGGTCGACGGCTCGAGCCCGATCGACGCCCGCACGGACCTCTACGCGCTCGGCGCGATGCTGTTCGAGCTGCTCACGGGGAAGCGCCCCTTCGAGGGAGCGACGCCGCTCGCCGTCGCCACCGCGCGGCTCGTCGCGCCCCCTCCCGATCCGAAGAGCGTCCAGCCGTCGATACCGCGCGACGTCGCCGAGGTGGTGCTCAAGGCGATGGCGCGCAAGCCGGCCGATCGCTTCGCGAGCGCCAGCTCGCTCTCCGAGGCCCTCGCCCGAGCGGTCGCGGCCGGCCGCGGCGCCGCCCTCACCCAGAGCTCCGGGCTCCCCTCCCCGGCCGCGCCCGTCGCCGATCTCGCCTCCAGCAAGACGGCCGCGTTCGATGCCGCCCTCGGCCTTCCCCCGAGCAAGGGTCCGAGCCGCGACCGGTCCGTTCGAACGGTGGCCGTCCTCCCGTTCCGAAACACCTCCCCGGACGACCTCGCGCTCTCGGAGGGGCTCACGGACGAGATCGTCGACACCCTTTCCATGACGAAGGGCCTGAGGGTGCGCTCGCGCGGGGCGGTCATGAAGCGCACCCACGGCGAGGGTGACCCGCGCGAGATCGGCAGCGCCCTCGGGGTGGAGGTCGTCGTCGAGGGATCCATCCGAAGGACGAGCGGCTTGCTCCGCGTGAGCGCGCGCCTCGTCGGGGTCGAGGACGGCTTTCAGATTTGGGCCAAGCGCTTCGAGCGCCCGGAGACGGAGCTCCTCGTCGTGGCGGACGAGGTCGCGCGCGCGATCGCGGCCGCCCTCACCGTCGAGCTGGACGCCCCCCATCGGGAGGCGCCGAGCAACCCCATGGTCATCGAGCTCTACCTCCGCGGCCGCCGCGAGTATCGCCAGTTCTGGCGCGACACCGTGCCGAGCGCGATTCGTCACTTCGAGGAGGCGCTCGCCCTCTCTCCGGATGACCCTACGATCCTCGCTGCCCTCGCGATGGCACGCGTGAGAAACTGGTTCCTCTCGGGCGGCGAAGGAGGGATCGACTGGGCTCGACTCGCGCAGGAGGCGGCGGGTCGAGCCGTCGCGCTCGCCCCCCAGCTCGGAGAGGCCCACCTCGCCCTCGCGACCGTGTCCTTCCACGATGGAGATGGGGTCGCGGCCATGCGGTCGGTCAAGGATGCCATCCGCCGGGCTCCTGGGCTCGCCGAGGCTCACAGCCTCCTCGGGCGCATCCTCATCGAGATCGGTCGGATCCACGAGGGGATCCGAAGGCACGAGAGCGCCCTCGAGATCGACCCGACCATCCCGAGCATCGTCGACGATCTCGCGCGCGCCTACGCGCTGCTCGGCGACTTCGACAAGGCCCGGACGCTCGTCGATACCCGCGACACGGAGAGCTTCACGCCGTGGATTTCCCGCGGTCGACTCGCGCTCTGGAGTCAGGACCGCGCATGGGCCGAGCAAGCGAGAGCGCAGCTCCAGCAGCGCCCCCGCTCGATCCAGACGGACATGGCGCTGGCGACGCTGACGTGCGTCGTGACGCGACAGGCGCCCGAGAACGCCCCCGATCTCGTGATGCTGGCGGAGCAACCCGGCACCCCCGCCCGCCGCCGCGCGTTCTTCAATCAGCTCGACTGCGAGTTCACCTCCTACATCGGGTTGAGCGAGCGAGCGGTCCAGAGCCTGATGCGAGCGGTCGATGGCGGCCTCGTCGACCTCGCGTGGATGGATCGTTGCCCGATCCTCGCTGACCTGCGCAAGGACCCTCGGTTCGGCCCCCTGCGCGCGCTGGTCGCCGAGCGTGCTTCGAAAATCGAAGCAGCGTTCTTCGCGACCTGACGCCGGGTCCGCCGCCGGTCAGAACGCGACGAGCTCCTCCGCCTCCCCGCCGAAGCCGGGGACGGTGACGGGCGCCCCCGCGTGGGGCGGGATCGTCACCTGGAGCGGCGACTTGCGGAGCGGCTCTCCCTCCGTCGCCTCGCCGATCGAGGGATCGACGACGGGGGCTTCGGAGGCGTTGAACACGCACGCGCTGAGGTCGCCTTTGTCGTAGCGGGCGTCGCAGACGAACAGCGGGCCGGCGGCGCGGAGGATCCGGGCGCGGGTGGCCTCGTCGGTCGCGGACATCGCGGGCAAGGCGAGCGCCGCTTCCTTCGCGCGCGGATCGCCGAGGTAGGCGAGCATCATCGCCGCGTGGAGTCGGACCGCCGGCTGGCGGGCCCTCAGCAGCTTCGCGAAGCCGTCCGCGGGCGCGACCGGCAGCTCGCCGAGCATCCGCTGCTCGCCCATCTCGATCTTGAGCTCTGTGCCGGGCCCCTTCACGCTCCACTTCACGCTTCGGGCCGGCATCAGCTCTCCCTCCCAGAAGAGGCCGCGATCCGTCGCCCCCACGCGCTCTCCGCGCTCGTTCCTCCGCGCGAACGTGATCACGATCTTCACGTCCTTGAGCGGGACGTTCGCGTTGTTTACGACCGCGACGTCGAAGGCGTACCGAGAGACCCCTTTCTCGTCCGCGAGAGGGGCGATGCTGTCTGGTCTCTCGCCGTGGCCCGCCTTCGGGATCGGGATCATCGTGAGCGCGGGCAGCCCCGTCCTCCACAGCGGCGAGTCGGCGTGGGCGCAGACGCACCCCGGCGGGGGCGGCGGCGCCGCGGGGGCGGCGCTCGCAGGCTCCGCTTGGGTGGAGGCAGGCGCCGCATTCGAATCGGCGGGGGGGGCTTCGGCGAGGAGCTCGGTCGGCGCCGCCTCGGCCACGGAGCGCTCGCTCGACGAGGGGGCGCTGGGGGCCGGTCGCATGGAAGAGACGACGCGGTACCCCGCGAGCCCGACGATCACGGCGGCGGCGGCGAGGCCCGCCGTGAGCACGCGCCGCCCGGTCGCGCTCAACCCGCGGGGTGCCGCCTCGGGGAGGGCGGGCGAAGGGGCGACCGGAGGCGGAGCAGGCGCGACGCGCTCGCGGGCGGGCGCGACGACCACGGGGCGAGGCATCGGAGGAGGAGGAGGAAACGTCCCGGCGGTGGCGCCGGTCCGCTTCTCGGAAGGAGCGGCGCCCCGCTCGACCGGGCGCGGAGCGGGAGGCTCGCGCCGAGGCTCGCGAGGGAGAGGCCCGCGGACGGCGGAGACCGGCGCGGCCGCGGCGAGAGGCGCGAGGCGGGCGACCGGCGGCGGCGCGGGCGCGAGCTCCGCCGGGCGCACCTCGAGCGGGGGCGCCTCGAGGACCACCGGCTCGTCCCAAACCCGAGGGGGCCCTTCGAATGGTCGCTCCTCCACGCGGTCGAGCTCGGGGAGGTCGAACGGATCCGTCTCGTGGAAGGAGGCGGGCTCGAAGCCCATCCGCTGGGCGAGCTTCCGCTCGAGCGCGTCGCGGAGGCGGCGCGAGAGGGGGCCGCCCACCTCGATCCACGTCGCGACGGAGCGGAGGGTGAGGGCGAGCACGAGCGCGAGCACCACCCCCGCGCTCGCGCGGCCGACCGTGCCGCTCACGAGATCGCTCGGGAGGCGACCGGCGATCCACGCCGCGAGCGGGACGGGCACGATCCATCCGACCCCGCGCGCGACGGAGCGGCGGCGGTGCATGACCGCGATCGCCTCGAGCGGGAGATCCGTGAAGTGCGTCAGATAGAAGCGGCTGTACGGGGTCGCCACCGCCGGATCGAGGCTGAGCATGAGGCCGCGCGCGCGCCGGACGAGGCCGCGCACCGCCGAGTAGGGCACCGAGAACCGCACGAAGCGGGTGAGCCCTCCCGGCACGTACCCGTCCGCGAACGACCCCGCCCGCAGCAGCTCGATCTCGAGACGGCGGGGCAAGAGCGTGAGGCGAACTGCCCCCACCGCGTTTGCCTCGCGCGCCGCGACCGCCAATGCTCCGACGGTGAACGAGCCGGACACATCGAGCTGCGTACTACAGGCGTGATGCGCTTGCGAGGCGCACCCTCCGGGCCTACAAGGCGGGCCATGACGTTCCTCGAGACTCTCTCTGCGCAGCGTCGCGCGGCCGCGCGCGGGGTTGCCGGTGCACGCTCGAGCGCGACGATGCTCGTGTGCTCGTCCGCGCTCCTCGGCGCGATGACCTTCCTCGGATGCAACTCGGTGCCGGAGCCGGAGGGCAAATCGAAGCCCGCCGCCTCATCGAACGATCCGACCGAGCTCAAGATCGAAGATCTGGCCCCCGGGACCGGCGACCGCGTCGTCAAAGACGGCGACGCGATCCTCGTGACCTACAAGGGCACGCTCCTCCGCGGCGGCAAGCAGTTCGACGCGAACACCGACAAGGACAAGGCGTTCCCGGTGACGGTCGGCAAGGGCGAGGTGATCAAGGGCTGGGATCAGGGCCTCCTCGGGATGAAGAAGGGCGGCAAACGCAAGCTCACGATCCCCGCTTCCCTCGCCTACGGCGAGGCTGGTCACCCCCCCGACATCCCGAAGAACGCGCCCCTCGTCTTCGAAATCGAGCTCGTGCGCTTCGGGGACGAGCCCGCCCCCGCGCCGAGCGCTTCGGCCTCCGCGTCCGCGGCCCCGAGCGCGGCCCCGTCCACCTCCGCCGACGCGCCCCCCGCGCCGTCCGGCTCCGCGTCGGCCGGCCCGACCGCCGATCCCGCGGCGAGCGCCTCCGCGAAGGCGTCCGCCAAGCCCGCCGGCAGCGCCGCCCCGAAGGCGAGCGCAGGGAAGCCCGCCCCATGACGGACGGGCGGATCGACGCGTTCTTCGATCTGGGGGGAGCGGCGCGAGCCCTCTCCCTCGCCCCCGCGTCGATCGCCGTCCGCGCGCTCGAGCCGGCGGGGGCGTCGGCGGAGGCCGGCTACGCGCCGCTGCCCGCCCGCGACGCCGAGCTCCCGCTCACCCGCGGCGCCTCCCGAGACGCGATCGCCTCGATCGAAATCCGCACCCGAACCCTCGGCTGGAGCTTCGAGCGAGCCGCGGGCGAGATCGTCGTGAAGACGGACGGCGGGGCGCGCGAGCTCGTCGTCGCCCAGACCATCGCCCCGTCCCCCAAGGAGGCGGAGGCGGACCTCGCCCCCCTCCTCGATGCGCTCACCGCCTACGCGACCAACGGCGAGACGAGCACGGCCGAGGCCGGCGCGGAGGCGGCGTCGAAGGCTGCGCCGGGCTTCGCGCCGCGCTTCCGCTTCGCGCTCGAGGGCGACGCGATCGTCCTTCGCGACGCCGAGGACCGCGGGCCTCGGGAGCGCGTCGCTCGCTATCGGGGCATCGCGCTCCTCCTCGTCGTGCTCGGCCTGCTCGCCACCATCGCCGTCGTCGATCGGATCCAGAGCTCGGCGGGGGCGCTCGCTATCGTCGGCGCGGCGATCCCGCCTGTCGTCCTCCTCGTGGGCGCGTTCGCGATGAACGAGATCGCTCGGCACGCGAGCCGCTATCGCGCCGGGAGCGCCCCCCTCGCATCGTTCGCCGACGATCGGGTGGTGGTCGCCCCTTGGGTCTCCCGCGACGGCGCGATCGACCCCAAGCCGGAAGGCCGGCTGGGGGCCGCGATCGCGTGCGGTGAGATCGGGGCGGTGGAGGTTCGCCCGCGCGATGGCGCGCACGCGGTGACCCTCGACGGGCTGCACGGTCCGATGGAGGTGGTCCTCACGCGCGACGCGAGCACCGCGGAGGCGCTGCGGATCGCGATCGAGGGGACGATCGCGAGGGTCGCCTCTCCGAAGCGGCGAATGACGGCGCTGATGCGCGCCGCCGCCACCCGCGAGCAGGCGCGCTCGGCGAAGAGCGCGACGACCTGACGACCTCGAACGGCCCCGCCGTTAGCGGGCTGCTGAAAGAGTCGGCGTCATGCCTCTCGGACCGGAGTGGCTGCCAATTCACCCCCCCCGCCCCCCTCGCTGTGCGACGGGGGCGATCCGTCGGAGGGCACGGCTGGTCGCCGCATGAGCGGTCGCAGCGAGCCCGCCTTGGGCCTCTCTCCTCCGCGCGCGACCGGGTCAAGGTGCTGTGCACAACCCAGAGCGCTGACTCCCCCCTCGCTACGCGAGCAGCAACTGCCCACCCAGTGGCCTGACGACCGCCTTTTTCAGCACAAGGTCAGAGGACGCGCGCGAGCGCGCGGAGGAAGATCTCGTACGCTTCCATGGGGTAGTGCCCCATATGGAAGATGCGGAACAGCGTCGACGAGAGCTTGCCCTGGGCGGAGTAGATCTCGAACGTGTGCCCTTCGACCGGCTCCTCCGCGAGCTTGCTCGCGAGGGCCGCGTACGTCGTCTTCTCGGGGATGTGGAGGGCAGTTCCGATCGAGCAGAGCGGCATGCCCTCCCAGCGCGCGATCGTAAGGCCGAGCTTCTCGTAGCCGCTCCGCAAGAGGGCGGCGCGCGCTTGGTAGATGGCGTTGCGGCCGTGGACCCCGCCCTCCTCCGACAGAACGCGCAGCGCGGCCAGCACCTGGAGAAGGCTCATCGGGTCGATCGTGTACGGGTGGGATCCGCCCGCCTGGGCGCGGTGGATCTTCGCGAGCTCGAGGCTGGGCGCGCGGGGCGCGATCTTCTCCATCTCCGCGAGCAGCGTCTTCGACACGAGGCACATCGTGAGGTTGGGATGGCTGTGCAGCCCCTTGTTGCACGATCCCATCACCGCCGAGATCCCCCAGCCGTCGAGGTCCATCGGCTCCACGAAGAGCGCGCTCACCCCGTCCACGAGGAGCTTCTTGCCGTACTTCCTCGTGAGCGCGCCGATCTCCGCGACCGGGTTCAACGTGCACGTCGACGTCCCTCCGTAGACGCACGCGACGGCGTCCGCCTCGCCGCGCGCGAGGATGCGCTCGATCGCCGCGAGGTCGGGGCGCTCACCGTACGGGTGCTCGAGATCGAGGATGGGCTGGCCGATCGACCGCGACAGCTCGAGGAGGCGATCCCCATAGGCGCCGTTGCGGACGACGAGGAGTCGCTCTTCGGGCGAGAGGCACGAGCCCAGGACCGCCGCCATCGCCGTCGTCCCTGTGCCGGTGAGGAGAATGGGCTCGTGGTCGGGACACCCGAGGGCCGCCTGCACGGAGGAGCGGATCTCCGCGAGCAGCGGGGCGAAGCGCGGGCCTCGCGGGACGATCGGCGAAGCCCCGTACGTCCGCGCCACCTCCTCGACCGCGTCGGGGAGATGGAAGACGGCTGGGGTCAGCGACACGACGCGCGGAGCGCGGAGCGAAGATCCCTTCACCACCAGATGCACCTCCGGAGATCCTCCCAGACCTCCCGTCCCGATTGATACCGGTAGCCCTCTCGCCTCCGGAGCAGCTTGCTGATCACGGGGCTGAAGGGCGTGCCGAGCGCCTCTGCGAGGGCGCGCGGGGTGCCCTCGCGGATGAAGGCGGTCACGTCCGACGGATCCGCGCCGAGCCCCTCGGTGGCGCTCCGACCCGTGTGCATGTGGTACATCAGCAGGCCCAGCTGGTAGAGATCGCTCTGGCGGGTCGTGTAGCCCTGGATGACGAGCTCCGGCGTGAGGATCTTCGGGTTCGCCACCCGCGGCCGAAACCAGTGCTGCCCCTCGAGCTGGTGCGCCACCCCGAAGTCGGTGAGCTTCACGATCGGCCACCGATCGACCTGAGAGAGGAGCACGTTGCCGGAGTGGAGATCGGAGTGCACGAGGCCGGCGTCGTGCAGGTACTGGAGCGCGAGCAAGAGCTGCCGCGTCACCTCCACCATGAGCGGCGGTGACATCGGCCCGATCTCGAGCAGCGCCTTCAGCGACGTGTCGCACTTCTCGAGCGCGAGGTAGAAGAGGTAGTTCTCCTCGAAGGCGTCGTGGATGTAGACGATGTTGGGGTGGCGGTAGCTCTCGAGCCGCTTCATCTCGGTCGCCCACTCTTCTTTGACGACCTGGTAGGGCTTGTTCGCGGGCCGGAGCATCTTCAGCGCGTAGGGCTGATCGAACGGACCGACGCACTCGTAGACGGAGCCGTACTGGCCATCCCCGATGAGCTGACCGACCGAGTACACCCCTCGCGCGGACGTGAGCGTGCTCCCGGGGACCGGGAACGGGATGAGGCCATTCGGACCAATCGGTTGGCTCATCGTCGCACCGCGCTGAGAAGCCTAGTCCGACCGCGAGAGTGGCGCGACACAAACGAGATCGAGGCCTTCGGTGCCCCGCCTAAGTCACGGCTTGACCGTGAGCGCCCGAACCATGTTCGCGGCGAGGTCGCGGTCGATCTCGAGGGCCTCCGCGATCTCGAGGATCAGCTCGCGCTCGCTCGTGCGGAGGATCCCGTCCGCGGCCATCACTTGGAGCGCGAGATCGAGCGCGACCTTTCGCGACCCCGACTCCCCGAGGGCGTGCTTCACCGAGGCGAGGCGCGCGGCTCGGCCCTCTTCCGCGATGCGGCGCTCCAGGCTGGCGAGGAGCTGGCCGAGGCGCTCGCCTTCGACCCGGCGGCTCGTCATCGTGACGATGTTTCGCTCGAGGCGGGCCCGCTCCTCGGGCGCGAAGTCGCCGTCCGCGCTCGCGGCGAGGACCATCATCTCCACGAGCGCCTCCAGCTTGGGCTCGCTGAAGCTCTCGATCGGCTCGGGCTCATCCATCGTGGTCTCCCTCGGTCTGCGTGCGCCTCACGGGTCCTTGGTGCCCGGCTCGCGCATCGCGCAGAGCCCCTGCTTGCAATAGGTCGGAGGGCTGTCGGTGCACGCGCCCGTCGAGCCCTTGCACTTGCCGTCCTCGAACTTCTTCTGCAGCTCGGCGAGGGCCGCCTGGCTCGCGGTGTTGACGGCGTGGCGGCACTCGGGCCACTTCGTCTCCGCGCAGTCCGCGCCCTGCTTGTCCGTGTTGCACGTCTGGCCACCGCTGTCTTTGCCGCTGTTGATGATCTTGAAGGCCTGCTGCTTGAGGTCGCTGCACTCCTTTTCGGAGAGCCCCTCAGGCTTCTTGTCGCAGGAGGCGGAGAGAAGCCCCACGAGCGAGAACAACCCGGCGAGCCCGACACCCAACGCGCGTGCGATCTTCATGACGGCCGGCGAGGCTACCGCAAAGAACGCTCTCGCTGAAGGGTCTCGCCGACGTCAGGGGCCGGGCGGCTCGAGCTCGGAGCGCAGCCGCGGGCGCTGCTCGATCGGCGTCGTTGGATCCGTCGCATCGAAGGCGACGAGGGTCAGCACCGGCGGGCGCTCAGCGGCCGCGACCGCCATCGGAGCTCCGCCCTTCTTCACCCGCACGCGCACCGCGTTCCTCGTTTCGAACCGGTAGCCTCTCAGGTACGAGAAGACGCTGGAGCCTTCGCCCTGGAGGGTCCACGTCGACTCGAGGACGTGCTCGCCCGGATCGAGCTCGCGAATCGTTCCGACGAACATGCGCCGGCTCAGCAGGTCTTCGTCGCTGACGTCGAGGACGATCTCTCCGTCCAACGCGAGCGTCGCCCGCCGCAGGACGAACGCGGAGGAGAGCTCGTTCCGGAAGCGGACCCGGAGCGAATCGCCCGCGACCGCGCATCCACCGTTCTGCACCCGGGAGCGGACGGAGTCGTCGAAGCAGACCGTCCCTTCTTGCTGCGCCTCGCGCGACGTCGGGAACGAGGCCGATGACGCCCAGCCCGGCGTGCACCCGACGAGGGCGAGCGAGAAGAGAGCGGCAGAGATCGATCGCTCGGTCACGGCGCGATTTTATCGAAGCGCCTGGCGCTCGCGGGCGCCAGCACGTACGCGACGGAAGGTCGGTACCTCCTCTGCACCGTCGGCGGTGCGGAGGCGCATCGCGTCTCGGTTCGGAGCTTGCTGAAGGGCAGACGTGACTCCCGACGAAGACCGGAGCGGTGGGGCGCTTCACCCCGCGATGGGCCACGATGGGCCCTTCGCCGTGGAGATACCGCGCTCTCGGGTCTTGGCGCCGCCTGCCTTGCAGGGCGCTCGCGTCGAGGGTCTGCGGCCGATCGGCCGCGCGTGTGCGGCCAAGCAGCCGCGTGTCCTCCAAGGAGCCTGATCATGACAGTGTCGATGCCCAGCGACGGCCCGCCTCTCGAGCATGGCGAGTATCGAGATCTCTCCGGCGTCTCCCGCGCGATGCGCCGTCTCTTCTTCGTGCTCTATCGGATGGAGCAGAGCCTCGCTCCCGTCCTCATCCAGGGGGAGGCGGGCGTGGGGAAGGAGAGCGTCGCGCACGCGATCCACCGGGGATCCCGGGCGTCGGGGGGAGCGTTCCGCGTCTTCGGGTGCCGCTCCGTCGCCGAGGATCGGATGGCGTCCGAGCTGTTCGGGTCGATGGCGCGGGATCACAAGGCCGCCTACGAGGCGGCGAAGGGCGGCACGCTCTACGTCGCGGACATCGACCACATGCCCCTCGCGATCCAATCGATGCTGCTCCGCGCCTTGGACGCCCGCGATCCGAGAGCCAACGGGGATGGCGCGGCCCGGGTGCGGCTCATCGCCGGGACCCAGGTCAGCCTCGAGCAGCGCGTCGTGGAGGGACGGTTCGACCGCGCGCTCTACGAGAAGATCGCTTCGGCCTCGATTCGGATCCCGGCGCTCCGGGAGCGCCCCGAGGACGTGGCCCCGCTCGCCGCCCGCCTCGCCGCCCGCTCCGGCTTCGGCGAGGTTCCTCCTGCGCTCGTCGCGGTGCTCGAGCACGCCGCGCTCCCCGAGAACGGCGACGAGGTCCAGCGCCTGCTCGACGCCTATTTCGCGGCCGCTCCCGAGCGGGCCCCCGAGGACCCTTCTCGCGCGAGCCTCAAGACCGCGCTCGCCGAGGTCATCGATCTGGATCGTCCGTTCCTCGAGCAGCGCGAGGACGTGCTCGAGCTCTACACCGAGCTCTACCTGGACGCCCTCCTGGCCCGGACGCGCGGCAACCAGACCGCGGCCGCGCAGGTCGCCGGCCTCGATCGCACCTACCTCGGCCGAATGCTCGCGAAGCTCGGAAAGCGGCGTCCCCGCGCGCGCCTCGGCGCCCCGCCGAGCGGCCCCGACCGCGACGAGAACTGAGGCGGCTCGCTGGGCGAGCCCGCTCCGTGAAGAGCCGGCTCGCCGGGCGTCGCCGTCAGCCGACGAGGTGCTTGAACTGCCAGCGCAGGGGGATGTACTCGTTCACCGTCCCGCCGATCCAGAGCACGAGCAGCAGCGCGACGACCCCGAGCGTGACGTAGAGCCAGACCGGCTTCGGCTTCTCCGCGAATGGATCGCCCAGCGTCCGCGACGAGCCCTCGGGCAGGGTCGCGACCGCGGTGAGGGAGCCTCCGAACGGGACGTTGACCTTCGCGCGGCCGTTCACGGCCCAGCCGCTCGCGTCGAGGATCGGCCCGACGTTGCGCTGGCGTAGCTTCAGCCACGCGATGAGCATCGACGGCCCGCTGATGACGAGCAGCACCGCGATGACCCCGACCGGCATCCAGATCCCGAGGCCGAGGAACAGCGCGACCAAGCTCGTCAAGAAGCCCATGACCGCGCCGACCATGATGCCGAGGCCGATGAACATGGCGGGGTCGAGCTTCTTGTTGCCCAAGATCGAAGGCGCGGCGGGCGGGGTGGCCGCCGGCGGAGCGGGGGCCGCCGGCGGAGCGGGGGCCGCTGGCGGAGCGGGGGCCGGGTCGCCGGGAGGGGTCGCCGCGGGCGCGGGGGGGACGGCCGCGACGGCGGCCGCGTCGATGTGCGCGGTGGACTCCTTCTCCTTGTCGGCGGCCCGCTTCGCGATCTGCTCTTCGATGAGCCGGATGAGGCGTTTGTACGGCGACCAGAAGGCTTGCCGCACGCTGATCGGGTTCTCGATGATGTTGGTGATGGTGGCGTCCCAGTCGTCGCCTTTGCGGTCGTAGAAGATCCCGTTGCGACCGACCATGAGGTTGTCCACGTCGCCAGCCGTGAACGCGGCGACGATGCGCGCCTTCTCTCCGGAGCGGCGGGAGATGTCGCAGTAGGCGAGGTACGCCTTGGAGAGCCCGGCCAGGGTCGCGTGCTTCGCCGCGTCGTCGACGTAGAGACAGAGGTCGCAGCTCCGTGCGTCCAGGTAGAGCGTCCCCGCTTGGAACATCGCCCCCCGACGCCCGTAGAACTCCGCGAAGTTGACGAAGTTCTTCAGCAGCTTCACGAAGTCGCGCCGCATCCGGACGATCTTCTCGACGTTCGTGATCTCCTGGTACTCGGTGGCGAGGGCGAGATCCCGCTCGATGAGATCGGTGATCTTCGCGCGCGCGTCGGAGCTCGAGAGGGACTGCAGGCGCTCGAAGCCGAGCGACAGCACCTTGCTCTCCGGCTTCTTGGACTGCCAGCTGCGGTACGGCGCGAGGGCCTTCACGATCGCCTCGAAGTCGTGCTCGGTGATGGTCGCCTTGGCCGAGCCGAGGATGGGCGCGACCGCGCTCTTCGCGAACGTCGAGAGCACCGACGCCCAGCCCGGGTTCACCCCTGCCTCGAGCGGCAGCGGGCGGCCCGCCTCGACGTGGGCGATCGGCAGGCGCACCACCTCCATCGCCGTCCTCGAGAGGAGCTTCGACGCGAGCCCGGCGAGCTCGCCCTCCGTGACGTTCACGGCCGGGGCCGCGCGCGGGTCGAACGAGGCGAGCCGCGCCCGGGTGAAGAAGTCCACGACCTTGGCCTCCACCGCCTCGAGCGCCTGCGCCGCCTCCGCCGTCTTGTCCCCGAGCGGAGAGACCTCCGCGGCCGCCCCTTCCGTGTGCCACGCGAGCGCCGCCTCGAGCTCCCGGAAGAACGTGTCGAGCTTCGCCTTGTCGACGCCGGGGAGCTTGCTTCGATCCTCGACCGATCCGACGGTGGCGATGATCTCGAGGATGACCGCCTTGATCTCGTCCTCGTCGGCGGACGCGTGGGGGACCACGCCGTCACCGTTGAACCGCGTGGCTGCGAACGCGTCGTGCACCGCCGTCACGTCCTCGAGGGAGATCTCCTTGGCGTCGCGTTTGTCCACGTCCTTGAGGATGCGGGTCGCGCTCGCGTGGACCGCCTTCCCCTCCGGCGTCTTCTTGTCGAAGAGCGCGAGGGGGACCGAGTCCCCGGGCTCGAAGAAGGAATCGAGGGAGGTGACGACCTTCGAGCACCACGCGACCGTCTCCAGGATCTCCGGCGGCCGGATGCGCCCGTCCTTGTCGGTGTCGACGATGGCGAGGGATCGTTCGTCGACGGCGTTCCCTTTCGTCGGGCAAGCCAGCGCCACCCAGAGCTTCTGATCGAGGCTGGCGAGGTTCTCGAGATCGGCGCCGGACTGGAGGACGACCTGATCGACCCCGCCTGCTCGGAAGAATCGCCACGTGTGATCCGTCGACATGGACACTCCCTTCGGGATTGAGGACGGCGCATCCTAGTGCGGACTGAGGCATTTCGTCGCGGAAGTCGCGACGGATTCGAGGTGGCCGCAAACACGGCGCGACAGGCGCGGTAGCCTCCATCCGCCATGAAGCCCACCGCCGGCCCGCCCGACCGCCGTCCCTTCAACCAAGCCGTGATGCAGGAGCTCTTCACCAACCACGAGCTCCTCTTCCGAGAGGCCCATCGGCCGGAGCAGGAGGGAAAGGTGAAGCGCGTCGGGATCCTCGGGGGCGGCACCGCGGGATGGTTCACCGCCCTCGCGCTTCGAGCCCAGCTCCCTTGGATCGACGTCACCGTCCTCGAGACGCCCGTCATCCCCATCATCGGGGTCGGTGAGGCGAGCGTGCCCAGCCTCGTTGCGTTCCTTCATCGGTACTTGAAGCTCGACGTGATGGAGCTCACCCGCGAAGTCCGGCCCACCTGGAAGCAGGGCATCCGCTTCGAATGGGGGCTGCCGGGAGACTACGCGTTCCAGGCGCCGTTCGACTGGGAGGTGAACGGGATCGGCATGCTCGGCGCGATGGGCGAGACCGGCAACGTCAGCGGGTTCACCCTCCAGGGCAACCTCATGGCCCGGGACGTGACGCCGGTGCTCAAGAACGGCCGCGAGCTCCAGTCGTTCCTGCACATCCTCGCGTTCGCCTATCACCTCGACAACGCGCGGCTCGTCGCCTACCTCACCAAGGTCGCGCTCGCGCGGGGGGTGCACCACGTCGACGCGAAGATCGTCGACGCGAAGGTCGCTCGCGAAGAGGGCCCCGAAGCGGACCCCATGGTCGAGCACCTCGTGACGGAGGACGGCTCGTCCCTGTCGTTCGATCTCTACGTCGACTGCTCCGGCTTCCGCTCGTTCCTCCTCGGGGGTGCCTTCGCAGAGCCCTTCACGAGCTTCGAAAAGACCCTCTTCACCGACTCTGCGATCGCGTTCAACACCCCGAACGGCGGCGAGCCGAAGCCCTACACCACCGCCCGTACCATGGAGCACGGCTGGTGCTGGAACATCCCGATGGATGAGGAGGATCACCTCGGGTACGTGTTCTCCTCCGCGTCGTGCTCGCCGGACGAGGCCCTCGCGGAGGCCAAGCAAAAGTTTCCGAAGCTGGAGCGCGAGCGCCTCGTGCGCTTCCGCTCCGGCCGCCATCGTCGCCTCTGGGTGGGGAACGTCTACGCGATCGGAAACGCGTACGCCTTCGTCGAGCCCCTCGAGTCCACGGGGCTCCTCATGATCACGCGCTCCATCGCCGAGCTCGTCCGATCCTTTCCGATCGACGACGACCAGCGCGCGACGCGGCGGTTCGTGAACGCGAGCGTGGGGCGCGATTGGGATCGGCTGCGCTGGTTCCTCGCCGCCCACTACAAGTTCAATCGCAAGAGCGACTCCGCCTTCTGGACGCGGGTCCGAGAGGAGGCCGACATCTCCGGCCTCGAGCCCGCCCTCGAGATGTACCGCGAGCGCGGCCCGCTATCGCTCCTGCCGAGGGCCATGCGCACCAGCCTCCAGGAAGAGATGGGGGTCTTCTTCTACGGCCTCCACGGCCTCGACTGCATCCTCCTCGGGCAGAAGGTGCCTCACAAGAAGATCGCCCGCGAGCCCTCCCATGTCTGGAGGAAGCGCCGCGCCTCCGCGATGGACTTCGTCCGCCAGGCGATCCCGCAAGCGGAGGCCCTCCGCGCGACCCGCGCCCACCCGAAGTGGCTCCCTGATTTGATCGCTCACCCGGGAGGCTGGGTCGCGCGCATGGCCTCGTTCCTCTGAGCGGCGCGCCTTCGCCGGCGCACGAGGAGGTACCCGATGACGGTGACGACGACGGCGGCGCCGGTCGCGACCCACACCGACGCGGGCGCGCGTCGCGCCGCCTCGAACATGCGCTCTCCGAAATAGCTGACGAGCAAGAGCGGCACGACGTAGCCGACGAGCGAGCCCCAGAAGTGGGTCGAGAACCGGACCTTCGAGACCCCGAAGAACGCGTGGAGGAGAGGCGGCATCCAAAAGACGAACCTCAGGAGGACCACCGTCGCGAACCCGCGCGTCTCGAGCGCCGCCTCGTAGCGCCGAAACCGAGCGGGGATCCGCTTCGCGACGAAGTCTCGGGCTACGAATCGGGCGAACGAGAAGCCCACCACGCTCGCCGCCATCGTGCCCGTCATCGAGAGCGCGAACGCGACCGGCCACGGCCAGATAAGCGGCGCCGCGAAGATGAAGACGGTGCCGGGGACGCCGAACGGCTGGAGGATGGCGTAGGCGAGGACGAACGCGAGATATCCGTACGGCCCGAGATCGACGAGCGTCCGCTGGATCTTCGCCGGCTCTGCGAAGTCAGCGAGGATGCCGAGACGCTCCGCGGTGACGAGCACCGCGATCACGGCGAGGACCACCGCCGCCTTCGCGGCGAAGCTGGGGCTCGGGGCCGGCGGCTCCTCGTCGCGCCGGGGCGCCGGGTTGACAAATTCGTCGGAGCTTGTCATCTCCCACCATGGCGCTGCGTTACGCGGGCCTCCGTCACGAGCGCGTGATCGCATCTCCACGCTATCGAGACGGCAGGTTCCATAACACGTCCGACGTGAAGCCCGGGCTCTCCGGGGACCGATTCGCGATCATGCGCGACTTCCTCTTCGGAGGGGCGCGGCGAGCGCCGCGCGCTCCCCTGCCCTTCTCGAAGCCGCACGAGGCGTGGCAGCGCCCGGAGAGCGTACGCGAGCTTCGGGTGACGTGGCTCGGACACAGCACGGTGTTGCTCGAGTCCGGCGGGGTGCGCGTCCTCACGGACCCGGTCTTCGGTGATCGGGCCTCGCCCTTCTCGTTCGCGGGACCGAAGCGCTTCCACGAGGCCCCGTCCTCCATCGCCGAGCTGCCGCCGCTCGACGCGGTGCTGCTCTCCCACGATCACTACGACCACCTCTGCCGCGCCTCGATCCGCGCCCTCGCCGAGCGGCGGGTGCCGATCGTGACGAGCCTCGGGGTCGGACACCACCTCGAGGCCCTCGGCGTCGAGCCGGCCTGCATCGTCGAGCTCGACTGGTGGGAGACGTACGTCGCCGCGGGAGGCCGGCTCTCGTTCACCGCCACCCCCGCGCAGCACTTCTCCGGGCGCGGCCTCTCCGATCGGAACAACACCCTCTGGTCATCCTGGGTCGTCCGCACCGATCACCACGCCGTGTTCTTCTCCGGCGACACCGGCCTCACGAACGAGCTCGCCGAGGTCGGAGAGAGGCTCGGGCCGTTCGATCTGACGATGCTCGAGATCGGCGCGTTCCATCCGGCGTGGGGCGGCATCCACCTCGGCCCCGAGAACGCCCTCGAAGCGTTCGACCTCCTCGGCGGCGGCACCATGCTGCCCGTTCATTGGGGCACCTTCGATCTGGGGCTCCACCCGTGGGACGAGCCGGCGGAGACGCTCGTCACGCTCGCGGCGGAGAGAGGGCGTCGCGTCGTCACCCCTCGGCTCGGGGAGCCGTTCGTGCCGAGCCGCGTCGATGGCCCGACGTGTTGGTGGCGCGACGTCGTCGTCGGTGAGCGGGACGCGAGCCCCGAGCTCGAGGAGGCGGAGCTCACGACCGCGCGCTGATGACCTCGGGCAGGCGACTACGCCGTCGCGGCAGCGGGTCGATCAGCGCGGGCGAGCGGTCGGGCGCGTCGTGGGCGTCCCGGTCGGGCGCGTCGTGGGCGTCCCGGTCGGGCGCGTCGTGGGCGTCCCGGTCGGGCGCGTCGTGGGCGTCCCGGTCGGGCGCGTCGTCGGGACGTTGGTAGGGACCGTCGTGGGCACGACCGTCGGCGTCGTCGTCGGCTGCCCCTTCGGGACGCACGCTTCCCCGCGCGGATCGTAGCCAGGCGGGCATCGCGGCGTACCGATGCACCGCCCGCGCTGCGCCTGCTGGCCCGCCCAGCAGCAGAGACCTCCGTGGTTCACCTGCCCGGGGGCGCACCCGCTCGGCGGCTTCGCCGTGATCGCGGAGAGCGTCACCGTCGCGAGCGCGTCGTCCGACGCGGAGACGCTCTCGATCGGATCCTCGGACGACACGGCGCTCGCCGACGCGTCCGCCGTCTCCACCACCGTGGCGGTGGCGGTCGCGGTCGCGGCCGCGCTCTGAGCCGTCTCACCGTCGCTCGGCTTGCTCGGAGCGCGCAGGACGACCCAAGCGATGGCGACCCCGGCGGCGAGCGCGACCGCCCCCGTTCCGACCACGAGCGGCAGGGCGCTGGAGCGGCGGCGCGACGGCTCGGCGCGCAGCGGAGGAATCGCCGGGGCGGCGGCGGTGCGCGAGGCGTTCAGCTCCGTCGATCCGGCGGGGGCGCTCGCCGACGGCGAGGCGGAGGCGCTCCCCGATGGCGAAGACGCGCCCCGAGCGCTGGGAGCGATGACGAAGCCTTGCGCCTCCGCCGTCGGCGGTCCCGCGACCTCCGGCTTCACCGGTCGCTCGAGGGCGGGCCGGGGGACGCGCGGGACCACCTCGTCCAGGGCGGCGAGGAACGCGCTCGCGTCCGCGAAGCGCTCCCGCGGATCGAAGGCGAGCGCGCGCACGATCACGCGCTCGAACGCGTCGCTCACGTTCGCGCCGAGGGCGCGCGGGGTGGGCCGCGTCCCCATCGTGGCTCCCACCAGCAGCTCCGCGAAATCGAGACCCGGCATCGCGGCGCGGTTGGACGTGAGCTCACCGAGGATGAGACCGAGCGCGTGCACGTCGGTCCAAGGCCCGGTCGCGCCGAACACGGCGGGCCGAAACTGCTCGGGGGCGCCGTGCTGGGGCGAGAACGCGGCGAAGTTGCTCGAGGTGCGCCCCCCGACCTGGGTGATGCGCTCTCCCTCCTGCATCGCCTTCGCGATCCCGAAGTCGAGGAGCTTCGCGGGCGAGCCCTTCGCCCCGTCCATGATGAAGATGTTCTCGGGCTTCACGTCCCGATGGGCGATCCCCTCCGCGTGCACGGACGCGAGGGCTTCGATGACGGGCCGGAGGATCGCCACCGCCTCCGCCTCGCCGAAGCCGGCGCTCTCCGGGGCCACGCTCGTTCGCGCTCGCCGCGCTTGGAGGAGATCCGCGAGCGGGAAGCCGTCGAGCCACTCGAGGACGAGGTAGGGAACGTCATCGCCGCGCGCCTTGGTCAGACCGAGATCGAACACCCGCACGATGGCGGGATGGTGCCCGAGGCGGCTGAGGATCTTGCCCTCCTCCTGGAACTTCTTGAGGAACGTCTCCCGGCCCTGGTCGCTGAAGTGCGAGGGGATCTTCAGGCATTTGACGGCGATGGCCTGATCGAATGCCTGATGGTGACCGCGGTAGACGACCCCGAAGCCGCCCTCTCCGATCACCGAGTCGATGCGATAGCGGCCGTCGATGACGGTGCCGACGAGCCGAAAGACGTCTTGAGCCACGTGTGTGGAGAGCGAGCATAGCAAACAGAAATCATCGTCGCTCACGCGGACGCGTAGGGAAGAACGGAGACCGACCGTCCATCGACCACGAGGTGACCATGGGCGACGAAGGCGCTCGGTCTGTCCGCAAGCGAAAGACCGCGGGCAAGGCCGTCTGGTTCGTAGGCGCGTTGGGTGTGGTCCTCGCGGGCGCCGGGATGGCGTCCGCGACGAGGGCCGCCGCAGGCTCGAAGACGGAGCGCGGCGATCGTCAGAGCGCGAGCGCGAGCGCCGGGCCGAGCAGCGCGGCCCCACGCTCGCAGCACCCGGGACCTTCGGAGGTCGACGCGCACGGCCCTCCCGGCGCCGCGGACGCAGGTGTGGGCTCGGGATCGTGGCCGCGAGCGCGAAGGAGGTCGATCTCGCGAAGGACATCTCCTATGCCCCCGACCGAGACCCGTCGTGCAAGAGCCCGGCGCCGATCACGAGCTTCGCGAAGGACTTGGGCTACTCGTTCGACCAAGCGCTGCGCAGCGCCGAGAGCGTGACCGACGAGGAAGAGATGGAGATCGGGCGCGAGGCCTTCCGCGAGGTGCGCCGAGCTCGCGAGATGCGCGGCAAGATCGACACCCCCGAGATGGCCTCGTCGCTCGCGTACATTCGCGAGGTCGCGAAGCCCCTGCTCGATCAGGTCGCCCGCAAAGGGATCTCGTACACGTTCCACACCGTCGACGACGACGAGCCGAACGCATTCGCCATCCCCGGCGGCCACGTCTTCGTGAACCGAGGCATGCTCGAGGCGAAGGACCGCGTCCAGAACGAGGCCCAGCTCGCGGGCGTCCTCGCCCACGAGATCAACCACGTCGACCGGCGGCACACGATCGCCGTGTTCGAGTACCTCAAGCAGATCGGCAGCCCCTTCGGCGGCGGCATCGAAGAGGTCGCGATCGACATGGCCCGGCACCCGTTCACGAGCAAGCAGGAGGAGGAGGCGGATCGCTACGCGGTGCGGTTCCTCATCCACGCCCAGTACTCCCCCAAGCAGTTCGTCTCGATGTGGCAGGCGTGGGCCCGCCTCGAGAAGGAGAAGCCTGAGCGCGACGTGCTCGGATCGGTGCTCGACGAGGTGCTGCGGACCCATCCCCTCTCATCGCTCCGGGCCTGCCAGGCCATGAAGATCACGATGACCGAGCTCGATCCCTCGGTCGATCGCTACTACGTGGGCGCCACGAACTACGCCCAGAAGACCCCGCGCGCCACCAAGCAGTTCTGACCGCGGCGCGAAGCAACGGAGATTCGAGCCGCCGAGCCCCACAACGGAGCGGCGAGCGCGAAACACAGCGAGCTGCGAAACGCGGCTCAGGGCGCCGGCTTCGCCTGAGCCTTCTTCTTCATGGCGGCGGCCCTGGTCGTCGCCACCTGCTCGGCGAGCTGCCCCCGCGGGAAGCGCTTCTGGTGAGCGTCGAGCCGCGCGAGGCACGCGTCGTAGTCACCGGCGGCGAGCGCGTGGCGAGCCTGGTCGAGGAGCTTCACCTCGTCCGCGAGGTTCTTCGCCTCTGCGTGCCCTTCTCCGTCGGCGTCCGCACCGCCTCTTCGAGACGACGCGGGGGCGTTGGACGCACGCGCTGGCTCGGAGGCGCGAGCCCCTGCGGGGACGCTCTCGATCCGAGTCCGCCTCGGAATCGGGGCCGCTCCCGGCTCGGGGACAATCTCCGGCGAGGGCGACTGCGCCGCCGGCGCCGCTCCAGGGAGGGACGTCGCGCCGTCTTGCACCGGCAGCTTCGCCGCGAGATCGCGGCCGTCCTTTCGGCTCCCGGCTGCCGCGTGCTCTTGCTGGTCCCGTTCTCCCGTCTCCTGAGCCGCGGGAGCGCTCCGCGCTTCGTCCTTCATGCGGCCGTTCACGACGACCGCTCCGCCGACGAAGAGGGAGAGGACGGCCACCGCGCCCGCCACCTTCGCCACCGACAAGCCGAAGAGGCTCGTCGCGGTCGCCTTCGTCGCGATCGCCGTCCCCGCGCTCGCGCCGACCACCGCGCCCGTCGTCGTGGTCGCGACCCCGAGCGCGACCGCCGAGCCGAGCCCCAGCGCGGCCAAGGTCTTGTCCGCCGCGCCCGGCGGAGGATCCTCATCCAAAGCCGACTCGAGCAGGACCCGATCGATGTCCGATCCCGGATCTTCGAGAAGACGCTTCATCGTCGTCATGCGCTCTTCTCCATGGCGTCAGCGTCGAGGCCGTCCTCGGCTTCGGTCGGAACGGCGGCGGGGAGCACCCCGCTCGGCGCGCGCTTCACCGAGACCCGAGAGCTCGCCGCCGACTGCATCCTCGCCTCGAGGCGCTTGCGGTGCTCCACGAACAGCTCCCGCGCGCGCCGGAGGCGCGAGGCGACCGTGCCCTGCGGGACCCCAACCAGCTGGGAGATCTGCACCATCGTCATCTGCTCGAGCTCGAACAACGTGAAGACGGCGCGGAGCTCGATCGGCATGGCAGCGAGGATCTCGTCCAGGATCGCGCGGGCCCGCGCCCGATCGATGAGCTCGTCGGGCCGCTCTTGCGGGTCGATGCGCTCGGGGCAGGCTTCGTCTCCGACGATCTCGCGCCTCCGCAGCTGGGTCCGCCGAGCCCGCGACGCGACCCGCAAGCACGTCCCGTAGAGGAAGGACCTCTCGGAGCCGCTCGTGATGTCTTGGATGCGTCTGGCGGTGACCATAAAGACCTGTTGCAGGGCGTCCTCGGCGTCGGCGCGGGGCACCCCGAGCCTGAGCAAGGAGCGCCACACGAAGGCGTGCTGCTCGACGACCAGCTTCTTGATCCGCGCGGCGTCCTCCGCCGACGCGGGAGACCATGCACCTCGTTCGGTGGGCCCGGAAAGCGGATCATCGCCTTCCTGATCGGGCACCGACTCGACTCCCTCTCGCTGCGCCGGAGCGAGCGCCGAATCCTCTTCGGCCTCGTCCGGCGAGCGACAGGAAGACGCTGCCGTGAAGAGCGGCAAGGCCTCCGTCGTGAGCACTGTAGTCTTCATCCCCGGGTCCAAGGTCGTTGATCCAACAAACGCGATCCAGCCCTCAAAACGACGCTGTCGCACCTGTCCCCAGCTGGAAAGCCACCGGGAAGGGGTCGTGGTAGATCGTGGAGCCGTTCGCGAACTGCCCGTCGACCACTGCAAAAGCAGGACCGACTTGCACTTCGAAAGCGAGCCAGTGGACGGGGACCCAGTCGACGCGCCCGGAGACGCCGAGCTCCACCCAGGGAGCGGAGAGCGAACGGGACGCTCCGTCTTGCGTGACCTGGGCCCATTCCCCACCACCACCGAACGAGGCGCACGGCCACACGCGGAGCCAGCTCGCGGGGGCGTACCCCGGAACGCACGCGATGAACCGGCCCCGAAGCATGCGGAACCCCGTCTCCGCAGCGCCGAACGTCTTCGACTCCGTCGTCACGGCGTAGCTCAACTCGGCACGGATTGACCACGCCGGGCCGCGCGGCCGATCGTTCGGGTCTGCCCAATCCGGGAGTCGGGTCGCGATTCTCCCCGTCGCGCCCAGATCGCGAAGCTCGATCGCCCCCGCGACGCCGGCCAGCACCGTCGGCGCGGGGCCTGCCTCGAGGACGAAGCGCGCCCCGACGCCGAAGTCGATGCCATGCGGGGCCAGACCGAATGGGCGGGCCGGCAGCGGCGGAGCGTAGAGATCCGCCCGCCAGGGCGGCGGCATCATGCCGGGGCGCAGGGGAAGCGGCGGGACCGTGAAGGGGACGATGACGGGAGCGGGGCCGAGGATCAGCTGAGGCTCGGAGCCGAGGATGGGCGGACCGAACGGGTTCGGCGGCACGGGGAGCGGCTCCGGCTTGGCGATCTCGTCGGCGCTGGGATCGATGGCGAGGGCCGCGATCAAAGAGAGGGCGGAGGAGACCTCGGCGCAAGAGACGCCCGTCACCGAACGCTCGCTCGCGTTCACGCCCTGGGTGATGCGGAGGCGGCCGCTGACGCGGTTCTTCTTCGCGCCGCGCACCTTGATGTCCACCTCGAGGACGACGTCCGGCTGCTCCTCCTTGCCGACCGGCTTCACGATGCGGGAACGTCGCTGGATCGCGAGGATGAAGGCCCCCCGATCCGGGCAGCTCTCCGGCGCTTTGTAGCTGACGGTGAAGGTCGTCTCGGCCCGCGCCTCCCGCGCGACGGTACAGCTCGCCGCGACTGCCCCGGCGATCGCGAAGAGGAGCGTTGAGCGGGGCGCTTGTCGGCTGGGTTCCGCAGGACTACGAGGCGCTCTCATGCGTCCGCTGCGCGTGCTCACCATCAACATTTGGAACCGCCAGGGGCCGTGGGAGAATAGGCTGCGCTTGCTTCAGAAGGGAATCGCGGAGCTCGACCCGGACATCATCGGGTTGCAGGAGGTCATCCACCGGCCCAACGCGCCGGAGGCCTGCCAGGCGAGCCAGCTCGCGGACGCGTGGTCTCGGGCGGGTGGTCCCTCCGAGATTCACGTCGGATTCGGGGCCGCGTGGACGTACGAGAACGGGGACCAGTTCGGCAACGCCATCCTGTCGCGGTTTCCGTTGCGTGATGGCCGCACCTTCGACCTCCCCACGAGCGACGCGCGGAGCCTCGTCTTCGCGCGCGCCGAGACGGAGGCGGGGCCGGTGCCCTTCTTCGTGACCCACCTCTCGTGGAAGTTCGACGAAGGCTACTTGCGCGAGGCCCAGGTGCTCGCGATCGCCGGCCACGTGAAGGAGATGGTCGAGCCGAAGGACCTCCCCGCGATCCTCGTCGGCGATCTGAACGCCGCCCCCGACGCGACGGAGATCCGCTTCCTCAGGGGTCTGCACGCCCTCGATCGCAAGAGCATCTTCTTCACGGACTGCTTCGAGCGTGTCGGCACCGGCCCGGGCTTCACCTTCGATCCCCCGAACAACCCGCACGCGGCCCTCACCTTCGAGGCGCCGCGGCGCATCGACTACGTGCTCGTCGCGGGCCCGGACGGGCAGGGCCAAGGGATGCCGCTCTCGGCTCGGGTCGTCCTCGATCAGGTCGTCACGGAGAGCCATCAAAGGATCGCGCCCTCGGATCACTACGGCGTGCTCGCCGAGATCCGCATGGAGGCCTGATGTCGCGTCGCACGCTGCTCGTCCATCTGCTCGTCGCGATCGCGCTCGTCCTCGCAGGGCCGCGGGCCGCGTCGGCCCAACCGGCGCCTGCCCCCGCCCCCGCGGATCCGAAGGCGCCCCCCGCGAAGACCGAGATCGACGACGCGCGCTCGCGCATGGAGAAGGGCCAGCGCCTCTTCGCCGACGCCAAGTACGCGGACGCGGTGGACGAGTTCTCGAGCGCCTACGAAAAGCACAAGTACACCGCGTTCTTGTTCAACGCCGCCGTCGCCGCCGAGCGCGCCGGGATGCGCGACCGCGCCATCGATCTGTACGATCGGTTCCTCAAGTCGGAGCCGGCCGCCCCCGACCGGGCCCAGATCGAAGGCACCATCGATCGGCTCCGCAAGGAGCAGGCCTCGTCGCCGAGCACGGAGGCGACCGGCGCATCCCAGAAGGCCGAGATCAAAGCCCTCGTCTTCGTCGAGAGTGAGCCGGCGGGCGCGCCCGTGTCGATCTACGAGCGCATCGATCCGAAGGCTCCGCCCCTCGACCCGAAGAAGCCGACCGGACCAGGCTACCGGCGCGTCGCGGCCAGCATCGCCGCTCCGACGAACCTCTCCCTCTCCACCGGCACGTACTTCATCCTGGTCGAGGGATTCCGCGACTACAACCCGACCGGCAGCCAGTTCACCTTCGAGCCGGGCCGCGTCTACGTCTACCGCGCCGCCCTCTCCCAAGGGGACTTCGTCGGACGCATCGAGATCAACCTCCCCGTCACGACCGCCCAGATCTTCGTCGACGATCCGCCCCCTCATCGAAACGCGCCGCGGGCGGTGGGGCCCACCTCGATCGAGCTCACGCCGGGCAAGCACAAGCTCTACATCGAGGCGACCGGCTTCGACCCCTTCGAGAAGGAGATCGAGATCGTGCAGGGGCAGAGCATCAAGCTCGACGCCCAGCTCGCGCGCGTGGGGTTTGGCTACCTGCTCGTGACCGGCACCGCCCCCGAGGTCGTGGTCGACGTCGACGGCGAGCGCGTCGGACTGTTTCTTCGAAAGCGCCGCGAGCCGCTGCGCATCAAGGTCCCCGCCGGCGAGCACGCGATCGAGGTCGATGCAGACGGGATGAAGGCGTACGAGAGCCGCATCAAGGTCCCCGCCGGACAAGAGATCGCCGTCGACGCCAAATTCGAAGAAGCCCCCGGCAAGGGCGGAGCGGTGGTGACGACCATCCTCGCCGCGTCGTCGCTCGCGGGGGGCATCGTCCTCAATCGCTACGTGGCGTCGCTCGCCGACGACGATGATCTGAAGAAGCCCCTCTTCGGGGTCGAGATCGGCTGCTTCGTGGGGGCGGGGGTCTTCACGGGGCTCTCGATCTTCCTGTTCGTTTGGGATCCGGGGGACGACACGACCGCGAAGATCTCTGCTCCGCGCGAGTTCACGGGAGACACCGAGCTCACGGTGAAGTCCAAGAAGCCGCGCGCGGCCGCGCCCGCGCGCCCCGGCCCCGTCCGAGAGATCGCGGTAGGTCTCCTCACCCAAGCGTCGCCCGATCCGCTCGCGGCACCGCCCGCGCCGATTGGGTTGAGCGTCAGCGGGCGGTTCTGAATCGGAAACCTCCCGCGACGGAGACGAAGCGCGATGGACTGGGACGGTCGGCGAGCCGCCCTCAGCGCTTGCGGAACGGCCCGGTCGTCTTTCGCCCCTTGGACCGCTCCGGCTTCTCGGCTCGGTGGGAGTCGGGCGGTCGCGCGTGGGGGGGAGGCACGACGGGAACGGTGTGAGCCATCGGGACGGTCGATCCGTTCGCGCGTCGAGAGAACGGGGCCGCCGATTGGGGGATGCCGGACTGCGCGTTCGGCTTCGGCGGAGGGTGGGCGGGGCGCGCGATGAGATAGCCCTGCACATAGTGAACGCCGGCGTCGATCACGGCCGTGAGCTCCTCCTGCGTCTCGATCCCTTCCGCCACGACGCGCGCCCCGAGATCGCCGCAGAGCCGGACGATGCTCGTCACGAGGGAGAGGCGGCGCTTGTCCTCGTGGACCCGCTCGATGAGCCCGCGATCGAGCTTCACGATCTCCGGCGCGAGATCCGCGATGTACCGGAGGTTCGAGTACCCGGCCCCGAGATCGTCGACGACGAGGCCGACCCCCTTGCCCCGGATCTCGTTCAGCGTTCCGAGCACGAGCGCGTGGTGGCTCAGAGGCACGCTCTCGGTGATCTCCAAGAAGACGCCAGGCTCGTGGCTGAAGATCGGATCGTCCGGCTGCACGAGCCAGCGATCGGCGAGCTCGTGGGGGTGGACGTTGAGGAAGAGGGCGTGGCCGGCGCAGTCCTGGGTCGCGAGCTCGCGGACGACCCGCCCGAGGCGACCGCAGAGCTTCTGGTCCGCTGCCACCTCGAAGAGGGTCATCGGGTTCTCGAGGCCCTTGGCGCGACAGCGCGCGAGCGCCTCGTAAGCGAGGACGCTCCCCGTCACGAGATCCACGATGGGCTGGAAGACCACGGAGACGTGGCCGTCTCCCAAGGCCTTCGCCACGGTGCGTACGCCGCTCGGTCGAACGGAGGTCAACGAGCAACGATAGCGCGAGCGAACCATCCCTTGCGAGGCCGATGCGCAACCGGCTCGGCCCCGCGCGGGCGGAATCGTCCGCCTAGAGCACCGATTCATTTGAAGGCCGAGTGATGTCGCGCGAGTTTGCGTGGGAGGCGCGCGCCCGAGGAGTGAGCACCACAGCACGACTCGCAGTCATGGGAGGAGCGGAGCGACGAGGCCGCGTGGATCACGCGTGAAATGGCGCGAAAGCGCCGGCTTTCAAGCGGATCGGTGCTCTAGGGGCCGGTCTTCGGGCAATCGATCAGCTCGCCCGACAGATCGCGGATCTTGCAAGGCGTGCCCGGCGGCTTCTCCGGCGGCTTCTCGGAGGTCTTCTCCGGCTCGGGGGCGACGGAGCCGACGGAGGGGCGACTGCTCGTTGCGCTCGAAGGGTGCGCGACTGTGCCCGGGCCGCTCGATCGCGTGGCTTGGGAGGAGCTCGTAGCGATCTCGCGCGCCGACTCGGTCGCCGTCGTCTCGGAGCTGGCGGGCGGGCGCGGGCTCGTCGACTCGGTGACCGGCGACGACGAGGCGGCCGCGGGGGGGCTCTCGCTCGTCGCGGTGGCGGTCGGCTTGCGGAGAGGGATGCCGACCGGATCGTCGTCGGCGGGAGCGGGGGTGCGGACGAGGAAGTAGAAAGCGAGCGCGGCGGCCGCGACGAGACCGGCCCCGATGGCCATGATCCAGCGCACTCGACGCGGCTCGTCGTCGAGCTCCCCGACCGCGCCTTGATCCACGGTGTGCATCAGCGGCTCCACGCCCTTCTTCGAGAGACCGAAGGTGTCCATCCCCACCGAGCTCGGGGTGGGCAACGTGGGTGGACGCGGGATCTTCAGCTGGGACTCGAAGATCCCCTGAGGCAGGGCGGCGGGCTGCACGCTGGGCGTCGAGCCGCGCGGATCGAGCTCGAGGGCGCGGCCGCCCGCCGGCCGATCGGGGGCGCTCGACAGACGCTGGCGGGGCCGCGAGCCGATGCTCCTCCGCATCTCGCGCCGCGCGAGGGCCTCGATGTTGAGCAGGGTGCGAGGGTTGGCCCACGGGGCGAGCGCGGCCGCGAGCTCTCCGACCGTCTGATAGCGGTCGTCGACTTTCTTCGCGTACGCCATCGCGATCACGTCCGCGAGCTCCTTCGAGACGTCGGGCCGGATGGTCCGGATGTCCGTCGGCGGTTCCATGTTCACCTTGATCGCGAGCTCGGCGAACGAGTCGGCGGTGAACGGCTGGGTGCGCGTGAGCAGCTCGAACAAGCTGATACCGAGCGCGTAGACGTCGGTGCGGTGATCCACCGTCTTCGACGACTTCATCTGCTCCGGCGACATGTAGAGGCCGGAGCCCAGGATGGCCGTCGTCTTTGTGACCTCGAGGGAAGACTGCTCGATGATCTTCGAGATGCCGAAATCGAGGACCTTGATGAGGGGGACCCCGTCGTGCTGCGGCACGAGGAACAGGTTCGCCGGCTTGATGTCGCGGTGAACGATCCCCATCGCGTGCGCCTCGGCGAGGGCGAGGGCGGCCTGCACCGCGAAGTCGATCGACGCATCGATCGAGAACGCGCCCGTGTTCCGCAGGTGCTTCGCGAGATCCTCGCCCTCGAGGAACTCCATCACGATGTACGGCCCGAACGGGTGAGACGATCCGGTGTCGAACACGCGGACGATGTGCTCGCTCGACATCTTCGAGGCGGCCTGCGCCTCCCGGACGAAGCGCCGGGCCGCCTCCTGCGAGACGCTGTACTGAGGGAGGAGGAACTTGATCGCGACCGGCGTGCCGAGGGCGGTGTGGATCGCCTTCACCACGATCCCCATGCCGCCAACCCCGAGCTGGCGCTCGACGCGGTACTTGTCGAGCACCACCGTCCCCGGAGGGATGAGGATCTCGCTGTCCTGCGCCGCGCTCACCGGCGCTACTTTACACCGCGTCCGGGCCGCATGCGCAGAACAAGGCCCCCGCCGAGCTCACCGCTTCGCCTCTTCCCAGTAACCGTCGAGCTCCAAGAGCGAGAGCTGCTCCCCGGACCCGGCCTTGGGCCAGCCGCCGTGGACCTCGTGGACGCGGGCCTCCACGTGATCGAAGCGCTTCGTGAACTTGTCGATGGTCCTCTTCAAGGCCGCCTCCGCGTCGACCTTGGTGTGACGGGCGAGGTTCACGAGGGCGAACAGCGCGTCGCCGAGCTCGGCCTCGATCGCGTCCTGGTCCCCGTCCGCCATCGCGCGCTCGAGCTCCCCGAGCTCCTCGTCGACCTTGGCCCGCGACCCCTTCGCGTCCGCCCAGTCGAAGCCGACCCGCGCCACCTTCTCTCCGACCCGCTGCGCCCGGACGAGGGCGGGGAGGCTCCGAGGGACGCCGTGGAGGATGCCCTCCCCCTTCCCTTTCTGCTTCTTCTCCTCGGCCTTGATCAGCTCCCAGTTTCGCAGCACCTCTCCCGAGCCCTCGACCGCGACGTCGCCGAAGACGTGGGGGTGCCGGCGCACGAGCTTGTCGCAGATGGCCTCGACCACGTCGTCCGGTCCGAACGACCCTTCATTGCGGCCGAGCTCGGCCTGAAAAACGACCTGGAGGAGAAGATCCCCGAGCTCCGCGGTGAGCTCCCTCCGATCGCCGTGATCGATCGCGTCGATGACCTCGCACGCCTCCTCGAGGACGTAGCGCCGCAGCGATGCGAAGGTCTGCTCGCGGTCCCACGGACAGCCGTCCTCCGCCAGCAGGCGCTGCATGAGCTCGACGAGGCGAGGAAACGAAGCCCCCCGTTGCTCGGGCAGGGGTGGCGCGACGACGGGTTCGAACGGGCGCGGCATGGGCGCTTCTACCGCGGGGCCGCGCCGAGCAGAAGCGCGCTTCGCCCTCGCGGGGGTTGATTGCGCGGGGCGCGGGGGGACGCTAAAGACCTGCTCTTTCCATGAGCGCCAACGGCGAAAAGCTCCTGCATCCCGTCGCGAGGCTCCCCAAGGAGTGGGCCGCCTCCCCCGCGCTCGCGAAGGAGCGTTCGTTTCGCGCGCTCGAGGTGTTTCGCTGGATCCACAAGCGGAGCGAGCTCGATCCGGAGGCGATGACGACGCTGCCGAGAGGCCTTCGAGCCGCCCTCTTCGGCGACGCGCCTCATTGTGGCCGCGTCGAGCGCGTACACCGCTCCGCCGACGACACGCGCAAGCTCCTCATTCGTTTGCGTGACGAGGCCCCGATCGAGTCGGTGCTCTTGCCCCGCGTGTCGGGCCCGGGGTCGCCGGCCGACGAGAGCGCGGCCGAAGAGGCTGAAGAAGGCGAGGAAGACGAGGACGAGGGGGAGCAGGAGCCCGTCGCGACCGCGCCGAAGACGCGGGTCACCCAGTGCATCTCGACGCAGGTCGGCTGCGCGATGGGCTGCGTGTTCTGTGCGAGCGGGGTGGCCGGGCTCAAGCGACACTTGGGGCCCGAGGAGATCGTGGCCCAGGTGCTCCTCGGCAAGCGCGCCCTCGACGAGGGCGAGGAGATCCGCAACGTCGTCTACATGGGGATGGGGGAGCCGCTGCACAACTACGAGGCGACCAAGCGGAGCCTCGAGCTCCTGACCCACCCCGAAGGGGTCGGTCTCTCGAAGCGTCGGGTCACCGTCTCCACCTCCGGGCTCGTCCCCGAGATCGCTCGCCTCGGAGAAGATTTCGCGGGGCAGATCGGCCTCGCCATCAGCCTCCACGCGACCCGCGACGAGCAGCGCAGCCAGCTGATGCCCATCAACCGCAAATACCCGCTCGCGGAGCTGATGCGGGGCCTCCGCGCCTACCCGCTCCCGAAGCGCCGCCGCATCACCATCGAGTACACCCTCGTCGCGGGAGAGAACGACCACCGAGACGATGCGAAACGCCTCATCGGCCTCGTGGCGAAGCTGCCCGTCAAGATCAACCTCATCCCCATGAACCCGATCGAGGCGAGCACGCTCGCGCCCCCCGAGTGGGAGCGGGTCCTCGCGTTCCAAGAGGTGATCACGGGGGCCGGGATCTCGTGCTTCGTGCGCAAGACCCGAGGAGACGACGTCGCCGCCGCCTGCGGCCAGCTCGCCCTCCTCGGTGGCAAGCCAAAGGTGCGATCGTACGCTCGCGTTCGGGAGTAGACTCGACCTCGTGAAGACAACCGACAAGGGCGCGCTCCACCCGCGCGCCACCCGACCGGAGGGGCTCAGCCTCGAGCGGTCGACACCTCGGCTCGAGGTGAACGTCGAGCGCGAAGGCGGCGTCCCCAGCTCCCGCAACCTGATCCTCGACGGCGACGTCCTGCGCATCGGCTCTCACCCGTCGAACGAGCTGGTCCTCGACGACGAGATGGTCTCCCGCCTGCACTGTCAGATCCGCACCCATCCCCGCGGGTGGCGCGTCGTCGACACCGGCTCGCTGAACGGCACGAAGGTGGGCGGGATCTCCGTGCGGGACGCGGATCTCACGCTGCCCGAGTGCCGCCTCGAGCTCGGCAGGAGCGTCCTCGTCGTTCGCGCCCTCCGCCCGGCCCCGGGCACTCCCCAGCCCGGGATCACGCCCTCCTTCGGGAGCCTCGTCGGCGCCTCCGGGATCATGCGGAGGCTCTTCGCGAAGATCGAGCGCGTCGCCCGCGCCGAAGGCGATGTCCTCATCGAGGGCGAGAGCGGCACCGGCAAGGAGCTGATCGCGGCCGAGATCGTTCGGCGCAGCTCCCGCAAGAACCTCCCCTTCTACATCGTCGACTGCAGCGCCCTCGGCCACAACGACGCCCACCACGAGCTGTTCGGCTACGTGAAGGGGGCGTTCCCCGGCGCGGAGACGCCGCGGATCGGGGCGTTCGAGGCGGCTCAAGGAGGGACGGTGATGCTCGACGAGATCGGCGACCTGCCGGTGGACGTGCAGCCGAAGCTCCTTCGCGCGCTCGCGGCGCGGGAGTTCAAGAAGGGAGGCGAGACGCAGACGCGCAAGCTCGAGGCGCGCGTCATCGCCACCACGAACCGCAGGCTCGAGGACGAGATCAACCAGGGCCGGTTCCGGGAGGATCTCTATTTCCGCTTGAGCGTGCTGCGCATCGACGTGCCCCCGCTCCGCGAGCACGTCGAGGACATCGAGGTCCTCATCTCGTCGTTCCTGGAAGAGCTCGGGGCGAGCGACCGCATCGATCTGCTCGCGCGCGAGGTCCTCGCGGAGCTCAAGCGCCACACGTGGCCCGGCAACGTCCGCGAGCTTCGCAACTACGTCGAACGCTTCGTGGTCGCCGACGATCGAGCGGTGGGAAGAGAAGAGCCCTCCCAAGAGAAGTCGATCGATCCCGTCATCGCCGACATCGACTTGAGCAAGGCCTTCCGAGAGTCGAAGGACTCCATCATCGCCGACTTCGAACGGCGCTACCTGCGAGCCCTCCTCGCCTGGGCGCAGGGCAACGTCAGCAAGGCGGCCCGCAAAGCCAACCTCGATCGCATGTACCTCCACCGACTGCTGCAGCGGCACGGCATCCGGAGAGGCGCGCCGCTCGACTGAGCGCGCGGCGCGGCGGCCCCGGCCGGGGCCGCTGCGTGCTCAGAGCTTCTTGCGACGGCCGGTGGACTCGTTCGCGGCCTGGGGGGCGTCGCTCGCGCTGCGGCGCCCCGACGAGGCCGTCTCCTGGTCGGCGGCCTCGAGGTACTCGGCCGCCTCCTTGTCGTGGTTCTGGGCCCGCGCCACCCGGGAGAGCGAGAGCCAGATGCGCGTCCGCTCCGGGCCCTTGCGGGAGAGGGCGAGCGCGTCCTTGAGGGCCCGCGTGGACGCGCCGAAATCACCGGTCTCGAGATACGCCTCGCCGAGCTTGGCGCTGAAGATGGCGACGACTCGGATCGGATCGTCGAGCTCGCCCTTGTCGAGGTCGGCGCGCGCGATGTCGATCCCCCGTCGCAGCGCCGCGATCGCCCCGACCGGATCACCGATCTTCAGCCGCGTCGTCGCGAGCTGCTCCAAGAACACGAGGGCCGAGCTCGGATCCCCGCTCGCCTCGGCGTCGCGGATGGCTTCTTCCACGCCCCGCAGCGCGCTCGTCGAGAGCCCGTCTTCATCCTGTCGACGGTCCGCGTCGGGCGGCGTTTCTCGGGGGCTCCTCGGCGCGGCCGCGGGCGGGGGGGCGATGCTCGCGCGCTCGCGGCGAGGAGCTACGACGTCGACCCGCGGGCCCGCCTGCGCTCCGTCTTCGTCCCGCGCTCGCCCCGCGCCTGGCTTGGCGCGCGGCTCCTCGCGGACGTGCTCCTCGTGCCGGCTCGGCTCCGGGACCCGCGCCGGCTCCTGCGAGCGTACGGTGGCGGCCGGAGGGTCTGGCTTCCGAATCGAAGTCGGCGTGATGCTCTCGCGATCGAGCGGCTCCCCGCACTCACCGCAGAAACGCGCCACCGGCGAGTTCAGGTTTCCGCAGGTCGAGCATGCTCGGAACGAGGCGCGCACCCACGATCGTCGATCCGACCCGCTGCGATCGCCGGTGCGATGGGCGACGATCTCGCGCAGCGCGTCCGCGAACTCGAACGCGGTCTGAAAGCGTTTGGGCGGCGACTTCTCGAGCGCCTTCTCCACCACCGTATCGAGCCCGAACATGCTCCGTTCCTGGGCGATGTCGGCGAGCTTCGGCGGGGTCTTGTAGGCGTGCGCTTCGAGCAGCTTTTGGGGCGACGACTCGTTGAACGGGAGCTGCCCCGCGATCATCTCGAACAGGATGACGCCGCAGGCGTAGAGGTCGGTCCGCTCGTCCGTCTCCTTCGCCATCGCTTGCTCGGGCGTGATGTACTCGGGCGTCCCGAACACGCGACCGCTCGGCGCGCTGATGCCGCTTCTCAGCTTGGCGAGCCCGAAGTCCACGACCTTCACCAAGTCCCCGCCGCCGCGTTGAGGCATCACGAACACGTTGCCGGGCTTGAGATCCCGATGGACGACCCCGAGGCCATGGGCCTCTTCGAGCGCGCTCAGGATCTGGAGCGTGACGTCGAGCACGCGCGTCACCGGCTGGAGCGGCTCGGCGTGGAGGATCGCCTCCAAGTCTTGCCCCGTGAGCAGCTCCATCACGAAGTACGGGCGGCCGTCGGCGGTCTGGCCGAAGTCGTACACGCGGACGCAGTTCGGGTGATTGAGCGCGCTCGCGGCGCGAGCCTCGTTCTTGAAGCGCTCGACCATCTCCGCGTTGGAGACGAGCGCCCCTGACATGACCTTCACCGCGACCTGGCGCCCGAGCGTCGACTGCTCGGCGCGATAGACGCGGCCCATCGAGCCCTCGGCGATCGGCTCGACGATGCGGTAGCCACCGGACAGCGACCGGCCGACGAGGGCGTCGTTCGAGCCGTGCTCCGCGCGCACCTCGCCCATGGGGAATCCGCACTCGGAGCAATAGGCGTCCGAGGGCTTTCCGCGGTTACCGCAGGACGGACACTGGATGGCTTGGCTCATCGACCTCACGAACCGCGTCGCACGAAAGAGCCGCTCGCACGCATCGACGAGGCTCCGCACGCCACGCTGCTGGATTTATCTGCGCTCGAATCCCCCGATGGCAGCGCTCGGGCTCGAGACCTCTGCGCGGCCGCATCTCCACTCTCGAAACCGGATAAGGCAGCAACTCGGCAAGCGTAGCGCGACTCAGGGGGGTGGCTCTAGATCCTCGAGCCCGAATCGGGTGCACGGCGGCGCTTTCGTTTTCGGTGGGCCCGCCCGCGCCCCGCCCGGAGCAGGACTCTTTGGTCAGCCGTGGTACAGGTGCTCGAGGATGTTGCGGCCCTCCCCCTCCCCGCGCCCGAAGCTGACGCAAAGTCACGTGGAGAGGCTGCGCTCCCGGCTCGATCGGGCGCTCGGTCCGTCCAAGCTCGTGACGTCGCCGGACGGGCTCGCTGCGTACGCCGGCGACGAGTCCGAGAACGACCCCGTCCTGCCCGACGTGGCGGTGATCGCGGAGAACGAGGACGACGTGCGGACGGCCCTCGCCGTCGCCCTCGACGAGCGTGTCCCCATCACCCCCCGCGCCGCCGGCAGCGGCAAGTCGGGGGGCTGCATCCCCGTCGCGGGCGGCATCGCGCTCGCGACCCACGGCATGGCGCGTATCGTCGACATCGACGAGGCCGAGCTGGTCGCCATCGTCGAGCCGGGCGTCGTCCTCGGCGACCTCCATGACGAGGTCGAGCGACGGGGCCTGTTCTATCCGCCCGACGCGAACTCGCTCTCTTGGTGCGCGATCGGCGGCAACATCGCGGAGAACGCGGGAGGGCCGCGCGCGTTCAAGTACGGGACCACGCGCGACTACGTGCTCGGTCTGGAGGTGGCGGTCATCGGCGGCGAGCGGATGTTCGTCGGCCGCAGGACGAAGAAGGGCGTCACGGGGTACGATCTCACCGGGTTGCTCGTGGGCAGCGAAGGCACGCTCGCCGTCACCACGCGCGCCGTCCTCCGTTTGATTCCGAAGCCGGAGCACGTGATGACGCTCATGGCTCAGTTCCCCGATGTCCACGCGTCCGGGCTCGCCGTCCGCGCGATCCTCAAGGCGCGCGTGGTGCCTCGCTGCATCGAGCTCCTCGATCGGGCGACCCTCGACGCGGTCGCGAAAGGGGGCGTCCCCGTCGCCGCCGGAGCAGGCTCGATGCTCATCATCGAGGTCGACGGGGTCGAGGCGACGGTCGCGCTCGAGGCAGAGCGCGTCGGGGCTGCCTGCGACGAGGCGGGCGCGATCCAAGTGCTGGTCGCCCAGGACGAGGCCCAGCGCGATCGTCTCTGGGCCGCGCGCCGAGCCCTGTCGAAGACGACGCGCGCGATGGCCCGATTCAAAGTCTCGGAGGACGTCGTGGTGCCGCGACGCCACATCGGTGACCTCTTGGAGGAGGTCGACCGCATACGAGACCGGATCCAAATCGGCATGCTCGCGTACGGCCACGCCGGCGACGGCAACCTCCACGTGAACTACCTCTGGGACGACCCCGACGCCGCGCCGCGCGTCGAGTCCGGGCTCTCCCAGCTGTTCGAGCGGGTCGTCGCGCTGGGCGGCACCCTCACCGGAGAGCACGGGATCGGGCTGTCGAAGGCTCGCTTTCTGCCGCTCGAGCAATCCGCGGCCACCATCGACTTGCAGCGGGGGCTCAAACGCGTCTTCGATCCGAACGAGCTCTTGAATCCCGGCAAGATTTTTCCGAAGGTGAACGGCGCGCATGGCTCCTGCTGACGAGCGGACGAGCGGCGAGATCGCCATCGACGAGAGCAAGGCTCCCCTGACGGTCCTCGGCATCGACCCAGGGACCCGCCACCTCGGTTGGGGCGTCCTGCGACGCGAGGGCACGCGCATCGAGCACGTCGGCCACGGCGTCATCGACACCGACACGAGCCTGCCGCTCGCGTCGCGGCTCATCGAGATCGACGACGGGCTCGCCCAGGTGCTCGAGGATTTCCACCCGCGCGTCGCCGCGGTGGAGTCCCTCTTCTACGCGAAGGACGCGCAGGCGGCGGCCAAGCTCGGCCACGCTCGAGGCGTCGTGCTGCTGCGATTGACGCGGGCGCGGGTGCCGTTCGTGGAGCTGCCCCCCGCGCGGGTGAAGCGCGCCGTGGTCGGCGGCGGGCTCGCAACCAAGGAGCAAGTGGCCCGCGTCATCACGACCTTGCTCCGCCTCGCCACCCCCCCTCGACCCGACGCCGCGGACGCCCTCGCGAACGCCTTCGCGCACCTCACGATGTCCAAGTTCACCGAGGCGCTCGCGGCATCGGGGGCGCGGCTACCGCCACCTCGACGGACTCGACCGCGCCTCCGCTGAGCCGTGGCCTGACGACCGCCTTTTTCAGCTCACTGCTGGAGCACCGAACATGATCGGTGCTCTAGGGCTTCACGATCTTGGTGCCCTTCGGAGGATCGAAGACGAACTCCTTGTCCTCGACGGGCTTGTTCACGACGGGATCGGAGAAGTCGAACTTGTTGCGGTTGCTCTGGGCGTCGATGATCACCACGCGCCGGACTTGGCTGGTGGGGCCGTCCACGTAGAGCAGCATCTTCTCGTAGGCGGGCGAGGCCTCCTTCGGGATCGCCTCGAGCACCCAGCCGCCCTCGAACTTCATCGTCGACGAGTCGAGCAGCTTGAGCTTGAAGTCCTTCTCGAGCTTTCCCTCCCCCATCAGGAACGCGAGCGCGGCCGGATACTGCGACTTCGAGACGGTCGTCTCGTACATCTGCTCGGCCTCCTTCTCGTAGACCCGGATCGTCTTCCCGTCCGAGACCACGCGGTTGCCGTTGGGCTCGTC
This sequence comes from Polyangiaceae bacterium, assembly GCA_044225865.1. Lineage (GTDB taxonomy): Bacteria > Myxococcota_A > Polyangia > Polyangiales > Polyangiaceae > Xiheicaenibacterium. The sequence goes on along the minus strand of JBGAID010000019.1, from coordinate 86,793 downwards.
GTAGGAGAAGCTCATCTTGCCCGGCTTCTGGAAGACGACGCGCCCCTTGGACTCCTTCTTCTTGTTCTGGACCTTGATGAAGTAGACCTGCTTGAAGCCGGCTCGGAACGTCTTCGTCGTGTCGTAGAACTTCTGCACGCTCTTCGCGACCTCGTCGGCCGAGGGCGTGCCGGCATGGGCCTCCCGAGCGCCCGATAGGGCGACCCCGAGCGAGGCGGCGACGGCGGCGGACTGCACGAGGAACTGACGTCGGTTCACGATCGAAGCCTTCATGTTCGGGGGTTGGACGTGCGAGCGACCCTTGGCATACAAGTCGGAGCGGTTTTCGAACCGACCGCTCGAAGCGCCGCGTTACTAAGCCGTGACTTTCGCCTCGAGGCAAGCCCGCGAGCGGCCGGCCCCTCACTTTGATCGCTTGTGGCGGCTCGCCGAGAGCGCAAAGATAGTCCCTCCGTGCTCGGCTTCTTTCTGTTCCCGACCGCGCTCGGCCGCTGCGCTGTGGCGTACGGCGACCAGGGCATCGTGGCCACCGCGCTTCCGTCACAGACCGAAGCGGCGACGGTGCGCTCGCTGCTGCGGCTGGTGCGCGCGCGGAACCTCGAGGAGCCCGAGCCCGAGCGGACGTCGACCCCGCCCCCGTTCGTCCTCGATGCCGCGAAGAAGCTGACGAGCCTGCTCGACGGGGCCGAGGTCGATCTCTCCGACCTCCCTCTCGACACCCGGAACCTGTCCGACTTCCGAGCGCGCATCTACGCCGCCGCCCGGGCCATCCCCTGCGGGGCGCGGGCGAGCTACGGCGAGCTCGCGCGCGCGGCGGGCTCCCCCTCGGCGGCGCGAGCGGTCGGACGCGCGATGGCCACCAATCCTTTCCCGCTCATCGTCCCGTGCCATCGCGTCGTCGCGCAGGGCGGAGAGCTCCACGGCTTCTCCGCGCCCGGCGGCCTCCGGACGAAGGCCGCGCTCTTGGACATCGAGCAGCGCGCGGCCCCCGCCCCCTCACCCTCGAAGGCCATCGACAAGGCCCTGCGGCCGCGCCGCGCAGGCGCGAAGCGGACGGAGCGACCGATGACGGGAGAGACCCTCCCCCTGTTCCGCAGCGAGCCGACGTGAGCACCGAAAGCCAAACGGGCAGTGGCGAGCGCGTCTCGAGGCCCCCCACCTCGAGACCCACGAGAGAGCCGGGCGCGGGCGCGAGCCCTCCCGCGGCGGCCCCTCCTTCTGTCACACTCGCGAGCCCGGCGCCGGCCGCGCCGCTCGGACCCGTGGATCTCGCGCGAGGCCGAGGCCGGGGCGGCGGCTCATGGATCTTCATCGTCCTCCCCGTGGTCGGGCTCTCCATCGTCCCCGTGTTCGGGCTGATTCACGCCGCTACGACCTCGTTCGGGAAGGGCGAAGGGACGGACTCGAGCGCTTCGGCCGCGGCGAACGACGACGATGACGACGAAGCCACCGGCTCCCCCGGGGCGGGCGCGACGAAGCGGGGCGCGCGCGCCGCTCGCTCCCGTCGTTCCAAGAGCAGCCGACCGCGATCCGACAGCGCGTCCATCTGCTGCGCGAAGCTCCGCGAGCTCGGAAAGACGTCCGCCATCGAGGAGCGGAGCAAGTACCTCTCCGCCGCGACCTCGTGCGACAACGCGCCGGACGCGGACACCGCGTTCCGACGCGTCGCCAACAGTCTGCGCGCCTCCGGCGCGGAGGTCCCCTCCGAGTGCCAATCGGACTGAAGGGATCTCGATGCCGCTCGTGATTGCTCCCCTCGTCGGCCTCGCGCTGGGCATCGCGCTCGGGGCGCGCAAGGCAGGGGCGCTCGGAGCGGGCGGCGCCGAGGCATCCGAGCGGTGCGCGCTCGCGTTCGCGCTCCTCGCCTTCTTTCCTGCCGTCGCGTTCGCCGCGCTCTACGAGCCGTCCTGGTCCTATCTGCACCTCGGATTCGCCTCCGGCGTCCCCGCCTTCGCGACGCTCGTCGCGAGCGCGGTCGCGAGCGCCACGGTCGTGGCCGGCCATCGAGCGGGGCGCACGCTCGCGGCGCGGCCGGGACGAGGGGCGCTCGTGGGCGCCACCATCCCGCTCGGGTTCGCCCTGCTCCTCGCGGCGGGTCTGCGTCACCGGCTCGCGGTGCTCGTGCACGCCGGGACCCCCACCGCCTCGTCGCCGGCGGTGGCTCTCCTCGGATCGCGCTTCTCGGTGGGGCTCGGCGCCATCGACGCGTTGCTCGCGGTCGCGACCTGGCTCACGCTTCGCTCCATCGATTCGATCGCGTCCCCCTCGGAGCCGGGCTTCGACGGGGCACGAAAAGAACGGACGCCCATCGCCCGATCGCTCGGCGCAAGGAACCCATGACCGACCCTCGAATGACCGAAGAAATCGCCCGCCTGATGGAGCTCGCGGAGAAGACGTGCGCGCGCGTCCTCGGCCGCGGCGTCGACGTGGCGGAGGTGCGAGCCCGCAGCGGCTCCGAGCTGAGCGTGAAGGTTCGGCTCGGGCAGCCGGAGCTCGTCGAGGAGGCCTCCCACCGCAGCATCGGGATGCGCGTCATCAAGGACCGGCGCGTCGCCCTGACCCAGACGAGTGATCTCACCGAGCGCGGCCTCGATCGGTTCGTGGAGGACGCGATCGAGCTCGTGGAGATCGCGCAGGAGGATCCGTTCGCGGGCCCCGCCGACCCGGCGCTGATCCATCACGGGGACGTCCCCGACTACGATCTCTACGATCCTTCGTGCGGCTCCGTCGACGCCGCGACCGCGCTCGATCTCGCGCTGCGAGGCGAGACGGCGGCGCGCGAGGCCGACGCCCGCATCACCAACTCCGACGGCGCCACCTTCTCGCGCACGACCGGCTGCTTCGCGATGGTCCTCTCGGGCGGCTTCCGGGGCGGCTACGCTGGCTCGTACTCGTCGCTCTCCGTCGTCCCCGTCGCCGACGACGCGGGGGGCAAGAAGCGGCGTGGGTTCTACTACAGCGCGAAGCGCTACCTCGCCGATCTCGAGTCGCCCGAGGCGGTGGGGAAAGAGGCGACGCGCCGGACGTTGAGGAAGCTCGGCGCGAGGAAGGTCCCGACGTGCGAGGCGCCCGTCATCTTCGATCCGGACGCGGGCCGGAGCATCCTCGGCATGCTCGGCGGTTGCATCATGGGGGGAGCGATCTGGCGCAAGTCGAGCTACCTCGTCGGGCGCGAAGGGACGGCGGTCGCGAGCCCGCTCGTCGACGTCGTCGACGATCCGACGTGGGCGCGCGCCCCCGGCAGCCGCCCCTTCGACGGCGAAGGGCTCCTCTCTCGACGAAACGTCGTGGTCGAGAAGGGCGTGCTCAAGCAGTACCTCTGCGACAGCTACAGCGCGCGCAAGCTCGGGCGCGCCTCGACGGCGAGCGCCGCGCGCGGCGCGAGCGGCGGAGTCTCCGGGTCGACGAGCAACTTCATGCTCCTGCCGACGACCACGAAGGCGGCCGACATCATCGCGGACACCAAGCGCGGGCTCTACGTGACGGAGATGATGGGCTTCGGCTTCAACCCCGTGACGGGGGATTTCTCCCGCGGCGCCGCCGGCTTCTGGATCGAAGATGGAAAGCTCACGCACCCCGTCAACGAGGTCACCATCTCGCTCAACTTCGACGACCTCCTGAAGGGGATCGACGCAGTTGGAGAAGACCTCGATCTACGCTCGTCGACCGCGACTCCTACCTTCCGCGTTCAAAAAATGATCATCGCCGGCACCTCGAACGACGACGGTTGATCCGCGCTCGCGAGAGCACGGATCGAACGCCGAGAAGGGACCGTTCTGGGCTATGCTGCCTCGCGTGGAACGCTCGAAAAAAGCTTTGGCTGCGACGGGGCTCGTCGCGAGTCTCGTGACTGGGCTCGCGCTCACGATGGGAGGCTGCGGTCAGTCGGTCTCCAGTTACTGCTACGACGCGAACCAATGCGAGGGAGGGAACGACTACGACGAACAGGCCTGCAACCTGAACTACCAGCGCATCCAGGATCTCGCGGAGGTCCAGAACTGTGGCGCGGAGTTCAACGACTACTTCGATTGCCTGACCGAGCAATCGCAGTGCAACAACGACGATCACTACACGACCGACGATCGATGCAAGGAGCAGTACGACCAGCTCGATCACTGCGCCGATCTGGAAGGAGAGGTGTACTGATGCGCGCCTCGAAGATCACGTTCGCCTTCGCTTCGCTCGTCGCGCTGTTCGGGAGCGGCTGTGGCAACATCCAGTCGGATCGCATCGACGCCATCTGCGAGTGTCAGCGCTGCGGGGACCGCGAGCAGCAGGAGGTCGAGATCATCGTGACCTCCCAATACGACATCGCCGAAGCGTACGGCTGCATCGAAGCGCTCGAGCCCTACTGGGCTTGCGAGCTCGAGCGCCACGAGTGCCGCGACGGCAACTACAACGACAACAACGACGACTGCGATTCGGAGCTTCAGAACTACATGAAGTGCGCGAACGGGCGGTCGACGCGCGAGCCCGGCCCGTATTGAGCGGCGTCGCGAGGGCTCACTCCACGACGTTCGGACCACAGGGAGTCGGAGGATCCGCGATGGCGAAGGCCTGCGGATCCTCGTCCACCTTGGTCACGTCGACGCGCGCCACCGACTGACCAGCCTTGGATTTCATCCCTCCGGGGATGGTGCTCAGAACGGTCTCGCCGTCGGCGGCGAGGAGCCGCAGCAGCTCGCCGTCATTGGAGAGCCCGTGGCTGCCGAGGACGGGGACGCGAACGATCGAGCAGAGGCTCGGCGGCGGGACGTCATAGATCCCGGACGGGTCGAAATCCTCTCGCGCGACGAGCACGAACGCTCCGGGCTCGAGGATGCCTGCATCCTCGGGGAGCATGGTCGCCCCGCCCACATCCGTGATCGTGAGGTTGGCGAGGGAGCCGGGGGCGGTGCCCGCGTTGAAGATCTCGATCCACTCCTGCTGAGGCTCCGGCCCGACGGCGTTGGCGTAGACCTCGTGCAACGAGAGCCGCGGCGAGGGAGGACGCGTACGAGCCTCCACCCGCTCGAACATCCATCGGCCGTCGAGAGACAGCGCCTCGATATCGAGGGAGACCTTCGAGCTCGGGGTGAGGCCGGCGAGGACGGTTCGTGATCCGTGCTGGGTGGTCGACTGGAGATCGGGGAGGCCGGCCGCGGAGACGATCCAGAGAGTCGCTTCCTCGGGCCCGCGCAACACGATCCGATCGTCCTCGACGGTCATGCAGCCGGAGAGCACCTTGCGCTCCCCCGGAGCACACGCCGTCGGCGCAGGCGCGATCGGCCGCGTCGCTACCGTGAACGGAGACGGATCGAGGGCGATCTCGCCGTTCGCTCCGAAGGCGAGCGGCGCTTGAGCGACGCCACCACCAAAGGGCTCGCTCGCGTCGAAGCGCACGCACGCGACGGCGTGGCCGTGGGGGGTGCCCCGACGCAGGGTGCCTTGGATCGAGGCCGGATCGAGGGCGGCCGCCAGCTCGACATCGGGGAGACGCCGTTCGCCACAGAAGAAGGGCTGGGCCGGACCTTCGGCGAGCGGCCACACGCGCGCGAGGTACGGGTTCGCGTCGGGGGACGTCGCGATCTCGAGGGTGGCGGAGAGCGATCCGACCCCGACGCTGTACCGCGTCCCCGGCTCGAGCGGCGCGTTCGGCGAGAGGACGATCTCATCGCCACGCCGAAAGACGGTGCGCTCGATCATGCGGTCGAGCAGCGCCTCCGAGGGCAGCCCCGCCGCGAGCTGGCCCAAGTTGTTCGACGTGAGCTGACCGCGTACGAGCACCAGCTCCTCGGGCTCGACATCTCGAACGGCGGACCCGCGAGCGTGGACGCGGAGGATGGTGGGCGCCTGCGTCGGGTCGGCGGTCGCCGGCTCGAGCTCGAGCACGAGGGGCTCTTCCGCTTCTGTGCTGGGAGGCGCCTCCGGGAGATGAGGAGAACAGGCGCAGAGGGGGAACAGGGCGACGAGGCGGGGCAGAGATTTCATGTCCCCGTGGTCGCCCGAGCTCCGGACGAGTTGCGTGGATTCGGCGATGGTAGGCTCGCGCGACGATGAGCCCCGAGGCGCTGAAGGCGCTGCGAAAAGAGCTCGGCTGCACGGCGCGGGATCTCGGCGCGACGATCGGCGTCGATCAAGAGACGGTGCTCGCGTGGGAGCGGGGGGAGCTCTTTCCCACCAAGCGATACGTCGAAGCGCTGCTCGATCTGAAGCGCCGCGGTCCGTCCGCCGTCGTGAGAGCGCCGAAGAAGAAGAGCGCGCCGATGGAGCTCCTTGCCGAGCCGGCCTTCTGGCTGCTGGTTCGCAAGCTCCTCCACCACGAGGAGCTCCGTCGAGAAGCGGTTCGACTCGCGGAGCGCTACGAAGACCCGTCCGAGGACTGAGGCTCGGTAGGACCATCCTCTTCCGCGGGCAGCGGGGCTCGCTGCTCGGTGACGGAGAGGGCCCGACCGCGGGGCTCGGCTCGGTCGCTACGGGGTCTGGCTCGGGGGCGGCCGAGGCTCTGGCTCGGCAACGCTTGGGTCGTCGCCGCCGCCATCGACCGGATCGGACTCGGCCGCTGAACCTGCGGCGTCGACCGATGTAGCAGACGCTTCGGCTTGAGCTTGTCCTCATCGTCGTCGTCCTCATCGGACTCATCGTCGTCGTCGTCGGACTCGTCGCCGTCGGACTCGTCGTCGGACTCGTCGTCGGACTCGTCGTCGGACTCGTCGTCGGACTCGTCGTCGGACTCGTCGTCGGACTCGTCGTCGTCATCGTCGTCCTCATCGGACTCGTCGTCGTCGGACTCGTCGTCGTCGGACTCGTCGTCGTCCTCATCGGACTCGTCGTCCTCCTCCTCATCAGACTCGTCGTCGTCGTCGGACTCGTCGTCATCGTCCTCGTGGGACTCGCCAGACTCGCCGAGCTCAGACGCATCGCCGGGCTTCTGTGACGTGTCTGGCTCGGGATGGTCAGCCGTCTCCTCACCGTCACCCTCATCCGACGCACCAGAGTCGGACTCGGTGGACTCCTCTGACTCGTCGCCGTCCTCATCGGACTCGTCGTCGTCGTCCTTATCGGACGCGTCGTCGTCGTCCTCATCGGACGCGTCGTCGTCGTCCTCATCGGACGCGTCGTCCTCATCGGAGTCGTCGTCGTCCTCATCGGAGTCGTCGTCGTCGTCCTCATCGGACGCGTCGTCGTCGTCCTCATCGGACGCGTCGTCGTCGTCCTCATCGGAATCGTCGTCGTCCTCATCGGAATCGTCGTCGTCCTCATCGGAGTCGTCGTCGTCCTCATCGGAGTCGTCGTCGTCCTCATCGGAGTCGTCGTCGTCCTCATCGGACTCGTCGTCGTCCTCATCGGACTCGTCGTCGTCCTCATCGGACTCGTCGTCGTCCTCATCGGACTCGTCGTCGTCCTTCGGCGGCTCGCGTGCAGGCTCGGCGTCGCGCTCATCGACGGGCGGCTGCTCCGCTCGCTCGCTGCTCTCCTCGGGAGCTGCATGATCGGAGGGCCCTGCCTCGGGCGGGGTCTCCTTCTTCTCGAGGCTCCCCTCGCCTCCCGCGAAGCCCCCCATTTCGGCCGGAGCGACGTCGGCCATGGAGGCAGGCGCGGCTTCGCCCATCTCCCGCTCGAACGTCGCCTTCGACTCGTCGGTGAGCTCCGCGAACTCGCGAAGCGTCGGAAGATCTTGAAGCGACTTCAGGCCGAAGAACGTCAAGAACTGGGGGGTCGTGCCGTAGATGATCGGTCGCCCCGGCTCCTCTCGCTTGCCGAGGATCCGAACGAGGTCTCGATCCAGGAGCGCCTTGAGAACGGCCCCCGAGTCGACTCCGCGCACCTCGTCGACCTCGGGCCGCGTCACCGGCTGCCGATAGGCGATGATGGCCAGCGTCTCGACTTGGGCGCGGGACATCCTGACCGGCTTCTTGCCGGTGAGGTCGCGCACGAAGGGGGAGAAGGCGGGGCTGGTTCGAAACGCATAGCCGCCCGCTACCTCGTCCAACCGAAAGCCCCTGCCTTTGTAGAAGGCCATGAGCTCCTCGAGGAGCCCTTTCACCATCTTGCGATCGGCCTTCGCCGATCGACAGAGGTCGCCCAGGCTCATCGGCTTCTCCGAGGCGAAGATCAGGGCCTCGAGCACACCCCTCAGGTGGTCGCGGACGACGCGCTCGTCGATCCCGGTGGCGACAGGGGCGGGCCCCGGCGACGGGAGGGCTTCCGCAGGACGCTGGTCCTGCTCGAAGCGGCGGAACCAGGCGCGCGCGCGGCTTCGGAACGCTTTGCCCGGGTCCTCGGTGAACGACGAGGTCGTCGCGGTGCTCATGTCGCAGGCTCTTCGTTTTCGCTCGCGACCTCGTCGATGACCACGAGGTCGACGTGGAGCGGGGCAAGCGGCTCCGTTTGGTACACGCGCATCATCTTGAGCCGGCACATCTCGAGCACGGCCAAGAACGTGATGACGACGTCGAAGCGCGAAGGCTGCCGCCCTTCGCGCAGGAAGATCTCTTCGAAGGGGACGGAGCCGCGGCTCTTGAGCAGATCCGTCAGCTCCACCATGCGCTCGGTGATGCCGATGCGGTCGAACACGATCTCGTGCTCGACCTTGGTCGACGTGCGGGACAACACCTTCGAGAAGGCATCGAGGAGCTCGAACACCCCGAGCTCCGCGAACGGGGCCGGCCCCTCGTCTCGCGGCTCCGCCGAGCCACGCGGGAACACGCTGGCCCCGAGCGTGTCGCGGGTGTTGAGCTCCTCCGCGGCCGCCTTGTATTTCTGGTACTCGAGGAGCCGGCGAACGAGCTCGGCCCGCGGGTCCTCCTCCTCCTCGTCCTCGATGGAGTCCGACGCGTCCGAGGGCACGTCGGGCAAGAGCATCTTGGACTTGATGTGGGCGAGCGTGGCCGCCATCACGAGGTACTCGCTCGCGACATCGATGGCGAGCGTCCGCATGACGTCGAGGTACTCGAGGAACTTCGAGGTCACGAAGCCGATCGGGATGTCGAGGATGTCGAGCTCGTGCTTCTGGATGATGGAGAGCAGGAGGTCGAGCGGTCCCTCGAACATCGGCAGGCTGACGACGTAAGCGTCCGCCGCCACCTCCGGCTTCTCGGCCTCCGCGGCCGGGACGGCGGCAGCCTCGCCCGCCCCCGGCTGGGTCCGGGACTCGTGACCGGTTTGCGCGAGGCCGGGCTTCTTCCCCTTCTTCGCCGCGTCCGGCGATGGTGCTGCGACGGCGCGCTTCAACCTGGCCTCTTCTTCCCGTCCATCGAACCGAAGAACGAGTCCTTATATCAGCCCGGCGGGGAGGTCACTGAAAGGTCGCCGGGGCCGTGCTTCCCTTCATCGAGGAGAGGGCGTCCGGCCCAAACCTGCTACGCTGACGACGCAGCATGGCCAATGCCGGGAAGTCTTGCGCGTCCTGCGGCGGGCAGTACGGGCCCGAGGTGCTCTTCTGTCCTCTGGATGGAACGCCGCTCAGCAGCTCGCGCACGCTCACTGCCAGCCCCAACGAGATCGATCCGTATCTCTTTCTGGAGCTGCCCGGACAGATCCAGCTGAACGCTCTCGTGGGAATCGGCTCGATGGGGCGGGTTTATCGCGCCTTTCAGTCCGGCGTCGAGCGCGACGTGGCGGTGAAGATCCTCCACCGCGAGCTCACCGGCAACCAGGAGCTCGTCGCCCGATTCCATCGCGAGGCCAAGATCGCGAGCCGCCTCGTTCACCCCAACGTCGTCCAGGTGCTGATGACGGGGACGCTCCCGCCCGCGATCGACATGCGGACGGGGGGCGAGGTCTACCTCGTGATGGAGTACCTCGACGGGATCTCGCTCCTCTCGGCGCTCGCCGCCCAGGGCGAAGGAGGAGCGCTGCCGCTCGCACGCACGCTCCACATCATCCTGCAGCTTTGCGAAGCGGTGGGCGAGGCCCACGTCAACAACATCATCCACCGCGACCTCAAGCCCGAGAACATCATGCTCGTGCGGCGCGGCGAAGATCCCGACTTCGTCAAGGTGCTGGACTTCGGGATCGCCCGCCTCGATTCGGCGATCGAAGGGTCGACGACGCAGGCAGGCCTCATCTTCGGGACCGCGAAGTACATCTCGCCCGAGGGCGCGGAGGGCAAGCACGTCGGGCCGCAGGCGGACTGCTACGCCATCGCGACCATCCTCTACCAATGCCTCGCGGGGAAGACGCCGTTCCAAGGCGATTCGCCCATGGCCCTCCTGGTTCAACAGATCCACGGCACCCCCGCGGATCTTAGGACGATCCCGCGCGCCGCGTACGTCCCGGAGCCCATCGCCCGTGTCGTCATGGGGAACCTCTCCAAGGACCCGGAGGACCGCTCGGAGAACGCCCGCGCGTTCGGCCGAGAGCTGTCGCTCGCGGCGCGCGACGCCGGCCTCCACCTCGACACGATGCACGGAGGAGCACCGCGAGGAGACCTGCGGTTGTCGTCCAAGCAGCGGACCCGCCAGCATGAGTTCTCCGCGGAGCTCAAGGCGAAGATCGCCTCGATCGGCTCCCAGAACGGCGCCGGCCAGAATGGCGCCGCCCACGCCGACCTCTCGGGATTGGAGGGCCGCAAGCGCCCGATCACCACCTACGAGGAAGGCCCCGGCGATGGGCGCCTCCCCGCTCCGCCCGCTCCTCCTCCCCCCTCCAGCGAAGCGCCGGACGACGACGCGGGCGAAGCGGAGAGCCAATCGGTGCGACCGGCCCGCGCGGGGTCGGGGCGTCCCCTCGGCGGATCGCCTCGCCCCGGCCACACGGAGATCGGGGCGCGCCCCGCTCGCCAGCAGGCCCCGAGCCCGACCCAGGTCGGGGAGGCCGCCCACGCGCCCGGCCACACGCAGCTCTCTCCCGAGGACGTTACGATCACCGGCAGCCTCGAGTCCCAGACGAGCACCAGCCCGGCGGCGCTCCGCGTTCAAAGGCTTCGAGAGCAAGGCATCCTGGAGTCTCCCGGCCCCACCATCCCCGGCTCTCCGATCGGCTCCAACGACTTGCCACGCGCCGTCGCCACACCCGCCGGGCTCGTGGAAGAGACGCACGTGGAGGGCCCCATCAGCTCCGGCGGCGTGCGCGCCTCCGCGAGCACGTCTTCGGGCGCCAAGGCCGAGCCTCGGCGCGTCGTGCCCGCTCCGCATCCTTCCAGCCCGCGCGCGTCCAGCCCCGGCGTGATGACCAACGGCGCGTCGAAGTCGATGGCCAACGGGGCCTCGCGCTCGGTGCACGACGGGGCGGAAGAAGCGCCGAGGGCAGCGGAGGTTCCGGCCGCCCCCGCGAAGGCGGGCTCGGGCGGGAAGCCAGGCAAGCGCCCGCCGCCCCTGCCCGGGGACACACCGACGGTCGCGAAGGTGACGGAGCCCACGCTCCTCGAGCCCGTCGTGAAGAAGCCGAAGTACACCTCCCTCGGCGACCCGATCGATGGGGACATCCCGCCTCCGCGACCGGTCACGTGGCGAACCTTCGCCCTCATCGCTTCGCTCCTCGTCATCGTGCCGGCAGGAGCGCTGCTCGTCTCTCATGCCTTCGGCAAGCGAGGGGCCGACGCTCGCTCGTTCGACGCGACGCTCGAGGCCGCGCAGGAGGCGCTCGACAAGCGCGCCTGGGACGCGCCGCCCGGCAACAACGTGAAGGAGCTCACCGACAAGCTCCTCGCGGAGTCCCCCGGGGATCATCGGGTCTTGAGCCTCCGCTCGAAGGCCGCGGAGGGTGTCCTCGTGGACGGCATGCGCGCGAGATCGAGCGGGGCGGGCACGACCGAGGCGCTGCGCCTCTTCCGCCTCGCCCTCGAGCTCGATCCCAGCCTGGACACGGCGAGGGATTTCGTCCGCGAGCTGGAGCAACAGCAAGCGGGCGCCGCGTCCAGCACCGCTTCGTCCGTCCCGCTCGGGACGGATCGGCCCGCGACCTCCTCGACGTCATCGGCCCAGACCTCCGCCCAGCCCGGTACGTCCGCATCGGCGTCTGGCGCTCCCAGCGCAGCCCCCTCCGGCAGCGCGAAGGGCAAAGCGCGTCCGGGCACACCGCAGACCGTCGCCCCCCAAAAAGAGGATGGCGGCCTCGAGCTCCCGATCCCGACGCTCGAGCCTCCTCCTCCTCCTCCCCCTCCGGCCGGCAGCTCCAAGGACGGACCGTTCATTTGATATGAGGGTCGCCTCGCGCGTTCCCGGGCTTCTCGGCGCGCTCGTTTCGTCGCTTTTCACGATCGCGTACGCGGCAGAAGCGGCCGCCCAGGACACGTCGGTGAGCGCTCGGCGCGCGGCCGCGGCCCGCGAGCAAGGGCTCCCCCACACCGTGGTCGAGGTCGGCGTGGGGATCCTCGCGCTGCCGGCCGCAGAGGTCTGCACCGCTGGGCCCGACGACTGCTCCACCGGCGAGATCAGCCTCGGGGTCGGGATCCGCAACCTCTACGAGTTCGGACGCTTCGGGATCGGCGCGGGCATCGTGTGGGGCACGACCCTGCGCAACGACGACGCCGAGGGGGACCCCGCCCTCGAGCGATCGCACTCGCGCCGCTACTTCCTCGTGGAGACGCTGTTTCGCTACGCGTTCCTCCAGGGCGACAAGGCCGAGGCTTGGGTCGGGACCAGCCTCGGGGTCGTGAGCGTCCGCGACGCCTGGACCGTGAAAGCAGACCGAGATCCGATCACGGAGGTGAAGTTCGTCGGCCCCGACGCGCTCATCGTGAGCACGGTCGGCCTGAGCGCTTCCCTCGCCGCCGGCGGCGCTTGGCTCTTCGCCGAGAACTTTTCGCTCGGCGGGTTCTTCCGCTACGGAAACTGGATCTTGGACTTCGAGCCCGCGACCACGCCCCTCGGCGACGTCGCGTCGCTGAAAGGTCGCGTCGACGTGTTCGAGCTCGCCACGACCCTCGCGTATCGCCTCTCGCTCTGAGAGGACGCCCGCGCGAGATCTGTTGACTCGAAGGCGCTTGGTCGCTACCCGTCTGTCGCCCGATGGCCCTCGACCTCTCGACGATCGGCTACGAGACCCGGCCGCACGCCCTCGCGTTCGACTTCCGCACCCTCGCCACCTACGCGCTCGGCGTCGGCGCGAAGCGCGACGAGCTCGACTACCTCTACGAGAACACGTCCGGGGGGATGAAGGTGCTGCCGAGCTTTGGTGTCGTCCCCGCCCACGCGCCGGTCGTCGAGGTGCTCGGCAAGACGCAGGGCAACCTCGCGATGATCGTGCACGGGGCCCAGACCGTGCGCGCCTTTCGGTCCCTCCCCGATCGCGGGACCCTCGAGACGGTCGGCAAGCTCACCGCCCTCTACGATCTCAAGAAGTTCGCGACCGCGATCATCCAGACGACGACCACCCTCGACGGAGAGAAGGTCTACGAGACGCTCTGGTCGATCATCTTCCGAGGCGAGGGGGGATTCGGTGGGCCGCGGCCGCCCGCAGAGGGGCCGGATGGCCCTACCCCGAGCGTGCCCAAGGACCGCGCGCCGGATTGGACGGTCGAGGAGCGGACGAGCCCCGAGCAGGCGCTGCTCTATCGCCTCTCCGGGGACCTCAACCCTCTCCACGCGGATCCCGTCTTCGCGGCGAACGTCGGGTTCACGCAGGGCCCCATCCTTCACGGGCTGTGCACCTTCGGGTTCCTCGCGCGCGCCGTCGTCAAGCACGCGTGCGGCGGCGACCCGCGACGGCTCCGATCGCTCACCGCCCAGTTCCGGAAGCCCGTTTGGCCGGGCGACACGCTCGCGATGTCGGGCTTCGACGTCGGCGAAGGGCGGGTCGCGCTGACGACGTCGGTGAAGGAGCGCGAAGAGGCAGTCTTGGGTGGCGCGCACGCGACCATCGAATCTCGTTGAGGACACCGAGCATGGCGAACGACAAGAAGCGGGCGAAGGTCGAAGAAGAAGACCTCGATGAAGACGAGCTCGACGAAGACGAAGAGCTCGACGAAGACGAGGAGTACGACGACGAGGAGGACGACGACGAGGAGGACGACGCTCCCGCGGCGCCGCCTCGGGCCGCGCACCCTGGTCAGGCCCACAAGAGCGCGGAGCCCGACTCGCTCGACCAAGAGCCCGGCTGGTGGATCCCCCACGTCATCCTCGGCACGCTCGTGGTGATCGGCGTCCTCGGGTTCTTCGGCTTCTTCAACCCGATCTTCGACAAGTTCGGCAAGAAGAGCGACGTCGAGCACAAGACGACCGGCTCCGCATCCCACGAGAGCCCCGCCCCCGCCAAGGAGACGGAGCAACCCAAGAAGGAGAAGCCGGCCCCGACCGCCGAGGCGACCGCGAAGCCCTCCGTCGATCCCGATCCCACGTTCGGCGCGAAGCGGATCCTCGTCTCCTTCAAGGAGGCGAAGGACACCAAGTCGGATCGCGCGAAGGCCGACGCGAAGACGCGCGCGGAAGAGGCGCTGACGAAGCTGAAGGGGGGCGCCAAGTTCGAGGACGTTGCGGGCGAGTACTCCGACGAGCCCGGCGCCAAGACGACGGGCGGCAACCTCGGCAACTTCAAGCGGCGCGTCTACGATCCGTCGCTCGAGAGCGCGGTGGAGCGAACGAAGGTCGGGGAGCTGAGCGAAGTCTTCGAGTCGCCGTTCGGCTTCGAGATCATCCAGCGCACGAAGTGAGCTCGCGCGAGCTCACTTCGCGAGCTCCTTCAGGTTCGCGAGCTTGTCGTCGGACGTGAGGCTCAGCTTCGCGCGCTCTGCGTCGGGCATTCCCCCGCGCAGCACGCGGAGCTCGTCCCACACCGCGTAGACGGCGTTGCCCTTGCGCGCGACGAGCACCTCGCCCTCGAGCGCCCCCTCTTTGAAGGTGTAGCGCGTGGCTTGATCGCCGGCGCCCTCGCGCGCCGTCGCGCCCGGCTGCTTGGTCGCTTGGTCGAACAGGGACTTCGCGGCCGCTTCGTCCGCGAGCTTCACCGCCGAGATCCGGTACCGGCGCTCCCCCGATCGGTAGTAGCCGACCGCCCCTCCGACGCTGTTCGCGTCGGGGCGGTCCACCTCGCCGGCCAGGCCCGGGAACGGCACCGCGAGGCGGTAGCGGACGCCCATCGGGATTCGGTCGGGGGCCGGCAAGGCGGCCACCTCGGGAGGGCTCGGGCTCGCGCCCGGGATCTTCGCGACGATCGCGGACAGGAGCTCGGTGAGAGCCTTGTTACCGTCCCGCTCGAGCTGCGCCGGCGTCGCGGTGTCATCATTGTAGACGACCTCGAGGAGCCACTTGCCCCGGACGACGTAGGCGTTGCCGGTGCCGAGCACCGCGATCGCGTCGGCGCCCATCTCCGCCTTCTTCGGCGTCGCCTCGTCGGCGGGATCGCCGTCGCCCACGACACGCTTCGTGAACATCGCGTACGCGTTCCGCTCGCTCACGAACTCGGAGGCGTTCACGTCGATCGACGTGCTCCCTCGCTCCGCGACGTAGCGGGCGTGGACGACGCGGCCGACGCCGTAGTCTTCGTAGTTCTTGCTCTCCCCGTCGAACAGATCCGCGATCGCTTCGAGCGGGTTCGGCGTACCTTTGCCGAAGCTCTTGTCACCGTCCTTCGGGTCGAGGCAGAAGCCTGCGGCGCGCCCCGGCAGGAAGGCCTTCGCGCGGTCGTCCGCGATCTCGCGTGTGCAGGCGCGCGCCGACGCGGAGGCGCTCGCGGGGGCGGCGGCCGGCGGCGGAGGCGAGCCCCGTCGCTCGGGACCCACGCCCGCGTTGTCCTTCTTGTCGCCGCAAGCCACCATCCACGTCGTCGCGCCGAGGACGCACAAACCCCAAGAGAGCCACCGTCGAGCCATCCCGGAACTTTTTTCATAGCGTCGCAAGGAGTTCCACCCCGTTTCGCGCTCAAGGTGCCGAAAGGTCGGCCCTGACTCGAAGGGGTTTCCCCTCGGAGTCGGACCATCGGACGACCGCACGGCCTCTCCGCGGCGCGGCACCCCCCCAGCGGGGTGTTGGTCCGAAACCTGCTCTGGGCTCTCCGGCCCCATGACCTATTCCCCCTCGGCGCGGAAGAGATTGCGTACCCGTACCCGAACGGCGCGCGGCTTCACCCTGATCGAGATGATGGTCGTGGTCGCCATCATCGCGATGATGGCAGCGCTGGCCGCCCCCTCGGTCATCAACATCATCCGGGACAACCGCTCCCAGAAGGATGCGCTCTCGCTCCTGGTGATGGTCCAGGACGCCCATTCCCGAGCCTACGGGCGGGGCGGCGCGGTGATCCTCACCTACAACGAGGGCACCCCCGACACGATCGACATCCAAGAGCGGATGCAGGACATCGACGCCGACGGCAAAGGCGACCTGCCGTGGGTCAGCTGCGAGACGGGCGTTCTTTCCCCCGTGCTCAAGTATTGGCAGACCTCCGATCCCGAGCAGCCCACCGACGTCGAGCTCACGATGAACGGCCAGGGCGGCATCGGCACGCTCGCCGGCGGAGACAGCCAAGGATTTTGTTTTCAGCCGCGGGGCGGGAGCAAGGCGTTCCTTCCGGTCGTGCCGGCCCCTCCCCCTCCAGCGAAGCCGGTCATCTGGCAGAACCTGACCGACGTAGCGACGTTCCAATTCACCGCTGCCGCGACGACGAAGCAGCGCTTCGTCCTGGTCTATCCCAACGGCTCGTCTCGACTCCGCTGACCCGATGAGATCTCCGATGAGCGCACCTCGAAGCCACACATCCAGGCCCGGCTACACGATGGTCGAGGTCATGATGGGCCTGGCCATCCTCGCCGTAGGAGCCACCGCCATCGTCGCGCTCCAGCGGTATGCGGTGCTGGGGACGATGACGAGCCGGCACGTCACCAACGCGACGAACGTCGGGGCGGGCGTGCTGGAGAAGATGGAGACGGAGGCGGGCAACTGGACCGACAACACCGCCAGCATCACCGCCGGCACCGCCGCCGGCGTGACAGGCGATCCGAGCGCGACCGAGACGATGCCCTGGCTCGCGCTCGCCCTCACCACCCCTGGGACGTGGGTCGCGCCGGACTGGCACGGCTATCAGCTCGACGGAACCGTGGTGCAGACGTCGGCGTCCGCGGACACGGACCCGGTCGCCTACTGCACCCACGTGAGGGCGACGTACATCGGGGATCCCGCCAACGTGACGGCCGGCAACAAGGACACCGCCGACTCTGTCCGCATCGAGGTCCGGACCTTCTGGTCAAAAGCAGGAACCGGCATCGCGTCGGAGTGCCGCGAGTGGACGGGCACCGTGGTCGACGATCTGTTCCACGACACCGACCAGCCCACCGCCTCTCCCGCGATCGTCCACAACCGCGCCGAGTACGGGGTCATCTTCCTCGCCACCATCGTCCGGCGGAACAGCCTATGAACCTACCGACGACAGCGGGCCGAAGAGGCTTCACGGCAGTGGAGCTGATGGTCGCCGTAACCGCAGCCATGGTCGTCTGTGCCGGCGCCTACACGCTCGCGCGGACCTCGCTGGAGGTGTTCCAACAAGAAGCGCGAATGAACGCCGCGCAGTTCTCGAACGTGATGGGGATGAACCGCCTCACCACGGACCTGAAGCGCGCCGGCTACATGATGTCGCCGGAGGCGGCGAACGACCCGAACGTCTGCGCCAAGCCCACGGGTGACGCGGCGACGCTCCTGTTCGCCGTCAACGTTCAAGAAGGAAAGAACGGCACCAGCACCTACTCGGCCGCGTCGGTGGCCGACTTGCCGGATCTCCCCGTGGAGGTCACGGGCCTCGGTAACAATCGGCAGCCCGATCGGGTCCGTGTCGTCGGCAACTACGCCATCGCGGAGAGCTTCAAGCTGGCGAACGTCGACCTGGACGCCACCTCGCGACTCATCGCGATCGAGGTCGATCAGCTCTCGGTCCAGCGAATCTTCCGCGACTCCCTGAACGGCGGCCGAGACTTCTGCTCGTACTTCCCCGCCGGGTCGGTCTCCCGGCTCGTGGACAACGCCGGGAAATCGCGGTTCATCGAGGTGAGCGCCTGCGCCACCGTGGTGAACGCCACCAAGTCGAACTACTCGAGCCTCAAGATCACGGCCGTAGCCATCCCCACCGGACCGACCTGCGGAGAGCTCTCCGGTGGCTACATCAACCCGATCAACATCATCGACTACGCACCAATCCACCTGACGCCCGCGCTCGCGGCAGGGCAAGGGTTGGGGCCGACCCTCCAGGGCGTGATGGACCAGGACGTCGCGATCGCCGGCATCGTCGGCGATGGCAGCCGAATGGAGCTGCTGCGGCGTGAGCTCGACCTCGCCGGCAACGTGATCCCGGGCACCGCCGAGATCGTGGCGGATTACGTCGTCGATCTGAACTTCTCCGGACGTATCGCCGCCGACCCCACGAAACCTCATCAGCTCACGCCGGTCCGCTTCGACGAGTTCATCGGCGACAAACCCCAAAACCAGGTTCGCCAGCTCGGCGTGCGGCTCTCCACGCGCGCGCGCAACCCGGACCGCGACAACGCTCCCAATCCGCCAGCGGAAGACCAGCCTCTCGTCCGCTTCCGCGTCTTCCCCGTCGCCGCGACGAACCGCACCCAGTGGGCTCGCGTGCGCACCTTCTTCAGCGAAGTCAACATCACCAACTTGAACGGGATCGTCCCATGGTGAGCTCGAGAATGATTGCACGTCGCGTCCGTTCGGGGCGCCGCGGGATGACGGTCTTCGTCGTCCTGCTCATCCTGGCGATGCTCGGCGCGATTGGCGTGTTCGCCGCTCGGTCTGCCCAGCTCGGGGTGAGCAACTCCGGTCGATACCGTCAAATGGTGCAGACCCACTACGTGGCCTCGGGCGGTATGCAGGGAGCCATTGCCGAGTTCGGGAGAGACCCCCACGGCTACTTGGTGAAGATGCGCAACTCACCGTCCGTCGACGTCCTGACCGTCTCGGGATCGGACACGTTGTACCCGTGCGAAGACATCCCGTTCAACGGGGTCGCCGGGTTCACCCCGGCTTCGACTTCTTGCCTGCGAATCGGCGTGCAGGCGATCGACGCGTCCACCCAGACGGCGATCTCCAATCCGTCCTTCCGAATCTTCGAGCCGACGACCGCCGGCAACCCCGGCACGCTCGGCTTCGGCAATGCGACCGGCAACTTCTCTGTCGAGTTCACCGACGAGCGTCCGACGAACCCCCCTCCCGCAGGCATGGCGATGGCGGGCAACGGTGGGAGCACCATGAAGTTCAGGACGGTCACGGCACGAGCGGTGGGGCAGATCCTGCCGACAGACGCGGCGGGAGCCATCTCGCCCACCACGGATGAGAGCCAGAAGTTCGTGACGAGCGTCGAGACCATCCGCGCCGAGATCGTCGTGGGGCCGGTGCCGTGAAGGCCATCAATTCTCGAATGGAGGCACACGTGAACGCGAGGGTCGATTCGCCCGTATTCCGAGCACGAGTTGGCGCGGCGACGGTGCTCGTCGCGATCGGGGCGGTGGCGGTTTGGCCGACCACGAGCGAGGCCCAGACGCCGCCGACCAGGAAGCCGAACATCTTCCTCGTCGTGGACTCGTCCACGGACATGCGGACGACGCCGGACGGCGCGACGGCCGACTGCAGCACCGGCGACAAGAGCAAATACGTCATCCTCGCGGAGACGCTCACCGGCTCGATTTCGAGCGGGCTCGAGTGCTCGTCGAGCGTCGCGATCGAGTCGAACAAGTGCCGCCCGACCCTCAACGGACGAACTGTCGTCCGGAGCCGCCTCTCCTCCGACCCGGACTCTTGGCCCGTGGCGACGAACGGTCCGGCGTGGGCCAGGGACGCCATCGTGTTCTGCGGAAAGCACGGGAACTACGCCACCAAGTGCGGCCGTGAGTCCTTCGGCAACTGGAACAACGGAGAGGTCTGCAAGCCGAAGAAGAACGGCGGAAACGAGTGGGATCAAGTCGACGACGGGCTGCTCGACACCTTCGCCACGCAGTACCGCTTCGGCATGGCGTCGTTCGACGGGACCACGAACACCGGCAACTTCCTCCCTTGCATGTACAGTCCGCTGAACGCGAACGGGAATCTGCTTTGCGGAGGGCCGGCGGACTGTCAAATGGGGGTCACGGGCTCCCGATGCTTCTTCGACTCCAACCGACAGTTCAGCTACTGGTACCAAAGCTCCGGCGAATGGTGGGGGAACGGCAGCCGATCGAGCTACTCCGAGCAGATCTGGACCATCGACCCGGGCGGGCCCACTGACATCTTCACCCCCGAGGCGGCGCTCGGCGGAAACATCGACATGGGCATTCGCAACTCGCGAGCCCGGCCGTACGAAGGGCGGCTCATCGGCTTCGGCCCCGGCACGTGGAACACGACGACGCCGGCCGTGACCGGCTGCAACTCCGAGGACACGTGCACCTCCGTCCACAACGACATGGTCCAGCGCTCCGTGCTAGGCCTCGCCGCGTCCCAATCCGGGTCCAACGCCCTGACACAGTCGAGGCCGACCGCGGCGGCGCTGCGCGACGCCGCGGAGTTCATGCTCGGCGACGACCAGACGAAGGGCGTCTATCTGCCCCACCCGGAGAACGTCGATCCCGACTCGTACACGGCGCTCAAGGGCCTCATCGGCCCGCAGCAAGACACGGACGTCTCCACCGGGTGCCGCACCCAGAGCGTCGTCCTTCTGGCAGGCGGACCACCCAAAGACGACATTTACAAGAAGCCTGGCTATTACGCGAACACCCTCCTATCGGCGTCGAACAGCGTGCAGACGTTCGCGGTCGGGTTGGTTCCGACGAAGGTCAATTGGGCGGACGCGGTCCCCTCGACGGCCGCCTCTCAGCACACGACGATTTGCTCCGAGATCGTCGCCGCCGACTTCACCTCCGGAGTGTGCGAGCCGCTGGTCCCGGGGTCGCTGAAGTTCAAGTATGCGGAGCCGCCGTACGACGGCGACAGCTTCGTTCAAGCCGAGCAGCTCAAGACGTGCTGCACGCTCGCCGCCACCGCGATGGACGGCGGCACCGGGAGCGCCTACTTCGCGCCGACGACGTCGGACTTGAAGCGAGCGATGAACTCGATCATGGCCCGCGTCGGAGGCGGCGTCATCAGCCGGACGATCCCCGTCTTCGCTCCCACCTCGACGACCTACAACAAGCAGGCCAATCCCGCGCCGAACGCGCCCGCCGCTTACTTCGAAATCCGCACCTCGGCCCAGTTCACCAGCAACGACACGATCTGGCGCGGCAACATCGAGCGCATTCGTTATTCGTGCAGCGGAACGTCTCAGCCCGTCCCCGTCGCCGTGAACAACACCGCCGGCGATGGCTTCAGCGCCAACGCCGATCTCGCCCCCACCGGGGCCAACGTGAAGAGGTACTTCACCGTCATTCCGATCGACGCGACCGGTCCGCAGACCGAGGCGACGATGTTGGGGACGATTCGCGCGGGCGGAGCGGGGGCGAACGCCCAGGATGGCCTCTATCAGCCAGGGGGGCTCGTCGGCAGCTTCGCGACGACGCCCATCACCACCGTCGCCGACACCTCGGCCGCGACCATGGACGCGCTCGAGACAGAGATCAACAGCCTCACGGGCACGACCCACTACAGCGCCGCCGAGGCGCTCGGGATCTCCGGCGCCGACGTCAGCACGTGCCAGTCCACCGCCCAGACGAACTCGGTCAACACTTGCACGGAGCGTGTCCTCCGATGGTTCACGGGGGTCGCCGCGCCGAACGGCACGAGCATGCCGTCTCGCATCCCCACCTCTGCGGCGTGCACCGCGTTCCACCCCGGCAATGCGTGCAGTCCGATCGGTGGCATCTACAAGTCGACGCCCATCGTCGTCCCTCCGCCCGAGCCGGGCGACAGTGACGATCAGAGCTTCTCCGCCACGCGGTCGGGCGGGGTCTCCAATTCGTTCGTCCAGGACTACATCACGCGGCCGACGATGGTCTATCAGCAGACCACGGACGGGATTCTCCACGCTTTCGTGCTCTCGATGAACGACTTCGACGGAACCGCGCCCGACTTCGACTCCGGCGCGTCCCCTTCGATCCAGGTCGTGGATCAGGCCAGGAACAACGAGCTGTGGTCGTTCATCCCGCCGGCGATCTTGCCGACCATCCTGCCGAACTTCGACACCCAGACGAGGCTGATGGACGGTCAGCTCACGTGGGCCAACGTCATCCCGAACCGGCCTCTCAACAAGAATGGCGGGGTCAGCTCCACCGCCAGCTCGCTCTTCGGCTATCGGACAGTGATGGTGGCGGCGAGCGGCTCCTCCGCGCTTGGAGGATTGTACTACGCGCTGGACATCACAGACCCGACGTCGCCCCAGTTTCTCTGGCAGATGAGCTTCGCCGGGAACGCCGACACTCCGCTCGACAAGGGTGAGCCCGGGGATCGGCTCTTCGGCAAATCTGCTCCCGGCGCTTTGATCACGCACATCCGGTATCGGGAGCAGAGCGGCGATGAGGCGATCCTCGCGGTCGCGGTGCTGCCGGGGGGCGACTCCGCCGCCGCGACGCCGGTCGGCTCACCGATCAACCGGCAGGACGCCACGCTCAGCTACTGGTCCGGCACGAACCGGAAGCCTCGCACCAAGATTCGGCCGTGGGGGACGACGGGCGATCCGGCTCGCAGCCTCACGTTCGTCGAGCTCACGACGGGACGTATCCTCGCCCGCCTCACCGGCTACGCCGCCGACAACCCGATCAACCCCAGCTCGGGGGCGAACGATCTCCTCGATCCCTATGTCACCAAGACGGTCAAGTTCGACAGCCCCATCACTGGGATCCCGGTCGCCTATCCCGAGGGTGTCGGAGCGGTGGCGGACCGCATCTATGTCGGCGATGCGGATGGGACCCTCTGGCGGGTCGACCTGACCGACGGCACCAGCGCGACCCCCGTCCCCGGGGATCCGTCCAAGTGGGTCACGCGCATCGCGTTCGACGCCTACAACACCGGGAGCTCAGGGGCGGCGACGCTCAACGACGCTTGGGTGGGAACCTCGGCCGACTACGGGGACAGCGTCAACGGGGCTCTCGGTCCCATCTCGTTGAACGCGGCTGCGCTGATGGGTCAGCCGATCCAAACCGCCCCGCTCCTCTCGTTGGACGAGATCGGAAACGTGGTTGTCACGTTCTCGACCGGAGATCAGGAGTCGTTCAACACCGTGTCGAACGGGATGGTGAACCTCGTCGTGAGCTTCGCCGATGAGTTCGATCAAGCCTCCGGGAAGTTCGCCCCCGCCATCGACTCCACCTCGGGGCGCGGCGTCGAGGTCGCCTTCCTGAACGGCGGCCTCGCTACCGGACCGCTCAATCTCTTCGACGGTCAGCTCTATTATTCGTATTTCGAGCCCGCCACCTCCGGGTGCAACTTCGGCACGGGAGGCCTCTGCTCCTATGGCTACAACTCGAATTCGAGCTTTGCCCCGACGGGTCCGGGGCTGGATCTCGACGACGTCGATGCCGTCAAGAACAACTGCGAGCTGTTCGCGGGGGGCCAGGTCGTCTTCGGGGTGTCCATCAACCTCGTGCCCTCGTGCGAGGTCGCCCAACAGAACTTCTCGGATCCCTGGATGGCAGGGTCATACTCGACGAGTCAACAGAACGTCGGCAGCTACCAGCTCTCGTACGCGACCGGGATCGGATCGGGTCCTGGGTCGTTCCTCGATGGCTCGGCGAGCCCCTCCGAGCGAATCGACCTTCCCACGCCGACGTCGAAGACGAAGGTCCGCACGTGGGTGAGCGTCGTCGAATGACCAGGGCCTATGGGGTCGTCGCCCTCCTCGTGATGGTGGGCTCGACGGTCGGGTGTGGGTCGAAGGAGCCGCAGAGCCGGGAGAGAAAGAAGGCGCCGGACCAGGCCGACAGCGTCCGGCGCCTGCCGGAGGGAACGGAGACGGCCTTCGGGCTCAAGCTTCCCGCCGGCAGCATCATCGTGCGGCAAGGGGCAGACGCGATGGACGTGCAGGTCCCGGCGCCCGCGGACGAGGTCCTGACGTTCCTGCGCGCGCGGCTCGACGCCAAGAGCGTCGACGTCGGCCCCCGGCGGACGGTGTTCCGTTTCGCGAAGCTCGTGGATGGTCCCGCGGGTCGGTTGGACGTCACCGTCACGCGGATGCCCACGTTGACGAAGCTCAACATCGCGGTGCACAGCGATCCCGCCCTCGAGCCGAGCTCCCCGCGCGCCGTGCGCCCCAAGCCACCGACGCCGTCCTTCACCAGCACGCCCGCTCCGACCGACGACGAAGACTGAGGCCCTGTCGAAGCACGGTCGGCCCGGGTATGGACGTCCTCGGGGCCCGCTGGTACCAATCGAGCCCGTGAGCTCGACCTCCGATCTGAAGCGCACCCCTCTCTATGACCAACACGTGCGCGACGGCGGCAGGATGGTGCCGTTCGCGGGGTACTCGATGCCGGTCCAGTACGAGGGGGTCGTCGCCGAGCACCAGGCGGTGCGGACGGCGGCGGGGCTCTTCGACGTGAGCCACATGGGCGAGCTCGACCTGCGCGGACCACGCGCGCGCGCCCTCGTGAATGGTTTGATCACCAACGACCTGGAGAAGGTCCCCGACGGGGGCGCGGTGTACACGTGCGCCTGCAACGAGCGCGGGATGATCCTCGACGATTTGATCGTGTACCGGCACGGGCCCGACCACATCGTGATCGTGTGCAACGCGTCCAACCGCGACAAGATCGCCGCCCACGTCGGCGCGGCCGCGAAGGGCGTCTGCGATTTTCAGGACATCTCGGACGAGACGGCGCTCATCGCGCTGCAAGGGCCGAAGGCGGTCGCGATCGCGGATCGGATCCGGGGCGCGGGGTCGGAGAGCCTCTCGGCGCTGAAGTCCTTCCGGTTCCGCCAGGCCGAGCTCGGAGGCGTCGCGTGCGTGGCCGCGCGCACCGGATACACCGGCGAGGACGGCCTCGAGATCTTCTGCGCGAACGCGGGGGCGGCGAGGCTGTGGGACGCCCTGCTCGAGGCGGGGCGTAGCGACGGCCTCGTCCCGGTGGGGCTCGGCGCGCGCGACACGCTGCGGCTGGAGGCCCGCCTGTCGCTCTACGGCAACGAGATCGACGAGGACCACAACCCCCTCGAGGCGGGGCTCGGCTGGGTGGTGAAGCTCGACAAGCCCGACTTCCTGGGCAAAGCGGCGCTCGTCGCGATCAAGGAGAAGGGCCTCTCTCGGAAGCTCGTGGGCTTCGAGATGACGGGGCGCGGGATCGCGCGGCACGGGTATCCGCTCCTCGACGAGCAGGGCAACGAGCTCGGCGTGTGCACGAGCGGCAGCCCGGGGCCCACGGTGGGGAAGAACATCGGGCTCGGGTACGTCCCCGCCGGTCGCGACGCGATCGGAGAGAAGCTCGTCGTCGATTGCCGAGGCCGCAAGGCCGAAGCCGTCATCGTGAAGACGCCGTTTTACAAGCGACCCTCTGCGTAGGTCGAGCAAGAGAGATCCATCATGGCGAAAGTCGTCTCGGACCGCAGCTACACGAAGGACCACGAATGGGCGAAGACGGACGCGAACAAAGTCTCCGTCGGCATCACCGCGTACGCGGTGGAGCAGCTCGGTGACATCACGCTCGTCAACCTCGACGTCAAAGAGGGAGACCGCGTGGAGGCGGGCAAGGCGTTCGGCACGATCGAGAGCGTCAAGACGCTGAGCGATCTGTTCGCCCCCGTCTCGGGCAAGGTCGCCGCCATCAACAAGGATCTCGAGAACAAGCCGGAGCTCGTCAACGAGGACTGCTACGCGGCCTGGATGATCTCGATCGAGTCGGACGGCGGCGCCGGCGGCGATCTCATGGACGCGGCCGCCTACGAAAAGCTCCTCTCGTCGCTCGATCACTGAGACGGGGGGAGCCAGGCTTCGAGGACGGCTCGGAGCTCGTCCGCGGTGGCGCAGACGGGGACGCCTTCGGGCGCCTCGTCGCGACGACCCCGGAACCACACCGCGCGCATGCCGGCCGCGAGCGCGCCCTCTACGTCCGCGCCAAAGTTGTCGCCGACGTGCGCGACGCGCGAGGGCTCGACGCCGAGCCGGGCGGCGAGGGCGTGAAAGATCCGGGGATCGGGCTTCTCGATCCCGATGCGGCCGGAGTCGACGACGACGCCGAAGAGCTCGCGCCAGCCGAGCTCCTCGACGAGCTGCTCGGCGCGCCCCTCGGAGTTGGTGAGGATCCCGATCGGGATGTCTCGCGCCCGGAGCGACTCGCAGAGCTCGATCATCCCGGGGATCGGGGCGCGCCAGAGGTTGTACCTCCGCTGATCCTCGAAGAGGAACTCCACGAGCTCCGCGAGCGACTCGTCCCCGTCCACCCGCGTGCAGCCGGCGGCGGTGAGGACGGTCGACATGAAGAGACGCCACGGATGCCCGGAGACGCCCGCGCGAACGGCTCGATCGTAGGCGTCCCACCCCGCGCCGAGGGACGCCTCGACGCGGTCCGCTTCGAGCGAGAAGCCGCGGCTGGCGACCTTCTCCACGAGCAACGCCGAGGACAGCCCCGCGAGCGTCTGCCCGAAGTCGAACGAGATGGCGGAGACGAGCATCGGGGAGGCTCTTAGCAGACGGCGTCGATCGCCGCTGGAAAGTCGATGAGCGGCCCAAGCGGTGGTAGAGCGGAGGGGTGGTGCTCGCGAAGCTGTTGACCCAGGCGAAGGAGGCAGGGGCGTTCGCCCGCCAGGCGTGGCTCTTGCCCCGCGACACGCTCGCGCCGGTGATGCCTCGGGAGATCCGCGACGGAGATCACGTCGTGGTGTTCCTCCACGGTCTCTTCGCGACGGCGGGCGTCCTGAGGCCGATGCGGATGCACGTCGAGCGGCACCCTCGCCTCCGCGCCGCCGCGATGTCGTACGCCCCGGGCCCCGGGGCCCGCGCCATCGGCGAGCGGGTGAAGCCGCTCCTCGATGCCCTGCCGGCGCACTGCTCCGTTCACCTGGTCGGGCACAGCCTCGGCGGGATCGCGGCGCGGTACCTGGCGGTGACCCACGAGGACGAGCGCATCGCGAGCACGATCGCCCTCGCCGCGCCGTTCGGAGGGTTGAAGGGCGCAGACGCCCTCGGCTTCGAGTGGGCTCGCGATCTGGCCCCCGACAGCGAGGTGCTCCGGACGATCCGGCTCAGCTCCCGGAAGATCCCTCACGTCTCGATCGTCGCGGGCGCGGACGCGATCGCCCGTTCGCCGGTGTCGCACGCCCTCCCCGACGGCGAGCTCGTCGTCCTGCCCGGCATCGGGCACAACACCATCCTCTTCGATCGAAAGGCGATCGAGCTCGTGTACGCGCGGCTCGCGGCGTTCGTGCGCTGACGAGCGCGCCGCGCCGATCAGTCAACGTCGTCGTCCTCGTCCTCGTCGTCGTCGCCGCCGCGCTTCTTGAGGGCGGCGATGAGCCCCCTCGCCTCTTGGGCCGCTTCGATCTCCGGCTTCGACTCGATGAAGTACTCGAGGCTCGTGATCGCTTGCTTTCGCGCCTGATCGGTCGAGTCGAGATCGCTCTCGGCGAGGACGTGCTGGGTGAGGGCGAGGCCGAGCGCGTGGTGGGCCTCCCCATCGTCCGGGAACCGCGCGATCGCGGCGCGGGCTTGTTGGACGGCGCCCCGGAGGTCTCCGAGCTTCCGCAGGGCGTGGGAGAGGCCGAGCCGCGCCCCGAGGTAGTCGGGGCTCACGAGCACGGCGGCGCGGAAGGCGTCGCGGGCGGGCTCGAGCTGCTGCAGCTCCCAGAGGGTGGTGCCGAGGAGGTTGTAGGCGTAGGGGTTGTTCGGATCGCGCTGGATGATCTCCTTGAGGGTCTTCAGCGCGCCTTCGAAGTCGAGCTCGGAGAGGAGCTCGGCCGCTTCTTCGACGGCTTCCCAGTGGGCGACGTCACGATCGTTCTTGGGGGGCGTGCGGGGCATCGGTCTCTCGGGCGCCACCATGCTGAATCTCGGGCCCGAGCGCCACTCGAACTGACGGCGGACGAACCCGTCTATGATGCGCGGCCCTCGCCCGAGACCCGATGACGACGGAGCGCTCCCCTTCGAAAGCGCGCGCGCGCGCCATGATCGTGGCTCGCGCCGCGCTCGTCCTCGGCGTCGCGCTTTTGTTCTGGGTGCCGGCGTGGGGCGCGACGAGGCCCTTCTTCCCCGCCCCGCTCGACGACGTGTACATCTACTTCGACTTCGCGCGGTCGACGGCGAAGGGGTGCGTCCTGTGCTGGACCCCCGAGACGGGCTACTCGACCGGCGCGACGAGCCCGCTCTGGGCGCTGGTGCTCGCCCCCGGGTACCTCGTGGGCTTTCGGGGAGCGGCCCTCGGCTACTACGCCGCCGCCGCGACGCTCGTCCTGTTGTTCGACCTCACCGGCTCGTTGGCCCGGCTCACCCCGGATCGACCGCGGGCCGGGCTGGCCGCGGCCGCCCTCGCCTTCGCGCTGCCTCTCCTCGACTGGTCGCTCGTGAGCGGGATGGAGAGCGCCCTCGTCGCGTGCCTGATCGGTCGTGCCCTCGTCGCCGTGCGCGACGTCGAGCGCGCTCCCGCGGATCGGCGCGCCCAGGCGCAGCTGCGGGCGGGGGCGATCATCGCCCTCGTCGGCCTCGTGAGGCCGGAGTGCCTGCCCTTCGCGTTCGCGCTCGCCGTCGCGGTCGGGCACGCCTCGAGATC
The DNA here is from genome assembly GCA_044225865.1 of Polyangiaceae bacterium. Classification (GTDB taxonomy): domain Bacteria; phylum Myxococcota_A; class Polyangia; order Polyangiales; family Polyangiaceae; genus Xiheicaenibacterium. The sequence goes on along the minus strand of JBGAID010000019.1, from coordinate 58,289 downwards.
GCTGCGGCTCGCGGGCAGCCTCGCTCGCGCCGCCCTCCCCCTCGCCTGCTCGTTTTGCCTCATGGCGGTGGCGAGCCGCGCGTTCACCGGAGAGTGGCAAGCGAGCGGCGCGCTTCGCAAGCTCGTGACGACCGATCCCCACGCGACAGAGACGGACGTGGCGGTGCTCGTCGTCGTCAACGCCCTCCGCCTCTACACGGTGGGGTTCGACGTCGCGTTCGGGAGCCCGTGGGCGGCGCGGGCGCTCGTCGTGCTCGCCCTCGGGTCGCTCGTCTCGCCCAAGACAAGACGCCTCGGCGCGGCCCTCGTGTTCGGCGCGGTGGGGGCGTTCGCGCTGGTGCTCGTGAACAAGACCGCTCCCTATCAGAACCTCCGCTACCTCGTCCCGACGTGGATCATGCTCCTCATCGCGGCCGGGCTCGCCCTCGGCCAGGCGGCGCGCGCGTCGCGCGGGCTTGGGGTCGCGGCCGGCCTCGTCGCCGCGCTCGTGGTCGCGTCGGCGGGCAAGGAGCTGCACCATCAGATCGACCACTTCCGGCGCTCTTCGAAGAACATCGCGGAGCAGCAGGTGGAGGTCGGGCGCCGCCTGCGCGCGATGAGCCCCCGCCCGCGCCGCGTCCTCGTCGGCGACGCGGGGGCGATCCCCTACGTGTCCGAGCTCGAGGCGATCGACGGGCTCGGTCTCGGCGGGCATCACGATCTGCCGTTCGCGCGCGCGAGCGTGGAGGGAGTGGGCGCGGTCGTGGAGCTGATCGAGCGCCTCGACCCGGAGGCGCGCCCGGACGCCCTCGCGATCTACGACGCGTGGTGGCCGGACCTCGGGGCGACGTTCGGGCGCCGAGCGTTCTCGGTGAAGATCGAGGACAACGTGATCTGCGCGGACCCGGAGAAGGTCGTCTATCGCGCGGATTGGAGCGCCCTCGAGGATCGCCGCGCGCTCGAAGCGGGCGCCGTCTTCCGTCTGGATGTCGCGGATCTCGTGGACGAGAAGTCCTTCGACGTGAAGCTGCCCGGCCCCCGCGGCGGCTATGTTCTCTTCGCGGTGAAGCGCTCTCCGCCCGACGACCGCGCCGTGTTCGACGCGGAGAGGCTCCTCGCCGAAGGCCAGGCGATCTCCTTCGCGTTGCCGCCGTCGGTCCCCTCGCGCGGATCCCTCGAGCTCATCGTGACCACCGACTCCGAGCCCGGGCGGCGGCTCACCGTGACCCGCGCGGGCCGCGCCTCCATCACCGCGGAGGTCGAGCCGCACGCCGCCGGAGATTGGGGGGAGGCGCGCGCCGAGGTCGTGGGGCCGATCCCGGGCGAGCGCATCGAGCTCGTGGCCACCGGCGGACCTCTGAAGGTCGGATCGATCCGCGCGGTGGAGCGGTGACGGTGGCGTCCTCGACGAGCGAGCCGCTCGCCCTCAGCGGCCGAGCGCGGGCACGCGGCCCTTGGGATCGTCGGCGAGGTTCCGAAGGAAGCCGGCGGCCTGGTTGGTCGCCTCCGGGATGTCGAAGACGACGAAATGTCCGTCGTCGGTCGTGGGCGCGAACTGGGCGATGATGCCGGTGGCCTCGCCCCCGGCGAGGTTCCCCGAGAGGCCCTCGGCGGGGACCGACACCGAGGGGAACGTGCCCCCGATCGCGTCGACCGGATCGCGCTGGAGGGGCTCTTGGAAGGGCAGCCCCATCGTCGTCGCGAGGGCCTCGCACCCGCGCGGGGGCGCGAACGAATCCCCCGTCCCGTCGGCGGCGATCCCCTCCGTCATGTAGACGCTCTTCGGTCCGCCGAAGGCGGGGTCGGGGATGATGAAGCGCGCGTAGTTGCCCGGGTCCACCGGATCGATGATCGTCTGAGCGAGGGCGATGGGCGGGTAGAGCAAGCCGACCTCGGCCTCCTCCGCCTCCGAGAGCTGGAGGAAGATCGTCTTCACGAGGGCGGCGATGCTGGGCTCCGGCTGCGTCTTCTCGAGGAGGGTGATCTGGATCACGCTCGAGGCGCCGGAGAGCACTCCGCCGCGCGCGGCGTCGCTCCCGGCGAGGAAGAGCGGGCCGTTGAGGCTCCCCTGCGAGTGGCCGAAGAACATCACCTTGCTCGGATCGAATTTCACCTCGGCGCCGTCGGCCGCGACCGCCTGAGGGATCGTCATCTGGCTCTCGGTGAAGAGCCGCGCGCGCTGAACCTCGTCGAGGCCGCTCTGCCGGATGTTGGTGCGCGCGGACTCGATGTTCTGAAAGTTGAAGAAGAGGAGCTCGATGCCGGTCTCGCTGTCGGGCGCGCCCGGGCGGGTGCCGTGGAAGATCTGATCGACGCCCATCGACGCGAGGCACTGCTTCGCGAGCGAGGCCGCGGTGCCGTCGAAGCGGTAGGACTGGTAGTCGCCGCCGGTGCCGTGGGCGTAGAGCACGATCGGGTAGCCGTCCTTCGGCATCGGACACTTCGTGGCGTTCGGGACGGTGAGGGAGAAGCGCAGATCGAACGAGTCGACGACCTGCGGCACGCCGCTGTCGTCGAGCTCGAACCCGCCCCCGTCACCGAAGTGGGTGAACGGGGTCTCCCCGACTTGGTAGTTCGGGGACGGGCCGTAGCTGCCGAGGTACTCGTCGTACTCGGAGGTGTGCTGTCCGGCTTGCCACGCGTCCTCGTCGGCCGTCGGAGGATCGACCTGATCGGGCAGCGCGGCGGCGGCGGCCATGAACTCCGCGGTGGGATCGTCGGTCGTGAACACCGCGAGCTGGACGATGCGCTCCGGATCGAGCCCGATCGTCTTGAGCTCGGCGACGCTCGGGGCGAGCGTGTCGAGCGCGGTCGCGATCGCGTCCGACTCGGGAGACTCGAGGCCCAGCACTTCGCGGAGCGTCGGGGACGCGACGACGCGGTCGCCGCTCTCGGCCTTGATGCCGTCGGTGACGACGAGGGCGTAGCGCGTCTTCGGGCGGAGCGTGTAGCCGGGCACGGGCATGAACGAGAGGGTGTTCGGCTGCCAATACACGCCCGCGTCGCGCCGGAACGTGACGTAAATCGGGGTGCGCGACCCGTGGGAGGGCGAGTCGGGATCGATGTCCACGAGCTGGACGGAGGCCGTCTCCTCGAGCGATCCGGCCGCGTCGGGCAGCGTCTCCGGGTCGATCGCGCCCGTGAACCGCAGGAAGCCGGCGGCGACGGGAGAGAAGCCCTCGAGCTTGCCGTCGATGAAGCCGATGTACTCGTCGAGGAGGGGGACGGCGCGCGGGTTCGGCCAGCCTTTCATGCGCACGTGCCCGTTCTCCATCCGCAGATCGCTCGGGAACGGGTGATCGAAGAACGTATCGTCCGCGAGCTCGTCCAAGCTCGTCGGCACGACATAGATGCCCTCCGGCGGAGGCGCGACCTCCTCGGTCGTGCCGTCGCACCCGACGACGATCGAGCCGGCGACAAAGAGCGCGATCACCGCTCCGAGGACGGGCGCCACGCGACCCCCACGAACACGCGAGCCGTACATGCGCGGATCATACTCGAAGGGCGCTTGTCGGCAGCGGGCATCGCGCGTAACAAACCGGCTTCATGCTCCACGGCAAGACGGCTCTCGTCACGGGTGCGAGCCGCGGGATCGGCCTCGCGATCGCGCAGACGCTCGCCCGCGCCGGCGCGCGCGTCGCCCTCGTCGCGAAGAGCGAGTCGGCCCTCATCGAGATCGCGGACCGCCTCGGAGGGGTCGCCCTCGCCGCCGACCTCGCCGATCGAACAAGCCTCGCGAAGCTCATCGGGCAGATCCCGGCCGTCGTCGGGCACGTGGACATCCTCGTGAACAACGCGGGGATCGCCACCAGCGCCCCCTACGATCGCACCGACGACGCGACGTGGGACCGCATCTTCGAGATCAACGTCCACGCCCCGTTCGCCCTGTGTCGGGCCCTCGTCCCCTCGATGGTGAAGGCAGGGTTCGGGCGGGTCGTGAACGTCGCCTCGAACGCGGGCCGCGCCGGCTACGCGTACACGACGGCCTACGGGGCCTCGAAGCACGCCGTCGTCGGGCTCACCCGCGCCCTCGCCGCCGAGCTCGCGAAGACGCCCGTCACCGTCAACGCCCTCTGCCCGGGGTGGGTGCGCACCGAGATGAGCGCGGAGGCGGCCGCCCGCATCGCCGAGAAGACGAAGCGCACCCACGCCGAGGCAGAGGCGGAGCTCGCGAAGATGTCCCCCCAGCGGCGCTTGCTCGAGCCGGCCGAGGTCGCCCACGCGTGCCTCTCTCTGTGTGCCGAGGAGGCGCGTGGGATCCACGGCCAGTCGATCGTGATCGACGGCGGCCAGATCATGGCGTGACGGGAACGCGAGAGGCAGGAGCCCGATGGGATCGAACGAGAACGAGCGGACATGCGCTCCGGTGACGGTGGAGGCCTGGCCGCGCCCGAAGGGCTACGCGAACGGCGTCGTCGCCACGGGCCGAACGCTCTACGTCGCGGGGCAGATCGGCTGGGAGCCGGACGGCACCTTCGCCCGAACCGACTTCGTGGGGCAGCTCGACAAGGCGCTCGAGAACGTCCTCGAGGTGGTGAAGGCGGCCGGGGGCGGCCCCGAGCACATCGCGCGCCTGACGATCTACGTCACCGATCTCGACGCCTACCGGAATGACCTCAAGGCGATCGGTCAGGTCTACCGCACCCGCATGGGCAAGGTCTTCCCGGCGATGGCCCTCGTGGGCGTCGCGGGGCTCGTCGAGCGGCAGGCCCTCGTGGAGATCGAGGCCACCGCGTCGCTCCCCGCTTGATCCGAGCGGGCGGCGCGCCCATCGTCCCGCGCCATGACCCTGAAGCCTCAGTCCTTCGAGCTCGCCATCGAGGAGGGCGTCGCCCTCATCACCCTGAACCGACCGGACCGGCTCAACGCCCTCACCTTTGAGGTCTATGGGGAGCTCTGCTCCACCTTCCGATCGCTCGATCGCGAGGCCTCGGTGCGGAGCGTGGTGCTGACGGGCAAGGGCCGGGGCTTCTGCTCGGGCGGCGACGTCGAGGGCATCATCGCCGAGCTGTTCGCGCGCGACGCGCGGGGGCTCCTCGAGTTCACGCGGGTGACGGGCGCTCTCATCCAGAGCATCTGCGAGCTGCGCCGGCCCGTGATCGCGGCCATCAACGGGGTGTGCGTCGGGGCGGGCGCGGTCATCGCCTCGGCGTGCGACCTGCGCATCGCCGCGGAGACGGCCCGCTTCGGGTTCATCTTTCCGAAGGTCGGCCTCTCGGGGGCGGACATGGGAGCGAGCTTCCTGCTGCCGCGCATCGTCGGGCGCGGCCGCGCCGCCGAGCTCTTGTTCTTCGGCAAGATCATCGACGCGAAGGAGGCGGACCGCATCGGCTTCACCAACGTCGTCGCGCCCGCGGAGCAGGTGCTCGACAAGGCGATGGCGTGGGCGCGCGAGCTCGCGGAGGGCCCCGCCTTCGCCCACTCCATGACGAAGCAGATGCTGGAGAGCGAGCACGGGATGTCCCTCGCCGCCGCGATCGAGGCGGAGGCGCAGGCGCAGGCGATCTGCATGGCCCACCCCGACTTCCGGGCCGCCTACGAGGCGAACAAGAAGAAGGAGCGCCCCGTCTTCGAGGGCGCCCCGAAGCGCGCGGCCGATCCGAGCCCGGGAGGCCGCGCGTGACCGAGGCTCATCCGTTCGGCAAGCGCCTCGCGACGTCGACCGACACGTGCGGCCCGTTCTTCGGCGACGAGCACCGGGCCTTGGCCGCGGAGCTGAGCGCGAAGCTCCCCGCCGCCCTCCCTGCCCTCCGCGCGGAGCCGGCCGACGCCGCTCGCATCATGGGCAAGCGTCCGTACGGGGTCGGCATCTACAGCCACCTGGTCCCGGACGCGCCCAACGGAGAGCGCCCGCGCGACCCCGAGGTCCGCACCCTCGTCGTCGTGCGGGAGGCGCTCGCTCAGCTCTCGCCGATGGCGGACGCGATCTTCGCGGTGCAGGGGCTCGGCAGCTACCCGATCGCCGCGTTCGGCACACCCGAGCAGCGCGCCAGCATCCTGCCTTCGATCGTGAGCGGAGATCGCATCGCGGCCTTCGCCCTCACCGAGCCGGAGGCGGGTACGGATGTCGCTTCGCTCTCCACGCGCGCCGAGCGCCAAGAAGACGGCGGGTGGATCCTCACCGGGGAGAAGACGCTCATCTCCAACGTCGGGATCGCGGGGCACTACGTCGTCTTCGCGAACGCCGATCCTCCGAAGAAGAAGCACGGCATCACCGCGTTCATCGTGCCCGTGTCGACGCAGGGCCTCTCCGAGACGCCGCTGCCGCTGTCGAGCCCGCACCCCCTGGGGTCGCTCAGCCTTTCGGGTTGCCGGGTCCCCGACAGCGCCCGCGTCGGTGACGTCGGGCAGGGCTTCTCGATCGCGATGCGCACCCTCGACGCCTTCCGCATCTCGGTGGGCGCGGCCGCGAACGGGATGGCCGCGCGCGCGCTCTCCCTCGCGACGGAGCGCGTGCTCGCGCGCAAGCAGTTCGGCCGACCGATCGCCGATCAGCAACAGGTTCAGCTCTACCTCGCGGAGATGGCGACCGAGCTCGAAGCGGCTCGCCTCCTCGTCGCGAAGGCGGCTTGGCTCAAGGACACCGGCGGCGGCAAGATCACGAGCGAGGCCGCGATGGCGAAGATGTACTCGACCGAGGCGGCCCAGAAGATCATCGATCGCGCCGTCCAGCTCTTCGGCGGCTCCGGGGTGCTCCTCGGGAGCGAGGTCGAGGCGCTCTATCGGGACATCCGGCCGCTCCGTATCTACGAGGGCACGACGGAGATCCAGCGCGTCATCATCGCCAAAGCGCTGCTCGCTGGGCCCGGCTGAGTACGCCTCGCCATTGGCAGTGTGCTGAAAAAGGCGGTCGTCAGGCCACTGGGTGGGCAGTTGCTGCGCTTTCACCCCCCCAAGCTTCATCCAACCGAAGATCTCCTCGACACGCTTGCGCACGCGCTGCGAGATCCCATAGCCCGGACGTGGGGTCGTGCGCGCATCGATGGCGGAGCGACGGCGACCGCTCTCGTTCTGGGCGCCAGCGGAAGAGCAAGTTGCAGTGACCCGTAGGCCCTCGGCGGCCCCATGCTCGTCCGCTGAGTCGCGTCAGCGCGTCGCCTCGTCGACACGATCGAGCCAAGCAGAGACGTTCCGGGCGGCCTCGATCATGTGGGCGGCGGGAGCCGCGCGCGCGACGCAGACGAGCTGAGCGAAGACGGCGACGTCGGCGATCGTGAGCGCATCGCCGATCAAGAACGGGCGACCCTCGAGCATCGCGTCCAGGGAAGCGACGTGGCGCTGCACGTCGCGCGTGACCGCCTCGTCCGTCTTTCGCCCGATGCCCTGCGAGCTCGCCGTGCGACGCAGCGCGAACGGGACGACCAGCCTCGCGAGCGCGGCGAGGGGCGCCGGATCGCGCGCGAGCAGCCGCGGCAGCAGGCTCCGGCGCACCTCTCGATCACCCCACCCCATGCGGATCTCGTAGAAGTACAGGCTCTCGTCGGCCCAGTCCTCGAGCACGTGGGCGAGGGCTCTCTCCCTCGGATCGACCGGGAACAAGCGCGGCTCGGGGTGAGCCTCCTCGAGGGCCTCCGCGATGTCGGTGGAGTCGGCGACGAGCCGCCCATCCATCTCGAGACAGGGCAGCTTGCCCGCGCCGTGGAGGCGGCGCACCACGAGCGGCGCCGTCGTCACCGCGACGTCGACGGTCTCGAAAGGGACCTTCTTGTAGCGGAGGACGCGACGGATCTTGTCGCAGAAGGGCGAGATCTCGAACTGGTAGAGCTTGTACATGGAGCCTCGGCGGTGCGAGCTTACGATCACCGCGCCCGCCCATGTATCTGCCGAGAGAGCGAATCAGGCACGCGCTGCCCATCTCGACCGCGCCTACCCGCGAAGAGGCGGAGCGCGCGCGGCTCTTCTCTCCGCTCGTGCTCGCCTCCGGCTTGTCGCTCTCGGATCGCACCTGGGTACCGGCGATGGTGCCGTGGCGCGCGACCGAAGACGGCTACGTCACGAGGGACGTCCTCGCCTGGTACCGCCGCTTCGCGGAGGGCGCGCCGGGGGTCATCGTGATCGAGGCGACCGGGATCCGAGACGTCCCCAGCGGGCCGCTGCTGCGCATCGGACACGATCGGTTCATCGAAGGCCTGGCCTCCCTGACCGAGACGGTGAAGCGCGCGAGCGGAGGGCGCACGCGCATCTTCATCCAGCTCATCGACTTCCTGCGCATCCGCCGGCGGCCCGATCCGGCGCGCTACTTCGCGGCCTTCCTCGCCGTCACCCCGCGCCATCGCGCGCAGCTCGAGATGCGCGACGCGAGCGACGCGGAGGTCCGCGCGAAGCTCGCCTCGCTCGACCGGCCCGCGCTCTCGAGCGTGCTCACGGAGCGCGAGCTCGAGAGCTTGGAGGTGGGCGACCGAGAGCGAGTGACCGACGTCGAGATCGAGGCGATCCGAGACCTTCCCCGCGTCCTCCCCGATCTGTTCGCGGACGCCGCCGCCCGCGCGCGCGAGGCCGGCTTCGACGGGATCGAGCTCCACTACGCCCACGCGTACACGATGGCCTCGTTCCTCTCGGCGAGGAACGATCGGGGCGACGGGTACGGGGGGTCGACCGAAGGCCGGGCGCGCTTGCCGCTCGAGGTCTATCGAGCGGTGCGCGATCGGGTGGGCGCCGGCTTCACGGTCGGGGCGCGGTTCCTCTGCGACGAGATCATCGAAGGCGGCAGCACCGTGGAGGACGCGAAGGCGTACGCGGTCGCGTTCGCCCGCGCAGGGATGGACTTCCTCTCCCTCTCCACGGGCGGCAAGTTCGAGGACGCCAAGCAACCCAAGGTGGGGGAGGCGGCCTACCCCTACACGGGCCGGAGCGGGTTCGAGTGCATGCCCCCTGCGCTCTCCGACGCGCGGGGGCCGTTCGGACGGAACATCGGGAAGCAGAGCGCGATCCGAGCCGCCGTGCGCGCGGCCGGGCACGACACGCCCGTGGTCGTGGCGGGCGGGATCGGCGACTTCGCCTTGGCGGAAGGGATCCTCGCGCGCGGCGAGGGAGACATCGTCGCGGCCGCGCGCCAGACGCTCTGCGATCCGGATTGGTTCTTGAAGCTGCGGCTCGGACGGGGAGCAGAGATCCGGCGGTGCACGTACACGAACTACTGCGAAGGCCTCGACCAGAAGCACCGGAAGGTCACGTGCAAGCTGTGGGACCGGCTCGACCTCGAAGACCCCACCGCGGACCTCACCGACGAAGGACGGAGACGGCTCGTCGCGCCTCCCTTCGGCGCGAAGCCACCGGGGTGAGGCACGCTCTGGCACCGGGCTTGCGAACGCCTCGAGCAAACGAGTTGTTTCCTTGGCTTTTCTTCGGTCGAATCGCGCGGTGCCTATGACAGGCGTGTCACCGCGCCCTCGGGAGGAACGATGCGCGCAATGAAGACTCTGGTCCTGGGCGCGGCCGCCGCCGCCGGGATCGTCACCGGGACCTCGGACGTGAGAGCTTGCGGGGGTTGCTTCGCGCCCCCTCCGACGGGGACGACCGTTCCCCCCGTCGTCACGTCGCACCGGATGGCGCTCTCCATCTCCACGGACCAGACAGTGCTCTGGGATCAGATCCGCTACTCGGGCGAGCCCAGCGAGTTCGCGTGGGTGCTGCCGGTCAAAGCGGGGGCTCGCCTCGAGATCGCTTCCGACGCTTGGTTCGACGTGCTCGACGCGGCGACCAGCCCGTTCGTGGTCCCTCCGACGCTGGACTGCGGAGGCGGCTGCGGGATCACCTCGGCGGCGGCGATGGGGTGCGGCGACGACACGGACTCGGGCAGGGACCCCGCCACGACGCCGACAACGTGAGCGTGCTCAGCCACGCGAGCGTCGGTCCCTACGAGACGGTCACCCTCCACGCCGAAGATCCGAACGCGCTCTCGGACTGGCTCGACGCGCACGACTACGCGATCCCCGACGACATCCTGCCCGTCGTCGACGCGTACATCGACGAGGGGTTCGACTTCATCGCGCTGCGGCTCCTCCCCGGCGCGGGCGTCCAACAGATGAGGCCGGTGCGGGTCGTCCAATCGGGCGCGAGCCCCACCCTCCCCCTGCGCATGGTCGCGGCCGGCTCCGGCGCGCGGACCGCGATCACCCTCTTCGTGATCGGGGAGGGTCGCTACACGACCTCGAACTTCGCCGAGGGGACGATCGACACGACCCAGCTCACCTACGACTTCAACAGCGGCCTCACGAACTACACGACCCTGCGCGACGCGATCTTCGAGCAGAACGCGCAGCAGACGTTCCTCGCCGGGTTCGCGATGAAGCGGGCCCTGTTCAAGCACATCCCGAACCCGACGACGGGGGTGCCGGTGGTGTTCCGCGTCGCGGGCGCGGCCTCGAGCCCGTTCTCGACCTCGGCCCCTGGGTACACGACGGTGGCCGACGCGTACGTCCAGCAAGGCTTCATCAACGGGGAGGCGAGCAGCACCGCGTGCGCCGATCAGCTCGCGTCGATCGCGAGCGACACGCGGCGCGTGGTGAATCTGTGCGACGACGCCGGCGAGTGTCGAGACGTGCACCCGGGAACGGAGATCGACAGGAAGACCCTCGCGTGTGACGCGCCCATCGGAAGCGACATTCTGTTCGACGACGCCGCGGTCGCCCTCACCGGCCTCCACCCCGCCGATGTCTGGGTGACCCGCCTGGAGGCGAACCTCGGAAGATCCGCGTTCGGTCGCGATCTCGAGGTCGCCCCCGCGAGCGCTCAAGAGGAGATCTCTCCGTTCGTCACCGCGGGGGCGCCCGAGAACGCGCCTTGTGACGTCGCCGCCAGCATCGCGAAGTCGGACGGGCGCGTCCGCACCCCCCGTGAGCGCGCGCGCCTCGGCGTCGCGGTGTCGGTGCTCGTGGTCACGGGAGCGGTGCTCGCGCGCCGCGCGAGACGCAAGAAGACGGGAGCAGGGACGGGACGAGACGAGGTGGCGCGATGAACCGGCAGCGATCGATCGGCAGTGTCCTCCTCCACCCCCTCTGGATCGGGAGCCTCGTCGTCCTCGTCGTGAACGACCACTACCTCAAGCGCTCCGGACTGCTGCCGGGGGCGGTGACCGGCAAGCTCAGCGACGTCGCGGGCATGTTCGTCGCGCCCGCGCTCGTCGCGTGGATGCTGCGGGCAAAGAGCAAGCTCGGGATCGGGCTCGCCCACGCCGCGGTCGGGGCCGGGTACGCGGTGCTCGAGGTTTCGCTCCCCGCCGCCGACGCGCTCGACTCGGTGTTCCGCCAGTTCGGTCACCGGTGGGCCTCCACGAGCGACCCGACGGATCTGCTCGCGCTCCTCCTCTTGCCCCTCGGCTACCTCTGGGTCGAGCGACAGAGCCGAGCCGAGCGCGCGGTCGCCCTCCAGCGACGGACGACCGCCCTCGCGTGCGCGGGGGTGCTCGCCTGCGCGGCGAGCGAGGACGACGACGGAGGCGGGACGTTCACGTGCGCCGACGAGACGGGCGCCGATTGCGACATGGACGGCGTGCCCGCCCCCGCGGACTGCAACGACTACGACGCGAGCATCAACCCCAACATCGGCAACTGCCCCGGCGCCGACGGCACGGAGTCGTGCGACAACGGGATCGACGACGACGACGACGGCTACACCGACTGTGACGATTCGAAGTGCGCACCGCTCTGCGCCGCCACCGTCGAGGCGTGCAGCCTCCCCACCCAGCTCGTCGCGCAGACGGGCGCCGTCCACGGGAGCACGCTCGAGGGGAGCTGGGCGCTGGAGGGAACGTGCGGCGGCGCCGACGCCCCCGAGAACGTATACCAAGTCTCGGGGACGCAGGTCGGCGTGCTCTCCTTCCCGGTGCCGCCCGGACACGTCGCCTACACGCGGACCGACTGCGCCTCGAGCCACGAGGAGACCGCGTGCGTCGAAGCGGACGCGACCGTGCCGGAGAACGGCGTCATGTCGATCCCCATCGATCCCAACGTCTACACGACCCTCGTCATCGACGCCGCCGACGGGGCGAGCGCGGCGGACTACGATCTGATGCTCACGTTCTCGGTCCCGAGCTGCCAGGACGGCCTGCTCGACGCGGGCGAGCAGTGCGACGACGGCAACGCCCTCGACGGCGACGGCTGCTCCTCGACCTGCATCGCCGAGCCCGAAACCGTCTGCTCCCACGTCGACCCCCTCGAGCTGACGACCGCGGATCTGACGTTCGAGGGCGGCTCGTTCTACGCCGCGAGCACGTGCAGCGGCGGAGGCCTCTCCGCCCCCGAGCGAGGGTTCTCCTTCACCGCGCCCGCGGCGGGGATCCTTACCGTCTCCGCGGTCGCGGACTCGGAGAGGCTCGCGGTCTTCGCCGAGAGCGTCTGCAACGAGGCGGTCATCGCGTGCGCCCCTCCCGCGGCCGCAGGAGAGGTCACGGATCTCGCGATCCCGCTCGCGGAGGGGGCGCAGGTGACGATCTTCGTCGAGGGCGAGAGCGGGCTTTCCACCTCGGCTCCGTTCTCGATGACGGCCTCGTTCGAGCCGAGCTGATAAGCGGGCGCGCCTTGGGTATCCTCGGCGCGCCGCCATGCCCCCCACCCCCGGCTTCCCCGAAGACTTCAACCTCGCCCGCTACTACCTCCTCGATCGCCTCGACGAGGGCCTCGGCGAGAAGACGGCGGTCCTCTTCGGGGAGCGATCGTTCACTTACGCCGAGACGGCGAGCCGATCCGAGGCGCTCGCCCGCTTCCTCCTCGACGTCGGCGTGAGGCGCGAGGAGCGCGTCCTGACGATCCTCCACGACACGCCCGCGTTCGTGTGGTCCTTCTTCGCGACCCTGATCTCGGGCGCGGTCGTGGCCATGGGCAACCCCGAGGCGCCGGCCGCGGATCTCGCGTATCTGGTCCGCTACACCCGCGCGAGCGTGGTCGTGACGAACCCGCGCGTCGCGGAGGCGCTCCGGGAGGAGCTCGCGGGAGCCGGGCTCCGCGCGTTGATCGTCGCGGCGGAGGTCGAGACGGGCGGCGACGTCCTCGCCGCCTTCGACTTCGACAACGGCGCGCTGCCGGCGACGACGCTCGCGGCGGCCATCGATCGAGGCGCCCCGCTCGATCACGTCCCCCCGCGGACCCACCGCGACGACGTGGCGATCTGGCTCTTCACCTCCGGATCGACCGGCAAGAGCAAGGCGAACCTCCACGCCCATCGCGACTTCGCCTTCAACACCGAGGTCTACGCCAAAGGGACGGTGGGGTATCGGCGCGACGACGTGACGGTGAGCGTCCCCCGCCTCTTCTTCGGCTACGCGACGGGGACGAACCTCATGTTCCCGTTCGCCGTCGGGGCGACGACCGGCCTCTTCGCCGAGCGCCCGACCCCCGAGTCGCTCTCCCGCGCGATCGCCCGCTACCGTCCGACGATCGTGACCAACGTCCCCACCATGATGGGCAAGCTGCTCGATCACGACGCCGCGCTGAGAGAGCGCGGGGAGCCCGCCCTCGACTTCTCGAGCGTGCGGTTCCACCTCTCGGCGGGCGAGGCGCTTCCGGAGCCGCTGCTCGCCCGCTTCATGAAGCGCTTCGATGCGGACGTCTACGACGGCATCGGCTCGGCGGAGATGTTCCACATCTACTGCTCGAATCGGCCCGGGGACATCAAGCCCGGCTCGCTCGGCAAGGTGGTGGACGGATACACGCTGAAGATCCTCCCTTCGGAGGCGGCGGAGCCTGGCGGGCCCGCGCTCCCCATCGGCGAGACCGGGGTCATGTGGGTCCGCGGGGAGTCCGCCTCGATGGGCTACTTCGAGGATCGCGACAAGAGCTTCGCGACCTTCCTCGGGCCTTGGTGCCGCACGGGAGATCTGTTCCGGCTCGACGAGGACGGCTACCTCTGGTTCAGCGGCCGGGCCGACGATCTCTTGAAGGTGAGCGGCGTCTGGGTCGCGCCCCTCGAGGTGGAGGAGTGCCTCGCGAGCCACCCCGCCGTCTCCCTCGCGTGTGTGATCGGCGCGGAGGACGACGGGCTCGTGAAGGTGAAGGCCTTCGTGGTCTTGCGCGAGGAAGCTCGCGCATCGGCGGAGGCGTCGCTCGAGAGGCTCGCGGAGGAGCTCAGAGGTCACGTGAAGGATCGGCTCTCGAAGCACAAGTACCCGCGATTCATCGTCTTCGTGGACGACGTCCCCAAGAACGACCGAGGCAAGGTGGACAAGAAGACCCTCAAAGAGCGCGAGGCGCGCGGCGAGAACCCGCGCGGGATCTGACGTGCGGATCGGGACCCTGACCACGGCCGAGGTGCGCGCGCTCCTCGAAGGGGGGAGGCCGCTCGCGATCCTCCTCCCGGTGGGATCGGTGGAGCCGCACGGCCCTCACCTCCCCCTCGAGACGGACACGATCATCTCCATCGCCGCCTGCGAGCGCGCGGTGCCTCGACTCGCCGAGCGCGCCGTCGAGGCCCGCCTCGGGCCCGCCATCAGCTACGGGGTCACGAACTTCGCCGCGGGGTTCGCCGGGGCGGTGAGCCTCCCACCCGGGGTGCTCACGTCGTTCCTGGGGGCGGTCGTCGACGCGTACCTCGCCGCCGGCGTCGCTCACGTGTGCCTCGTCAACAACCACCTCGAGCCCGAGCATGACGCCGCGGTGCGGGCCGCGATCGCCGGCAAGCGCCCCGGGACCGCCTCCGTCGCGTGTCCGCTCACGAGGCGATGGGCGCGGACCCTCTCCGACGAGTTCAAGAGCGGCGCCTGCCACGCCGGCCGCTACGAGACCTCGCTCGTCCTCGCCGCCCGCCCCGAGCTCGTGCGCGAGGCCGAGATGCGGGCCTTGCCCGAGGTGCCCGTCTCGCTCTCGGACGGGATCCGGGCCGGCAAGCACACGTTCCACGAGATGGGCCTCGCGCAGGCCTACGCCGGCGCCCCCGCGAGCGCGTCGGCCGAGGAAGGCCGCGCCCAGCTCGATCTCCTCGCCACGATGATCGTCGAAGAGGTCGCGAACGCCCTCTGGCCCTCGCCGCCCGGAGCACCCGATGTTCGGTAAGAAGGGGCCGAGCTTCTTCGAGCTGATGGAGCAGGCGTGGTCGGGGACGGCCGAGGGCTACGACCTGCTTGCTCCGAAATTCGAAGCGACCCCGTTCTGCACCCCGCCCGCGGTGGTCGAGCGGGCCCTCGAGGATCTCGGCGCGGTGCGCGCCGCCGTGGACTTGTGCTGCGGCACCGGCGTCGCGCTCGGTCCGCTCGCGAAGCTCGCCCAGGAGCGGGTGGTCGGCGTCGACTTCAGCCGCGGCATGCTCGACGAAGCTCGCAAGAAGGTCGCCGCGCTCCCCCGGAGGCCCGAGATCGAGCTCGTCGAGCACGACGTCCTCTCGTTCGAGCGGAGCGGAGCCTTCGATCTCGCCACGTGCTTCGGGGCCCTCGGCCACATCACCCGAGAGGAGGAGCCGCGCTTCCTCGAAGCGATACGGCAGCTGCTGCGCCCGGGCGGGCGCTTCGTGTTCGTGACGACCGACCATCCCAAGCCGTGGTCCCGTCAGAAGATCGTCGGAGAGCTCTTCAACGCCGCGATGCACGTCCGAAACGCGGTCAAGAAGCCGCCTTTCGTCATGTACTACCTGACGTTTCTGCTCCCGGACATCGAGCGGCACCTCAAGTGGCACGGCTTCGACGTGACCGTCACCCGCGACATCTTCGCGCCCCCCTACACGCCCCTCGCTCGCGTCGTGGCGACCCGACGCTGAATCAACCCCTGCCGCGCCGGAGCTCGAAGAGCGAAGGCGCCTGGCAGGGGTCGGCGAGCGCGAAGCGCGCCGGGGGTCCAACAACACCTGCCGCGCCGGAGCTCGAAGAGCGAAGGCGCCTGGCAGGGGTCGGCGAGCGCGAAGCGCGCCGGGGGCCTAACAACACCCAACCCGGCCTCCAACGGCGGCGAGGTCCGTGCGAGGGGTTGATCCGTCGGGGGGTTTGCGCCGACGATGTCGGGCTGGTCCCGGAGGCTTCTTCCGCGACCCAATCGGAGGTGTCTTCCATGAAGGTGCTGGTGGTGATCTTCGCCGTCCTGGCCATGCTCGGGACAGGGGCGGTGGGCGCGCTCATCTTCGTCGCGAACAACGAGATCAGCGCGAAGCGAAACGAGTTCCACGACCAGATGCACGACCTGAAGAAGCTGGTCAACGACAGCAAGGACACTTCCGAGGACGACAAGAAGAAGTTCCTGGCCGACGTGGACGAGGTCGAGAAGGCGATGACCTCGCTCGAGACGTTGCATTTCTACTACTTCGGCGCGACGTTCATCGGGCTCGTGATGATGGTGCTCTCGCTCGCGAACGTCGGTCCCAAGCCGATCCACGCCGCCGGGTTCGTCATCGCGGGCGTGCTGCCGGTCGCGATGACCTACAGCTTCGTGCAGAGGATCCAGAGGCTCGCCGAGCTCACGAACAAGTTCCGCTCCGGATCGACCAGCAAGGCGTTCTCGCCCGACGACGTGAAGATCATGCTCATCGGGGCGGCGTGCGCGAGCGGCGGCTTCATCATCGCCGGCATCGCCGCGATGCTCGTGAAGAAGAAGGCGCTCGCCGCCCAGGCGCAGACCCCGGCCTTCGCCGGGGCGCCCGGCTACGCGACCCCCGGGGCGCAGCCGGCCTTCGCCCCGCAGCAGCCTGCCGGCGGTCCGACCGCCGCGCCGGGAGGCTACGGCCAGCAACAGCCGCCGCAGGGCTACGGTCAGCAACAGCCGCCGCAGGGCTACGGTCAGCAACAGCCGCCGCAAGGCTACGGACAGCAGCAGCCGCCGCAGGGCTACGGCCAGCAAGGCCCTGGACAAGGTCAGGGGCAAGGCGGCCCCGGGCAGGGCTTCGGCCCTGGCGGCTACGGCCCGAGCTGAGCCTGCGCTTCAGGGGTGCGTGTACACGAGCGTGCCGTGGCGCAGCGAGAGCGCGCCATGCCACGCGGGGGGGACATCGGGGGTGGTCCAGTTGAAGAGCCACGCCGCGTCGGTGGGGGCGAGGTTGACGCATCCGTGGCTGCGCGGCGTGCCGAAGTCGTCGTGCCAGTACGCGGCGTGCAGCGCGTAGCCCTCCGTGAAGTACTGGACGAAGGGGACGTCGCGGAGATCGAACTGATCGCCGACCTCGTCGCCGTCCATGGTGATGCTGACGTGCTTGGTGTGGATGAGGAAGACCCCCTGGATCGTGGAGTGGGTCTTCTTCGGATCTTGGAGCCCGTCCGCGCCGGTGGACACGAGGGTCACGTAGACGGGCTTGAGTCCTTCGTAGGCGACGAGCGCCTGCTGGAGGATCGAGACGTCGATCCAGCGCCGCCCTTCCCTCGCCCACGTGGGCGGCCGCGACATCGACTCGATGACGCGCAGGTCGGCGGACCGCAGCCACGTGCCGTCCTTCGTCTCGACGTAGCCCCGCTCGCTCTTGCCGGTGAGCCCGAACGAGGCGCGGAAGTCGAGCTTGTCGCCCGGCTTCATCCGCCCGTCCTCGTCGCGGACGAAGCTCGTCGCGTGCTTCTTCATCACGAACGCCATCGGCAGCGTGAGCTCGTCGGAGAGGGTCGCGCCGTGGAAGGCGGAGGGCTTGACCCACCGCGTGCGGTCGAGGGGGATCGTCACGAGGTCGGTCGTCAGGCCGAACCTCCGCCCGTCGTGCTCGAACTGCGAGAGGAGCGCGAAGCCTGAGCGCGGCTTCGCGCGGCCGACGACGAGCTCGGTGCCCCGGGGGCGATCGTCGGCGAGGCCGGGCAGGCCTCGACCGTAGAGGAGCGACGCGGGCACCGGCCCCGGCTCGGGCATCGCGACGAAGTCCGGATCGCGCTCGATGCCCTTGAGGCGCTTCTTGAAGTAGCCGAGATCGGGCTCTGCTTCGCTCTGCTCGCGCGCCGAGGGCAGCCGCGTGTAGAAGGTCGGGCCGGGCACGCGCCCCATCACGTAGTCGTAGGGCAGCCCGTCGCGCCGCGCGCGGGTCTTCGTCGCCTCGACGACGGGATGGAACGGATCGAGGCTCGCCGTCTTGCCGAGGCACACGTACCCGCGCGGCTCGATCTTGTAGAAGCCGCCCTTGCAGCCCGCGAAGCTCGCCGGCTTCTCCGCGCGCGAGACCACCGCCCCTGCGCGCAGGTAGCCGATGCGCCGGCTCTTGCGCTTCGGGTGCTCGTAGATCCAAGTCTCGTGGGCGATGCTCGCGAGGCGAGGCGCGTCCAGGCTCGCCTCCCGCTGCTCCCGATCGATGCGGGCCTGGCTCGCCGGATCGTCGCCGGTGTCGTCGTCCGCGACCGGCGGGCTCTTCGGCTCCGCGACGGTCGGAGCGGGGAGATCGGAGGCCGGCTCGGGCGGGCCGTCGCGCGGCTCCGCCTCTGCTTCCTCGGCCTCCGCCTCCTCGGCCGCGATCCGCGCCTGCGCCTGCTCCGAGACGAGGGCCAGCGCCGACGCTCGGAACCCGGCCGTCGTCCGAGCGACCCGCGTCTTCACCGGTCGATCGCTCCGCCCCGGACAGCTCGTCGAGGCGAGCATCAGGCCGAGGAGGAGGCTCTTCGCGAGGCGACCCATCTCCCGCGCCGTATCTCCGTCGCGCCGGCGGGGCCAAGTTCGCGGCCGCTGCTACGAAAACCGTAGCCCCTCCCCGCAGGCGCGGGAGCGCCACGCAAGGGAGGGGTCGGCAGCGAAGGAGACGGGGGTGGGCACCTGGCTCGTGGCGGGAGGTTGCCGGGCCAGCCGGCTCTCGCTTCGTGGAGCGTGCGCGCGCCGCGGCAGCGCTCGCCGCGAGAGGTCGACGCGAGGAGCGGCGTCGTGCCGGGAACCACCCCGCGGGCCTTCCTCCCCGGTCAGGATCGCGATCGCGGGCTCAGAACGCGCTGTGACCGGTGAGGGCCTGGCCGAGGATCAGGGTGTGGACCTCGTCCGTGCCTTCGTAGGTGTAGACGCTCTCGAGGTTGAGGGCGTGGCGGATGGCGGGGTACTCGAGGAGGATGCCGTTGGCGCCGAGGATGGTGCGGGCGGTGCGGGCGATCTCGATCGCGATGCCGACGTTGTTCTTCTTGCAGAGGGAGACCTGGGCGGGGAGGAGGTCGCGCGTCTCCTTGATGCGGCCGTAGTGGAGGGCGAGGAGCTTGCCCTTCGCGATCTCCATCGCCATCTCGACGAGCTTCTGTTGGACGAGCTGCTTCTGAGCGATGGGGGCGCCGAAGACGAGCCGCTCGCGCGCGTAAGCGAGGGCGGAGTCGAAGCAGGCCCGCGCCGCGCCGAGGGCCCCGAAGGAGATCCCGAAGCGGGCCTGGGTGAGGCAGGAGAGCGGGCCGCGGAGGCCCACGGTGTGAGGCAGGACGTTCTCCTCCGGGACGCGCACGTCGGTGAGGACGATCTCGCCGGTGGGGCTCGCGCGGAGGCTCATCTTGCCGTGCATCGTCGGGGTCTCGAAGCCCTTCATCCCCCGCTCGACGACGAAGCCGCGGATGCTCTTCGCGTCGCCGTCGTCCGTCTTCGCCCAGACGACCGCGAGGTTGCAGACGGGCGCGCTCGTGATCCACATCTTGGCGCCGTTCAGGACCCAGTCCTTGCCGGACTTGCGGGCGCGCGTCTTCATCGCACCCGGGTCGCTCCCCGCGTCGGGCTCGGTGAGGCCGAAGCAGCCGACGAGCTCGCCCTTGGCCATGCCGGGGAGGAAGCGCTGCTTTTGTTCTTCGGAGCCGAACTTCCAGATCGGGAACATGGCGAGGCTGCCCTGCACGCTCGCGAAGCTGCGAAGGCCGCTGTCGCCGTACTCGAGCTCCTCGAGGGCGAGGCCGTACGAGACCGGCCCCATGCCCGCGCAGCCGTACCCGGAGAGCGACGCGCCGAGGAGCCCGAGCTCGGCCATCTCCGGGATGAGATCGGTCGCGAACGCTTCGTTGGCGAAGAGGCTCGCCGCGCGCGGCAGGTAGCGCTCCTTCACGAAGCGCCGCACGCTGGCCTGGATCATCTTCTCCTCGTCGGAGAGGAGGTGGTCGATGTGGATCAGGGCGTCGAGGCTGAGCGGATCGGTCATGGTGGCGGCGAGGGCCGGATCTAGTCCACCGCGCGCCGCTCCGCTACGTCAGTCGACGACGTCCGCGCAGATCTTCAGGCGCTTCTCGTGGTCGCAGAGGTTGCCGCGGATGGCTTCGACCGACATGCCCTTGAACGAGAAGCGCCCGTTCACGAACCAGGATGGGCACGCCGTCTTCTTCGAGGCGGTCGAGTACGCGAAGGACTTCTCGAGGAGCGTCTTTCCCTCATCGCCCTCCGCGCACGTCTGGATCTTCTTCGGGTCCAGGCCCGTCTGCTTCGCGCAGGACTCCCAGTCCGGGTCGCGCGGGTCCTTCGCCCGGCACGCGAGGTAGTCCATGAAGCGGTAGCCCTTCGGGTAGTGCTTCATCGCGCACACGTCGCGGAGGTCGTCGTCGACCTCGGGCTTTCCGCGCATCGAGGAGAACCCCGTCTCCTTGGTCCCTTCTCCGATGTAGAAGATCGAGACGTCGAGCTTGTCGCCCTTCTTTTTCGCGTCCGCGAGGATCTCCTGCAGCGAGAGGATCGCCCTCGCCCCGTAGGGGCAGTGCGACATCGCGAAGAGCTCGATGCGCTTCGGCTGCTCCTTGCGGCACGCCTCGGTGAGCTTGCAGGCGTCGAGGTCGCAGCCCTTGTCGTCCTTGCAGCGAGGATCCCACTCCCCGGCCGAGATCGCCCGCAGCTTGCCGGAGACCTTCGCCGCGAGGAGGAGCGAGGGCGGGACCTCCTCGGCCGTGTCGAGCGTCTCGTCGAAGACGACCATGGGCAGCTCGAGGCCGCCGAAGCGATCGTAGAGCGCCTTGCCTTGAGGGGTGCCGTACTCGAGGTGCTTGAAGACGGTGCCCTCGAACATCCGAGAGAGCGACTTCTCGACGTCCTCGACGTCGCATTCGGCGCAGCGCTTGTCGCCGATCAACGAGATGTGGAGCTCGGGCACGGGGGGGACGGTCGCGCACGCGCGAGGAGCGGCCGCGCCCGGACGCGCCGCGCACACCGCCCGCGCCATCGAGAGCGTTCGGCGCGCCCCCTCGAAGGGCGCGTCGTCGATGAGGATGGTCGGCGTCGCGGAGACCTTCTTCTTCATCGAGAGCTCGAAGGACGCCGCGAGCAGGCGCTGCCCCTCCGGGCCGTGCGCGCACGCGGCGAGCTTGCCCTCGTCGATGCCGAGGCGGCGGGCGCACGAGGAGAAGTCCTTGAACGACTTGTCCGTCTCGTTCTGACAGACCATGAAGTCGAGGCCGCGCGGCGTGTTCCTCAAGGCGCAGACCTCGAGGAGATCGCCCTCGATCTCCTCCGGGCCGTGCATCGACGAGAGCGATCCGTCCGGCGCGATCCCGCCCACGAAGTCGATCTGGACGGTCAGCTCGTCGCCGAAGCGGCTCTCGAGCTCGAGCAGACGGGGCTCGATGTCGCGACAGAACGGGCACTTCGACATCACGAACGCGTGGAGCGTGACGCCGCTCCCACGCTTCGCGGGGACCACCCCCATCGACGCGGCGCCCCCGTCCGATGGAGCCACCACGCCCGGTCGCGCCGTCGTCACGGGCGGCTCGGCCGGCGGAGGCGCCGAGCACGACGACGCGGCGAGCAGCGCCACGGGGAAGAGGGCTCGGAGGAGGATCGAAGGGCTTTCGCGCGTCGCGGTCCGGGGGCTGAGCACACGCTGTTTTCAATCGTTCCGAAGCCCGACGCAAGGACGTTGGCACCCGGGATGCACCTCGGGGGGAGATGTCCTGCCGCAGCTGGTTCGGCCGATCTGCCCTCGGCTTCGCGATCCTCACCGCCTCGACGGCGCTCTCGACCGAGGGTCGGGCCGACGCGACCAAGACGACGGGCGACGCGTCGTCGATCGTAAGCAACGCGAAGAAGCCTCCGTCGGACATCGACCGGCTCCGCCGAGAGGCGAAGCAGGCCCGGCGGAAGCACGATGACGCGCGGCTCCTCGAGCTGCTGCAGGAGATCGACGCGAGCAGGCCCTCGGGGACCGACCGGCTCGAGATCGCGAAGCTGCTCGTGAAGCAGGGGCGCGTGGCGGCGGCCCGAGAGGTGCTGCGCTCGATCGCGGAGCTGGAGGGGCCGGGGCACGAGCGGCGCGCCGATCACAAGGCGCGGGTGGAGGCGAAAAAGCGCGCCGTGGCGCTGGCGCCGCAGGTCGGCCAGGTGACGATCGTCGTGCCTTCGAAGGAGCGCGCCACCGCCGTCTACCTCGATGGTCGGGAGCTCCCGCGGGAGCGCTGGGGCAAGCCGCTCGAGCTCGATCCGGGGCCGCACGCCGTCTCCGCCCTCGCCGGGGACAAGCTGACGAAGAAGGACTTCGAGGTCGGGCCAGGGGCGGCGCGCGAAGTGACGCTCGATCTCGACCGCGGCGCGATCGATCTCCGGCGCGGCGACGCGGGTGGGCTCGCGGGGGCGGCCGGGCGAGGGGAAGCGGGCGCGGGCAGCGGAGGCGCGAAGACGGGCGCGCGAGAAGGCTCGCGAGACACGGTCGCCGGCGCGCGCTCGAAGAAGAAGGCGCGCGGCCCCGAGAGCACGGTCACGCCCCTCGTCCCGGTGGCCCTCACCGCGGGCGGCGCGGGGCTCGTGGTCGGCGCCCTGACCGGCTCCCTCGCGCTCGCCAAGGGAGCGCCGACCAACGCTTCGGATCGAGCCTTCAAGGACGCGCTCGAGACATCGGCCGGCATCTCTCTGGGCATCGGCGCGGCGGGGGCGATCGTGGGCGGCGTCGCCTGGATCATCGACGCCGAGCAGCACCGGGGCGCCCCCGGCCCCCGGAAGGAGACGACGGTGTGGTCCCCGCCCGGCGCGGCGTTCGGGGCGGGCGTGTCCACCAGCTTCTGAGCGCGCGCGGCCGGCTCGGTCAGAACGAGAGGACGGCGGTGGCGCCGGTGGGACCGACCACGACGCGTCCGCGCGGCCAGCCGACGGTCGCGTCCACCGCGAGCACGACGACGCCGGTCGCCGCGAGGAGCGCCCCCGCGATGAAGGTGCCGGTCGCGACGTCGCTCCAGCGCGCGCCGTCGGCGGCGGCGGTGACCCCGTCCGGTCCGCACCAGAGCACGTCGCCTTCGCGAGAGCAGTCGTCCTCGACGACGCTCTTGTCGGCGAGCATCTCCGCCGTCGCGATCCCGCTCACGCCGAGGCCCACCACCCCGATCGCGAGGCTCGTCCACCCGAGGCCGCGCGCGATCACGCTCGACCCGCGCGCGACGGCGGGAGCCCCTCCCGCGTGGCGCGGCGTCACGATGCGCGGCGCGGGCCTTCCTTCCGCGACGTCGAGGACGACCTCGTAGGTGCGCCCCGCTTCGACCTGGATCTCGCGGACGAGCGGCTCGAAGCCGGGGCGCTCCAGCGAGACCCGCACCGGCCCCGGATCGCAAGGGAGCGGCGTGGCGAGGGCGCCCTCGTCGAGCAACGACTCGCCCTTTCGAATCGTCGCGCCCCGCGGCAGCGTGCCCTTCAGGCGGATCACCACGTACGGCATCGCCGCCTCGAGGAGCGCGACGTGCTCCTCGGCGAACGCGCGGCGCGGGTCGCTCGGGTCGGTGAGCTTGG
Organism: Polyangiaceae bacterium; assembly: GCA_044225865.1. Taxonomy (GTDB): domain Bacteria; phylum Myxococcota_A; class Polyangia; order Polyangiales; family Polyangiaceae; genus Xiheicaenibacterium. Next base: position 34,794 of record JBGAID010000019.1, on the reverse strand, counting down.
GCAGGGCGGTCCGGTAGTTCCGCCACGCGCTCGCGAGCTTGCCGAGCTTCTCGTTGCAGAAGCCGAGGTTGAACTCGGTGCCGGTCGAGGGCTGCATCCGCTCGCTCGCCTCGAACTTTGCGCACGCGTCCTTGAGCTCGCCTCGATCGGCGAGGGCGCGGCCTTGGCGAAAGAGCGCCTCCGCGGAGTTCGAGTCGTCGTCGTCGGCCGCCGCCTGCCCCGACAGCGTGGCGACGAGCGCGGCCGCGACGAGCGACGAGCGCGCGGTTCGATAGAGGCGAGAGCGACCCATGAGCGCGGAGCGTGAATGTACCGCGTCCCCATCAGTCGCGACGATCGAACATCGAGGGACCGGTGCCGCTCGCGGCCGGGGGGTGGCCGGCGGACCCGCCCGGCGCGGCGGTGGAGGGGCCGCCCGTCCCCGGCCCCGCCCGTCCCCGCGCCGTCGACGACGCGGTCGCGCGCGGCGAGCTCGGCGCCGAGCCGGCGCTGTCGATGGAGACCGCCTCGATGGTGGAGTCGCGCGGAGCCGCGGTGGGACGGGGCGCTTCGCCGTCGGGCGGGAAGGAGCGCGTGGAGGGCCCCTCCGCGACCGGGGCGACGCGTCGGGGCTCCGCGCCGCGGCGCTCGTCGGGCGCGGCGAGGCCCCGGATCGTGAGCGCCACCGCCACCGCGGCGCCGAAGAAGACGAGCCCGGTCACTGGCACCCGCCGTCGCGCCGGCGCGGACGACGCGGACGGGATGGGAGCGGCCGGCGCCGTCGCGCAAGCGCGCTCGATCGCGGCCACGACGGCGACCGCGTTCGGAGGTCGACGCCGAGGATCCGGGTCGAACGCCTGCGTGAAGACGGCGTCGAGCGCGGGCGGGAGCTCCTTCCGCAGCCGCGACGGGGGCACCGCTCGGCCGGTCGAGATCCGCAGCGCGAGGGCGGGGAGCGAGTCACCGAGGAAGGGCAACGAGGCGGTGAGCATCCGATACGCGACGACGGCGAGGGCCCAGACGTCCGCGCTCGCGTCCGCGCCCTTCCCCTCGATCTGCTCCGGGCTCATGTACACGGGCGTGCCCACGATCACGCCCTGCGCCGTCGTCGACGCCTCCGCGGTTGCGGTCGTGATGCGGCTGATCCCGAAGTCGAGGATCTTGGGGACGCGTTGGCCCTTCGGCGTCGCGGATACGAAGACGTTCTCGGGCTTCAGATCCCGGTGGATCACCCCCACCTCGTGGGCCCTCGCGAGCGCCTCCGCGACCGGCTTCAGGATCTCCAGGGCCTCTTCCGGCCGGAGGTGTCCTCGCCGGTCGAGCAGGGCCTTCAGGGTCTCTCCCTCGAGGAGCTCCATCGCGATGAAAGGGCGGCCGCGGTGGAGGCCCGCGTCGTAGACGTGGACGATGTTGGGGTGATCGAGGCGCGCGAGCATGTGGGCCTCGTCGAGGAAGCGCTGCTGGGCGTACGCGGCCGCGTCGAGCTCGGGGCGGAGCAGCTTCACCGCGCAAGGCACGCGCAGCCCGAGGTGGTCGGCGCGCCACACGCTCCCCATCCCGCCGCGCCCGATCTCGCTCTCGAGCCGGTAGCGATCGGCCACCAGCATGGCCGCGACCGGGACCGAGCTCTTGCGCGCGCGCGAGCGCGGAGCCTCGTCGCCCGAGACGGGGGTGTCGGGCAGGTCCTCGACCGCGATCGAGCGCAGCTCCGCCTCCACCGCCTCCGCGGACCCCTCGCGCCGGTTGGGATCCGGGGTCACGAGCCGCGACACGAGGCGGCTCAGGCGCGGCGGGACATCGGGGCGAACCGCGCGGAGGGCGGGGAGCTTCCCCTCGATCATGGAGCGGACGGCGCCCTGCTCCGAGGACATGAACGGCTTCTGGCCGGAGATCACCTCGTAGAGGATCACGCCGAGGGCCCAGAGGTCCGCGCGCGGGTCGACCTGCTCGTGGCGCAGGTGCTCGGGCGCGACGTACGGCAGCGTCCCGAGGGTCGCGCGATCGTCGGTGATGTCGTCGAGCCGAGGATCCTCGGCGAGCCGAGCGAGCCCGAAATCGGAGAGGCGCGCGATGCCTGCTTCATCGAAGAGCACGTTCTCGGGCTTGAGATCGCGGTGGATGATCCCCGCTTCGTGGGCGGCCCCGAGCGCGCTCGCGAGCGAAGCGGCGATCCGAACCGCGTCGCCGAGCGGCATGGCGCGCTCGATCCGATCGCGCAGCGTGCCGCCTTCGTAGAACGGCATGACGAAGTACCCGAGCCCGTCCGCCTCGCCGACGTCGAGGATGGGGACGACGTTCGGATGATCGAGCCTGCCCATCGCGAGCGACTCGGCGAGGAAGCGCTCGCGGGCCTTCGCGTCACAGCGCAGCACCTTCACCGCGACCGTCCCGCGCTCGCGCGAGGTGGCGCGATAGACCTCCGAGAAGCTCCCTCGTCCGACGAGGGCGTCCAGCCGGTAGGGCCCGAGCTCGGTGCCGGCGCGGCTCTCCTCCGAGCTCTCCTCGGCGGTCGCGGCCGCGACCGTCGACCCGAGGGCCGCCCCACACCGCACGCAACGAAGGCTCAGCGGGGAGTTGTCTCGCCCGCAGACGCCGCAGCTGAGAGAGTCCGACTGCACCGGCGCGAAGAGTGTGCTGAAAAACCGGAGCGGCCGCCAGCGGCACCGCCCGCGCCCCTCATCGCAGCAGCGAGAGGAGCAGCTGGGCGACGACGATCTTGAGGATGGTGGCGAGGGGGAAGACGCTCGCGTAGCCGACGTTGGGCTGGTCGGAGCCCGCGCGCTCGACCGCGAACGCGAGCGCCGCGGGCTGGGTCTGCACCCCCGAGACCACTCCCGTGACGACGTCGAGCGGCATCTTGAGGCGCTTGCCCAGGTAGAGGACGAAGCTCGCCGACGCGACGGCGATCAGCGCGCCCGCGATCACCACCGAGCCGCCGTGGCCGGTGCGCAGGGTGGAGACGAAGGCGTTGCCGGAGCGGGTGCCCACGGACGCGAGGAAGAGCACGAGCCCGATCTGCCTCAAGGTCAAGTTCGCGCTGAACGGGAGCGTCCACACGAGCGGGCCGCTGCGGCCGAGCCGGCCCAGCAAGAGCCCGGCGATGAGAGGCCCCCCGGCGAGACCGAGCTTGAAGGTCCCGCCACCGGGGAGGGGCACCGCGATCGTCCCGAGCAGCAGGCCGAGGGTGATCCCGAGGCCGAACGTGAGCACGTCGATCTCGGCGAGGGCGCGGTACGAGTCACCGAGGAACTTCCCGACCTCGGCGAGGCGCTCGCGCGGGGCGACCACCCTCACCCGATCGCCGAGCTCGAGCTCCGTCTCCGCGTCCGGCAGCAGATCGACGTCGCCGCGCCGGATGCGGGTGATGACGGCCCCGAACCGGGTGGGCAAGGCGAGCTCGCGGAGCGGGATCTCGCAGGCCTCCGCGCGCGAGACGAAGATTCGCCGGTAGTCCACCACCGTCCGATCGAGATCGATGCGCTCTGCCGTCTCCTCCCCGAGCTCGCGCACGGCCGCCCTCAGCTCCGGCTCGCGCCCGACCACGCTCACGAGGTCGCCGGCGCGAAAGCGCGTGTCGTCGACGACGAGGCTCACGAGCTCGCCGCGCTTCATCCGGCCGAACATCACCCCGTACCCCTTGCCGTGGGCCAACGTCCGCGCGTCCTCGCCTCGATCGCGCCCGATGCGGACGATGACGTTGTTGAGCTCCGGCGACGGCGGCCTCCGACTGAGGGGCAAGGTCTCGGGCGACTCCGCCCCCTTGCGACGCGCGAAGAAGATCGAGAGCAGCACCGCCGTCACGCTCGCGGGGTACGCGAGCGAGTAGGCCACGACCGGCGCGCTCTTCGCCGCCTCGTCGGCCCCCTGCGCGGCGAGGACGTCGACCACCGCCGCGAGGGCGGGCGTGTTCGTGAGCGCCCCCGCGAACAGCCCCGAGGCCGTCTTGTCGTCGGTGTGGGTGAGCTTCGCGAAGAGGATGGTCAGGCCGGCCGAGACGGCGACCGCGCCGGCCACGATGGTGAGATCGCGCAGACCGCGGCGGCGGAGCGACTGGAAGAAGCCGGCGCCGCTGCCGAGCCCGATCGTGTAGACGAACAGCGCGAGCCCGAGCTGCTGCGAGAACTCCGGGAGGCGGAGCTCGCGATCGATCGCGCCCACGCCGAGCCCCACGAACAAGACCGCCGCCACCCCCAGGCTGAAGCCGTAGACGCGGACGCGACCGAGCACGTAGCCGAGCGACGCGACCAAGAAGAGCAACAGGAGGGGGTTCTCTCGAAGGAGGCTCACGTCCGCTCCACCCGCGCTCGGAAGAACGCCAGCCTCGACCCGCCCCCGGGGCCGAGATCCTCGAACGCGCGCGCCGCGCTCGCGCGGAGGGCCGCCGCCTCATCGCTCGCGTCGCCGTCGCGCGCGCGCAGCGCGGCCGCGAGCACCAGGTTCCCGAACGCGAGCGAGATCGGATCGAACGCGGGCCCCGCGAGCAGCTCCACCGCCGCGCGCGCCAGCTCCCGCCCTCGCCCCGGCTCGCCCGCGACGAGCCGCGCGAGCGCCTCTTCGCACATCGCCTCCCCGCGGTCGTGGGCGCGATCGGGGTAGCGCTCGAAGATGGAGGCCGCCTCGCGCGCCTCCTCCGCGGCGCCGCGGGCGTCCCCGCGCGCGGCGCGGGCGCGCGCCGAGACCAAGAGGCACGTCGCGAGCAGGGGGCCGGTCGAGCGCCTCCGCGCGATCGAGAGGGCCCTCCCGATCGTGCGCGTGGCCGCCTCGACGTTCCCGATCTCGAGCAGCGCGTCGGCGAGCTCGCAGAGGCCGATCGAGAGGAACCGGTGCTCGGAGCCGTGGCTCTCCTCGTCGAACGACAGCGCGAGCTCGAAGGCCCGCACCGCCTCCGCGAGGCGCCCTTCGCTCCGCAGGCACCTCCCCCACCCGATGTAGAGCCGCGATCGAAGCGACGCGTTGCCGCCCGCGCGCGTGACCGCCACGTCGGCGAGGCGCGCCGCGACCCCCGCCTCTTGGAACCTCCCCAGCCCGTCTCCGAGGACGGGGACGAGGGCGACGAGGCTGTTCGCGACCTGCCAGTCGTCCCCCACCCGGGCCGCGAGATCGGCGGCGCGGTAGAGGGTGGCCTCTGCGCTCGCGGGATCGCCCGTCTTGTGCTGCAAGCTTCCGAGGGCGTAAAGGCAAGCGGCCACGAGCGGCAGGTACTCGAGATCGGCGGCCTGCTCCGACAGCGCGCGGCACCGATCCGCCGCGGCCGCGAAGTCACCGCGTCGCTTGAGCGCCTCCACCTCCTCGAGCTCGCGGCGCAGGCGAGCGACCCGCTCCTTCGTGTCGCCGTGCTCGGGAGGCGGAAACGCCGCGAAGAGATCGGGCGCGTCGGCGCCCCCCTTGTGGGCGACGCGCTCGCTGTGTCGGTCCCGCGAGAGCTCTTCGATGACCTCGTGCATCGAGGCGAAGCGATCGATCGGCTTGAACGAGAGGCCGCGGCGCATGAGGCGGACGAGCCACGCCGGCAGACCCGCCTCGTCCGGGACCGGCTCGATCTCGCCGCGGATCGCCGCCCGCGCGACCTCGACCGGCGTCTCGCCCGCGAAGGGGCGCTTGCCGACGACCGCCTCGTAGAGGGCGACCGCGAACGCGAACTGATCGGCGCGCCCGTCCACCGCCCGCAGCAGGAACTGCTCGGGCGCCATGTAACGAGGGGTCCCCGCCGCATCGCCCGGGCGCGTCACCGCCTCCTCGAGCGCGGAGGCGAGGAGCTCCGGCCCCGCCTCGGACCCTCGCGGGGGGCGGCTCGTCACCCGCCGCGCCAGGCCGAAGTCGAGCACGCGCACCCGCCCATCGTCGCCGACGAGGACGTTCGACGGCTTGAAGTCGCGATGGACGATCCCCGCGTCGTGGGCGGCCGCGAGCCCCCTCGCCGCTTGGAGGAACACCCCGAGGACAGCGGCCCGGCTCGGGTTCCGCTGGGCGAGCCATCGGCCGAGAGGCAGCCCTTCGACGAGCTCCATCGCCATGAACAGCTGCCCCTCGTGGGTCCCGACGTCGTGCACGGCGATGACGTTCGGATGAGAGAGCTGGGCGATCGCCTGCGCCTCTCGACGCAGCCGCTGTGACTCCTCGACGGAGCGATCCCCTTCCTGGGAACGGACGCGCTTGATCGCGACGACGCGCCCGAGCATCGGATCATAGGCGCGGAAAACCTCCCCCATCCCGCCCGCGCCGACGCGGTCGAGCACGACGTACCGATCGATCGTCGTCTGATCGCGCAGCCGGGCCCGCCCCTTCTCCGTCGACGTCCGGCGCGTCGACGGCGCTTGATCCCGGCTGTCGCTCATCGGGCGGCAGAGCTTACCGCGACCTCGGCCACGTGGATCGGCGCCCGCCTCCGATTGCGGTATCGTGCGCGGACGATGCAGGTCGTCGGGAATCGACCACCGCGCAGCTCGTTCGCGTGGCCGCCCCTCCTCGCGGTCGCGAGCGGCTGTGCGCAGCTGTGCGGGGCGGACTTCGACGACGCCCAGCTGCGCGCGTCGACCGGCGGCTCCGCCGCGACGGGCGGTGGAAACGACGGGGCAGGAGGCGCCGGCGCCGCCGGGGGCGGGTGCGCGTCCCTCGAGGACCCGAGCACCGAGGCCGACGACGACTGCGACGGGAGGACCGGCAACCCCGAACGCGTCGTCCGATTCGGGGAAGACGGCCTCCAATACGCGGGAGCGGTCATCGTCGACGCCGCCCACGACGTGATCGTCTCGGGGTACTTCGAGGGCACGATCGACTTCGGAGACGGGCCCCACACCGCCGACGCGGACCGGGACGTGTACGTCGCCAAGCTCGACGGCGACTCCCTCACCCCCCTCTGGTCGCGGGCGTTCGGCCGCCCCGACTCGACCGACTTCGCCGGCATCGTGAAGGCCGCGAACGGCGACGTCCTCGTCGGGATGATCTCGCAGGCCGGCCCCATCGACTACGGCTGCGGCCCTCACCCGCTCGACGCCGGCGCCGCGTACCAGGGGACCTTCGCGCGCCTCGACGGAGTGACGGGCGACTGCGTGTTCTCCCACCGCTTCGGAAATGATAGCGACGAGGCGGGGTGCGACCTCTTCGAGCTCTCCGACGAGACCCACCTCGTGGTCGGCTCGTTCGCGACCACGGTCCACCTCGAGGGCGGCCCCGTCCTGAGCGGAGGGCCGTCGCTCGTCCTCGAGCGGCTGGACGCCGCGGGCGGCTACGTGAGCGCCGCGACCCTCCCGTACTTCGCCGTCCAGCAGGCGCTCGTCGACGGAGACGACGGGGTGTGGCTCGTGGGAGCGACGTCGGAGCCGATCGACCTCGGAGGCGGACTCCTCGGCGAAGCGGGCGTCGACACGAACATCGTGGCGCGCTTCGACGCCGACGGCGGCTTTCGGTTCGCGGCCGAGCTCGGAGAGGCGCCGTACTACGGGAGCGCGAGCGTCGCCCTCGACGCCCAAGGGCGCGCCCTCGTCGCCGTCCCGTTCTCGGGTGGGGTGTCGCTCGACGGCCTCCCCCCCGTCACCGCGAACGGAGACGACGTGCTCGTCGCGAGGTTCGCCCCCGACGGGACGGCCCAGATCGCGATCGCCGTCGGTGGTCCCGGAGATCAATATGCCCAAGGGGTGGCCGCGCTCCCCGACGGCTCGGCGGCGGTGGTCGGCATGTTCCGCGGCCCCATGAGCGCGGGCCCGTTCGCGCTCGCCGACACCTCGCCCCTCGGGGGGGCGTTCGCGTTCGAGACGAGAGAGGACGGCTCGATCGCCTGGGCGCGGGCCTTCGGCGACGACGACGACGAGGTGAGCCTCGGCCGCACCCTTTACACCGACTTGCTCCGCTCCGCGGCCGCGCGCGGGGACGCCGAGATCGTCGTCGCGGGAACGTTCGACGGAGCCCCCGATCTCGGGACGGGCCCCATCGAGGCGGCGAGCTTCACCGACGTGTACGTCGCCCGCCTCGCGCGCTGATCAATACCCCTTGGCGCTCCGCGCTCACAGCGCCGCGCGCACCTCTTCGGCAACCCGCCGCGAGGGAGCGCGCTCCGCGTACGCCATCGAGAGGCCGCGCTTGAACCGCAGCGTGATCGAGGGCTCGGGAACGACGTTGGCTTCGTTCAACACGCGGAGCGAGTAGCGCTGCGCGATCGTCGCCAGCAGCAGCACCGCTTCCATCATCGCGAACTGGTTGCCGATGCAAACGCGCGGCCCCGCCCCGAACGGCAGGTACGCCCCCTTCGGCAGCCGCTTCGCGAGCCCGTCTGCCCACCGCTCGGGCACGAAGGCGTGCGGCTCCTCGAAGAAGCGCGGATCGCGGTGCATCGTCCAGGGGATCACCCAGAACCACGTCCCCGGCTCGTAGGTCGCGCCGCCGATCTCGACCCGCTCCTTCGCCTCCCTCCCGAGCGACCACGCCGGCGGCCGCAGGCGGAGGGTCTCGAGGATGATGCCCTCCGCGACCTTCAGCTTCGGCACGTCGTCGAGCGTCGGGGACCGGCCGCCGAGGACGCGATCGACCTCCTCGTGGAGGGCCCGCTCCGCCCCCGGGTGGCGCGACAAGAGGTAGAACGTCCACGAGAGAGCGAGGGCGGTCGTCTCGTGGCCGGCGAGGAACAGGACGAGCACCTCGTCGCGCACCTGCTTGTCGGTCATGCGCGCGCCGTCCTCGTCCTGGGCCGCGAGCAGCATGCCCAAGAGATCGTCGGTCGGGGCCGCGTCCCCCATCGCCCTTCGCTTCTCGATGAAGCCGGTCACGACCGCGTCGAGGCGCGCCGACACCTCGCGCAGCCTCCGGTTCGAGGCCAGCGGCAGCCTCTCGAGCTGAGGCAGGATCAGGTACATCGGGTCCCCGAAGCGCTCCATCACCACGTCGATGCACCACGCCACCTCGCGCGTATCCTCGGCCGCGCTGCCGAACAGCGCGTGGGTCACGATGTCCGAGGTGAGCGACATCATCGCGCGGTGGAGGTCGATCACGTCCCGCGCCTTCCACCCCGCGAGCATCTTCTCGGTGTGCTCCACCATCACCGCCCCGTACCCGGCGATGCGATCGCGGTGGAACGCCGGCTGGATCAAGCGGCGCTGCCGCTTCCAGAAGTCACCCTCGCTCGAGAGGAGCCCGTCCCCGAGGACGCGCTTGAGGGCGCGCAGGAAGATGTCCTTCGTGAAGCTGCCCGCGTGCTTGACCAGGATCTGCTCCACGAGGGCGGGCTCGTTCACCAAGAACGCCCGGTGCTGCACGAACTTCATCGGCACGACGTCGCCGAGCTTCGCCGCCGCCTCCAAGAAGCCGAGCGGGTCGCGGAAGTAGTGGAGCATCGACCCGACGAGCGGCAGCTCGGGCGGGCGCTTCGCGGACAGCGTCGTCATGGCCACGACCATGACAGCTCACCGGCCCGACGAAAAGGCGCGGCCGTGCTCGTGCCAGCTCGCCCCCTCAGCGCTTGCCGATCGCCACCAGGAAGACCTCGTACGAAGTCTTCCGCACCGTCTCCGGCCGAAGCGTCCGGACCTCGCCGTACACCTCGCGCATCGCCTTGCGCGCGAGCTCGTACTCGGGGCCCATGAAGATCTTCGCCACGAGCTTGCTCCCGGGCGCCCCGTGCACCTTCGCGATCTCGAGGGCGCGCATCACCAGCTCGTAGCTCCGCGCCTGGTCCGCCTCTCGCGTCCCGCTCGTCCGCGGCGCCATGTCGGAGAGCACCACGTCGAACGGCCCGTTCGCCACGAACGCCTCGTTCTCCACGTCGAACGCGTCCCCCTGGATGACCGTCGCCTGCGGCCCCAGCGCGACCTTCAGCGGATCGAGATCGATCGAGAGCAGCCGCCCCTTCGCCCCGATCAGGTTCGCGACGTAGAGCGACCACGACCCCGGCGCCGCCCAGATCCAGCACGCATCCCCGGCGACAAGAGCCGCGTGCGCTTGTCGATCTCCTCGAGCTTGAACACGCTCCGCGCCGGGAACCCCGCGCTCTTCGCCGCCTTCGTGAAGTGATCCGGCCGCTTGTAGGGGTTCTTGCGAGCGCTCACGCTATTCTTTTCGTAGCGGATCCCCGTTCACGCGCCGGGCTGCGCCTCCGCAGCCCGCACGCGCCGCCGAAAGGGGAGCGACCTTCAGGCCGTCTTCTTCTTGCCGCCGCGCTTCTTCACCGCGCCGCGGATGGTCACGATCGAGTTCTTCGCGCCGGGGACGCCGCCCTCGACGAGGACGAGGTCCTCCTCCGGGATGAGCTTCGCCACGCGGAGGTTCAAGATGCTGACCGTCTCGTCGCCGTAGTGGCCGGGCATCTTGAGGCCGGGGAGGGTGCGACCCGGGGTCATGTTCGTACCGATCGAGCCGCCGTGGCGGAAGTACTCGTGGGTGCCGTGGCTGTCGACGCCGCCCGCCATGCTCCAACGACGGAACACGCCGGAGAAGCCCCGGCCGCGCGTACGCGACTGGGCGTCCACGAGCTGGCCGACCTCGAACACCTTGTCGACCGCGACCTTCTCGCCGAGCTCGTACTTGGCGATCTCGTCGGCGGCGAGGCGGAGCTCGCGCACGACGCGCTTCGGGGCCTGGCCCGACTTCTTGAACTGCCCCGCGACGGGCTTCGTCGTGTGCTTCTCTTTGCGCTCACCGAGGCCGAGGACGAGGGCGTCGTAGCCGTCCTTCTCCTTCGTGCGCTTGCCGATGACGACGCAGCCCGCCTTGATCGCGGTGCAGCGGACGACCTCGCCCTTCTCGTCGAAGAACTGGGTCATCCCGACCTTCTTGCCGAGGATGCCGGGGTGCTGATTCACGTTCGCTTCTCTCTTTCGGCCCAGAGGCTTCGCGAGCACGATGGCTCGACCGGTTGCTCTCGCGCGAGAGGCTCGAGGCCTCTCTCACCCTCCCCGCCACGGCCGATCGCTGGGCCACGATCGGGACCTGAGCTCCAGACGGAGCCAGGCCGGGCAGCTCGGGGGCGCGCAGCATAGCTTCTTCCTTCCCCAAGGAAAGACCTTTCTGGGCTTTTCGCGAGCGATGCCCACCCCCGGCTCGCGCCGCTCGCCGACCCCTCCCAAGCGTCGTCGCTCCGCGCCGCCGCGGGAGGGGTCGCCCCTCACTACGAAAACAATAGCGGGAGCGGCCCCGGAGACGGTGGCGCCGGCTCCCGTCGGTGAGATTTTGCTCGAATCCCGCCAATGGGCCATGGTGCCCCGGCGTTGAGTCGAAGGATGCGCCGAAGAGCTTGGGTTCCCATCGTCCTGGCCGGTCTGGTCTCGAGCTGCGGCTCGCAGACGGGCGACCAGGAACGAACGGCCGCCGGGGCCGCGCCCACGAGCGCCGACCCCGCGACGAGCGGCGCCGCGAGCGGCGTTCCCCCCAGCCCCGCCTCCGCCGCCTCGACCGCCGCCGAGGCCGCGCCGCCCCCGAAGCCCCTCCCCGATCCGGAGTCGATCGCGCAGAAGGCCGAAGCCGCCTGCCCCAAGAAGCTGCAGAAAGAGGCGGGCCCCCTCTCCATCTTCGTCGGGCCCCAGGACCCGGTCGAGGGCGCGCCGCTGCGCGCGATGATCGTCCCCTCCGGCACCGAGCGCCTCGGCGAGGTCCCCGGCGACGGCGTCGTCGTGATCGACCCGGAGAAGCACGCCGCCCACGCGCCCACGGAGGCCCGCCTCGGGCCACCCGCGTCGCTCTTCGCCTACGTGAACGAAGCGCGCGCCGGCACCTACCGGCTCGTGGTCCACAAGGACGGCGAGGTCGTGGCGTGCTCCGAGGTCGCGGTCACCCGCGATCGAAAGCGCCGTCCGGGCGGGTCGCGGGCGGTCGCGTGGGAGGTCACGCGCGCGGGATCCCGCCCTCGAGAACCTCTGCTCGGCGTGGATCGAGCTCTTCTCCGCGAAGCCGGGCGAGCCGTTCTCGTTCACGTCCTTGCACGAGATCACGAAAGACACGGCGCGGAACTTCCTCCACGACCACCTCGGGCTCGACGGAGACGACCCGCCCCCGCGCGGGATCAGGCTCGATCCGGACTGCGCCGACCTGCCCTACTTCTTGAGGGCTTACTTCTCCTTCAAGATGGGCCTGCCGTTCGCCTACTCGGGTTGCTCGCGTGGCGGGGGAGGCCGGCCGCCGGTCTGCCAGGAGTCGCAGAGCAACCTCGATCCGCTCGACGCCCCCGTCGCGAGCCGCATCCGGCGCTTCGAGACGTTCGCGCGCGGACCGCTCAAGAACACCGTGCACTCGGGGACGGGCCGCGCCCTCGCGACGGAGAACAAGGGCGACTACTACCCGATCCATCTCTCGCGCGAGACCCTGCGGCCTGGCGCGATCTACGCGGATCCCTACGGGCACGTGCTCGTGGTCGCCCAGCTCGTCCCCCAGCCCGGCAACGGCGCGGGGCTCCTCTTCGCGGTCGACGGGCAGCCCGACGGCACCGTGAGCCGCAAGCGGTTCTGGCGCGGCAACTTCCTCTTCAGCCAGTCCGACGCGGCCATGGGCAGCCCCGGCTTCAAGCGGTTCCGCCCCGCCGTCCGCAAGTCCGGCCGCATCGTAGAGCTCGGCAACGAAGCGATCGAGCGGAGCGCGAGCTACGGCGACTTCAGCCTCGAGCAGATGAACGCGAGCGACGACGGCTTCTACGACATGATGGACGACGTCCTCTCGCCCCGGCCGCTCGACCCTCACCGCGCCCTCCTCGCGACCATCGACGCCCTCGAAGAGCAGGTGAAGGCGCGCGTCACCTCCGTCGAGAACGGGGAGAAGCACTTTCGCTCCGGCGGAGGGGCCATCGACATGCCGAACGGCGCTTCGATCTTCGAGACGACGGGCGACTGGGAGGACTTCTCCACCCCCGCGCGGGACCTCCGCGTCCTCATCGCCACCGACGTGGTGAAGGGCTTCCCGGCCCTCGTCGCGCGCCGCCCGGAGCGCTTCGAGATGCCTACCGGCAAGCGGAAGGACGACGTGGTCAAGGAGCTCGAGCGCGAGCTCGACGCCGCCGTCCACGCCCGCTCCATCGAGTACGTGAGGAGCGACGGGAGCAAGTTCAAGCTGACCCTCGCCGACGTGCTCGCGCGCACGGAGGCCCTCGAGATGGCCTACAACCCGAACGACTGCGCGGAGGCGCGGTGGGGCGCGCCGGAGGGCTCGGCGGAGCGGAGCACGTGCAAGCGCCACGCGTCCGCGGACCAGCGGCGGAAGATGCAGAAGGTCCGCGGCTGGTTCCACGACAGGAAGCGCCCCGCCAGGGGTTGATTGGACCCCGGCGCGCTGCGCGCTCGCCGACCCCTGCCAGGCGACTGCGCTCTTCGAGCTCCGTCGCGGCGGGGTTGATTGGACCCCCGGCGCGCTGCGCGCTCGCCGACCTACCAGGCGACTGCGCTCTTCGAGGCTCCGTCGCGGCAGGGGGTGGATGGACCCCACCGGCGCGCTGCGCGCTCGCCGACTGCCAGGCGACTGCGCTCTTCGAGCCGTCGCGGCAGGGGCCGATTGGACCCCCGGCGCGCTGCGCGCTCGCCGACCCCTGCCAGGCGACTGCGCTCTTCGGGCTCCGTCGCGGCAGGGGTTGATTGGACCCCCGGCGCGCTGCGCGCTTCAGCGGCCCATGAAGTCGAGGGCGGCGTCGTTCGCCTCGAGGGCCGCCTTGCGCTTCATCGCGTCCCGCTTCGCGGGGGGGGCGGCCTTGGCTTCGCCCGCGCCCTTGCGAGACTGGCTCACCCGCGCCGCCGACTGCTCGAAGCGCTGCCGATCCGTCTCGTCGGCGGCCAGCTTCGCGGCGTCGCGCAGCCGCCGCTCCGTCACCGCGAGCTCCTTCTCCGCCTCGTCGAAGCGGTCCTCGTTCACGGCGACGGCGGCGTCCATGGTGGTCCGGCTCGCGTCGACCATCGCGAGGATGCCCATCGCCTTCGCGTTCGCGCGGGCGCTCGCGACCTTGGGATCGGAGACGACGTCGAACCGCGCGACCGTCTCCTGCACCCGCTCCACGTTCCCGTCGCGCGGGTCATCGAACACCAGGCGCAGGCTCGCGATCGGGTGGGTGCCGCTCTCGGGAGCGACGATGCGGGTGCGAACGACGATCTCGTGGTGCTCGCCGCCGAACATCGCGCCGAGCGGGACCTCGAAGCGTCCGTCGCGCATCCGGCTGCGCGCCCCGTCCACGCCGAGGATCTCCACGCCCGGCGCGGGGACGATGGAAATGCGCGCGTTCGCGGCGCGCGTCGACTTGAGCAGGGCCATCTCGGAGCTGACGATCTCGGGGAGGTTCTTCGGCTCGGTGAGGTGATAGAGGCGCCCGCTCGATTTGATCGCGAGCTGGTTGAGGGCGCGCTCGTTGTAGTCCAACCCCACCCCGATGGCGGTGATCTGCACCGCGTGATCGCTCGCCTTCTCTCCCAGCATCCCGATCATGTCCGTGGAGGTGTTTCCGACGGTGGCGTTCCCGTCCGAGATGAGGACGACGCGGCGGACCTGATGGGTGGGGGGCGCGCTCATGGCCGCCATCCCCGCGACCCGAACGCCCTCGAAGAGGTTGGTCGAGCCCTGGGGCTCGAGCTCGGCGATGACGGAGGCGAGGCGAGCGCGCGAGTGACGGTCGAGGGCCACCGGGGCGACGCGCTCTTCGACGGCGTCGCTGAAGGTGTGCAACGACACGATGTCCCCGTCGCGCAGGTTGTCGACGAGCTTCTGCGCGGCGAGCCGAGCGTTCTTGATCTTGTCCCCCGCCATCGAGCCCGAGGTGTCGATCACGAGCGCGACCGCGGCCGGAGCTTGGGCCGCGTCTTCGGAGACCTTGGGCACGTCGACCCACACCGCGACGAAGGTGTTCTGCGCTCCCGGCACGAACGCGTCGCTCGCGGCCGCCGCCCCGATCCACGTCCCCCGATCTCGAGGACCGTCCTCGGCGGCGACGTTCGGCGCCTCGCGATGAGCGTCTGGTGCGCTCGCAACCGGAGCGAACGCGCTCGCCCCGCACCCGACGACACAAAACGAGAGACCCAGCAGGAATGAGAGCCGCCGCATCGCGATACCTCCGTTTGCGAGCAGGTGACAGCGAGCGTCGGATTCGTGACCGGAGACTCGAACTTCACCGTGGGCGGGCTTCTCAGCCTCGCAGGGCGTCGCAGATCTTCTCGATGTGGATCGGGAAGGTCCCGCAGCACCCCCCGATCACGGTCGCGCCCGCCCCCACCCATCCCAGCGCGAGCTCGGCGTAGCGCTCGGCGCGCCGAGCCATCTCTTCGGGGCCGGGCCGAGGCTGGGGCCAATCCACGAGCCAGCCCAGCCCGTCCTCGGGAGGGCCCGCGTTCGCGTAAGCGCCCACCACCACGTCGAGGTCCGCGATCGCGCGGACGTACTCCAGCATGCGGGTCGCGCGGGTGCAGTTCACGAGGACCGCGCTCGCCCCTGCCTTCACCGCGCGCCGTCCCGTTCGCTCGATTTGGAGCGGGGTCGCGAGCTCGGCGTTCGGACCGGCCGTGAGCGCGAGCCAGACGGGCAGATCGGTCTCGCGTGCCTCCTCCACCGCGATGATCGCCTCCTCGGAGCTCGCGAAGGTCTCGCAGAGGACGAGGTCGACCCCAGCCCGGGCGAGGGCCCGAGCTCGGTCCCGATGTACCGCTCGGACCTCGGAGGGAGTCTCGTCGGGTCGATAGCAGTCGGCGGCGGGCGCGAGGCTGCCCGCCACGCGATGGTCGACGGGGACGGCGCTGCGAGCGATCTCCACCGCGCGCCCGATGACGGCGTGGTCGCCTCGGAACGTGACCGCGGTGTGGACCTGCGCTCCCGCCTCGGCGTAGCGGCGGTGGAGGGCGCGGACCGCGTCGGGGGCCTCGACGACGGCGCGGCCGCTCCACGAAGCTCCTCCGACGGGAGCGCCGGCGGCTTGGAGCGCCGTCCCCATCGCACCGTCGAGCAGAAGGACATAGGGCCGTTGGCGCATGGTGCGGGAGCGCGGTCGAGGTCCCGAGAACCCTCTATCTTTGCCAACACGCTCGGTTTGGGCATAGTGAAATGATCATGACGGACCGCGCTCGCCTCTTCCCCGCCGCGCTCGTTCTCCTCCTCGCCGCCGGCTGCTCCTCCAAGCACGGTCCGGCGTTTCCGGATGAGGCGAAGGCCAGCGCCGAGAGCCCCGACACGATGAGCGCTTCACCTGCGAAGGAGAGCACCCCCCCGGGGACGATCGCGCGCGCGTCGGTCGATCAGGCCCTGCTCCGCGGCCCGGCCTGGATGCTCAACAAGATCCAGACGGAGGAGGTCCTCCGCCAGAACAAGTTCATCGGCTGGAGGCTCGTGTCCTTCCCGGCCACGTGGGACTCCTCCGGCCTCCAACCCGGCGACGTCGTCACGGACGTGAACGGCATGTCGCTCGAGCACCCCGAGCAGTTCTTCGAAGCCTGGTCGAAGGTGGCGGAGGCCAACGAGATCCGCATCGCCTACGAGCGAAACGGCACCCCCGCGGTGACCGTCCTCAAGATCCTCGGCGCGCCGCGGCCCGAGACGAAGAAGGCGCTCGAGATGGGGGCGATGACCCCGCCCTCGCAGGCGGATGGTCAGGGGCCGCGGCCGCGAAACGCCGTCGAGGCCGAAGGAAAGAAGAAGTTCCAGACGAAGGTCATCGGGGGCGACGGCGACCCCATCGAGACCAGCGAGTACTGACCCCCCCGCGACGGAGCTCGAAGAGCGTAGTCGCCGGGGACGGGTCGGCGAGCGTGCAGCGCGCCCCCTCCGCGACCCGCGCCCCGCTTCAGAAGTCGAACGTGAGCCCGGTGACGAAGGTCGACGTGCCGACTCGCATCTGACCGCCGCCGAAGCCGTTCAGCGCCTGGTTCATCCACTCCGCGAACAGGTAGGCGTGGGCGATGCCGGTCGACTCGCGCAGCGAGCCCGCCGACCGCGTGTCGAGCCAGTTGAGGGCCAGCGAGAGGCCGAGCGCGGCGTGGATCCCGATCGTCACGTCCTGGGCATAGAGGTCCGTCTTGTCATCGCCGCTGCCGAGCCTCGACACCCCCGCGTCGGTGCCCGAGGTCCAGTACGCCCAGCCGAAGCCGAGCTTGCCGTAGGGCACGAGCGGGATGCCGGTGCGGCGCATGAGCTCGTCGGCGCGGAGCACGAGCGAAGCGTGCATCGGCATGATGTCGAGCGACGTCGTGTCGGCGGAGTCACAACGCTGAAGCGGACCGTCGCCGTCCGGATCGTCCGTGGTGGCAGGATCACAGTTGGTGATCTTCGCGGGAGCGCTCGCCCACGTGTATCCCCACCCGACGCCGACGCCGATCCCTCCCACCCACGGGATCCGGAACGGCATGTAGTCGAGCTCGAGGCCGAAGTAGAACCGCGCGTCGTTGCCGAAGGTGTCTTCGTACGGCGTGCCGGTGAGACCGGGCTCGCTGTCCACCTGAGGCCAGTAGGGACCGAAGCGAACCTCGAAGGCGAAGTGGGTGTCCGCGGGAGGTGGAAGGGGCCGATGGACCTGACGCCAGTCGTTGTCGGCGATGCTCCGGTCGGCGCGGGCGACGCTCGGCGAGGCGACGAGGACGAGCGCGCCGACGAGCCCACCGAACAGCGAGAGCCCCTTCCCTCGTGCGCGCGTGCAGCGCCGGCGCGCGACGAGACCGAGCAACGACAGCGCGACGAGCGAGACCTCGGTGGTGACGCCGCCGCGGCCGGCCTTGCAGCCACCGACGCAACCCCCTTCGCCCCCGTCGTTCGAGTAGTTGTCGAAGAACGAGTCGACCGGTTGAGGGTCGACGCAAACGATCGTGGAGAGGTTGCCCGGGTTGCCGAGGTCGTCCACGCCCGCGACCGCGACCGCATAGTTGGTGCCATTCGCGAGGCCGGTCACGGTTCCGCCGGCGGGCCCGAAGAGAGGATCGCTGCCGCACTCGTAGCCGCTCGGCGGGGGCTCGTCCGCGACCATGTCTCCCGGATCGCAGGTTCCGTCCACGCCGGAGCCGCCCGAGCCGCCCCCTCCCGCGGCGCTGCCTCCAGTAGCGGTGCCACCGACGCCGCCCGTTCCTCCGCCTGCCCCACCGCTCCCTCCCGATCCGCCGCCCGCGCCGCCGCCGCCGAGCGCGTTGCCACCGATCCCGCCGCCTTGGGTGCCGGAAGCGGCGCCGCCAGCGCCGCCCGATCCCGAGTCGTTCGTCCCGTGAGGATTGCAGTACACCCGGTAATGGGCGTCCGACTCACCCGTGAACTCGACGCTGGCGCCGCTCTCGATCGCAGCGATGGTCAGTCCGTCAGGAGGCGAGGGTCCGAGCAAATCGACGCCGGTCTTGTCCCAAGCCGTCTGGTCGGCCGCGTCCACATCACCGCCGGTGCCGCCGCGAAAGGCCAGGAAGTAGATCGTGATGGTGTGCGCGTCGCTGCTCCCGCCGGAGTCGACGCAAGCGTCCACGCCGTCGACGGCGTTCGCGATCTCGTCGGCGGTGACCTCGAAATCGATGGTGTTGACGACCTGATCGATGGTGGGCCCGACCGCGGTGCAAGTCCCGTCCGTTCGATCGTCGTTGAGCAGGCAGTCCCCGGACTCGCTGACGAAGGCCTGGATGGACCCGATGGATGAGGCACCGCTCACGCTGAGGTGGAACGTGAAGGCCTCCTTCGCTTCGCAGTCTGCGCGCGAGACGTAGTACGCGAGATCGGCCGGCGAATGAAGCTCGCCGGCTCGGTCGAGGCTGTTGATCGTGATCGTCTGCGCGAAGGCGGAGGAGGCCCATCCGGCTGTGGCGACGAGGACGAGGGAAAAGCACGCCAGCGCGCGCGTGAGAGGCTTCATGGTGATCCGCATGGGAGCCCGCATGGGTGTGCGCTCTTCAGCACGACCCGTGCCGCGCTGCAAACGAGGAGTTTGACGTTCGTCTTCGATGCCTCGATGTCATGGTGGCAAGCTATCCCGTCGGACCTGGCCGCCTTCGACAAAGTGGCAGCTCAGGGTCGGCGGCCGGCTCGAACCGCGGTGATATCGGTGTCGCCGTCGTCACCCACGCTGGGCGTTCCCGCGCTCACCCGATCGAGGGGGGCGGTGCCGGACGTTCGCTGATCGGGGACGCCGCTCGCGACGTGGCCGGCCCAACGGGCCCATCGCTCTTTGCCCTCGGCGTCGAGCACCACTTCGCCGGAGGTGGCTTCACGGACGAGCTCTTCGAACACGCGGCAATGAGCGTCCAAGTCCCCCTGCGACATCTCCATCTCGACCGCGAAGGAGATCCGGCGATCATCGATCACCCAGGCTTGAGGATGGTCGACGGTGACGTCTCCGCCGACCCGCTCGCAGGCTCTCGCGAAGATGAGCCGGGCGCTTTCTCGAAACGTGAGCTCGGCAAAGCCGCGAACGCGCACTGGATGAGCCTATCACTCCGTTCGGACTGTGCTTCCATCTTCATGCGGGCCGAACAAAAACCGCCGCCGTACTTTTTCGTAAGTTTTCTCGAAGGCCCAACGTCCAAAGCACATTGGCGCCCGTGCATCACCGCTGCATGGGCCCATGCTCTCGATCTCAGCTCGAATCGGCCTGCCCACGAGGGCACGCGCCTTGCCCCAATCGCCCATGACGGCGGCCCGCCGCCGGAGGACGACGACCATGAAGCTCCTGCATAAGTTCCTCGCCGGTCTGTGCGCGATGGGTCTGACCGTCGCCGCACCCCTCGCCTCCGCGCTCGCCGACGAAGAAGAAGAGGCCGCCGTCGAGGGCAGCAGCCAGGACGAGATCGCCGACGACGACGCGAGCGCGATCGTCGTCTTCCGGGACCGACTCTCTCCTTACGGCACCTGGACAGTCCACCCCGACTACGGAACGGTCTGGATTCCGAGCTCGCGCCTCGTCGGAGCTGATTTCTCTCCCTACGTCACCTCGGGTCACTGGGAGCTCACCCCCGAGTCCGACTGGCTCTGGGTGAGCGACTACGACTGGGGCTACATCCCGTTCCACTACGGCCGATGGATCTGGATCGAAGAGGTCGGCTGGTCGTGGGTCCCCGGTCGCGTCTACGCCCCATCGTGGGTCGTGTTCCGCACGGGCGACGAGGGGTACATCGGCTGGGCTCCCGCGCCGCCGGAGTGGTACTGGATCGACGGGATCGCCGTCTCGCTGTGGTCGCTCCCGATCGTCTCGTACACGTTCTGCCATACGACCCACGTCTTCCATCACCACGTGCACACGTACGTGATCCACGACCGCACGGGCGTCGAGAAGGCGGGAAGAGCGACGAGGCCGTACGTCCCCGCCCGCCCGCACCGTCCCCGCACCGCGGGTCACAACACGCCGCGCAGCGGGCACGGACCGACGCGCGGGCCCTCGATGGAAGAGGCTCACATCGACAAGGCCAACGCCCCCAAGCTCGCCGGCAAGCACGATCCGAAGGCGACCGAGTTCATGAAGCCGGAGGCGATCGCGAAGTCGAAGGCCCTGCCGGCCGCGACGAAGAAGGTCTCCGCCTCCGGCCCGAGCCGGACGATGAACGCGTCGCCTGCGACCCGCGGGGCCGGCGTCGGCGGATACACCCAGCGGATCGAGCGAGGCGAGGCTTCCACGGTGGAGCGCACCTCCGCTCCCCGCGTGAATCGCGAGGCGCCGCGAGGCGAGGACGACGCCCCTCGCTTCGATCGCGCCGGAAGAGACGGCGGTCGCGCCTCGGGCACCGAGAGCTCGCGGGCGCCCGTCGAGCGGACGAAGCCGATGCCCCGGCCGAGCCGCGACGTCGACCGAGACGAGCGAGCGGGCCGGACCCAACGCGCGCCGTCGTTCGATCGCCCCACCACGAGCCCCGCGAGGGAGGCCAGGGACGTCCCGCGCACGTCCCGGAGCTCGCGGGCGTCGGCACCGCGGTCCACACCTCGTGTGACGCCGCCGTCATCCCGACCGAGCGCGCCCAGCCAAATCGGCAAACCGAAATCCACCCCCGCACCGAAGGCGACCACCCCGAAGAGCAGCGGGAAAACCCGCTCCAAGCGCTGATCGACGGGCGCCTGGGGGGGAGGCGCCGCGAGCGGCAACGAGTTTGCTTGAACGAGCCTCGAAGGAGCTTAGTCCGCATGAACGCACCGCGTGCCGTGGTCAGGGGTTCGAACGCCGGAGCGCCCACCGCGCACTGGCTCTGGACCGCCGTCATCACCGCCCTGCCCCTCGCGTCGGCCGTCACCTCGGCCTGCGTCATCTATGACGACGGTCCGGACAACACCTGCACCAACGCGTGCGACTGCTACGGGGACTGTGGCCCGGCCGATCCGGACGTAGCCTCGGTGACGATCGACACGGGCGCGGTGGTGGAAGCGGATCCGGGCGCCGGCGTCGGGGTCTTCTTGGAGAGCGTCGGGCCCGGTGAGTGGACCCTCTTCACGACCTGCGACACGAAGCTCACCGACTTCACCTGCAACTACGATCTGTTCCTGACCGCGGACGGGCTCTCCGTGAACGGCGTCGACTTGGAGGGCGGCGACTTCGTCGATGACAACGGCGCGACGATCCACGTCGGCGTGGACACCGGCGCCGATCTCGACACCCTCGAGCTCCAGACCTTCGACGGCGCTCCGGTTCGCCTCGAGGTGTGGCTCGACGGCGTTCAGGACGGCAGCTACGTCTTCTACGTCTCGGAAGGGGTCATTCGGCAGGGCCTGCCCACCAACCCCACCGAGTTCGTCGCGTCCTCCATCTGACGCCCCTGCCGCGACGGGAGCTCGCCGAGCGTCATTGCTCGGCAGGGGTCGGCGAGCGCGAAGCGCGCCCCGGGTCTTTCAAGGCGGCTCAGAGCGGCTGACCCTCGGGGCCGTAGGCGACGGGGGCCTCGAAGCCCTGCTCCGACAGCTGCTTCTTGATCACCTGGGCGTCCCCCACGAGGACGATGGTGATGACGCTCGGATCGACGTGGGCCTTCGCGAGCCGCGCGAGATCTTCCTTCGACGCGCCCTGCCGGATGCGCATCGCGCCGGCGTCGAACGTCGCCGGCAGGCCGAGCGTGACCAAGCTCGAGAGCCGATCGGCCGTCCCCGTCACCGACTCGTAGGTCTCCACGAGCGTCGCGCGGTCCTGCGCCTTCACCTTCCCGACCTCCTCCTCGGTGAGGCCGCTCTCCGACATCTTCGAAAGCTCTCCCATGATGAGCTTCAGCGACTCGCCGGTGTGGACCGCCTCGACGCTCGTCCCGATCACGAACGCGCCTTGGCCGCGCCGCGAGGTGAAGCTCGATCCGATCCCGTAGGTGAATCCCTTCTCCTCGCGCAGGAGCAGGTTGAGCCGAGAGGTGAAGGAGCCGCCCAGGGCGTCGTTCACGAGACCGAGGATGGGGGCGCGCTCGTCGCTCGCCGCGATGCCCTCGCGGGACACGTTGATCACCGTCTGCACCGCCTTGGGGCGGTCGACGACGACGATCTTCGGACGCTTCTCCACGATCCCCGACGGGGAGGCGGGGGGGAGCGGCTCCTTGTCTGCCTTCCACGAAGCGAGGTGCTTCTCGAGGAGGGTGAGGAGCTCGCGCTTCTTGATCTGCCCGACGACGACGAGGCTCGCGCGATCGGGTCGATAGGCGCGCTTGTACGCGGCGGTGATGCCGGGGAGCGTGACCTTGTCGGCCTTCGAATACAGCCCGAGGGCGGGGTGACCGTAGGGCGTCTTGCTGCCGTAGAGGATGGCGCTCGTGACGACGGAGGCGACCGCGCCCGGGTCGTCGCTCCGCTTCTTGAGCGCGTTCTTCCAAATCTTCTTCGTCCGTCGGAAGTCCGCCTCGGAGAGGTGAGGTCGCGCCACCACGTCGCAGAGGACCTCGAAGGTGGTGTCGAACTTGTCGCGGAGCGAGAGCACCTCCGCCGTGCTCGCGTCGGCGCCGGTCGAGAGGGAGAGGGTCGCGCCGAGCGATCCGATCGTCTCCGAGACCTGAAGGGCGTCGCGCGGTCCCGCCCCCTCGTCGAGCATGTCGGCGAGGAGCGCCATCGTCCCGGGCGCCTCCTCCGGATCGTTCGCGGAGCCGTAGGGGAGGATGAAGCTCGCGGAGACGATGGGGAGCTCGGGCCGCTCGACCAGCCAGACGGTGAGGCCCCCGGGCCCTTGGAAGATCTCGGGTGGCTTGGGCTCGAACGGGACGAGCGCGCCGAGCTTCGGCTGCTCGCCGATCGGATCGACGGTCGGCGGGAGGGCAGGCGGCTTCAGCGTCGTCTTCGCGACCTCGGGAGCGGAACGCTTGGGGCTCAAACGAAATCCGTAGTCGCAGCCCGAGACCAACGAGAGCCCGACCGCGAGCACGGTCGCGAGGGTCCTGCCGCTCACTTCGCGCCTCCCTTCTTCTTGGCGGGCTTCGCCTCCGTCTTCGCCTTGGGCGGCTTCTTCTCCGCTTCCTTCGGCTTCTTGGCCTTCTTGCCTTCGTGGGGCTTCGGCTCCTTCTTCGGCTCCGGCGCCGCCTCGTCCGGCTTCGGCTCGATGCGGAGGATCACGCGGCCTCCCAGATCGATGGTGGCTCGCGCGGTCGCGTTCACGTTCGCGGTGGACACGCTCTTGTAGCGCTCCATGTCCTTCGTGATGAAGCCCGGGTCGTTGGCGAAGGTCTCGTAGCGGTTCAGCACCGAGGCCCGCTCCGGCACCGACTCGAGGCCGAGCACGAACGAGGTCGCGTAGTCGTTCTTGGCGCGCTGGACCTCCGCGTCGGTGGCGCCCTTGTCGAGCAGCTCCGAGAGGACGCGGTCGATCTCCTTCTCGAGATCGTCGAGCTTGACCCCCGGCCGCGCGATCGCCTCGATCGTGAACACGCTCGAGAGGTCCTGCTGGGTCTGGGTAGCGTTGACGCTCTGGGCGAGCTCCTTGTCGAACACGAGGGCCTTGTAGAGGCGGCTCGTCTTGCCGCGGTCGAGCACGTTCGCGAGCACGTCGAGCTCCGCGTCGCCGGGCGCGAAGCGGGCGGGGCTGTGAAAGGCCATGACGATCTTGGGGAGCTGGATGTTGTCCTCGACGAGCGTCTCGCGGACGACGGACGTGAGCTTCACCGGGGTGGCGGCGGGAGCGGGAGGGATCTCGTGCGACTTGAGGCCGCCGAAGAGCCGCTCGATATCGGGGAGGATCGCCTTGGCGTCGAAGTCGCCGGCGACGACGAGGGAGAGGTTGTTGGGCGCGTAGTAGGTCGCGAAGAACGACTTCACGTCGTCGACCTCCGCCGCCTCGAGGTCCTCGTGAGAGCCGATCACGGGATGGTGATACGGGTGCGTCGTCGGAAAGAGGAGCTCCGGCAGGCGGAGCTCCACCTTGCCGTAGGGCTTGTTCTCGCTCGTCTGACGGCGCTCGTTCCGCACGACCTTCCGCTGCGCATCGAGCTTGTCCTTGGTCATCGTCTCGCCGAGGGCGCTCAATCGGTCGGCCTCGAGCCAGAGGAGGAGAGGGAGCGCGTGCGACGGGCCGACGTCGTAGTAGTCGGTGCGATCCTCGCTCGTCTCCGCGTTGTTCCAGCCCCCCTCCCCTTCCATGAGCTTGTCGAAGCTCCCGGTGGGGACGCGGTCGGTGCCCATGAACATGAGGTGCTCGAACAGGTGGGCGAAGCCCGTCCGGCGGTCCCGCTCGAAGCGCGAGCCGACCTTGACCATCACGTTCACCGCCACGCGCGGGACGGTGTGATCCTCGCTGAGGATCACGACCATGCCGTTCTTGAGGGTGTGCTTCTCGAACGGGATGGCGAGGGTCGCGGACGCGTCTTTCGCCGCCGCCACCGGAGGAGGCGCCGCGTCGGGAGGCGCGGATACCGCTTCGTGCGGGGCGAGGACGGCGAGCGACGCGAGCGACATCGCGGCCGCGATCGCGAAGCCCGTGGCTTGGGCTCGAAGGCGCATGGCCAGAGGTTCCTTCGTCGCGAAGGAGGAAGCAAGCGCACTGCGCGCGGCCGCGTCAGCCGACGAGGCGGAGACGGCGCGCCCAGAGGATCCCCAACACGCCGGGGAGAGAGGCGGCGAACGCGAGCACGAAGAAGAGCTTGGGCCCGAGGGCCGCGAACAGGAAGCCGGCCCCCGCCCCCGCCCCCGTCATCGACAGGCTCATCATCGAGGACACGAAGGCGAACTGGGTCGCCTTGTGCTCGCCATCGCAGAGCCGCATCAAGAACACGGCGAACACGCTGTTGCCCGCCCCCGCCACGAGCTGCTCGACGAGGACCACGGTGACGATGGCGGGCATGCCCGCCGGCGCCGCCGCGAGCCACGCGTAGAGGAGGATCGCCACCGACTGCGTGATCGTCACCGGCACGAGGCATCGCTCGAACCGAAACCGCGCGATGAGCGCCCCCCCCGCCATCGAGCCACCGATCGACGCGAGGGTGCCGAAGGTGCCGTTCACGATCCCGCGCGTCGCCGTGTCGAGCCCGAGCCTCGAAAGGAACTTCGCCCCCATCGCGAACAGGAGGGTGTCGCCGGCCTTGTAGGTCACGATCACGAGCAATGCGACGGCCACGTGGCGCCGAGCGAAGAAGCGCTTCGCGGCCGACCACGCGACGCTCCGAGCTCCCGCCCCGGGCTCGCTCGATCGCCGGTCACGCTCGAGCAAGAGGCCGTGGCCGACGGCGAGGCCGGCCATGATCGCGGCCGCCGCCACGAAGGCGAGCGAGAAGCCGTAGAGCCCGCCGGTCACGACGCCGACCCCCGCGACCATCATCGCCGCGCGGTAGCCGGCGATCCGCATCCCGCTGTGCTTGCCCTGCGCGGCGGGCTCCAGGCGGCGAAGGTAGTAGCCGTCCACCGCGACGTCGTTCGTGGCCGCGAGGACGGCGAGGACGAGGATCCCCACCGCGAACGCCCACGGGACGAAGGTCGCCGCGAACGCCGCGAGGAAGAGGATGGCCAAGACCATCGCGAGCTGGGCTCCGACGAGCCACCCCTTCGCGCTCCCGTGTCGGTCGACGAGGGGGGCCCACAAGAACTTCAGGTTCCAGGGCAGATGCGCGAGCCCGGCGAGGCCGATGACCTGGGCGCTCGCGTTGGCGTTGACGAGGAACTCCGACGCGACCTTGTGAACGAGCGAGTACGGCAGGCCCTCCGCGAAGTTGGTCGACGCGACCCACGCCGTCGGGGACCGGGCCTCGTCGCCGAGGGCGGCGCGGGCGGGCGGCGCGGAGGAGTTCGAGCTCGTTTCGATCACGCTATCCGCCGGGCAGCTTGCCGTCACTCGGGACGCCTACACGAACACGGCTGCGAACGAGAAGAAACCCGTGGTCGGACGCGCGAGCGAAAGCTCGTGGGTGACAAGGCGTGGACAGCCCTTCCAAACCGCCGTACTCATGCGATGTTCGGTGAACGAGTACACGCGCCGCGAAGAAGTGAGGTGGATCCTGGTCTCCGCCGTCGTCCTCGTGAGCTCGGTGGCGGTCGCGCTGGGGTCGATGTTGACCGCTCGCGGCCCCGTCGTTCCCGACCCGCAGGCGAAGGCCAACGCCGAGGCGGCAGAGGCGGAGCTCAAGGAGATCGCGCCCTGCGCAGACCAGGCGCGCGCGCTCGAGAAGGAGGCGCGGCTCTTCCGCGAGGACGCGAAGGTGCTCGAGCAGCCGCCGGTTCAAGAAGAGCCCGCGCCGGAGCCTCCTCCACCTCCAAAGGGTCGCCCTCTGCCGAAGCGACCCGGCGCTCCCAAAGAAGAGAAGCCCAAGCCCCCGAAGCCGAAGCCGGTCGACATGTCCGCTCAGGCATGGCCAGCCGCGAAGCCGACGTTCGAGGAGGCCACGCGGCTCGCGCCGTGCCGCGCGCTCGCGGAGGCGCTCCTTCCCCCCGACGCGAAGGCCAAGGAGGGATGGGACGCGGTCGCGTCCGTCGTGACGTTGAAGGCGCCCGCCGATTCGGAGCCGGTCGCGGCCCACCTCACCACGGCGCGGCGCGTGTTCGCGGCCATGGAAAAGGCCCCGCTCGACGCGGTCGTGACCCACGTGGTCGACGCGACCGCGTCCCAGAGCGCCCGCGTCGACGAGGCCCGCGCGCGGGCGGCGAGCGCGAAGGTTCAGCTCCCGCTCCGCAAGGGCGTGCTCGGGAGAGAGCCGGCGATCGCGGCCGGAGTGCTCGTCTCCTTGGTCGCGCTCCTCGTGAGCTTCTTCAGTCTCCGCGCCACGTCGGCGAGGCGAGCGGCCGCGGTCACGCCTTATCGAAAGGCGGTCAAGCCCCCGGAGCGCGGGCTTCAGGCGGCCACCATCCTCAGGCTCGCCTCCGAGCCGAACGGGGGCGAGCCGGGCATCGTGCTGGGAGCGGCGCTGGGCGGCCTCGCGGCCTCGCTCGTCGCGCGCGCCGACGCGGACTGGTACGTCGCGGGGGTCGCGGCCGGCTTGGTCCTGGGCCTGCTCGTGCAGACGGTGGTGAAGGGCGTCGGCACGACCAAGCACTTCCGGGATCGCGCCCTCGCCATCGCCGAGATCGAGAAGCCGGCGGTGCCGATCGTGCTCGTGCTCTCTTCGGTGCAGAAGGGCACCGAGGACGACTTCCTCGGCTTCTTCTTGAAGCTGAGCCCGACGGAAGCGGCGAACGCGGTGGAGAAGCTCGCGACGCAGGCGGAGGAGCAGATCCTCATCGCCGCGGACGCCCAAGCCCAGCGCTGACCGCTACTTCTCCGGCTTCGGCTTCTCCGCCTTCGGCTTGTCGCCCTTCGGCGCGTCCGCCTTCGTCTTGTCGGGCTTGCCCTTGCCCTTGTCCTTGTCCTTCTTGTCGTCGGGGGCCTTCGGGTCTTTCTTCTCGTCTTCCCCCGGGGGCTTGAGGGCGGCCTCGAAGATCTGCGCCGTCCCTTCGAGCGCGACCTGCTCGCCCCGCACCGACGGGTCCGCCTTCGCCGTCTTGGGGACGATGTTGTTCATCAGGTGGAAGCTGAAGCCGCCGGCGCGAGGGAAGAAGCCCTTCGGGGCCAGGAGCACGCCGCCCTCCTCCGTGACGAAATCGTACTGGCGCATGATGAGGTTCGGGTCGTTGACGATCTCGCTCGTCTCCGTCGCGGCGTACTGGCGGATCATCATGCTGACCTTGGCGGTGTCGCCCTCGATCCCCGCGACCTCGAACAGGCGGTAGCGGACCACGTCCGTGCCGAGGGACTTGCGCCGCTCCTCGACCGTCCACTGCGCGCCTTCACCCACGGGCTTGTCCGGGACGCCGCTGTAGAGCGCGAACAGCATGTCCTCCACGACCGACATTTCGAACTCGCGGTTCTTCGCCTTGCCCGGGTCGGCGATGTCCTTGTTGAACTTGTGCACGATGTCGGTCGCCCCTGCGCTCGTCAGGGTGAACGTGATCGTCCCGTTGAAGTCGTCGTTCAGGCCGCTGCGACCGAGGACGGTGGCGACGAGCTTCGGTCCGCTCGTGGCCGTGACGGGAGCGAGGGGAACGGACGCGGGCGCGGGCGCAGACGGGCTCGCGGAGGGCGCCGCGCTCGCCGCGGGCGCCGACGACGGCGACGCGGAGGCCTTCGGCGGGGGGGCCTTCGGCTTCGCGGAGCCGGAGCCGGCCGGCGGCGCTTCTTCGTCCTCCGCTTCCTTCTCCTGCTTGGCGAGCGCCTCGAGCACCTTCCCCGAGAGCTCCGGAGGCGCGACCTCGACGAACACCACCCGGGAGAGCATGGGCCGGCCTTGGCCCTGACCGATCTCGAGCTTCAGCGCGAACATCTGCGGCTCGATGGGGCCGGCGTGGAGCTTGATCCGAGGCTCCGATCCGTCCTTGATCATCTCGAGCTTCGGCGGCGCGTTCGGGGCGTGAGCCTTGTCCGCGACCCCCTCCGCGAAGATGCCCGTCACCGGCGGCTGCTTCGCGAGCTCGTCGCTGGACGTGCTCCCCTTGCCGAGAGACTTGGCGACCTCGTTCATCTTGCCGCCGACGGCGGGCGACTGCGGCCCGCTCGCCTTGGCGGACGAGGAGTCCGGCGTCGTCTGAGGCTGAGGCTTGTCGCACGCCGCGATCGACGAAGCGAACAGGAGGGCCGCGAGCGGAGAGCGAGAGAAAGAGCCGAAGCGCGAGCTCGACATGCGCGGGTCCTACCGCAGGACGCCGGGCCCAGCAAGCAGCCAACGGGTCGCTCGTCAGCCGGTCGAGGCGGGATCGAGGCGCAATGCCCCCTGCATCACCGCTCGAACCGACGGCGCCGGATCGACGAGCGCGGGGTGGGCATCGGGGACGAGGATGCCGACGCCACCTCCGCTCGAGCCGGCCAGCAGCGACGCAGGGAGGCCGGGGGCGAGCGCGTCGAAGCGCGCCCGCTCGAGCTGCGCGAGCCAGGTGCGCGGCGGCGCGCCGGCGCGCCCTCGTTGGGCCGCCGTGATGGCTTCGAAGACGGAGGCGCCGAGGATGGGCGGTCCTTTCGGGGCGAGGCTCGGATAGCCGACCGGGTCGACGATGAGCCGAGCGATCGCGGCCTCGTCGTGGGTCACGAGGGCCTCTGCGATCTTCGCGAACTGCTTCGCGATCGTCACGTCCTCGGAAGAGATCGCCTGGGCCGAGAAGGAGATCCCACAGAGGGCACCGAGCGCCACCTCCTCCGCGAACAGGGGGACCCCGAGATAAGCGCGGCAACCGAACTTCTGAACGAGATCGCTCTGCCGAAAGAACGCCTCCTTGGAAGCGTCTTCGACGAAGAGCGGCTCGGCCGCGCTCACGGTGTGGGTGCAGAACGAGAGCTCGCGCGGCACGACGTCGATGTTCCCGAGCTCGATGGGAAAGCCGCGGTGGACGCGGTGGATCGTCACGTCGCCGACAACGGTGCTGACGAAGACGACCTCGAATCCGAGGAAAGGCGCGTACTGATCGATGAGGAGCCGGAGGGCGCGATCGGTGGCCTCCTGCCCTGCCCCGCCGCGCATGTGGTGATGCTCGATGGCGGCCGCGCGGCGCTTCTCCTCCGCGCTCGCGGCGTGCATCCGACCGACCGCTTCGTTGGGCACGAGCGTCGTGGAGGTGGGGAGCACCGGCCGAAGGTCCACGCTCGAACGCTGGGTCGTGGAGGGGGAACGCACGAGCGGCCCCCCTGAGAGCGGACCCCCGCCGGCAGGGGGAAGCTGCACGTCGCGCATGATGCGATCGCGCAGCCGCGCGGGAGGCTCTGGCCCCGGCGCGGCCGCGGGGGGTACGAGCGTCGGCGCGGCCGCGATCGAAGAGGCCGCGAGATCGGCCAGGGCGACGACGTGATCGCTGGCGTTCGCGAGCGCGCGCGCGCTCGGGGAGTGTCCGGCGAGGGCGCGGTCCAGAATCGACGGCGCCGCGGGATCTTCCTCGCCGCGCTCGGCGGATGGGGGCGCATCGGGCTTGAGCCGCTCCCCGCTCTCCGCGATCTGCGAGAACGACTCGGAGGAGAGGGCTTCGAATGCCTCCTCGAGCAGCAGCGCGTCCGCTCGAGCCCGGGTCACGGCCCAACCTCCCTCGACCTTCGAGGCAGCGCTCGGTTCCGCGGAGTCTGGACGGGCGTGGACACAGCGACGAGACGATGCCGAGGCTGTGCCCAGATGTCCATGGACCGGTTACGGCTCACCTAGCCCATCGGTCGCACGACGCCACCTCAATTCCACGCCTCACGCTGGAAAGTGCGGGACGCGTGGTCGTGAAGGGTGCTCGGCGAGGGCGCCCTCGAGCGACAGCATGGCGGCGAGGACCTCCTCGTCACAGAAGGGTCGGCCCGCGACTTGGACCCCGACGGGCAGACCGGCGCTCGCGCCGTCGACCTCCGCCGCGAGGCGATCGAATCGATCGCCCTTGGAAAACGGGGTGGAGATCTGGCGCTGCGCTTCGTCGGGGGAGACCGTCGTGACCGGCACGACGCCGGCGGGGAACTGGAGGAGGTTGAACAGCATCGAGAAGCTCCCCGCGAGCTGGAACTGAGCGGACTTGGTGTGGGGCAGCGCCGGCGTCGCGTGGGGCGGACAGAGAAGGACGTCCACCTCCGCTCGCTCCATCGCGGAGAGGAGGGCGAGGCGGTAGTCGCGCGCCGCCTTCGTCAGACGCCAGAGCTCGTGGATGGGCTTCTCCCCCAGGTTCGAGAGCAACCACCCTGCCCGCTCCTGCCCGACCGACCGGAGGGTCCGCGCGAGCGCGAGCCGCACGGGAGCGGGGAGCATCGCCACCTGCATGAGCGGCTTCAGCGTGGGCTCGAGCTTCGTCCCTTCGAGCTGCGAGAACGCGGTGTGTCCGCCGTCGGCGCTCATCAGCCCGAAGTAGAGCGACATCGCGTCCCGGATATGAGGAGGGCAGAAGGGAACGACCCGATGTCCGCGCGCCTCGAGGGCGTGAGCGGCCTCGACGACGGCGCGGCCCACCGCCACGCTCGGCCGGACGAGCCCGTCGTCGACGTAGTAGCCGACGCGGAGAGAGCGCGGATCGATCGACCGCGGATCGCGCGCGGGCAGCGGGGCGACGAGAGGGTCCTCGCGGGCCATCTCGAGCGGGTCGATGGCCTGGAACAAGAGCACGAGGTCCGCCACCGTCCTCGCCATCGGCCCGAGCTGGGAGCGGATCGCCTCCTGCCCGGGCATCGCCCCGTTCGAGCCGCGGTTCGACCACCGGTCCAGCGAGGGCTTGAGGCCGGCGATGCCGCACCAGTGCGCAGGAACCCGGATCGAGCCGCCGATATCGGTGCCGATGCCGAGGACGCTCATCCCCGAGGCGATCGCGGCCGCCTCTCCCCCCGACGATCCGCCGGGCGCGTGGCCCTTGCTGAAGGGGTTCACGGTGACCCCGAAGACCGGGTTGCGCGTCTCGTGGGAGAGGAGGAACTGCGGCACGTTCGTCCTGCCGAGGACGACCCCGCCCGCGCGCCGGACCGCGCTCACGATCGCCGAGTCCCGGGCGGCGACCTTCTGCCGTCGGGCCTCGATCCCGAGGGTCGACGCCTTGCCTTCGATGTCGAGGTTCTCCTTGATGGAGACGGGCAGGCCGCCGAGCGGGGGCACCGCCTCCCCCCGCGCCCGCCGCTCGTCGATGGCGCGCGCTCCCGCGAGGGCGTGGCCGCGCTCGACCTCGACGAACGCGCCGACGCGTCCATCCAGGGTCGTGATTCGATCGAGGTGGGCGCGCACGATCTCCTCGCTCGAGACCTCGCGCCGATCGAGGAGCCCGAGCAGCTCGGTCGCAGGGAGGTGGGTGAGAGGGTCGTCCTGTCGATAGACCATTCCCGGCGGAGGATAAGGCACGCGGAGCGGACGATGCTAATGCTGCTTGCGCGATGACGGACTCTGCACGGCCGCGACCGAGCGCGGCGCCGCTCCCGATCGACGCCCACCTGAGCCGGGTCGTCGAGGCGGTGGAGCGCGCGGGGGTGGCGATCGTGAGCGCCGAGCCGGGCGCGGGAAAGACGACGCGGGTCCCGGTCGCCCTCCTCGACGCGGCGAAGGCGGGCTCCGTCCTCGTCCTCGAGCCTCGCCGGATCGCCGCGCGCTACAGCGCCGAGCGCGTCGCGTACGAGCGCGGGAGCAAGCTCGGGGACGAGGTGGGCTTCCTCACCCGCTTCGAGCGCGCGGCGAGCGGCAGGACCCGGCTCATGTTCCTGACGGAGGGCATCCTCTCGCGAAGGATGCTCGCGGATCCCCGGCTAGAAGGTGTCTCGACGGTGGTGCTCGACGAGTTCCACGAACGCCACCTCCCCTCGGACATCGGGCTCGCGTTGCTCGCGCGCCTCCGCCAGACGACGAGGCCCGATCTGCGCGTCGTCGTCATGAGCGCGACCCTCGACGTCGAGCCGCTCGCGAGGTTCCTCGCCGCGCCGGTGGTGTTGTCCACCGGGCGGGCATATCCCGTGAGCGTCGAGCACGCGCCTCGCACCGACGACCGCCCCTTGGAGAGCCGCGTCGCCTCCGCCTTGTTCGACCTCATCGGGCGCGGCCTCGACGGCCACGTGCTGGTATTTCTGCCCGGCGCGCGAGAGATCCGGGCCTGCATGCAGACGGCGGGCAAGCTCGCCGAGAAGCACGATCTCGAGCTCCTGCCGCTCCACGGCGCGCTCGGGCCCGCGGAGCAGAACCGCGCCCTCGCCCCCAGCGCCCGTCGGAAGGTCGTCTTCGCGACCAACGTCGCCGAGACGAGCGTCACGATCGATGGCGTCGCGGCCGTAGTCGACTCCGGCCTCGCCAACGTCGCGTCCTGCTCACCCTGGTCGGGCCTGCCCGTCCTCAAGCTCGCCAAGATCTCGAAGGCCTCCGCGATCCAGCGCGCCGGCCGCGCCGGTCGCACCGGCCCCGGCACCGCCATCCGGCTCTACACCCAAGGCGATTTCGAGGCGCGGCCGGCGTTCGAAGCGCCCGAGATCGCGAGGACGGATCTCAGCGAGGCGGTGCTCGAGCTCGTCGCGCAAGGCATCGCCGATCCGCGCGCCCTCGCGTGGCTCGAGGCGCCGCCCGCAGCCGCCCTCGATCGCGCGTCGACCCTGCTCGACATGCTGGGCGCGGTGACGCGCGCGCCGGACGGCGCCCTCGCCCTGACCGCGGACGGCGAGCGGATGATCCACTTCAACGTGCACCCTCGCCAGGCGCGCATCGTCGTCGAGGCGGAGCGGCGCGGCGTCGCGTTCGAAGGGGCGGCCCTCGCCGCCGTCGCCCAGGAGCAGCCGAGCCGTCGAGCCGATCCGCGCGAGCACCGGACGAGCGAGCGCAGCGATCTGTTCTTCATGATGGACGAGCTCGAGCGCGTGATGCCGGGCGGCAGCGGGCGCGACGGTCGAGGCGCATCGCGCGAGCTGATGGCGGCGGCCAAGGTCCGGGACCAGCTGCGGGCTGCGCTCGGGCGCGACAAGGGCGCGCGCGCGGCCCCGCGGCCCCCGACGCCGGACGCGTTCGACGACGCGCTCCTCATCAGCGTCCTCGCGGGATATCCGGATCGGGTCGGCCGGGTGAAGCGACCCGACCTGCGCGTCGGACGCAAGGCGGCGGAGGTCGTGTTCGCGGCGGGGGGGAGCGCGCTCCTCGACGACGCGAGCGCGGTGCGCGAAGCCGAGCTCATCGTCGCGATCGACGTCGAGGATCGGGTGAGCGGCGCTCAGAGCAAGACGAGCGTGCGCGTCGCCAGCGAGGTGAAGCCCGACTTCCTCCTCGAGCTCTTCCTCGATCGCATCGAGGACGAGGAGGTCGTGACGATCGCGGGCGAGCAAGGCCGGGTGCAAGCGACGCGGGTCCTGCGCTACCAGAACCTCGTCCTCGAGGAGCACCCCGCAAAGGCGCCCAGCCCGGAGCTGGCCGCGCGAGCGCTTCGCGCGGGCCGCGCTCTCCAAGGGCCTCCCCCTCGAGGCCAAAGAGGCGATCGAGCGGCTGCGCGTGCGGATCGATCTGGTCCGCGCGTCCACGCCGGCGTTCGGCGCGGTCCCGTTCGATCCCGACGATCTCACCGACGTCGTCGCGCGCGCGGCCGCGAGCGCCGCGTCCCTCTCGGAGCTGCTCGCCACCGACTTCGCCGCTGCGCTCCTCTCCACCCTCTCGGGCGAGCAGCAGCAGTCGCTCCGAACCTTGACCCCCGAGAAGATCTCGCTGCCGTCCGGGCGCGCGGTGACGGTGCGCTACGCCCTCGCGTCACCGCCGAGCATCGCCTCGCGCCTGCAGGACTTCTTCGGCATGACGAAGGGACCGACGATCCTCGGCGGACGGCGGCCCCTCACCCTCGAGCTGCTCGCCCCGAACCAGCGCGCCGTCCAGACCACGACCGACCTCGCCGGATTCTGGAAGACGCACTACCCCGCGATCGCGCGAGAGCTCCGGCGCAAGTACCCGCGCCACGCCTGGCCCGACGATCCGCTCTCCGCTGCCCCTCCCGCGCCACGCGGGCCTCGCGAGCGGGCCTCTTAGCAGTGTGCTGAAAAAGGCGGTCGTCAGGCCACTGGGTGGGCCGTTGCCGGTCCTTAAACCCCCCCCAGCCCACTCGCGGTGCGAGGGGGGAGTCAGCGCTCTGGTTGTGCACAGCACC
>JBGAID010000156.1:0-13607 GCA_044225865.1 Polyangiaceae bacterium | reverse complement strand
CCCAAGCGGGGACAGATGCTTTTGGCCTTTCGGCCATGGCGGTTTTCGGAGAGCGCGCGCGCCGCCTCAGTCTCGAGACAACGCCGTGCGAGCCAACCAGTCTCAAGACAACGCCGTGCGTGCGGGGCCCCAGTCTCAAGACAACGCCGTGCGCGCCACCCCAGTCTCAAGACAACGCCGTGCGAGCCAAGGAGCGCGCTGTCACCAATAGCTACCCACCACCTCCAAGCAGCCATCCGAAGCGCCGGAGGGGGGCCCCACGCAGTGGGGGGAGGTTGCCGCCGCAACCTCCAGCTAACGAGCCGAGCTGCGGGGCCTCGCGCTCGCCACACAACGCTCCCAGCACGACGACGCAACAGCTCTGCCCTCTCTCCTCTCCGGCGAGCGCGAAGCGCGAAGCGCGACGCGCGCCCCCCCTTTTTGGATATCATCGAGGCGCAATCGCCCGTCGCCGTGACCGCCCGGCGATGATCGCGAGACCCCACAACGCGCTCCAGCCCGCACCCGTCGAGGCGTCGCCCGAAGCCGCGCGGCAGCCGCTCGGATCGGTGGTGCCGGCGTCCTCTCCCTCGCGCTCGCCTTCTCCCTCCGGTCCCGGATCGCCGTCGTCGGAGCCGCCGCTGCTGCTCGAGGACGCGCCCGCGCCGTTGGACCCGCCATCGCTCGCGGAGCCGCCGGTGCCGGCCGATCCGCCTTCGCTCCCGGAGCCGCCCTCACCCACCGATCCACCGGTGCCCTCGGAGCCGCCCGCTCCGCCTCCCCCTCCGCCACCTCCGACCGCGTCGCAGATCCCTTGGGCGCATGTCCCTCCGGTGCAGGCCGTTCCATCCGGCGACTCCGTCGGGGCAGAGCACTGGCCGTCTTCGGGATCGCACGAGCCCGCGACGTGACATTCGTCGGGGGCCGCGCAGGTGACGGGCACGCCCGCCCCGCAGCTCCCCGCGGCCTGACACGCGTCTCCGGTCGTGCAGAGATCGCCGTCGTCGCACGCCGCGCCGACGAGGGCCGTGCACGTGCCGTCGGCGCTCGCTCCGAGCGCGGCGGAGCACGCTTGGCACTGCTCATCGCCGCACGCTTGATCGCAGCACACGCCGTCGACGCAGTGGCCGGTCGCGCACTCGGCGTCGGCGGCGCAAGCCCCTCCCTGCTCCACCGCGAGGAAGTCGAACCGATACGCCGCCCCGCCATCGGTCCCGGTCTCGTCGTTGCCCCACGCCCCCACGACGGCGTGGCGGTTGGAGAGGCCGACCGACGTGCCGAAGTACTCACCGGCGGCCGGGCTCTCCGAGACGATCTTCGCGGATTGAGCCCACGTCGAGCCTTGGAGGTCGAACACATAGACGGCGCCCGCGTCCGTCCCCGCCTCGTCGTCCAGGTTCGCGCCCACGAGCAGCCTGGTCCCATCGAGGGCGACGGACCGCCCGAAGTGATCGTTCGCGTCCGAGTCCGCGGCGGTGAGCACTTGCTCGAGGCCCCACGTCCCAAAGGTCCGCTTCAGGATGGCCACCGCCCCCGCCTGAGGCACCCCATTCACGTTGGAGCGCCACGCCCCGACCGCGACGCGATCACCCTGCAGCGACACACCGTTCCCGAGCGTCGCGAGGGACGAGTCCGCGTAGGTCAATACCAAGGTCCAGGTCCCCGCCTGCCGCTCGAAGATCATCACCTGGCCCGTGGAGTCGTAGTTCGGCGCGCCCACGACCGCGGTGTCGCCGTCGATCCCGACCGCGAACCCGAAGGCCGCGCCGCTCGGCACCGAGGCGGTGAGCGACTCGGGCCCGCTGACGCTCCCGGCCGCGTCCACCTTGTAGACGACAGCCTTGCCTCCCCCGTCGTCCGGCGCGCCCACGATCACCTGCCCGAGCGCGTCGGCGCCGACCGCACCCCCGAAGCCGTTGAGCGTGGAGGCGATCTCGATCACCGAAGTCCAGCTCGTGGCAAAGTAGACCTTCTTCTGGCCGGGGGCGCTCGAGACCTTGACCTCTCCCGAGTACGCGACCGCGAAACCTCGTTGAGCATTCGCGAGCAGCCCGAAGGCGGCGCCGTTGCCTTCCGACACCGCTCCGGCCTGGCTTCCGTTCACGTGG
Source organism: Polyangiaceae bacterium (assembly GCA_044225865.1). Lineage (GTDB taxonomy): Bacteria > Myxococcota_A > Polyangia > Polyangiales > Polyangiaceae > Xiheicaenibacterium. The sequence continues at coordinate 11,520 of JBGAID010000156.1, read as the reverse complement.
GCCGCCGGCGAGCCGATGAGGGCGGTGCCGTTGTTGCGGATCGCCACCGAGCTCCCGAACTTCCCCGTCGTCCAGGAAGTGGGCAGGAGCTTGGTCTGGGGCGACATGGGCACGTCCGCCCGCGCCGTGCCGCTCGCACCGAGCGCGACCAAGACAGAAGCAACACTGAAGACTCGCGGAAGAAGGGCCGTCGTTTTCATACCCGGCAGTCCGCGAGCTCGGGCCGGGACCCGACAAAGAATCTTGCGCCGTCCGTCGATTGTCGACCGCCTGGTGGCGGGTCAGGGCGGGTCTGAGTCGCCGAGGTCCTCCGGTAGAGCGCTCGGTCGCGCGCTCGGGACGCGGTGACGCGCCGCCCCTGGTCCCCGCAGCGCCCTCTGCAGGGAGGAGTAGTCGGTCTCGAGGACCCGCGAGTGCAGACCGACGATGGCGAAGAGCTGCTCGGGGGGGACCGGCGTCTTCCCCTTGCCCGCGATCTCCTTGGCGCGGTCGGTGAGCGCGCGGAGCTTTGGGGGCAGGCCCTTGGCCCACGCGAAGCCGTCCTCGGCCTTGTCCGCGAGCGCCTCGAGCGACATCCTCGTCGCCTCGAGCTTGCCGACGGTCGAGCTCGCGGTGGCGAGATCCGCGCTGTCCAACGCCATGAGCAGCGCGTTCGCGTCCCGTACCGCGCCGTCGGCGAGGCGCCTCGTCTCCGAGTAGCCCGCCGTGTCGGCGGGGTGCGCCGCGAGGTAGCGGTCGACCGCGGCCGCGAGCTTCAGCATCTGCTCGTCGAGCCTCGCGAACGCGTTCGACACCGGGCCCGCGCTCGAGCCCGAGGCCCCGGAAGGAGCGCACGTCCCGCTGCCGGTCAGGCACTGGTGATATGCGCGCCCCATCGCGCAGTCGTCGTCTTTGAACTTCTCCTGCGCGTAGTACGCGCTCGCCTCCTGGAGCAGCCGAGCGAGCGGCATCGCGAAGTCGGAGAACGACTCGAGCGCGGGGTCGAGGTCGGCGTCGTGGCCATCCTTCACCGAGAGGGCCAAGCGACAGTGGCGAAGGTAGCGCTCGAATCGCACCGGCAGCCTCGGAGAGCTCGCGGGCGCTGCTCTCTCCTCGCCGAGCTTCGGGATGAGGGTCACGCTCGGCGGCTTTCCCCCGAGGCTCTCGAGGTACGAGGCGCGAGCGTACTTCAGTGACAGCGCGCCATATCGACAGGCCGCCACCCGATAGGTCTTCATGATGAGTGGCGAAGGCCGCATCGGCCCCGCCGGGCTCGCGATCGCGCCGACGGAGGGCTGCGCGCTCGCCGCGCTCGCGGTGGTCGCCGACGCCATCGCGGACGCGGTGGTCGCCGCCCGGCGAGCCGGCTCCTCCTCATCGTCGTCGCGGTGCTGGCGCGGCTTCTTCGAGCACCCGATCGAGATCGCCAACATCGAGACGAACACCCACCCGGCGCTGCGCTGCCACCCTCGAACCATGGGCGGATGGTAGCGCGGCCCGCCCGTCAACACTCCGGGAGCCAATCGAGTGCCGCGACATCAGCGGCGAGGAGGGTGAGCAGCGTGTCGCGATCGCGGAAGATGATCTCCAAGACCTCGCAGAAGTAGGCCAGATCGAAGGGTCGAGACGGGCGATGCCCCTGGTCGACCTCTTCGAGGATCTTCATGAGGGCAAAGCGCTGGAACGCCCTGGCTCTCTCGTCGCCGATCCGCGAGACGAACGCGAGGGCCCGCGTCGTCCGGACCCCTGACCCCGAGGTTCTCGTCTCATCGAATTCAGCCGAAGAGCGACGCCGCCCATGCGCTGAACGGCTCGCGGCGCGCGAACGCATCGTCCTCGTACCAAACGACGACGGGCTCGGCGTCGGGCGGCATCCAGAGCAGCCGGTCGGGGTGCTCGTTCGGCTCGAGGATGACCCCGAAGCCGGGCATCTCCTCCGCGAAGTCCCGCGCGAGCTCCTTGGCGTACGCGACGGTCTCGTCGTCGTCTTCGATCTCCTCAGCGATCGACTCGTAACAGACGTACCGCAAGAGCTTCTTCATCGGCTTCGCGACGACCACGCCCGCGGGCGTCGCGATCGGCTGATGCCCTCGCTGCGCGGCGAGCGGGCCTGGGTACCGATCGTCGAAGGCCGCCCACACGCGCAGCACCTCGTGAGCCGACGCCCTATCCGGCATCCGCAGCGAAGCGGCCGACGGATGCGGCGTGGTCGGACCGAACGCGGGCTGATCGATCCGCGAGAGGAGGGCGGTCAACGTCTCTACCGGAGACATCCTCCACGAATAGCACGATGGGGAGAGCGCCCATCGCCGCATGACCTCACAGCCCGATGGCGGCGCGCGCGGCGGTGCAGTCGGCGGTCAGCGAGGTGTGCGTGTCTGTCGTGCACGCCTCGTGGACGAGAAGCGACGGCCCCCGCTGGAACTCGCCGAAGCTCTCCCCGGTGTGCCCGCGGATCCCCTCGCACGCTCGCGAGGATGCGCAGCGAATCACGCAGAACACGTCCTTCCCTTTGCCCTTCGTCGCCTCGATGCACGTGACGGACGCGTACCCGGCGAGCGCATCGGGGATCGGGGCGGGGCCCACCCGGTAGCCCGCGGCGGTGAGCTGGCTCTCCAGAACGCGGACATCGAAAGGAGGCCGACGGTCCTCGCAGCCGCCGATCAGGACGGAGAGCGCGAAAGTGAGCGCGATCGGTCGTACTTCGGTCTGGGGCCATTTCATGCGCTGATCTCCGCGGCGATCGAGAGCCCGTCGCCCGAGCATGGAAGTGTGGACCTCCACGTGAGCGCCGGCGACCCGTGTCTCTCAGAGGGCAAGCGCAACTCCCCATTTGCGGCTCCACACCGCGAGCTCTTCGATCGCGGCATCGTCGAGCACGGACGGAGCGACCAACAGCGCGCCCAAGTCGATATCGGCGTTCGCGAGGCCGTAGCCCGCGCCGAGGGAATCCCAGCCCATGTACGGCGCGTCGTATGCGCCCATGAACACCTCGCCGACGGCCTGCCCGTCGACGTAGGCGCGGGCGACACCATTGGGCTCGACCGTAAAGCCCACCAAATGGGGCTCGCCGTCGGTGAGATCCTCGCCCCTGACCATATGGCCGTCGACCCATGACCCGGCTGCGTCGAGGAGCACGAGCTCGGCTTGGTCGTCGCTGTAACCGATCTCGGCGCGACAGCTTCCAAGACTGTCACCCACCAAGGTCTGACCCGGGTTCGGCGAATCCGAGCTGCCCACGCGTCGGAGCGACCTGCCAATCCAGAACACGCTCCAGCCCTCCGGCAGCGCGTCCCAATCGCGCCGCAGGACGGCTCCGCCCGACAGCCGCACCGCCGGCTGCCCGCTCAAGCGCGACGCGAGCAACAGCGGTCGAGGGCCGGGCGACGCGACGAGGGGCGCTTGACCCGTGACGGGGGCCCAGCCAGAGACCGGCGCGGCATCCGTGATTTCCAAGCGAAAGACCTCGTCGTCGAAGGCATTGCCGCTCGCGTGTACCGGCCCTTCCGGGGTGACGGCGAGCCCGTCGGCGTGACCGGGCGCGAACCCTTGAGCGGGGAGCTCGAGCCAATCGACGCCGTCGACGCTGTGCCAGACGTCTCCGTGGTTCTGGTCGTCCGCCTCGTATCCGCTCGAGAGCCAGAGCTCACCGCGAAAGACGAAGACATTGTGGTACTCGCGGGGGGCCCAGGGAGCCGCGCCGTCGGCCGAGACCTCTTCCCAGGTCTCGCCGTCGAAGCGCCACACGTCGTTGTGATAGGTCCGCGGTGCGTCGTCGTACGTCCCCCCGCCGACCACCCAGAGAAAGCCGGCGTGCTCCACGAGGGAGTAGACCATTCCTCGCGGGGCCCACGGGGCGTCGGCGAGCCTCTCCCAAGTGAAGCCCCCATCAGAAGATCGCCATACGTCGGATAGGCACGTAGCCGGATCCGCAATGTCGAGCTGGCCGCCCATGACGTAGAGATCTCCCTCGTAGACACCCACCATGTGGAGCGCCCGCGGCCCCCACGGGGCCGCGCTCGTGACCTCTTCCCAGCTCTGACCATCCGCGGAGCGCCAGACGTCCGGGGTGCCGCCGTTGAAGATGTCGCCCCCGATGACATAGAGATACTCGACCCCGTCGACCTCGTGCCGCAGCCAACCCGCCGTGTGCCGCGGTCCGAAGCGCGCCGTCGGTCCAGTGGCGGGCGGCGCGGAGTCATGAGGCAGGACCTCGGTCCAGGTCACGCCGCCGTCGTCACTGACCCAAACCTCGTTGGTCGTCGGCAAGTTCGACCACGCTGCCGGCCCGGCTGGGTCCCAACCCCCGAGCAACCAGAGGCGGCCGAAAGCATGAACGAGCCCGGCCCCGTCCCGCGGCCGAAACGGAGCTCGCCCCGCGATCATCGACCAAACGGGGATGGCAGCGACGTCTTCGTCGCGCTCGACGCCGACATCGGATTGAAAGAGCCGCACCCCCGAGAGCGACGCTGGCGACCACGACTCCCAAGCGCTCGCGAGCTCGGCCTCGCCGTCCGGGCTCGTTGCGACGACGTCATAGCGGCCGGAGGGGAGCGCCGGCGCAATGCAGTCGAGCGCGGACTCCGAGCGGACGACCAGCCCGTCGCAGCGAACCCCTCCGATATCGACGGCGGTGACGTCGCCGAGGTGCTCTCCGCCGAGGTGGAGGACGACACCTCCGTGTGAGTCCCCGAGGGCAGGATCGATCGAGGAGAGCGACGGCGGCGTGAGCGGCGCGTCAAGTTGGGGTTGGCCGCCGTCGCCGCAACCTCCGGGTTGGTCGCCGTCGCCGCAACCTCCGGGTTGGTCGCCGTCGCCGCAACCTCCGGGCGTCGCGGCGACACCCAGGACGATCAGCGCGAGGCGGACGTAGTGCATGCGTCGTTGCAGCTTATCACCTCGACGTGGCGCGCAGCTCGAGGGCTCACCTGTCCCCCCCTCTCTGTGCGAGGGGGGAGATCCGTCGGAGGGCACGGCTGGTCGCCGCGCGAGCGGTCGCAGCGAGCTCGCCTTGGGCCTCTCTCCTCCGCGCGCGACCGGGGCAAGTGCTGTGCACAACCCAGAGCGCTGACTCCCCCCTCGCACAGAGAGGGGGCTGGGAGCGGTGAAAGAGCAGTAACTGCCCACCCAGCGGCCTGACGACCGCCCTTTTTCAGCACTGATAGGGCAAGACGTCAAAAGGCGCGGGGGTCTGATAGAGCGTGAGAGCGCCAACCCGAGCGTGGCAGGTCGCACTTCGGTTTGGGCCCGCTTCATGATTTAATGTCCGCGGCGATCGAGACCCATCGCCAGGCGCCGAAAGTCATCCAGCGCGCCGACCGAGACCGCCCTCGAGATCCCGAACCGCGAGCCGTGAAAAGAGCGCGAATGGCCGAGCGACCCAAAGCCCGAACGAGAGGCTCCCGAGGCGACGTCCACAGCAGCCTCGCGGCGTTCGCGGGCCGTGAGAGCGTCCTCTCGCTGCCGAAGCTCGGACCGCTCGACCCGGGCCGCGTGGAGCTCTACCGCACGCCGGAGACGGTCCCCGGCGACGACGAGGAGGAGCTCACCGTGCTCGGCACGAACACGGCGGGTCTCTGGCTGGTCCTCGCCCCCGATGGGTCGATCCACCTCGTCGACGACTGCGAACGCGAGCTCGGCACCCGGGTGTTCGAGAGCGCCGGCGCCTTCGCCGCCGAGCTCTCCCGCCAGAACCCCGCGAAGTAGACAGGCCTCAGATCACCTCGAGCCCGTCTCGGTCCGGCAGCGCCGGGAACGGCGCCGCCGGCAGCGTCTGGTACCAATAGGCGACCGACGCGATGTCGTCTCGGAGCGGCAGGTACCTGCCATTCGAGCGCCAGCCGAGGGCTTGAATCGTGACCCGCAAGTCGGACTCGAACCGAATCGGGTCCATGATGTGCCAGCGATACATGCCAAAGCGCTGCTGGCTTCGATAGAGACCGTCGGGCCGAAAGACCTGGTGGAGACCGGCGTAAGGGGTCGTGAACTCTCGATAGCCGCCGTTCTCCTTGCCGACGTCGAAGTTGTACGAGCCGCAGAAGTAGTCCTCGGTGCCGGTGCCGCAGATCGTCGGGTCCTCCCCGTCGCCGTCCATGAAGAACTTGACCTCCCCTTCGCCCCACCAGCCGTTGTTGTGGACGCCCCACGCCATCGACGTGCCCACGTAATGGCCGGCGCCGCGCACGCCGTCGAGGATCGTGTGCGGCTCTTTGTATGGCAGGCACGGGCTCCTCCGGAACTGCGCATGAAAATAGGCACAGTCCTCGGGCACCTCGGTGAGGGTGTAGTTGATTTGATAGAACAGGGTGACGTGGCGCGCCCAGTCGTCCTTCGGGTCCGGGGCCTCCAGGTTCTCGATCGTGATCCGGCACCGCCTCCGGAACGGCATCTCCCAATAGGAGTTGAAGGCGCTCCCGGGATTGACGCAGATGGCGAGCGAGCTCAACTGGCGAAAGCCGGCCCCGCCGTGGTTCTCGGCTGGGCCCCACCCGCAGCAGAAGAAGTCACCGATCGGAGCCTCCACGGACGGGCGCTCCTCGTCGTCCCAGTAGATGCGCAAGATGGTGAATCGCCAATTGCCATTGGGGGTGAACCACATCTGTTGAATCGCGCCGGGGCCCTCGATGTCCGCGATGGTCACCGTCTCGCCGGCGCGGATCCCGATGCACGGCTTGACCTTCCATCCCTTGCCGAGCTCGCGCGCGGCGCCGTCGACGGGGATCGCCTTCGCGCCGCCGCCCTTCTCCCCGGTGGGGTTCTCGGGGGAGATCGAGCGCGTCCTCGCGGGGCTGAGGCGGCTGAGGTTGCCGAGGTGGAGACCGAGACCGTTGAACGCCATCCGCGTCGCGTCCTATGGCCCCTCGCAGAGGTCAACGGGCGCCCGTGTCTCCCGTCGCGGACACCCCGCGAGACACGTGTCTCCGCGCCGATCGACGCGCCGAAGCCCGAAACGCGCGCTCGGAGCCGCGGCACGCTCCTCGCAACCCCGCCCGCATCATGAAACCTTCGTACGCTCGCACCCAGATCGGGTGGGTGATCATCGGCTCCATCACGCTCGCGGGAGCGCTCGCGATCCCGATCGCGCTCGGCCTTCGATCGATGACGCCCGTCTTCATCATCGGCGCCATCGAGGTGCTGATCCTCGCGTTGTTCGGCACCCTGCGCGTGACCGTCGACGGCGAAGCGATCACCGCTCGGATGGGCCTGGGGCTCTTCGGGCCGCGCGTCGCCGTCTCCGACGTGCGCTTCGTCCGTGAGGTGCGCAACGCGTGGTATTGGGGCTTTGGCATTCGAATCTACCCGGGCGGCGTCCTCTACAACGTCTCCGGCCTCGGGGCGGTCGAGCTCCTGCTCAAGAACGGGAAGCGGCTGCGCATCGGCACCGACGATCCGCGCGGCCTCTGCCGGGCGATCGAGGCCGTCGTGGGCGAGCAGCCACCGCTGACCGACGAGGAGGTGCGCGTCGACCGCCGGCGGACGCGCCGCTTCGTTCTCGTCGCCGTGGCGCTCGCGGCCTCGTTCGTATGCGCGCTGGGTGGCGCCTTCTATCTGGAGACGCGCGAGCCGAAGGTCACGGTGGACACCACGTCGATTCACGTGGACAGCTTCATGTACGACGACTCGGTCGCCTTCGCGGATGTCACCGAGGTGACGCTCGAACGCGAGCTTCCGAAGATCCTCGCGCGCACGAACGGCTTCGCGATGGGGACCACCCTGCGCGGCCACTTCAAGGTCGCCGGCCTCGGGGACGGCCAGCTCTTCCTCCGGACCGACCGCGCGCCGTTCATCGTGATCAAGAGGCGAGCGGGCTTCGTGATCGTGGCCTTCTCCGATCCCGCCGAGACCGAGCGCCTCTTCGCGGAGATCCAGCTCAGGCTGCCCGCTCCAGGGTGATCCCGCGCTACGAAAACAGTAGCTACGAGCGCCGATGCCCACCCCCCTCGGAGCTCCGCTCCTCGGCCCCTCCCAAGCGTCGCGCTGCCGCGCGCCGCGGGAGGGGTCGGTTTATTCCGACGGTTGATCGTCGGATCAATGGTGTGCGACGGGTTCATGCAAGGGTCTATCGTCGAGACAATGCCTATCGAAGGGTTGATCCGACGATCGACCCTTTCGACATCGTCATGGCGTTGATTGAAGGAACGGTATTTAGATCGCGTAATTGATCGTGTAGGGATAGTCGTCGGTTCTTACGGTCCTATGCGTGGTTGATTCGGGTTTCGGATCTGGGTCGACCTGCCTTTTTTTGGTTAGACTCGAGAGATGAAGTGGAGCGCAGAGCCGAAGGTGCGGAAGAGGCCGGGCCGCAAGCCGGTGAAGCACGATCCGGCGGTGGCGAAGGCGCTGTACTGGGCGCGCCGGCGGGTGAGGCTGACGCAAGCGCAGCTCGGGGCGCTCGTAGGGGTGAAGTGGCGCGCCGTCTCGCGCTGGGAGATATCGAAGGCCACGCCCACGAAGGCGAAGATGGGAAAGCTCGTCGCCGGCCTCGAGCGCTACGACGCGGCCACCGCGCGCACCCTCGCCCAGGCTCTCGGCGTCGAGGTCGCGCTCGCCCCGCCGCCGCCCGCCCCCGTCTCCGAGGCGCTGCGCGCCGCCGTCCTCCGGCTCGCCGACGACCTCGACGTCTCGCCGGGGCGGGCTCGCAAGGCCGTCGCCGCGCTCCTGGAGCGGACGCGCGCCGCCCACTTCACCGTCGAGGGCGCGGCCGCGGATCTCGCCGCGTGGATCGCGAGCGAGGCGGCCGCGCGCGCGTCGTAGCCGCGATTGCGGGGCGCTTGCGTCTCGTCGACGGCGCGGTGGAAGATGACCGGGCATGTACGTCCGGTCGGTGCGAGCGCGGGACTTTCGGTGCTTCGAGCGCTTGGAGATCGAGCTCCTGACCCCCGGGTCCGACATCTCCCCGCGGCCGTTCCCGATCTCGAAGAACCTCAACGTCCTGCTCGGCAACAACGGCGCGGGCAAGACGTCGGTGCTGCGCGCGATCGCGCTCGCCGCGCTCGGGTCGACGGTCCAGGCCTCTGGTTACCGCCCGCTCGGGCTCGTGCGGCGCGCCGCGGAGGGTGGACCGACGGACGCCACGGTGACGGCCGACCTCGAGCTCGATCCGAGCGAGGAGCAGACGCTCGGCACGTCCTCCATGACCGTCGAGGCGAAGATCGAGCGGCTCGGCTCGAGCGAGCGCTTCGTGTCGACATCGCCGACGGTCGGGACGGTGCTCGTCGGGCCGGGTGCGGTCGTGGGCGCCGGCCCCGCTTCGCACCCCGCCGAGGAGCTCGAGCGCCAGCTGTTCGACGACGCCTGGCCCGGCTTCTTCGTGGTCGGCTATGGCTCGAGCCGCCGCGTAGAGGCGCCCGAGTCCTACGATCCCGTCGCGCGGATCAAGAGCCGCGGACCGCGGTTCCAACGCGTCGCGGGCCTGTTCGAGGAGCACTTCAGCCTGGCCCCGATCTCGTCCTGGTTCCGCGAGGTGCGCGAGCCGGTGAGAGAGAAGGTCGCTCGCCTGCTCGACCGGCTGATCCCAGGAGATACCCGCATTCTCTCCCAGCTCGAAGCGGGAGACGTGGTGTTCGAGCATCACGGGCTCCGCCTCGGCTTCCACCAGCTCTCCGACGGCTACCGGGCCTACATCGGCTGGGTGGCCGATCTCCTCGGGCACTGTCACCGCATCCACGAGGAGCGCTTCGATGAGGCATCAGGCGTCGTGCTCGTCGACGAGGTGGATCTCCACCTCCATCCGAGCTGGCAGCGAAGCGCGCTGCCGAGCCTCGCTCAGGCCTTCCCGCGGCTCCAGTTCGTGGTGACGACCCACAGCCCGATCGTCGCCGGCACGATCACCTCCCAGAACCTCTCCGTGCTCGAGTGGGAGGGGCGCGAGGCGCCGACGCTCTCGCGACCGACCCAGGAGGTGTGGGGCCTCTCCGCCGACCAAATCCTCACCGGCGAGACCTTCGGCCTCCACACGACCCGCAACGAACCGTTCACGGAGGCGCTGCGCAAGGTGCGGGAGGAGGAAGGCAGCGATGCTTCACGCGAGTTCTCACGGATGCTCGCGCTGGGCGGAGCGGGGATCGGGACGCCAGAAGCGGCCGCCGTCCCCGAGTGGGTCGAGGCGCTCGCGACGCGCGCGGCCAAGACGACGCCCACGAAGAAGGTCAGGAAGAAGCAGCCCGCGGCAAGGAAGGCCGGGCCGAAGACCACCGCGAAGCGGCGGGGCGCAAGCACGCGCAGAGCCTGAGATGATCCGCTTCGCGATCACGCCCGAGGAGCTGCGCCGGCGCGTCGATCGGATCGCGCCCGCGACGAACCGGCGCCCAAGCTGGCTCGAGCGCGCCAAAGCGGAGACCCGCGCCTTGCGCAAGCTCGGTGAATTCAAACCCCTCGCGCGGCGCAGCTCCTCTTGGAGCGAAGCCGCCTGCGAGGGGTCGGCGAGCGCGTCAGCGCGCCGGGGGTGAATTCGAGAAGCGCGAGGGCGCGCCGAGCTGGAGCGACATCAAGTCGGTGTATCGCGAGCTCCAGCACCACAAGTGCGCCTACTGCGAGCGCGAGCTGCCGAGAGAGCCCTACGCGTCCGGCGAGCACGACGTGGAGCATTTCCGGCCCAAGGGTCGGTGCGTGCCCTGGCCGCCGAAGGAGTGGCCCCCGACGAGCGGGACCTCGGCGCGCGCCTTCGACTTCGAAATTCGTAGCGGCAGGGCCGCTGGCTACCCGACGCTGGCCTACGAGCTCGACAACTACGCGACGAGCTGCGGCACCTGCAACCAGGCGCTCAAGCACGACGCCTTCCCCATCGAAGGCGGGGCGAAGGCGCGCACGTCCGCGCTCGCGAAGCTGAACGCGGAGGAGAAGCCTCTCTTGCTCTATCCAATCGGCCGCTGGGACAGCGACCCCGAGACGGTCATCACGTTCGAGGGTGTCCGCGCCGTCCCCGCCGTACCAAATCCGCGGGCGCGCGCCCATCGCCGGGCCCTCGTGACGATCGAGTTCTTCCAGCTCAACGCGCGAGAGGACCTCACGCGGCAGCGCCAGCAGGTGCTCAAGTCCCTCGTAGATCAGTACCGGCTGCTCGCGCTCACGAAAGATCGGGACGTCGTCGCGGAAGCGAAGGCGCAGATCGCTCGGCTCACCCACCCGTCGTCGTCCCAAGCCTCGTGCGCTCGAAGCTTCGATCGCCTCATGTCCACCGACCCGGTAGCGGCCTTCCGTCTGTGGGACGCGGGGCGAGGGAACCTCGACGTCGACGCCAAGGACCACGCCCACCCCGGTTGAAGACGGCGCGCCGCCACCACGAACCCGGCGACCGCCGCGCGCTCGCGCCGTGAAGCGAAGCGTTTCGCGGAGCGCAGGGCGGGCACGTTGTCTGCTCGGACGCCGCCCGTGGCCTCCGTTCATCTCTCGTTCGATCGCGGCACGCTGAGGATCGACGGCGACGTCGCTCCGCTCGGGGCGCTGCTTCGCTATGACGATCGCAGCGGGTTTCATCGCGCGCCCGCGTATCGCTACCCTTCGCTCTTGGACGCGGCGGCGGAGGCAGGGCTCGCCGTTGTC
>JBGAID010000155.1:0-13875 GCA_044225865.1 Polyangiaceae bacterium | reverse complement strand
GACGCGGCTCCTCGCTTCCTTGTTCGTGACGGCGATGGCGCTGCCCCGCGTGGCCGCGGCGCAGCCGGCGCCTGAGAAGCAGCCGGGACAGCAGCCGGCACAGCCTCAGCCCGGCCAGCCTCAGCCCGGCCAGCCTCAGCCCGGCCAGCCTCAGCCCGGCGATGCTCCGCTCTTGCCCAAGGACGCCCCCGAGAAGGCGCCGCCATCGGGTGACAAGGCCGATGCGGCCCCACCCGCGGCCGCGCCGAAGGCAGCCGCTCCTGCCGTCGCCGCCACCGCCGCCCCGAAGGCGACGAAGAAGAACGACCACGGTGACGGCACGGAGAGCGACACCCGCGTCTTCGCCGAGGATTGGTGGACGAGCGCGCGGCCCGTGGTCGAGCTCCACGGCTACTACCGGGTCCGCTCGGAGTTCTTCAGCCACTTCGCCCTCGGACGGAAAGACACCCCCGCCAACGCGATGTGGCCCCAGCCCGCCGACAACGACTACATCGACAGCGCGGGCGTGCGGAACAAGGTCCTCCTCTGCGGGGACGACCCGACGAACCCGCAGCCGTGTGAGAACAACGTCCAGGCCGGCGCGAACATGCGCTTCCGCATCAACCCGGAGCTGCACATCAGCGACAACATCCGGGTGATGGCCCAGATCGACCTGCTCGACAACGTCGTGCTCGGGTCGACGCCGGAGGGCTACGTGAACACCCCCGGCGACAGCGGCGGCTATCAGGTTCGCCAGCCCGGCGGCTACACCCCGATCGGGGCCTTCTCCAGCACCCAGTGGGCTCCCAGCGCCGGACAGAACAGCACCCAGGACTCCATCGTCGTCAAGCGGGTTTGGGGCGAATATCTGACTCCGATTGGCCAGCTTCGATTTGGACGAATGCCGAGCCAATGGGGCTTGGGCATGCTCGTCAATGCCGGCGACGGATATGACAGCGACTACGGCTCCACCGCCGACCGCATCATGTTCCTCACCGGCATCAAGCAGTGGGACCTCTATTTCGGCGGCCTCTGGGATTTCGCGAACGAGGGCGCGACGAGCGCGCTCATCGGCGATCGCTCCGGGCAAGCCTACGACATGATCCAGTCCGACGACGTCAACCAGTGGGGCGTCATCATCGCCCGCCGTCGCAACGTGCGCGATCAGAAGCTCGAGCTCGCGAAGGGGCTCCCTGTCGTCAATGGCGGGTTCTACGGCGTCTACCGCCAACAGACCCTCGACGGGCACGCCCCCATCGGCGCGACCGCCAATCAGCTCTCCGACTCGCTCGTCCGCCGCAACGCGTGGGCGGTGATCCCGGATTGGTGGTTCCAGTTCCTGTGGAAGAAGTTCCGCTTCGAGGCCGAGGCGGCGATGATCTGGGGCCACATCGAGAACACCGACATCCGGTTCGCGAGCAACGGAGACGGGACCGTCAACAACAACAACGCCAACGACCACGGCGACGACGGCTGGAACATCCGCCAGTTCGGGTTCACGTTCCAGGGCGAGTTCCGAGCGTTCGAGGACAAGCTTCGGATCATGCTCGGCGGTGGATACGCGACGGGGGACGACGACGTCGAAGGGCTCGCTCCGCCCGCAGACGGCTTCGACGTCCAGCTCACCCACAACCGCACGTTCTCGACATTCCGGTTCAACCCGGACTATCGGGTCGACTTGATCCTGTTCCGCAACATTCTGCAGCGCGTGCAGGGCGCCTATTACCTCCGGCCCAGCGTCGAGTACGATTTCACCCGCGCCGCCGACGGGCAGCGAATCGGCGGCGGGGCCGCCCTCATCTGGAGCCGGGCCAGCCAGTTCGTCCAGACGCCGGGCAACTCGCCGGACCTCGGGCTCGAGCTCAACTTCAAGCTCTACTATCAGGCCAAGGACGGCAGCCTGAACGACGACCCCGACAAGCTCGGCGGCTTCTACACCCAGCTCGAGTACGGCGTCATGTTCCCCCTCGGCGGGCTCGGCTACCTGCCGAACGAGGAGCAGGAGTTCACCGACGCCAACAATCCGACCGACATCAGCACGGCTCAAACGGTCCGCTGGTATCTCGGCATCCTGTATTGATGGGCTCGCACGAGAGGACCGAAAACGTGCCCCGAGCTCACTCGACCGCTCCCGCCGCGCCCCTCGCGATCGCCGCCCTCCTCGGGCTGATGGGCTTCCCTGCGGTCGCTCGCGCGCAGCAGCCCGACCCGAAGGCGGGCCCTCGCGCGAGCGAGTCGCAGACGACCGACAAGAAGGATGGCTCCAAGTCCGGGGACGACAAGAGCCTGCTCGAGAAGTCGTCCGAGCCGGAGCCGACCCCGTTCGACCGCGTCTTCGCCGACGACTGGTTCGCGACCGCGCGGCCGACGTTCGAAATCCACGGCTACTACCGGGTTCGCTCGGAGCTCTTCGCCCATTTCGATCTGGGCCGGCGCGATGAGCCTTCCCGCGCGCTCTGGCCGCGCCCCGCGAGCGACGCCTACGTCGACACGAGCGGGACGAGCCACACCGTCAACCTGTGCGGCGACGACCCGATGAACCCGGAGGCGTGCTCGTCGTTCACCCAGGGCGGCGCCAACACGCGCCTGCGGATCGAGCCGACCCTCACCGTGAGCGACAACATCCGCGCCGTCGCTCAGATCGATCTGTTCGACAACCTCGTCCTCGGCTCCACGCCCGAGGGGTATACGAGCCGGCCCAGCGGCTCTGGGGGCTACGAAGTCCAGCAGTCGGGCGGGTACACACCCATTGGCGCGTTCGCGGCGACGCAGTGGGCTCCATCGGGGGGCACGAGCTCTCTCTCCGACTCGATCGTCGTGAAACGCGCTTATGGCGAGTACGTGTCTCCGATTGGCACGTTCCGGTTCGGCCGGATGCCCAATCAGTGGGGCCTCGGGATGATGTACAATTCCGGCGACGGATATGATCAGGATCGCGGCTCCACCGTCGATCGCATCATGATCAAGAGCGGCATCCCGGGCTGGGAGCTCTATTTCGCCGGCATGTGGGATTTCGCCGACGAAGGGGTGACGGGCGGCCCCTTCTACGGCTGCCAGGAGAGCAGCGGGAGCGGCAGCTGCGCGAGCACCGAGCTGCAGGCCAAGCGCTACGATCTCATCCAGAGCGACGACATGTATCAATGGGGTCTGCAGGTCTATCGAAAGCGAGACCCGGGCCTCGAGAAGCTGGACCTCGCTCAAGGCAAGGTCGTCGTGAACGGGGGCGCCTACGGCATCTACCGCAACCAAGCCTTGGAGTCGGTCGCCCCCCTCGGAGCGTCTTCCCGAGAGGTGACGGACACGCTCGTGCGGCGCGGCTACGAGGCTTTCGTCCCCGACGCGTGGGCCGAGCTCAAGTGGAAGAAGCTCTACATCGGCGTCGAGGCCGCCCTCGTCTGGGGCAGCATCGACAACACCAACGTCCGCACCGGCAGCAACAACTTCGACAACCCCGACGTCCCCGGAGACAAGGCCGACGGGTGGAACCTCCGCCAGTTCGGCTTCGCCTTCGAGTCGCAGTGGCGAGCGGTGGAGGACCGGCTCCGCGTCGACTTCGGCTTCGGCTTCGCCTCCGGCGACTCGGACGTGGAGGGCATCAACGGCCTCGGATCGGGGACGAGCGACGAGGCCCTCGGCGGGCTCGACTCCCAGCTCACGAAGAACCGGACCTTCTCGAGCTTCCGCTTCCACCCAGACTATCAGATCGATCAGATCCTCTTTCGCCGCATCATGACCAGAGTCCAGAGCGCGTATTATTTCCGCCCCGGGTTCGCCTACGACGTCATGCGCAAGGGAGACGGACAGCGCGCTGGGGGCGGGCTCAACCTGGTGTGGAGCCGCGCCAGCGAGCCGGTGCAGGCGCCGGGCAACGCCCCCGATCTCGGCGTCGAGCTCGACGCGAAGATCTATTACCAAGGCTTGGGAGGGACGTTCGACGCCCAAGGAAACCCCAAGACGGGCTTCTACGGCCAGCTCGACTACGCCGTCCTGTTCCCGCTCGATGGGCTCGGATACCTCCCGGGCGAGCGAGCCGCCCTCGGTGAAGAGGCGACGAGCCTGAGCGTGGCTCACATGCTGCGCCTCTACATGGGCATCATGTTCTGAGCCGCGCCGACCCGTCGTCCCGCGGGCGACGGGAAGCGGTCAGACCGCGCGCCGGACGACGGCGAGCCCGATCTCCCGCGTGCCCAGCTTCCGCGACAGCGCGATCCAGTGCAGCGTCATGGGCTCGAGGCAGCGGGCCATCGAGAGCGGTCCGGCGTCGATCCCCTCGAGGCCGACCTCCTCGGAGAGCTCGCGCACGACGGCCCGCGCCTCCGCGTCGTCGCTCGCCACGAAGCTCGCCGCGCGAAGGTCCCCGAAGGCCGGTCTCTCGAGGACCTCCGCGCCTTGCTGATGAAAGGCCCGGACGACCCTCACCTCGGGGGCGAGCGCTTGAAGCTGCTCCGCCGAAGACGTCGAGCCTCCGTGCTCCAACGTGAATCCCTTCCCGATGGCGTTCGTCGCGTCCACGACGATCATGCCGGGAGAGAGCTCGAGGCGGGGCAGCGCCTCGGCGACCGCGCGATAGGGCGGGGAAAGCACGACGATCTCCGCCCCCCGGGCTGCGCCCTCGACGGGGACGACCTCCGCGCCGGCGGCCGCGAAGGCGCGCGCCTCCTCGCTGGTCGTGTCCCGAGCGGTCACTCGGACGCGGTGGCCCGACGTGAGCCAGGCCCGGCCGAGCGCGCCTCCGATGTTCCCGCCCCCGACGATGGTGATGCGCTTCGCCCGGGCGCCTTTGCGAGGAGGCTCGGCTGCCCCGGCGTCGTCTCGGCGCCCGAGCGCGAGCGCGAAGCCGCGTCCATGCCCGAGCTGAATCGCGAGCCGGATCCAGAGGAGCGCGAGAGGCTCGAGCTCGCGCGCGCGGACGATCCCGTCCAGCGCGACGGCGTCGAAGCCGATGTCGCTCGCGAGCTTCAGCGCGACCGCGGTCGCCTCCGGGTCGTCTCCGGCGACAGGCATGTACGCGCGGCGCGATCCGAACCGTGGCTCGTGCATGTTCTCGAGCCCGGTCGTGTTGAACGCCTTCACCACGCGGGCGTTCTTCGCGAGCGACGCGACGTGCTCGGCCCCCGACGTCGTATGCGCGTGGGTGAGCGAGAACCCGGGACCGACCGGGTTGGTCACGTCGATCAAAGGCCGTCCGGCGAAGTCCCCCGCCGCGCGCAATGCGTCCTCGACGGCGTTCCAAGGCGTGACGAGCACCGCGACGTCGGAAGCGCGGACCGCCTCCGGCACGCGCGCCGTCGTCGCGCCCGCGTGCGGCGCAACGGCGTCGTCTCTTCGGCTCGCGTACACGACCTCGTGGCTCGCCCCGACGAACCTCTGTCCGAGCGTCGTTCCGACGCGCCCCGCTCCGATGATCGCGATCCGCATGACTCCTCCTGTTTGGGGCAAGAAGGTGCAGTAACTGCCGTCATTGCGGAAGCCCTTTCCGCTGCAGGATAACGTTGCAATTCGTGCAACTACCGACGCCGTGCGTTATGGTTTCGAGAGGAGCCACGGACGTCTTCTGTTATGGCAGACACCTTGGCGCCAACACGGAGGATCTATCCCATGTCACGAAACGGTATCTTTGCTTCGATCCTTGTCCTCGCGATCGGCGGCATCGCCGCAGGCTGCGGCGACGACACGGGCACCGGCGGAACGGGCGGCAGCGGCGCCTCCAGCAACGGCGGCAACGGCGGTGAGGGCGGTACCCCCGTCGAGGGCGGCGGCGGGAACGGAACCGGCGGCGGCACCGGAGGCACCGGCGGTGCTGGCGGCGCGGCCGGCGGCGGCACTCAAGGAGGTGGCGGCGCGGGCTGAGCCCAACCGACTGTGCAGCTCGCGGCGCTCGCCCTCACGGGCTGGCGCCGCGTGCTTTTCGAAGGTGGCGACGCGTCAGCTCCGAGACAGGGAGGTCGCCTCGGAGCGGGCGGAGGGACGCCGTTCGCGGACGACGCGGTGGAGCGAGACGCCCACGAACATCGCGCAGACGAACAGCACACATGGCAACGCGCCGCTCGGGCTCTTCGCGAGCGCGGCGCCGAGGGAGACGAACGAAGGTCCGGGGCAGACGCCGGAGGCACCCCATCCGAGCCCGAAGATCCCTGCTCCGACGACGAGCCTCGCGTCGATGGGCGCGCGGGGCGGCGCGCTGAAGCCAGGCGCGTGGAGCGGGGCGCGCCGCTTCGACGCCAATCGATACGCCGCCGCATAGGTGGCGACCGCGCCGCCCATGACCCACGCGAGGGTCGGGTCCCACGCGCCCGTGACGTCCAGGAACGCACGCACCCGATCCGGATCCGTCATGCCGGACAGGAGCAGGCCCAGACCGAAGACGAGGCCGCAACCGAACGAGACGCGCCGACCCTTCATGGCGTCACCACGTGACGAACGAGGTACGTCGCTGCCGCGCCCGTCGCCATGAAGACGCAGGTCGCCACGGTGGACCGCTTCGAGAACCTCCCGATGCCGCACACGCCGTGCCCGCTCGTGCATCCGTTCCCGAGCCGCGTTCCGAAGCCGACGAGGAGCCCCGCGATGACGGTCAGCGCGAGCGACGCCCGCGGCCATGACGAGACGTGGGAGGGCGCGACGAGCGCGGCCACGACCCCCACCAGCGCGAGCCCGAGGAGGAAGGCGATCGCGGAGCCTCGCCCGGAGCCCTCGGAGGTGGCGTCCTCGACGAGCGAGCTGATCCCCGCGACCCGGCCCTGCGACCAAAGGAATGCGCCGGCGGATGCGCCGATCAACACCCCGCCCCCCAGCGCGTACGCCCAAGCTGCCATGACGCCGCTGTCTCCTCCTCCTTCGCGGCCCCGAGATGGGCTCCGTGAAGATGGATGACAGTGTCCGTTATGGCAGATGGGTTGTCAAGGCGCGGAGGTCGCCGCTCAGAGCGAAGCCATCACCTTCGCGGCGGCGTGCTTCACGCGCGGCCGTTCGCTCGCGGCGACGAGCCAATCCATGATCGGGGTCTTGATGAGGAGCCGGAAGATCCCGCCTCCGAGGAACGAGAGGCGGAACGTCTTGCGGCAGCGCTCCTCGTACCGAGCGAAGGCGGCCTGCTCGCTCGCGACCCCGGAGACGATATCGCGCACCGCCTCTGCCGCCAGCATGCCGCTCTTCATCCCCTGGTAGATCCCCTCCGCGGTCGCGGGATGGGTGAGCAAGCCGGCCTCGCCCACCACCACGCGACCGGGCGCGGTGAGGTCTTCGATCGCGTACGAGTAGACGACGGGGTGGCCCTTGAAGGGGCCGATCTGCGTCGCGCGAGAGAGCCGATGAGCGTACTGGCGCTCGAGGAAGCTCGCGAAGAGCTCGCGCGCGTTTCGCTTCTCCTGGGGGCGATCCTCGTAGGTGATCCCGATGTTGACGACGCCGTCCCCCTCCGGAAAGAGCCAGCCGTAGTAGGGCAGCACCATCGGATCGAAGACCATCTCGAGGTAGTTCGCGCGGAAGGGCACGTCCTTCCACCAGCCCATGATGGCTTGGATGGTGCGCTTCGTCTTGCGCTCGGGGCCGAGACGGCAGTGGGTGCCGCCGGCGATGAGGGTGTAGCGAGCGCGGACCTCGCGTCCGTCCTTCGCGACCACGCCGCGCGTCCGGCCACCCTCTTCGACGAGCTTGTCGGCGGTGAAGTGGGGGAGGAAGGTGACGCCGCCGGCGAGCGCCCGATCGAGGACGAGCTGATCGAGCACGCGGCGGGAGCACACCGCCGCCTCCACGCTCGTGCCCGCGCTCTGATAGCTCTCGCGTCCGCCCGGCGTGACGAGGCGCATGCCGTGGATCGGGTAGGCGTGTCGCTCCACGTCCTTCCAGACGCCGAGCTGTCGCAGCACCTCGATCGCCTTCGGGGAGAGCCCGCTGCCGCACGTCTTGTCGCGCGGGAAGTCGTGCTTGTCGACCAGGACGACCCGTCCGATGCCGAGCTGTCCGAGGTGCGCGGCGGCGGCGGTCCCCGCAGGGCCCGCTCCGACGATGGCGACGTCCGCTTCGATGACTCTGTCGTTCACGCGCCGCTCTTTGCCATGAAAAGGCGCGAGATTGAACGGGTTGTTCTCAGTCAGGGAGAAAGGAGCGCGACCAGATCGAGGGCGGACACGATTCCGGCGAGCTTCCCGCCCGCGTCGAGCACGAGCAGACGGTGGACGCGACGCTGCGCCATGAGGCGGGCCGCCTCCGCGATCTTGGCGTCGGGGCCGACCGCGACGAGCATCGTGCTCATGATGTCGGCGACCTGGTTTTGCGCGTCCGCCGACTTGTGGAGGAGCTGATCCACGAGCCGGAGCAAGCGGACGGAGTCGTAAAAGGTCGAGGGCTCGCTGTCATCGGGGGCGTGCTGCGCCGAGAGGTGGGTCGCCACGTCCGTCATCGAGATCACCCCGACGATGACGCCGTCCTCGTCTTCGACCGGCATGCCGGAGACCCGGTTGTTCGCGAGGGTCGCGATGGCCTCCGCGACGCTGGTCGTCGACTTCAGCGTCGCGACGTCCTCGGTCATCACCTCCGCGACGCGCTTGTCCCCGAGAGCATTCGCCATGCAACGGCGGCTGCAAGGAGCAAGCCACGTATCGAACGCGCGGACGGAAACGGCTTTCCCGGTGCCTCGCTCCGAGGGCCCGCGCAATCGACGCAGCCGCCCGAAAAAGTCGACGGCTTGAATCGACCTCGGCGATTCCGATAGGTTTCCCCCCCATGCTCAAGACCTGGCCGCTGCTCTCGATCGCATGGCTCGCTTGCTCGTCCCTCGGTTGCTCGGAGGAGGCGGGCGGCACCTCAAGCACCTCGGCCGCCCCGACCCAGACCGCGAAGCCGACCGCGAAGCCGACCGCGACCGCGAGCGCCACCGCCTCCGCCGAGCCCGCCCCCCGCAGCGACTGCCCCAAGGACTCGAGCGGCCCCGGCACGCTCGAGAAGCCGTGCGAAGGAAAGGGCACCGCCCGCCTCATGGAGGCGAAGTGGAACAACAAGATCGATGACAAGGGCCCCTTCTTCAACGTCGTGAACAAGTCGGGCAAGGTCGTCTTGTTCACCAAGGTCGCGGCGTACTTCTATGACAAGGCGGGCAAGCAGCTCGAGGTGAAGGACGAGAGCGGGAAGGCTTCGCCTTACAAGGCCTGCTCGAGCAACATCCCCGGCGGCGTGATGAAGCCGGACGAGAAGGCGCTCATCCAGTTCGGCTGTGTGAAGAAGGCGGACGTCCCCGCCAACACCGCGGCCATCGAGGCCGAGATCGTCACCGTCGGGTTCGCGGACGCTACCGAGAAGAAGTCCGAGTACTTCTGGAGCAACAAGGACCTCGCGCCCGACACCCGGCCCAAGTCGAAGTGAGCCCAGGCTGAGCGCTCCACGACTCAGCCCCCGCCGCGGCTCCCCACGATCTGCGCGGCAGCTCGCGGGCATGTCGGTTGCTGAAGGCCCGGCATGCTCGGCTCGACGTTCCCGCTCGTCTCCGCAGTTGGTCCGTTCCTCGCGCGGGTGTTCTCTCGGAAGGCCCGCGCCGCGGAGCGCCCCGCGCCTGCCTTCGGAGGCCCGGACGACGGGTTCGAGGTCGAGGCCCGGATCGGGCGCGGCCGACGCGGCGAGGTCTATCGGGTCGTCCGCGCCTCGGACGGCAAGCGGCTCGCGTGCAAGGCGCTCCCCGCCGCCGAGGCGAGCTCGCTCCTCCGCCTCGCGACGGAGACCGCGGTCCTCCAGCGGCTCGCCCACCCGCGGCTGCTCGCGCGGGTGGCGGTGGGAGTGGCGCGCCGCTCGCAGCCCTATGTCCTGAGCGAGCTCTGCGAAGGCCCCTCGCTGGAAGAGGCGCGCCTCCACTTCGGCGACGTCCCCTGGGTCCTCGCGCGCCTTTCAGAGATCGCCGACGGCCTCGCGGCGCTCCACGCGAGCGGCATCACCCACAACAACCTCAAGCCCGAGAACGTCCTGCTCGACCGAGGATCCCACGCTCTGCTCGCAGACGTCGGGCTCGCCCCGCTCGGGGACGAGGCGCCGAGCCGCGCCGCTGACGTCTACGCGCTCGGCCTGCTCGCGGAGGAGCTCTTGACCCGCTCGCGCACTGGCAACGGGGTCCCCGCCACGGGCGGGCTGCCCCGGCACATCGCGCGCATGCTCTCCGCGTGCGTCGAGAAGGATCCCGAGAGACGGCCGTCCGCCGCCGACGTCCATCGCACCCTCGAGCTGATCTCGTGCTCGGTGGCGGTGGCCTGACGGCCTCGATCAGACCCCTGCCGCGCGCCTGCGCGCTACGAGCTCCGCCCCGGGAGGGGTCGATCACGCGAGCGGCAACAACACCGTGACCGTCGTGCCCTTGCCGAGCTCGCTCTCGATGGAGAGCTCACCCCGCATGCGCTCCACGAGCTCCGCGGCGATGGCGAGCCCGAGGCCCACCCCGCCTCGATTTCCTCTCGCGGGCGCGTCCGATCGCGAGCGCGCCTCGTCCGCGCGATAGAACCGCTCCTTCACGTTGGGCAGATGCTCCGGCGCGATGCCGGGGCCGTCGTCTCGGACCCGAAGGCGCGCGCGCCCCTGCACCTCGTCTACCTGGATGGTCACGGTGCCCCTGTCGCCGGCGTGCTTGAGGGCGTTGTCGGCGAGGGCGCGCACCACCTGTCGGAGGCGGGTGAGGTTGGCCTTCGCGAACACGGGCGCCCCGCGCGCCTCGATGCTGGCCCCGACCTCCCGGGCGAGCGGCGCGAGCTGCAGCGCCACCTCCTCGGCGACGTCCCCGATCGGCGTCGGCGAGAGCTCGAGGGCGTCCGCGGCCGCGTCGAGCCGCGCGAGATCCAGCAGCACCCCGAGCAGGTTGGAGAGCTCGGCGGCGTCCTTCGAGAGCTGCTCGAGCTCGGCGCGCGCCTCCTGACCGACCTCCTCCGGCGAGGTCGCGAGCAGCTCGGCGCGCGCGCGGATGACGGCGACGGGGGTGCGCAGCTCGTGGCTCGCGTCCGCGATGAACCGCTGCTGGCGCGTCATCGCCTGCTCGATCGGACGCATCGCCCGGCCGGCCAAGAACAAGCTCCCGAGCGCGGACAGCACGAGCCCGATCGCCCCCGTGATCCCCAAGATGAGCACCGTCCGCCCGACGGCCGCGCGCGACTCGGCGGTGGGCTTCGCCACTTGCACCGCGCGCTTGTCGCGCTTGTCCCCTCCCACCGGCACCGTGAAGGCCCGCATCGGCGCGCCCTCGATCTCCAGGTCCGAGAAGACGGAGCCGCCCGCGAGCGCGGCCTCGATCGCCTTCTTGTCGGGCAGCCCGGCGGGGACGTTGCCCCCGTCGGCGCGCACGATCACCCCGCTCGCGTCGGCGACGAGGACGATCTCCGCGCGCTGCTCGACGACGCCCTCCTCCGTCTCCTCTTCGTGCTCCGGGGTGCGGCGTGGCCTCTCCCGGTGCTCGCGCCGCTCGTGCTCGATGTGGGAGGCGATCCGCGTCGCCGTCTTGCGCAGGTCCTCGTCGACCGCGGACCGGGCCGCGGCCCGCGCGCTCAGCGCGGCCGTGCCCAGCGTCGCCAAGAGCACGAGCGCGAGCACCGCCAGGTTCCAGAGGGCCAGGCGGACCCGGATCGAGCGCGCCGCGCGCGTGGCTTTGATCATGAGCCCATCGCGTAGCCGACGCCACGCACCGTTCGGATGAGGGGCGGCTGCCCCTTGGTGTCGATCTTCTCGCGCAGGTAGTGGACGTACGTGTCGACGACGTTGGACGCGCCCTGGAAGTCCGAGGGCCACACCGCGGCGAGGAGCTGGTCGCGCGAGAGGACGCGCCCGCGGTTCTTCATGAGGTGCTCGAGCAGCTCGAACTCGCGCGTCGTGAGCTCGATGGTGCGCTTGCCCCGCCGCGCCTCTCGCCGCGCCCGGTCCAGGACGAGGTCGTCCACGCGCAGCTCCGCGGAGGCGCCCGCGTCCGAGGCTCGCCGCAAGAGCGCCCGCACCCGCGCCGAGAGCTCCGCGAACGCGAACGGCTTCACGAGGTAGTCGTCCGCGCCCGCGTCGAGCCCCGCCACCCGATCCTCCACGCTGTCGCGCGCGGTCAGCATCAGGATCGGCGTCGCGACCTTCAGCTTGTGGAGGCGCATGCTGATCTCGAGGCCGCTCATGTTGGGGAGCATCACGTCCAGGACGAGGAGATCGAACCGGCCCGCCCTCGCCATGTCGAACCCGAGGGCCCCGTCCCCTGCCGACTCGACCTCGTAACCCTCCCGCGCGAGGTTGCGCTCGAGCAGCTCTCGGAGCCGCGGCTCGTCTTCGACGATGAGGATCTTCAAGACGCGGAAACTGTAGCAACGGCGCGCCCTGGATTCATGAGAGCCCTCTCATGAACGGAAAAGGCGCCTCCAAGCTTCGGGGCTCACGCTGGTGACCATGAGCCAACCGAACGGGAGAACCCTCCGCCCCGGCGTCGCCCTCGCCCTCGTGGTCGCCGGCGTCACCATCGCGACCAACGTCGTCATCGGCGTCGCCCTCTCTGCGAGCGCCCACCCCAAGGACAAACAAGACGAGACGGCGGCGGCGGAGCCGTCGGCCGATGCCGCTCCGTCCGCCTCCGCCCCCGCCAAGAAGGACAACGGCATCTTCGACGTCTCGGCCGCCCGCCGCGAGATGGAGCGCGTCATGCGCGTCCCCAGCCGCGGCGGTCACGACCACGACGATGACGATGACGACGACGACGACGACGACGATGAGCGTGAGCACGGACGCGGTCACGAGGAGCGCGAGCACGGCGGGAGGGGCGGTCGCGAGCCCACCGCGTCGCAGCCTTCGTCTCCGGGCACCGAAGCCCCCGCCCCCCGCCGCAGCGGCCGCGTCCGCACCCGGAGCTCGTAGCCGTGGCCACCTTCCGCGCCATGACCACCGACGTGACCGTGCTCTCCCCCACCGTATCGGAGGAGGAGGAAGCGGCGATCGCGCGCGAGGTCGCCGCCCTCTTCGAGCGCATGGAGCAGACCTTCAGCCGCTTCCGTGACGACAGCGAGCTGTCGCGCCTCAACCGCGCCGAAGGTCCCTTCCGCGCCTCCGCCGAGCTCGCGAGCGCGACCGCCCGCGCCCTCATGTACGAGACGCTCACCGGCGGGCTCTTCGACGCCCACGTCGGCGCGGCCATGATCGACAACGGCTACGACAAGAGCTTCGCTCCCGGGCCCTCGACCGGACCGACGCCGCCCGCGGCTCCGCTCCCATCGCCGCCCCACCGGCGACCGCGCCCCGCTGCCAGGTCGACGTCCGCGCCCGCCGCATCGCCCGTCCGGGCGCGGTTCGCCTCGATCTCGGCGGCATGATCAAGGGCTACGCCGTCGACTGCGCGCGCGCCCTCCTCCCCGACACCGCCGCCGTCGACGCCGGCGGCGACGCCTTCCTCAAGGGCCCCGGCCCCGAAGGGGAAGGATGGATCGTCGACGTCGAGGACCCGCGCGACGCGAGCCGCACCCTCCTCTCGTTCCGCGTCTCGGACCGCGGCGTCGCCACGAGCGCCTCGAACCGCCGCACCTGGAAGGTCGCCGGCAAGGCCGCCCACCACCTCCTCGACCCGCGCACCGGCGCCCCCGCCGCGTCTGGCCTCGCCCAAGTCACCGCCGTCGCGCGGTCGACCGAGCTCGCCGACGTCCTCGCCAAGGCCGCCTTCGTCGCGGGCCGCGAGCGCGGCGCCGCGCTCCTCACCAGCGCGGGCGCCGCCGGCGTCCTCGTCGGCGCAGATGGATCCCTGCACGTCGTCGGAGACCTGGACGTGCTCGCGGGACCAACGCCGAATCCGAGCGCCCAACCCAGAACCACCTCGTTCTTCGCATGTTCCTCATGCGAAGACCGGCGCAGCGAGCTGATAGCGAGCGAGCATCCGAATCTCGGGCCGAGCGCCGAGCGGATAACAGAGCGCGAGCA